>CAXPFQ010000001.1:0-27764 GCA_964216615.1 Schleiferiaceae bacterium
CTGTGGAAGCCCTAGGACTGGAGGGCCAGGTGGAGATCTTTAACATGAGAACCTTGGTACCGCTCGATATCGAAGGCATCAAACAAAGCGTTTGCAAAACAGGCAAGGTGATCGTGCTCCAAGAGGATGTGGCCGTTGGCGGTTATGGGGAACATGTGGTCAGTCTTTTATCAAAGGAATGCTGGGACGAATTAGACGGTCCTATCACCTTAGTGGCTTCTGATGCGACGCCAGTGCCGTTCCACCATACATTGGAGGAAGGCTACTTGGCTAAGAGCAAGCTTCAGGCGGCCATTGAAGACCTCATGCAGTATTAAAGCACTTTTTTTCGCGACGAAAGAGAAAAATCTAAGGCATAAAAATCCCCCGCGGCGCAGCCGCGGGGGTTTTTAGTGGGTCAAAATTTTCGCTTACTCCACGATCAATTTCTTGGTGATGCTGTAATCACCAGATTGAACCGTGTAGAAGTACACACCTGATGCGAAGTTGGTCGCATCAACAGTGTGGATGTGACGACCTTCATTCAAAAGTCCTAGGTCTTCGTTCAAGATCAAACGACCGGTAAGGTCCACAATGCTCAAGTTGAATTGCGCTGGAGCCGCTGCTTCAATAGCAATCTTCGTCAAGGCATCTGTCGGGTTCGGGTAGTTTTGGCTCACGCTAAAGTTGTTGAGTTCCAATTCTTCCAAACCAACGTTATTAGGATAAGGCTGGCCGAGGTAGTAGAAGTCAATCGGGTTCAATACGCTGAACGAACCGAAATCTTCAATTGGACCATAAGTCATGTGCAACTGGTGCGTGCCGTCACCGTTATCAAATGCCCAATCCGCTACGTTACCCCAAGTTGCATCGCCATAAGTACCCATAACGGTCATAGGACCTTCCAAAGAATCGCCAGTAACGTTGTACCCTTGACATCTCCAATCCGGGAACTGGTTATCAGTCGTACCGCTTGCAAACGTGGTATCTGTTTCGAACCAAGAGAAGAACATCATGTCGCGAGAGGCGTTCATGCTGATGTACGGACGGTTCGCCTCTGGTACAGGACCATTGGTGGCGTCAAAGTCGTAGCTAAATGTGAATACCTGAGAGATGATATTACATTCCCAAGTCAAACCACCGTCAGTAGTAAATACATCTACCAACAAGTTCACACCCGGGAAGTAAGTAAAATCACCCGCAGTAGAACCACCTGTTGGAGTAGTACCTGTGCCTGGGAAAACGTGTACAAACATGTGTGGATTACCGTTGGCATCAACCGCCAAATCGTGACCGCGAGTGGAAGACGTCAAGTGACCGATGTCCCAACCGCCAGTGATCATATCAAAGATATCCACCAAGCTGTCGCCAGAACCATTATCTACAAGTAGGTCCATATTTGGTCCCATTGCCGCGCTCCAAGTAGAACCGCCATCCGTAGTTTTAATCATGTACGGGTGAATCACTTTATCTGGTGCGATGGTGCTGTCGTAGGCTTCGATACTTACGTAACCAGTGGTTTTGTTCGATGCGAAGAATACTTTTCCGTCGCCGTAGATCTTACCGTTGGTAGCATCTAGGGTAACAGGCAAGTATGCTTTGTGCTCTGTGTAGGTCATAGAATCTGTCGTCCAGTCCATAGTACCCTTCCAGATCAACGCAGTATCGGTGTACTCGCTAACATCGTAGTTCGGGTGGTCGAATGAAAGACCCCAAAACGTACCGCCGTCCACGTAAGAGTTCTCTAGTGTCAAGTGACCGCCAGTAGTATCTACAGACATGTTGGTGGTAGTGTTGTCCATTTTGTGCGTACCCATCAAAGCACCACCCCATGCACCCGCGTTTGTTCCTGCAAGGGTAGGAGCCCATACAGAGATGCTGGCGTTTAGTGGGTTAGTATTTCCACTTTCGTTCAAGATACCGATGTGTGGGTAACGAGCGAAACCAGGATAAGCGTAACCGCTCAAGTTCGGGTTGTAGACTGGACCAGCGTTTGCAGTCCAAGTAGAACCGCCGTTGGTTGAATAGTCAAAACGCAAACTTCCTGAGCTATTATCGCCGTTAGTACCGTAATCTGAACGGTGCAAGAAAACGATGGTATTCAAATCTTCGTCCGCCCAAATATTCGTCTTAGGTCCGAAACCGGTTCCGTACACGTTTGGTGCGGTACCAATAGCTACAGCAGAGCTCTGCTTGTTAGCACTGGTATTGTAAGGAATGCCATCTGCATGATTAGCTACATACATTTCGGCACTTCTTCCGAGGTCAACTTTTGCCTCTTGCGCTGTGGCGCCAATAACGCTCAAACCAGCAAATGCGAGTAGAAGTCTTTTCATATACTTAAGGTGTTTTTGTGTCGAGTAAATATAACGGATTGTCCTGAAAATAGGAGGGTCAACCGAGGATTTCGCGGTATAATGCGTGGATTTTATGACCAATGGCTTCTTTGGAGAGTTCGTCGAACTTCCCGATGCTGGGATTTTCTGTGTCAATTAAGGCCTGCATTTGGGAAACCAGCGCATCTTGTGTATCAGCAATGCGAACCCCGTCATCATACCATGGAGCTCCTCCAAAATTGCTTTTTGCAACGACCCATAGACCCGCAGTTCGAGCTTCAAATACGGTTATTCCAAAGGTTTCATAATGACTGTGTAATATCAACGCGTTGTGATAGGGTAAAAGTTTTAAGATTTCAGCATTAGTCTTTCGGCCATGCACCCAAACATTTGGTAAGGGTTGGGCTTTTAACTTTAGGCGCTCCAAATCTGGTCCGCCTCCATAGAAGTGAAGTTCTGTCCTGGCTTGTGGAAGCTGTTGAAAACCTTCCAATATTATCTCCTGTGCCTTTGTTTCAAAAACGACATCTGCGACTACACAGAAACTATAACTTATGGGCGTACTTGTTCGTTTATTACTTGCTGGGGAAACTACATTTGGGATAAGGTGAACTGTTCTGTTTCTAGCCAGAGTAGTGATTCCCTCCATCAGGGCAGGGCTAATACAAGAGCATTCATTTAAACGACGGAAATACCAGCGAGCAGCTTTTCGCTTCCAGCCACGTAACAAATGAAGTCGTTCCGGTAAAAAGGCACTGCCATGTTCGGTATGCAGGGTAACAATCCCTTTTCTACGTGCATACCATAACAGCGGCACGAGGTCAGGAGCAAAGCAATGAAAATGAATAATTTCCGGTTGATCAACCTTTATTCGTGCCGTGAAAGCGCCAAACTTGGCCACTTGACTCATTCGACGTGCCCCAAATACCTGTACGCCCTCATCCTCTACCAAAGGATCGTGTGAATTCACGAAACCCAGCACCAACGGTGCTTTTGAAGTCGCTTCAATATGCTTTTTAACGAAAATTCCGTTTTGGGGATCCGATGCGTGCGGATACCACTTCACCACATGTAAAACCTTCGGGTCTTTGCTCATGCCTACAAGGTACGCTAGTGAAGGGTATTTAAAAAAGCATTGAGTTGGGCCAATTCTTCTCCGGTCAGCCCCAGCCCTCGCACTTTATTATACGTCCTTAGCACGGTATCGAGATCGGCATAGCTGCCGTCATGCATGTATGGGTAGGTAAGAGCAATGCCTCTAAGACTTGGAATTTTAAAATGACCGCTATCCCTGGGATCATTAGTGATGTTCATCCTCCCGTAATCTGCATTGGTGGGCAAACCATTGGTCGCGATGGCAAATGAGCTCAGCTGAGGTCCGCTGTGGCATGATGAACAATGCTTTTGGAATAGACTCAATCCGTTACGCTCTTTTTTGTCGAGGGACGTGGAATCACCTTTCATCCATTGATCATATGGACTCTCATAATATTGAATACTTGCCATGAAGTGGGCCAAGGCAGTTACAAACTGTGCATCGGTGATAGGCTGCGATGAAAAGGCTTTTTCAAACTCTTCAACGTACGAAGGATCCGTCATGAGTCCCTCAACTACATCGTGAAGCTCACGGCCAAACTCATGCCTGTTGTTGATGGGAACAAAGGAGCTGAGTTCAAGGTTTCTCACCCCGCCTTCTCCAAAGAAATAGGGGTGCCACGCCAAATTTATTAAAGCACTGGTATTACGTTCTGTCCGCTCGCCTTCTAGCCCCTGGGAAAGAGCCTTGCCCGGATCCGAGAAATAAGCGCTAGCCTTATGGCAGCTTGCACAGCTGATCGTGCTGTCTACGCTGAGATTTGGGTCGTTAAATAGTCGTTGGCCTAGCGCGATAGATGCTTTAGTTCTTTCAAATCGTTGACCACCATAGTATTTCGGCTCTCCAGCATAGGGAGGTCCGGCGACGGAGATTTCTTCTGTCGCAGTGCGGCATTGCCAAAACAGCATGGGTAGAAGTAGCAGGATCAATCTAGGCATGAACTAAAGGTAAACAATACCATTTCGATGCCGGCATACATTTTTGAGCCAATGAATACTAATTGTACAAAGCACACTAAATTAGGCACGAAACTTAAAAGACACTCGTATGCTCAATACAACAGATTACATTGTTGTAGCATTCTATTTCGTTATCGTATTTATCGTTGCTTTCAAGAGCGGTTCTAAAAAGAGCGAAAATGGCGAAGCTGCAGATTATTTTTTAGGAGGACGAAACCTCGGATGGTTTGTCATTGGCGCCTCTTTATTCGCTTCAAATATTGGCTCAGAACACTTGGTTGGTTTAGCCGGACAAGGAGCTTCAGGGGAATTAGTCGCGGGCCAATTCGAGTTGCTTGCTTCATTAATCTTGATTCTCCTCGGTTGGGTTTTTGTACCATTCTATTTGCGTTCTGGAGTATTTACTATGCCAGAATTCCTTGAAAAACGCTATAACGGTTGGGCTAGAACATATTTGACATACGTTTCCATCATCGCTTATGTCTTGACGAAGATTTCGGTAACCATTTTTGCCGGTGCCATCGTTTTTGAGTCATTATTAGGTATTGACTTTTGGTATGGTGCAGTCTTTATCGTGGTAGCCACGGGAATTTATACGGTTTTTGGTGGATTCAAAGCGGTGGTTTACACAGACCTGCTTCAAATGTTTGTGCTGGTAGGTGGTTCCATAGTGCTGACCATTTTTGGAATACAATATATGGGCGGCATTGATGAAGTGGTAAAACACACTACTGCGGAACACTGGAGCCTGTGGCGACCTATGACTGACCCGGATTTCCCTTGGACAGGTATACTGTTTGGTGCACCTATATTAGGCGTATGGTATTGGTGTACGGACCAATTCATCGTTCAACGTGTCTTGGCTGCAAAAGACATTGATACCGCGCGAAAAGGAACCCTATTTGGCGGATTCTTGAAGCTCCTCCCGCTGTTCATTTTTATGATCCCAGGAGTCATCGCCTATGCGTTAGCCAGTAAAGATATTAGTCTGTTCCATTTTACGGCAGACGGCGCAGACTCTGCCTTGCCGCAAATGGTTAAAACCGTTTTGCCCGTAGGCTTAAGAGGTCTTGTGGTAGCAGGTTTATTGGCGGCGCTAATGTCATCGTTAAGTTCAGTATTCAACTCTACATCTACGCTCATTACTTTCGACATATACAAGAAATTTCGTCCGACGGTTTCAGATCGTGAGTTGGTCAATGCGGGTCGATTATCTACTATTGCCTTAGTATTACTTGGCATGGCTTGGATTCCATTGATGCAAGCTATTGAAGGAGGGTTGTTCAAAAAATTACAAACTGTTCAAGCCTTAATTTCACCACCTATTGCCGCCGCCTTCTTATTGGGAATATTCTTTAAAAAGATAAATTCCGCAGGTGCCAAATGGGCATTGATATCCGGTGGAATCTTGGGTGTAAGCAGATTAGTTTTGGAAATCGCGGACCTTGAATACCCGGCATTTATAGAATGGTTCATAGGAATGAATTTCTTACACTTTGCACTATTCTTATTCGCCATTTGTTCCTTGGTACTAGTCTCAGTTAGCCTAGCAAATCCAACGGCACAGTCTTATGAAGATTCATCTTTACTATGGAGTAAAGAGACTAGGGTACCTATGTCATCAACGACTCGAGTCTTGACCTTCCTTCTTATTATTTGTGTGGTTACCCTTTGGGTAGTCTTTTAGACTGAGTTGAATGTTCTAAAATTATAGGCCGACTTACCAAGAGTCGGTCTTTTTTTTGCCCAATTTTAAACTGAGCTATTGCACATATGAAGGGAATAACTATATATTTGCGGCCCTTAAATGGTGATTGTAGCTCAGCTGGTTAGAGCGCCGGATTGTGGTTCCGGAGGTCGCGGGTTCGAACCCCGTCTTTCACCCTGAAGATGAAAAGCCCCGCATCAGTGGGGTTTTTTGTTACCCAGCATTCTGCTTGACTTAAACGCTCCCTTTTTTATCTCCACCCTGTTCGGGTATACGTCTTTACTGGCTTAAGTCCATCTCTTTTTCGACCTCTATTGATGCGTTCCGTTTTTCTGAGGTACCAATTTGATTCAACATAATCCCAGTATTTCTCCTCATGGTTTTCAATTGGGTACTCCATCATTGCGCAGTTTACGTTATGGGGGGCGCCTATCATGATTCCTTCTTCTTCAAATATGAAGAATTCATAAACCATAGTATCGTACCCAAACCCTACATCAAATGAGACCCATGTGTTTTCAACCCTAAAGTCCTCAATAACACTGTAGTCTGATATTAATGTATACGTGGTATCTCCACACGTTATAGATGCCCACTTGCTTTCTACATCTGTCACTGCTTCATTTTGGTGGGAGGTGTAGTTAGTATCATTGAAATACTTATTAATCTCCGTAGTGTCATCGTAGAGATTGCCATTAGCGACAAACTTTCTACGCTTTTCCTTTCGCTCCTGGGTCAATTTGAATAGAGGGTGGTTTCTATAATCCGTACTGAATTCATGATTCTCCCAAGGGTATGATATCCCAATTTGCGGGCTCTTGTTGTCTATTGGAAATCCATATACAGTCCCAGGCTTCCAGGTGTCGCCTTCTCCTCGTTTGTGACGGAACGAATACAACCTTCCTTGGAAAATACCAAGGCCCATTGGAGACATACCTTCTGTAAAAACATAAGAATCTAAAAAACCTACGTCATCGTTATCTAATAGGTAGTATGTGGTATCGCCGCATTGTACCTCTGGCCACTTACTTTGTGCTTTTACGACTATTCCAGATAGAAGTAATAGGCTAAAAATCATTCGTTTCATATTCATTCGATTTAGTAGCCAAACAACCATCTCATTCCTTGTATGACACAGTAGAAAAAAGTGAAGATGGGGCCATACAGGAAGATGTATGCAAGCCCTTCCACCATCATCGATGGTTTCTTTCTAGGTTGGAATTCCCTGGGTGTCTTTGGCATTGTCATCAGTTTATTGTGCAACGTCGCTTTTGAATCCTATCTTGTCTTAGAGGATAACGCTTGGATGAAATAGTTGAACAACCCCGTAGGGGTTAAAGAATCCTTAAAAAGATTAGCTACGTTAGTTTGATACTCCCGACAACTTCAAATGTTATTCCTTCTGCGTTTGATTATTGGTGCCTAAATGGAACTTAATCAGTAAAAACTACTGATTAACCATTATTTAACATTAAAAAATAAAGTTCCATAAGTACATTTTATATTTTTGATTAAAATACCCTTACTTATGAAATTTGATGTTGCTTTAGGTACTTCCCTCGTTGTTATCGCTTTTGACGGTCAAAAACTAGTCACATTAGTTGGCAAAAAGACAGAGGAACCTTATCGAGGTGCACCTATGTTGCCTAGTAATTGGGTTGATGCCTCGGAAAGTGTGGAAGATGTAGCTAAACGACTGGCTGTTAAAATCCTTGGAATGGACAAGGTATATCTTGAGCAGCTTAATGCATTCGCCAAAGTTTATAGAAACCCTATGGGACGAGTCGTAAATATCGCTCATTATGCTTTGGTGAATTGGGACTTAGTTAAGGACGTTAAAGTCGAAGGGTACAAGTGGCTGAATCTTAACGATGCCCCAGAGATGATATTTGACCACAACGAAATCCTTGAAATGGCTTACGAACGTCTTAAGCGGCGTGTGAAGCATCGTCCTATTGGATTTGTTATTCTGCCAAAGCGATTCACTTTTAATATGATTCATGCGCTTTATGAAGAATGTCTCGGAAAGAAATTAGACAAGCGAAATTTCAGAAAGAAATTCATGCGCAGTCAGTTATTGCTTGAGGTAGGGGAAAGCATTTTCGAGGCGCCCGGAAATAAAAAGCCAAGCCGTTTATTTGAATTCGACCAAAAGGAATACGATAAGTTAACGCTGAAAGGGTACGACTTTAAGTTTTAAGAGAAATCCTCGCTCACAAAGTGGGAAATTTTAGGGTCGAGTGTAGTCTTGCCAAGATTGTACCTTATAAACATCATCCCCAAAAAATTTGGCTACCTGCATAAAACCTTTAGGTTCTTGGTATCCAGGTACTGGGCTGAGTAATTCGAATTTATCATTCATAAAAACTACCGTAGGGTAGCTCATCTTTCCATTTAGAAGTGCTGCGGCCAATTCATGGTAGCCCCGGTTTCCCTGTGGGATAAACTTAAAAGTATTGTCTAAGATTGTGACGGACTCCTTCTGCTCTGCGTCAAACTTTACATTGTAATAATTAGCATTCATGTAGGCCGCCACTTCGGCATCTTGAAACGTGGCTTTATCCATCCTCTTGCACCATCCACACCAATCCGTATATACGTCAATGAATATTTTTTTTGGATCCTCTTCCGAAAGCGTTAAGGCATAGGCCTCCTCAATACTCATCCATTGGATTTTTTCTTGAGCCATGGTAACCGTGGAGAGCAGAACTCCCAATATTAGAACGAATTGTTTCATTTCTCTAAAGTAAAAAACCCCATGCAGAAGGCATGGGGTTTGAATGATAAAACTATGCTAAAAGTTTATTCCACTCCGTGCATCAGTCTATTAATTGGCTTGCGGAATAAAGCAAGAATGACAGCGATACCGATCGCAAATAAACCAAGCATCTTAAAAATGTTCGTGTATTTATCTAAACTTTGCTTCGAAACGGACTTCACATGCGAATCGTACGCATCGCGAAGCTTAATGCCATCCTCAAGTTCCTCTTCGTTAAAAGCTTCGGCTGTGTAGTATAAGAAAGATTCGAAATCAATATTCTTGAAGTCACTGGATTCCCAATCACTGATTTCTTTCAGATCTTTATTAAGTGCCACCCAATCTTGGCGTAACCATGCTTCTACATCCGTAAAGTCGAGTTTTCCAGTTTCACTTTTATCTAAATATTCAGACAAAGTTTCATCACTTTTGAATGCCTTGCTGAAGATGACCCATTGTTGGTATTTATTATAAGTGATCATATCCAGGTTTTGAGGAATACTGTTCGATGCTTCATCAGGATATACGAGGTGTTCCCATTCGTTGAATGTCCCGACATCTGGATGTTTAGCAAGTGCCTCAACCAATGTTGTTTCTCTTTCGTCTTTGATTTTCTCCTCATTGCCTTCTGCTCCGGTAACTGCCGCTATTTGACCGGCTAAAAAATTAGCCATTGCGAAAGACAAAAACCATCCTCCCATTGCGGTACCCGATATCTTTTTAGGAGCAAGTTTCGTAACCATAGATAATCCTATAGGGCTTACAAAAAGCTCGCCGGTTGTGTGTAGCATGTATAAGAATACCAATGTCAGCAACGGAACTGCATAGGTAGTATCATCCAAGAATTGGTACCCGACAACCGTTACCAAAAACCCTGCACCCAATTGAAGTAAACCAAGTGAAAACTTCATGGGAATGGAAGGATTCTTCCCCATCTTGTTTAGCTTCATCCACATCCAGGTAAACAATGAGCCAAAGGTGACAATGAAGAACGGGTTGAAGAATTGGGTCATAGAGGCAGGCATTGCCCAACCGAAAATTTCACGTGTTACGTTTCGATCAGCGAAAAGAGTTAAGGACGTACCTGCTTGTTCGAAAAATGACCAGAACACCACGTTAACCACCATCATGATGACCAAGGCTATCATCCTATCTCGCCAAATTTTACCTTCTTTTACCCCAGCAGCGATCAATTGATACGCCACTAAAACAAATATTCCCAGCAGTAAATACTGTAGTAATTCATCTTGTGATATCAAGACATAACTTAATGGAATGAGGAATAAAGAAGCTACAGTAATGAATTGGTATGTTTTCATACCATACATCTTCACTTTTCCAGCTTCTGGAATATCTATATTAGGCACATGATTGTACTTCTTACGTCCACCCCAGAAGATGAATAGACCAAGAAGCATTCCAATACCTGCCAGCCCGAATCCATACTCAAAACCGTAAGTTTCACCTACATAGGCTACTACAGTGGTCGCTAAAAGCGCACCTATGTTAATACCAATGTAGAAAATGGTGAAGCCAGAATCACGTCTAGGATCTCCATCTTCATATAACTTTCCTACGATGGTTGAAATGTTCGCTTTAAAATATCCGTTACCCACGATCAAACCACCCATACCAATAAGCATTAAGCTTTCACGCAGTCCGGCATCGAGTCCTAACATATCGGTACCAGCAACCATTAAAAATTCGCCAATGGCCATCAGTACAGCACCAAGCATTATGGCATAACGATATCCTAAATATGAATCAGCCATTCTACCACCTAAAACAGGCGCAGCATAGACTAGTGCCGTATATGCTCCATATATAACGGAGGCTTCAGCATCGCCTTTTAAAAGGGATTTTACTAGAAATAATGTTAAGAGGGTACGCATCCCGTAATAGCAGAATCTCTCCCACATTTCGGCCATAAATAGCGTCCAAAGCGCTGGTGGATGCTTCATAGATTGATCACTCATGTTTCAGGTGTTTTAGTGTTGAACAAGTATACATTTTATTTCTTAGGCTGTAAATAGTGTGCTTCTATAAATTGTCTGAGATGAACTCGGTCATCATTCGGTACAAATGCATGGTAGTGTTACCACCATAGATGCCATGGTTTTTATCCGGGAAGGCGAACCAATCAAAATCTTTATCCGCTTGAACTAGTGCCTCAACCATTCGCATTGAATTCTGCACGTGTACATTATCGTCACCAGTTCCGTGGATGAGAAGATACTTGCCCTGCAGGCCGTCCACATGGGATAGCGGACTATCCGCATCATAGCCATCACCATTTTCCGCAGGTAGTCCCATGTAGCGCTCGGTATAGATATTGTCGTAGAATCGCCAGTTCGTCACAGGAGCCACTGCAATGGCCATTTTGAAGACCTCTGGGCTCTGGAACAAACAATTGGACGCCATGTAGCCTCCATAACTCCACCCAAAGACGCCGATACGATCTCCATTGATATAAGGCAACTTTGCTAATTCTAATGCCGCCTCTGTTTGATCGCGGGTCTCGAGTTTCCCCATTTGACCATAGGTACTCTTCTTGAATTCTTCGCTACGACCGTCTGTCCCATGATTATCTACGCTCGCCACAATGATATCAAGCTCATTGGCCAACATCTGGAACCACATGCCTCGGAACGCATCATAGCTGTTCATGACGGTTTGGTTGCCTGGCCCACCATATACAAACATGAATAGGGGGTAAGTCATGCTTTCGTCAAAATCCACGGGCTTGATCATCCAAGCGTTCAGATCGCCTCCGGACGGCGTTGAAACGGTAAAGAATTCCTTTGGACTGTATGTATACGTTTCAAGGGCTTTTACCGCACGCTCGTTGGTTTTAATCGTGCGTATTTGTTCACCTTTTCTTGACTCCACAAGGGTCACCTCTGTAGGTTGTCCTTCTGCACTGAAGGTGTTTACAAATTTCCTCATGTCCGGAGTAAAGGTCGCATTATTCGTTCCCTGTCTACTGGCAAGAGGGACTTTACCAGAACCGTTCAATTTAATGCTGTAGATGTTGCGTTCAGTAGGGCTTTCCTCAGAACTTTGATAATACAATCGCTTGTTCTTATCCATGCCGTAGAATGCGGTTACATTGAACGTACCACTTGTAATTTGCCCTTTAATCTGGCCATATGAGGCTACATGATAAAGATGATTCCATCCATCGCGATCACTTAGAAGGATAAAAGATCCATCCGGTAAGAAATGAAGCTCATCATTGATTTCAAGATATTTCTCATCAGATTCATGATAAATATTCTGAGCCTGGCCGGTGATTGAGTTAACCGCATATAAATTGAGGTCATTTTGCAACCTGTTCAATGTCGTTACTACCCAAGTATTCTTGTTTGACCATTGAGCTCTAGGTAAGTACTCATATTTAATACCGGTGAGCACATCATTCGTTGCGTTGGTTTTCCTGTCCCAGATATGTGCCGTGACTACACTGTTGTCTTCGCCGGCTTTGGGGTATTTAAAAGTGTACGGATTGGGATATAACTCCTTCCCGTAGATGTCCATATTAAAGCTGCGAACGCTGCTTTCGTCGAATTTCAAATAAGCGATTTTATCGGAATTTGGCGACCACCAAAAGGCTTTAACAATGGCAAACTCTTCTTCATATACCCAGTCTGTAGCCCCATTGATAATATGGTTAAAACTACCGTCGGTGGTGATGCTGATGTGTGCATCTGCGCCAATATCGTAGATGTATAAGTTGTTGTCCATCACATAAGCTACATATTCACCATCGGGAGAAAAGGTAGCGTTGCTTATTTTCTCTGGACGAATCTTAGTGGCCTGTAACGACTGTAGATTCACTACATATACGACGCTTTTTGAGCTGCGTCGGTAAATTTGGTCGGTCTCAGTTTCAAGCAACGCCCACTGCTCATCGTTTGAAAGGCTGTAGCTGTCGAAATTTGGCACGCGATCTTCCTCTTGAACTAATAAGTTCACATCGAGCAATGTGGCTACTTTTTCACCAGTCATGTAGCTGTATTTCTCGATGGTTCCTTCACCTTGGGCCGTATAGTGCTTGCTGTCGTTCATGCTGCGCAATCCGCTGATGCCGCCTGCATAGAAGGCGTAGCGTTGCCAGAGAGTGCTTAAGTCGATGCTTTGTTGTGCAATGCTTCCAAAAGAAACGAGCATTGCGGTCAGGAGTATGAATGTCTTTTTCATGGGATAGATTGTGAATCCCGCTAAGATAACATTCAAGTCTGATGGTAGGAAGGTGGACAGGCGATATTGATGGAATTATTCGCTTTCCTCAGCCAAACGGACGGTCAAGCCGTCCAGCTCTTTTTTCATGAAAATCTGACACCCCAATCGACTATTGTCCTCAACGAAAAAGGCCTGATCGAGCATATCTTCCTCATCTTCAGAAGGTTCGTTCAGCTCATGGTCACTTTCTATGTAGCAATGACACGAGGCACACATGGCCATGCCGCCACACGTCCCTTTGACCGGTAATTCATGTGCCTTAAACACCTCCATCAAGTTCATGTTCATATCTATCGGAGCCGCAATATCGTGTTGCACGCCCTCGCGGTCAATGATGTGTACGGTGATATCTGACATGCTTATTCGAGGCTACCTACGCCGCCCATGACGGTGGTATATTTAAACGAAAGCTTTTTGTCCGGGAAGGCGCGCTTGAAGGCACTTTGAACCATGATGGTTGCCTCGTGGAAACCACAAAGGATGAGCTTGAGTTTGCCAGGGTAGGTATTGACATCCCCAATGGCGTAGATGCCTTCGATGTTGGTGCGGTAATCTGTCGCATTGTCCACAACGATGGCATTCTTTTCAATTTCCAATCCCCAATCTGCAATAGGGCCAAGGGTAGGGGTTAACCCAAACAATGGGAGCCAATGGTCACACTCAATGAGCAAGTCTTCTGCGCCTTTTTGCTTGATGGTGACCTGAGATAATTGGTCTGTGCCATGAACATCCACAACTTCGGCATTCGTGATGAGTTTCACTTTTCCTTGTTGGGCCAATTCTTGCACCTTATCTACCGTATCCAAATGTCCGCGGAACGAGGTTCGGCGGTGCACCAAACTCACCTCACTCGCCACATCCGCCAAGAACATTGTCCAGTCCAATGCACTATCTCCTCCTCCAGAGATCACCACGCGTTTATCGCGGAACTTTTCAGGATCACGAACGATGTAGTCCACGCCTTTATCTTCGAAGGCAGGCAGATTTTCGATGGGTGGTTTACGTGGGGTGAACACTCCCAAGCCCCCCGCAATGGCCACTGATGGGGCCTTGTGCTGGGTACCCTTATCTGTAGTAACGATGAAAGAATCGTCTTCACATTTTTCAATGGTTACCGCACTTTCGCCAAGGGTAAACCCTGGGTTGAACGGTTTGATTTGCTCCATGAGGTTATCTACCAATTCCCCGGCCATTATTATGGGGTATCCTGGGATGTCGTAGATAGGCTTTTTAGGATAGATTTCGGCCAATTGTCCGCCGGGTTGTGGCAGTGAGTCGATCAGGTGACATTTCATCTTCAACAACCCCGCCTCAAACACGGTGAAAAGACCCGTAGGTCCTGCGCCAATTATGAGTAAATCTGTTTCTATCATGTTGCTCAATCAATACCATTCAGAGAACGACTGATTATAAATTAAATGCAGTCTTGAATCTATCGACGAAGTTTAATCGCTCCCAAGTGAAGAGCTCAACGTCAACACTCATTTCAGATTTGCCGTCTGCGCTGAGGAATGTTTTCTTGACTACCTCATGATCGCGTCCCATATGGCCATAGGCAGCAGTTTCACTATACATGGGTTGACGTAATTTTAATTCTTGCTCTATCAAACCAGGACGCAGGTCGTAGATTTCTTTGACTTTTTCAGCAATTTCGCCATCCGTATAATCCACATTTGCCGTACCGTACGTATCGACGAACACACCCATAGGCTCAACGACGCCGATGGCATAAGAAACTTGGACTAATACTTGGTCACAAACTCCAGCGGCCACAAGATTTTTCGCAACATGACGAGTAGCATAAGCCGCAGAACGGTCCACCTTTGATGGATCTTTTCCAGAGAAGGCACCTCCACCGTGTGCTCCCTTACCACCGTAGGTGTCTACGATAATTTTACGCCCTGTCAAGCCAGTATCACCGTGTGGTCCACCTATTACAAATTTTCCAGTTGGGTTAATATGGTATTTGATGTCGTCGCCAAACAAGGCTTGGATATGGGCAGGGAGTTCTGCCTTGACCGCAGGGATAACTAAATCAACAATATCCTTTTTGATTTTAGCCAACATAGCGTCATCAGTTGGGCCAAAATCGTCATGCTGAGTACTCACAACTATGGCCTCAATGCGCTGAGGTTTGTGGTCATCGCCGTATTCTATGGTGACTTGACTCTTAGAATCTGGGCGGAGATAATCTATTTGACTTCCATCACGACGAAACTCAGCCAATTTCTTAAGGATTCTGTGGCTCAAATCTAACGCCAGCGGCATGTAATTGTCCGTTTCATTCGAAGCATAACCAAACATCATTCCTTGATCACCAGCTCCTTGTTCTTCTAGAGATCCGCGATCTACACCTTGATTAATATCAGAACTTTGTTCATGAATGGCACTCAGCACACCGCATGAATTTGCTTCGAACATGTATTCACTTTTGGTATAACCTATGCGTTCAATAACGCCACGCGTAATTCTCTGAACGTCTAGATATGCAGACGATTTCACCTCACCTGCTAGGACTACTTGCCCGGTAGTTACTAAGGTTTCAACAGCCACTTTTGATTGTGGGTCAAAGGCTAAGAAATTGTCAATAATAGCGTCTGAAATTTGATCAGAAACTTTGTCTGGGTGTCCCTCAGAGACACTTTCGGAGGTAAAAAAATAGGACATCTCTATTTTGTTTAGGGTTATTCTTAGGTAGCTAGAAATTTGTTGCTTGCTTAATGAGATGCTATGATCTGTATTTAGCATTTTTTCATGTGGTTGCAAGCAGTCAAATCTCTCCACGGCGCCAAAATTAGAAAACAAAACCAAATTGTATGTGTACAATTTCAAATTTTCCAAAATTACGTTCTACTTTTGTGCCGCTATCAAGAAAGACGGAGGGATTGGGCCCATTGAAGTCTTGGCAACCCGGAAGCGCCGGGTGCCACTACCCACCCGAAAGGGAGTGATACGGATCTCTGCATCTCCAAGCTTTCTTCATAGCACCTAACCAAATAGGAGATGACAATAAAACAGGCTATAAAAGAAAAGATTCTCGTACTCGATGGAGCTATGGGCACTATGATTCAAGCCTACAAGTTTGAAGAAGAAGATTACCGTGGCGAACGTTTTAAGGACTACGCACACCCGTTGAAAGGGAATAACGATCTCTTAGTGCTTACCCAGCCTAAGGCTATTGAAGATATACATTATGCCTATCTAAAGGCAGGGGCCGATATCCTCGAAACCAACACCTTCAATGCGAATTCTATTTCTATGGAAGATTACCATATGAGTGATCTTGTGGAGGAATTGAATGTAGCCGCTGTGGCTGCAGCTCGGAAAGCCATCGATCGTTATTTGGCAGAGGGAGGGCAAGGCTCAAAATTTATCGCAGGATCTGTAGGTCCTACCAACAAGACCGCATCATTAAGTCCTGATGTCAACAACCCGGGCTACCGAGCAGTGACCTTTGACGATCTCAAGAATACCTATTTCGAGCAATGTATAGCCCTAATTGATGCGGGCGTGGATGCCTTATTGATAGAAACCGTATTCGATACGCTCAATGCTAAGGCTGCACTTTTTGCGGCTCAGGATGCCATAGATACTTCGGGTAAAGAAGTGGCGATCATGTTGAGCGGAACAATCACGGATGCCTCTGGACGAACACTTAGCGGTCAGACTACTGAGGCGTTTTTAATCTCTGTAAGCCACTCACCACTTTTGAGCGTAGGATTAAACTGTGCATTGGGAGCCAAACAATTAATGCCATATCTGCAAACCTTAGATGCTAAAGCACCGTTTGCTGTTAGTGCGCATCCAAATGCAGGATTGCCAAATGCTTTCGGTGAATACGACGAGACTCCGGAGCAAATGGCTGCACAGATTAAAGATTATTTGGATTTGAATTTGATCAACATCATTGGTGGTTGCTGTGGAACCTCACCGGCACATATTAAAGCCATCGCCGATTTGTCGAAGAACTACACTCCAAGAACCTATGAGCACTAAGCTACCACCACGTCCCATGCGACTCAGTGGGTTAGAGCCACTGGTAATTACTGAGGAGACCAATTTTGTCAATGTGGGCGAACGTACGAACGTAACGGGTTCGCGCAAGTTTCTGAGATTGATCAAAGAACGTCAGTTTGACGAAGCCCTAGACATTGCGCGCGATCAAGTAGAAGGGGGCGCTCAAATCTTGGACGTAAATATGGACGAAGGGATGATTGATGGGGTAGAAGCCATGACTACTTTCTTGAACCTTATTGCTGCAGAACCGGATATCGCACGCATTCCCATCATGATTGACTCTTCCAAATGGGAAATCATCGAGGCAGGACTAAAGTGCGTCCAAGGAAAAAGTGTGGTTAATTCCATTTCCTTGAAGGGCGGTGAAGAAGAATTCATCCATCAAGCCACCACCATCAAGCGCTTCGGTGCGGCAGTCATTGTTATGGCATTTGATGAGGATGGCCAGGCAGATAATTACGAGCGTCGCATTGAGATCTGTGAGCGTTCTTACAAAGTACTCACTGAGAAAGTAGGCTTCCCTCCAGAGGACATCATTTTCGATCCGAATATTTTCCCTGTAGCAACGGGTATGGAGGAACACCGCTTAAACGCATTGGACTTTTTCCGTGCCACCAAATGGATCCGTGAAAACCTTCCGTACGCCAAAGTAAGTGGAGGGGTGAGTAACGTAAGCTTTAGCTTCCGTGGAAATAATACGGTTAGAGAGGCCATGCATGCTTCTTTCTTGTACCACGCTATTCAGAATGGAATGAGTATGGGGATTGTGAACCCGACGATGCTTGAAGTTTACGAGGAAGTAGATAAAGAATTAATGACCTACATCGAGGATGTACTTCTCGATCGTAGAGACGATGCTACAGAGCGATTGCTCGAATTTGCGCAGACCGTAGAAGGTACCGTTAAAGACGAGGCGAAGGTCCTTGAGTGGCGTAACGAGCCCGTTGCAAAGCGTTTGGAACATGCCCTCATCAAGGGGATTACCGAATTCATTGACGAAGACGTCGAGGAAGCACGCCAGCTGTTCGCGCGACCGTTAGAAGTGATCGAAGGTCCGTTGATGGACGGAATGAATGTCGTAGGTGATCTTTTTGGGGAAGGGAAAATGTTCTTGCCCCAGGTAGTGAAGAGTGCCCGCGTGATGAAAAAGGCGGTGGCCTATCTTCTGCCTTACCTAGAAGCCGAGAAGGCGGAGGGCGGTAGCTCGAGCGCCGGTAAAGTCTTATTGGCTACGGTAAAAGGCGATGTACACGATATCGGCAAAAACATTGTGGGTGTTGTACTCGCATGTAACAACTTTGAAATCATTGACCTCGGTGTGATGGTGCCGCCAGAGAAGATTCTACAAGCTGCTCAGGAACACCAAGTAGATATCTTGGGGTTAAGTGGGTTAATCACACCGTCGTTAGATGAAATGATTCATATTGCCAAAGAAATGGAGCGCATGAACATGCATATTCCATTGCTTATCGGTGGGGCGACCACTTCAAGAGCGCATACTGCAGTGAAGATTGATCCAGAGTACAGTGGTGCGGTAATGCATGTAAGCGATGCCAGCCGTGCAGTAGGTGTGAGCTCCAAGCTGCTATCAAGCGAAGGAACTACTTATGTATTGCAAGAGAAAGCCTCGCTTGAAAAAGTGAGAGAAGGATATGCGAAACAACGCGAGCGTAAAGCTTTGGTGCCTTTCGAATTTGCGCAGCAGAACAAACCAAAATTGGTCTTTGATAAAACGACTGTTCCTACGCCAAAATTCATTGGCAGCCGACAGGTGCACGATATTGCGGTGGCTGATATTATTCCATACATCGACTGGACACCTTTCTTCCAGACCTGGCAGCTCTTTGGAAAGTACCCGAGAATTCTTGAGGATAATGTAGTGGGTGAAGAAGCCAAGAAGCTCTTTAAAGACGCGCAAGCTATGCTTCGTGATATTAAGAAGGGCGGATGGCTCACGCTCAAGGCAGCATACGGTATTTTCCCGGCCAACAGTGCTGGTGAAGAAATTAAGCTTGGCGAAAATGGGGAATTAGGTAGTTTCTATGCCCTGCGTCAGACGGGAGAGAAGTCTAAATTCCAAAGTCTTGCAGATTTTGTGGCGCCCGAAGGAACAATACAAGATTATGTCGGTTGTTTCGCAGTGACGGCTGGCCTAGATATGGAAGGCCCGTTGAAGCGCTTTGAGGAGGCCATGGATGATTACAACGCATTGATGTTAAAGGCATTGGCGGACCGATTAGCCGAAGCACTGGCTGAGTATTTGCACCTTCGCATGCGTCGTGAGTTCTGGGGGTATGCACCGGACGAGCAACTCACCAATGACGATCTTATTGCAGAGAAGTACAGTGGGATTCGTCCTGCTCCAGGATACCCAGCATGTCCAGACCACTTGGATAAAGAGACCATTTTTGAGCTGTTGCAGGCTAAGGAAATAGGAATGTCATTGACGGAAAGTTTGGCAATGTATCCGGCAGCGAGTGTAAGTGGTTATTATTTCGCTCACCCAGAGAGCAAGTACTTCGCTGTAGGAAAATTGGCCAAGGATCAAGTGGAGGCTTACGCTCAAATGCGCGGCATCTCTTTGGAGCTTGCTGAAAAGTGGTTGGCTCCAAACTTAAATTATTGATATGAAGATTACTGATATACTAGCGAATGCTAAAGGGTGTGAATTCACCTTCGAAATTTTACCCCCGTTGAAAGGCCAGAAAGTTCAAGAGATTTTCGACAACATTGATCCCTTAATGGAATTCAAGCCGCCATTCATCGATGTGACTTATCATCGTGAGGAAACGGTTTACAAGCGACTTCCTAATGGTCTTTTGCAAGAAAAGATTGTTCGTAAAAGGCCTGGAACCGTTGGGATTTGCGCGGCATTAATGCACAGGTATGATACAGAAACGGTTCCTCATGTATTGTGTGGAGGCTTTTCTATGGAAGAAACAGAAAACTTACTCATTGATTTAAACTTCCTGGGAATAGAAAATGTCGTAGCCTTACGTGGAGATCAAGCCAAACATGAAAGTTATTTTACCCCGCATCCCGAGGGTAACGCCTTTGCTATTGACTTAGTAAGACAAATCAGAAAACTGAATCAAGGAAACTATTTGGACGAAGAACTGCAGAATACAATGGCAACGAATTTCTGTATAGGTGTCGCAGGTTACCCCGAGAAGCACTTTGAAGCTCCTTCTTTGAACATTGATATAGATCATTTAAAAGCGAAAGTAGAAGCTGGAGCCGATTACATCGTTACCCAACTCTTCTTCGACAACTCGAAGTATTTCGCCTTCGTCGATAAATGTCGTGAAGCGGGTATAAATGTGCCTATTATTCCGGGATTGAAGCCATTGTCGACCAAGCGTCAGTTGAGCATTTTACCGCAAATTTTCCACGTGGACATTCCAGACGAATTGGCCATTCAAGCGATCAAATGCAAGGATAACGCGCAAGTAAAGCAGTTGGGCATCGAGTGGTGTATCCAGCAGAGTAAAGAGTTAAAAGCGGCGGGAGTGCCAGTCTTGCACTACTATAGCATGGGCAAGAGCGCCAACATCAAAGAGATTGCGAGCGCGGTCTTTTAGAGATTAGAATTAAAAAAAGCGACCCTCGGGTCGCTTTTTTAATGCTATAAAAATCTGGCTGCCCAGCTTTCCTTGAGCGGTATCAAACCGGAACCACTCTCGCCGAGTGTGGCCGCGGTGGTGTGCAGCACAGGAGTGTTTTCATCGACGCTTCCTTCGGCAATGGCGGCTTTTAGGGATGCCGTGGAGTAAGAGGTAAATCCATCGCCGGTTTGTGCATGGACAAGCATGCGGTTGAAGAAGTCCACACCATGTTTCGCTCCAAATTCTTGAAGCAGGTGAACGCTTTTATCGATACTACATCCGGTGGCTTGTTGCTGGTCTTCGTCCACGGCGATGATCAAGAACTGATGGTTGATCCATCGGTAAGCTGCGGCGAGCTGGGTCCCGTGAGCTTTCCATTGGCTGGTGAACTCATCCATTAATTGGACCAACTCCGCACTCTGCTCCTCACTCAACGGTTGCGCCAAGCCGTAAAACCATATCCTTGACGCAGGATTCATGGTGTGCATTCCCATCCTAGAGTTCTTCTGCTAATGCGATCATTTCGGCCAAATCCAACACCTGAACTTCGGCTTCCTTCTCGCGGTTTTTCACTCCGTCTATTAGCATGGTATTACAGAAAGGACAACCCGCTACCACAATCTCTGCCTTTGTCTCCAAGGCTTCGTCGGCACGTACGTGGTTGATTTCTGCCGTTCCTTTTTCCGCTTCCTTAAACATCTGCGCACCGCCCGCCCCGCAGCAGAGTCCATTCTGCTTGCAGCGACGCATTTCGCGGAGCTCAACGTCCAATTTTTCCAACAGCTCTCGCGGCGCTTCATACTCACCGTTCGCACGTCCGAGGTAACACGGGTCGTGGAAGGTGATTTTCTTCCCGCGGAACTGGCCGCCCTCAATGTTCAATCTTCCTGCTTTGAGGAGTCCATTGAGGAACTGGCTGTGGTGTTCTACGGTATAGTTGCCGCCGAGCTCCGGGTATTCGTTTTTCAGCGTGTTGAAACAGTGCGGACAGGTGGTGACGATGTGTTTCACCTCGTAGCCATTGAGCACCTGAATGTTCATCATCGCCTGCATTTGGAAGAGGAATTCGTTCCCGGCGCGCTTGGCGGGATCTCCTGTACACCCTTCTTCCGTTCCCAATACGGCAAATGAAACGCCTACGTGTTGTAGGATTTTGGCGAAGGCTTTGGTGATTTTCTTCGCGCGGTCGTCAAAGCTTCCGGCACAGCCTACCCAGAACAAAACTTCTGGGGCTTTGCCTTCGGCCGTCATTTGGGCCAGCGTGGGAACGTGGAGTGTACTCATGGGTTACTCTTCAAATACTTGGATCGTGGTTTCTTTATCTACCAGATCAGTGAACTTACCGGTGTAACGCGTAGCGCGTACAATGTGGTTGTCCACCCAGTGGTAGTTCCCGCCGCGTGGCTTGCCCATCAATAGGCCGTGCCATTTAAAGCCATTTTCTTTGAGCCATTTCTCAGTGACTTCGCGGTGGTCTTCGGTACGAGAGGTGAAGAACGTGATCACGTGTCCTTCGTCGTACCACTTGTTCAAAGTGTCCAAAGCATCAGGGTACAGCTTTGCTGTGGCCATGCGCTCTGGTTCTTCGTTGGGGATATCGTCACAGATGGTGCCATCAATGTCGATGAGGTAATTCTTGATGTCTTCAGGAAGCATGGGAGAGATTTTCTGTCCATCTTCTGAGGCTTCGCGTAATAGGTTGTCGATGTGGGCGTTTGCGCTTTTTTCCATGTGTTGTGTTTGACGCGTTGAAAGAATTACTGTTTGTTATTTGGGTTTTGAGTTATTCGTTGGTCCAATTCGCTCTATCCATCTGAGAGAATGGCCAAGGGGCGCCATTGTTCTCTACGTTGGTCATCATGGCATTGAGCTCTGAAGGTGCACTGCTTTCTTCCATGGTAGCATAGTTGCGGAGCTTCATGATGATGTTCAACGGATCGATATCTACGGGACAGGCTTGCACGCAAGCGTTACAGCTTGTACACGCCCAAATTTCTTCTTGGGTAATGTAATCACCTAGTAAGCTCTTACCATCTTCTTGGAAGGTTCCGCCGTTGGCATCCATGTTTTGCCCGATCTCCTCAATGCGATCGCGCGTGTCCATCATGATCTTACGCGGACTGAGTTTCTTACCGGTGAGGTTTGCGGGACATTCGCTCGTACAGCGCCCACATTCCGTACAGGTGTGGGCATTCATAAGATTAATCCAGCTCAAATCCGTCGCATCCTTTGCGCCAAAACGTTCTACCGGTGCCACTGCATCCGGAGCTGGGGCCGCGAAAGGATCCGCATTAGGGTCCATCATAAGTGCGACCTCCTTGGTTACGGCAGCATTGTTCTCAAACTGGCCTTTGGCTCTTAGATTGGCGTAATAGGTGTTTGGGAACGCGAGAATGATGTGGAAATGCTTTGAATAAGGTAAGTAGTTCAAGAAGGCGAGAATGCCCACGATATGTATCCACCAAAAGCCGCGCTCCAACAGGTGAAGGGTCTCATCGGATAATCCATTCCAAAGTGGCGCAATACTATTTGAAATGATAAAGGCTTCATGGCCCCCAGTTAAGAGGCTTTCTACCGCATTCATATTCAACAGCGCAAACATCAAGGCAACCTCGATGTACAAGATGTTATTGGCATCTGTGAAGGCCCAGCCTTTCATTTCAGGTTTGTGGAAGCGATCGAGTTTGGCCACATTACGTCGCCACCAAAAAATGACCACTGCCACGACCGTGAGCACGGCGAGGATTTCAAAGAAGCCAATGATGATGGGGTAGGCGCTGCCTAGGAAGGGCGCGAAAAATCTATGGGTGCCAAACAGTCCGTCCACGATAATTTCCAACACTTCAATGTTGATGATCAAGAATGCGGCATAGATGATAAAGTGAAGCACACCTGCTACGGGTCGAGCTTGCATTTTACGTTGACCAAAGGCCACACGCAGCATATTCGCACGGCGACTACTACGGTTATCATTTCTACGCTCAGCTTTACCCAGTTTGATATTCCGTGAAATTTTCCCCGCTTTTTTTGAAAATTTCCAGACTGCAATGAGGAGTACTAATGCGAATATCAATTGTGGCAAAAAGCTCATCAATCTTCTTGTTTACTTTGAATGTCGCGTTCTATGGCTTGAATTTCTTCTTCAGTATATCTCGTTCTCGAGCCAAACAAGCTCACGTGAAGGTACTTGTTAGGGTTGTATTTGATGTCTAAGAGCAATCTGTTTAGGTTTTCAGTTGCTTCCTTGAGGTTAGTATACACTTGTTCATCATTGATGAATTTAGAAGCGGCTCCATCTCCAGTCTCTACTTCATTCATAAGACGATCAAAACGAGCTGTAATGCGCTCCATATTGTTTATGGTTTCAGTCAATTTTGCGCTAGCCAGTGAATCAGAGATAGACTCAATATTTTTTATCGTTGCACTGATGTTAGAACTATTCGAAGCTAATTCTTCACTGAGTAATTGGAAATTCTCACTGACTGCATCAAACACTCCTTTATTGTCACTGAGGTAACTGCTTATTTCAGAGGCACTCGCTTGTACACTCTGGAATGTTTTTTCAATACTCTCAATGGTTGATTTGAAATTATTTGAAGTGCGCTGGTCTAGGAATCCACTAGCTAATCCTATAACTGTATCTATGGTACCCAACAATTCTTCAGTTTTAGCTTTTATCGGGGCCAATTGCCTGTTCACTTCTTGAGTTAAATCTCTCTCCGTATCACTCACTAAAGTATCACCTGATATAGCCAAAGGGGCACCCTTTTTAGGCTGGAGTTCAATACTTTTTTCACCCATGATGGACGCCGAGTAAATTTTAGCCACCGTCCCTTTTGTGATTGGAAAATCGTCATTGACCTGGATGGTGACGATTAAATTCCCACTAAAATCCGGGTGAAATTTTATTTCGTCTACTTGTCCGATTTGGTATCCATTAATAGTTACTGGACGGGTTGACATGAGTCCTTCCGTATTCTCATATACCACATAGAATTTTTTTTGTGTACCAAAGACATCTTCGCCCTTCATGAAACTAATGCCCCAATACAACAAAAGAAAGCCCGAAACAAAGGCAAGTCCTATTTTAAATTCTGTTTTCAAAATGGTAGTGATTTATTGCTAAAATACGTTAAGGTGATTTCTTTTTAGCCTCATTCAAGTCTATTTTCCTGTCTTTTTCAAAGGCCACAATGTAAGCGTCCGGATAGCTCTCCAAAATTGTAGTTTTCAAGGCTTCAGTCTCAGTGAATGAAGGAAGTTTACCACAATAATATTTAAAGAGCCCATATTGTTCTTCTTTCCAAATTCCTTCCACCCCTTTAAAATTTTGAGGAATACATTCTAAATCATTTCGGCTTACCGCTATTTGAACACTGAAAAATAATGGGGTATCTGACTTCTCTAGGCTCATAGATTCATTTGGCGTTGCTTCCTGAACTTCCTTTACCTCTGTTTTGGCAGCATCGCTTGCTGAAGAGTCTTTGACGCTTGTGGTGGATCCGTCGTCCGTATCTTGGATTAGAGCATCACGAGTTTCACGCTTGAATTTATATTCTTTAACGGCACGATAAATAGCACTGGCCATAAGCTTTTTTCCATTATCGCTTTGGAGAAAGTCCTCTTCATTGTGGTTCGTGAGAAAGCCTAATTCAACCAACACCGCCGGCATAGTGGAGCCTCTCAGTACAGCCAAAGGCTGTTGCTTGACACCGCGGTTGCGTCGCTTTACACGTCCTTCAAACTGGTTTTGTATTTCATCGGCTATACTAATGCTTTGCTGAAGAAAAGCATCTTGATAGGCGCGTAATGCGATAATAGCTGCCGGATTAGTCGCATCGAGTTTATCGTAGTTACTTTCCCAATTATCCTCTAGGAGTCTGGCGGCATTTTCAAGCTGGGCAGTTTTATTTAGACGCTGGTCTTTTTCACCCATGCCAAGCACAAAACTCTCCGTACCGTAGGCACTGTGATTATCATTAGCATTACAATGGATGGAAATAAATAAGTCAGCGTTGGCTCTATTGGCGATATCTGTTCTTTGGTAAAGCTCAATGAATTGATTTTCTTTTCTAGTTAAAATAGCTTTTGTCCCCGGCAAATTTTCCTCTATGTATTGTTTTACGAGTACACTGACATCATAGCTGACGTCTTTCTCTTTGTCTTTATACCTGCCCGTGCCGAGATTTCCAGGATCTTTTCCGCCATGACCAGGGTCGATAACAATAATGTTTACCCCTTCGTCATTTACCATAAAAGGACGCGGATTAAAGGCAGCAGCAACAGTAAAAAATGCCGCTAACAGAGCAACTCGTAATCCTTTAAAACTTGATCTCATCATAACAAGGCGAATCAACATTCGTTTTACCTTTGAAACTTATGTGCAAAATACGTACCGCGGTGTATCAGCGTCTTTCCGCATTCTTTTTTTTGCTCACATTTTGTGCACCGTTTTCAACGGTAGCACAGGAGCAACCTATTGATTATTCTGCCAAGGATTCTATAGCATCTGATGTGGCTGCAGGTACGGTGGAATTATTTAATGAGGTTCAGATCAGTTTTGGTGAAACACAATTGAGTGCGGGATACGCAAAAATTTATTGGGACGAGCACAGGGTTGAAGCTAGAGGTATTCAGTCAGAGGATGGTTCTTGGTCACAACGTCCTGTTTTTCAAGACGGAGGGCGCACATTTTACATAGGCGAAATCGCTTATAATTGGACTACAAATAAGGCTAAGATTACTGAGGTTCTGACGCAAGAGGGGGAAAATTTCCTCAATGGTCAGGCGGTAAAAAAAGTGGATTCGAATACGATGTATATGGCAGGGACAGGTTTTACCACTTGTTCGCATGAAACGCCACATTTTCAGATTAAAACGAATAAAAGCAAAGTAGAACTGGGTGAACGAATTATCACTGGGCCCGCGCACTTCGAGTTTTTCGGAATCCCTACACCACTGATCATCCCCTATGGATATTTTCCAACGAACATTGAGAAACCTAGTATTTCTGGATTGCTCATGCCAAGCTTCCAAAACAGTCCTACCCAAGGGGTCGGTTTAGTTAATGGTGGGTGGTATTTTCCCATCAACGAATATTTTGACTTAGCGTTGCGCGGCGATTTGTATTTGCGCGGATCGTGGGCTTTAGGTGCGACAACAAATTATCGCCGGCGCTACAAATACAACGGCAACCTTGCCTACCAGTACAGATACCAAAAGCAAGGACTACCCATCTTTGAGCAATTTGGAGGCTACAACATCACCAAGAACTTCTCCATTCGTTGGACACATAATCAAGACCCCAAGGCGCACCCCACTCGTAAATTCAGTGCGCAGGTCAATCTCCAAAATCCGAATTTTTTCAAGAATAGTGCGAATCCAGAAGATTTGTTGAATGGCAACATGACGACCACAAACAACACGATGAATTCGAGTATTACCTACAATCAGAAATTAGGCATAGCGAATTTAACGGTTAGTGGAAATCATAGTCAAAACAATGGAACGCAGGCATTCACTACAACTCTTCCAAAGGCGAGTTTGAACTTTCCTCGTTTTTTTCCTTTGAAAACGAACGATGGGAAGAGCCAGTGGTATGATAAAATAGGGGTAAATATGAGTTCGGTGGCGGAAGGCCGCATGAAAGGAAACTTGGGCACTATTTCTGACCAATTAGATACCTTAAATAATTACGATTGGCTGGATGTGCTGGGCGACTACGGACAATATGGTTTGAAGCACACTGCGGCAGTCAGCACTAATGCGACGCTGTTTAAATACATTACGTTTAGCCCCAATGCCAACATAACGGAACGTTGGTACTTCCAACAGTACGATTATACCTGGGATTCAACCCTGAACAAGGCAACGTTGACTGATACCATTCCTGGATTTACAGGAGTTAGGGATTTCGGGATGAATGCCTCGTTCAACACGAAGATTTACGGGACTTTCCTCTTCTCCCGAGGGCCGGTGAAGGCGGTGCGTCACATGATTACCCCGCGCGCTACGGTCAATTACCGACCGGATTTCGGGGCTGAACGATGGAATTATTACCAGAA
>CAXPFQ010000002.1:0-73578 GCA_964216615.1 Schleiferiaceae bacterium
CGCGCTTTGTAGCGCAATGGCCCTCGGGGCACAAAGCAAATTCACTGAAACCACCATTGAAGTCGACGGACTTTGTGGCATGTGTGAGGAGCGCATCGAAAATGCAGCCTACTTGCCAGGAGTTAAAAAAGCAGAATGGGACCGTGAAACGCACCAATTAACCTTAGCATTCCGTAACGACAAAGTTTCCAAAGAGGAAATCATTGCATCCATCAACGATGCGGGTCATGATGTTAAAGATCATTTGGCCACTGATGAGCAATATGCGAACATCCACGGATGCTGTAGATACAGAGATCCGGAAATACGCAAACAACACGGTTTAGACGACCCACTCTGCAAGCCAGGTGAAACTCACGAGGAACACCACGCTCATGGTGGCAAGCACAAGCACTAAGCCATGACTTTTCGTTATTTACGGGTGTTGATTGGCCTACTTTCCGTAGGGTCGATGAGCGCTCAAGTCGAGGATACGTCCGCGATACAACTATTCGAAACACTGGAAGAGGTCGCCATTGACCGTGACCCGGGAGTTTCTATTTCTAAGAAAGCCATTCTTAGCCAAGAACTCATCTCGGAAGTGGAGCTGCGCAAAGCAGCTTGTTGTGACCTCAGCGAAAGCTTTGAAACCAACGCTTCTATTTCGGCCTCTTTTACCGATGCCGTAACCGGTACTCGGCAGATCAGGCTCCTTGGATTGGAAGGCCCTTACGCGCTCTATACCCGAGGTAACCTACAAACCATGGGTGGTCTATCTTCAGTATTGGGCCTATCGCTTATTCCCGGAGCTTGGATCCAGAGTATTCAATTGACCAAGGGTCCTGGTAGCGTAGTTAATGGAGCGGGGGCGATGAGTGGTCAAATCAATTACGAGCTACGCCCAAGTTTCACCAAGCAGAAGGCCCACTTCAACTTGTTTGCCGGACCCGGGCGATTTGAACAAAATGCGATCTATACTTGGAAACAAAGTAAGCGTTTGTCTTCGAACGTGATGGTACACGGCCGCCAGCAATTATTTCGCTGGGACGGCAATAATGACGGCTATTTAGATGCCCCGTTATCGCAACACATATTTATACAGAATGCGTGGAAATACAGCGGTAAGTTTAGCGAAGCCCAATTTGGCCTTAAAGCGAGCGCCATCAAGAACATTGGGGGCAGCACGTTGTACGGATACCCTACCCTAGTTCCAATCTGGTCGCATGAACTACAAACCAACCGGTATGAACTTTGGGCGAAACGCGGTTATTTCCTTAATGGCGGTATCAACCGGAGCATAGGCACACAACTAAGTGCAGTGTACCAAGATTTGGACAGTTACTTCGGCAACCGTCTCTTTACTGGGAAGGAGCAGCGTCTGTACGGAAACTTGATCTTCCAAGACAATATCTTCGATACGCGTCACACATTAAAGGGAGGATTGGATTTCAATAGTTTCTCGATCTCCCAAGACATGTGGGGATATAATGGCGATTACGACGGGCTCGTCACAGGTATTTACGGGGAGTACAGTTATGTAAACTCACCAGATGGCGAAGGATTGAGTATGATTCTGGGACAACGTTATGACCGAGTAATGGTTGGGCCACGAGTGGGAAGCAACTTTTACTATGTGCCTAGACTCCACCTCAAGTACAATCACAAGGCCTGGTCTTTCAGAAGTCAAGCAAGCTATTCGTATAGAGTAGCCACCCTTGGCGCTGAATACATGGGCTACATGGCTAACAATAGACACGTACTCTTAGAAGGAAATGTAGTTCCCATTGAAAGTGGCACTACCTATGGTGTAGGTGTGGCCTGGAACAAGGACGTGTTGTACAAAGAATTACAATGGTATGCCGACATCTATTATACCCAATTCGACTCAAAAGTCGTGGTTGATTTAGACGGGAGCACGGATACGATGAGAATCGAAACTCCTGGAGACCCCTACAGTAGGCAATATGATAACATCGGTCAAATGTTGATGTACAGCCCCTATTCTCTGTCCGCGCAATTAGGAGGGCAATACGAGCTATTCCACAGAACTTTAGTAAAGGTCGCTTATCGCTACCAAGACGTTAAGCAGCGTGATTTGAATACGTACCGCGAGAACCCCTTAGCTCTTGAAGAAGTCATTCTCAACGTGCCTCACCTGGTTTATGTAGGAGCCAGCTACTCAGGCAGAAAAGGAATGGGCATTGAAATCAATGCCACTTACAACAGCTCGCAACGACTGCCGGATGTTGGATACGAAAATCGCAGCCCTGCTTTCACCATGCTCAACGGTCAGATTAGCAAGGAAGGACGAACTTTCGGACAGATTTACGTAGGGATTCAAAATGCATTAAACGTTCGCCAATTAAACCCTGTCGTAGGCGGCGACTTACCGTTTGACGGGCGATTCGATGCCTCCATAGTTTGGGGGCCCATTATGGGTCGTCAGATATACGCCGGCTGGCGGTACGACCTGAAATTCCAAGAATAAAAAAGGCGCCCTGCGGGCGCCTTTTTTATAAAACCTAAAATTTTGCGCTACGCGCTGTTTCGAGAGGCGTTGATGTTTCCATAGAGGGAACGTACCACCATTTTCTCATACTTGGCACGAATCTCTTCACTCAAATTCTGCTCACGCAGGGTGATCAATACATATTGCTGAATGACCAGCAATGGAAGTACAATATTCTCACGTAAAGCAATGGAAGCTTTAATACCAGGATTATTGCTTAATAGCTCAGGTTGACCGCTAACCTTCAAAACAAATTTTTCTGTTCGCTCAAACTCATCGTTCAACAAGTTCCAAAATCCGCCAAACTTAGCATCATCTGCCATGTAGGACGTAAGCGGAAAAAAAGTCTTACACATACTCTGCATCGAATTTTCAATGAGGGTACGGAAAAACTTTGATTTGCGGTAGAGCCCCTGCACCTCATGCAATCTACCCGCCTCGCTCAAATCTTGAAAAGCCTTACCCAGACCATAGAAGCCAGGGATGTTCATCTTCAGCTGTGACCAAGCCCCCACAAATGGAATGGCACGTAAGTCATCAAGCTCAAGCTTTTTGGCTTTACCTCTTTTTGCAGGGCGTGAACCAATATTCGCCATCCCGTAGTATTTAAGCGGGCTCATCTCTTCCAAGAACTCTGTGAAGAGCGGGTGCTGCTTGAGCTCAATGTAGTACTTTAAACTTATTTCACTTAGCTCCTCCAAAAGTTGGCGCTCTTGCGGCTCTAACGTTTTTGTTTCATCTGTCAGCAGGATGTTCTCTAAACCAGCCGTGATGAGCTGCTCCATGTTAAACTGCGCACTCTCAGGCGTACCGAAGTTGCTCGAAATGGTTTGACCTTGAACGGTCAACTGAATTTCTGAAGAAGCGATCTGTGAGCCCAATGAAGCGTAGAAATTATGCGTATTCCCGCCACCACGCGCCGGCGGACCTCCTCTACCGTCAAAGAAGAGTACATCAATATCGTGTTGCTTAGAAATATGCGTTAAGTTTTCTTTTGCCCGATAGATATTCCAATTAGCACTCATATACCCACCGTCTTTGGTTCCATCAGAAAAACCAAGCATTATGGTTTGTTTATTTCCTCGCTGTGTAAGATGCGTACGATAATTTCCTTCAGCATATAAGGTATTCATTGAGGCACCTGCCCCAACTAAATCGTTGATGGTTTCGAACAGCGGTACGATATCCACAGAAATTTTTTCGTCGCCAAAGGCGGTCCATCGCGCCAAAGCAAACACACGAGCCACGTCCATGGCGCCTCGACAATTCGAGATAATATATCTGTGCGCACCTTTAGGACCATTTTTCGCCTGAATTTCACGAATGACTCGGAAACTTTGTAAGGTATCATCGATACGATCGTCACCCGTCAAAGTACCGTCCCAGGTAGCTTGCAATTCAAAGAGTTCATCCGGTGTTTCAGGCACTTCTAGAGCAAGCTGTTCCACCAAAGCATCGAAGGCTCTTTTAATCTCACGACTATCTTGACGGATGTCTATACTCGCAAAATGCGATCCAAAAAGAGCTACTCTATCAAGCAGTTCTTCCACCAGCTCCACGAAGATGCCATCGTGCTGTTCGTGCAAATCTGAAAGGACTTTATGTAAGGCACTTCTGAACTTTATGAAGTCCCATTCCTCTTGATGACGGATACATTTCAAAACCATTTTTTCGATGGCCATGAGCTCTTCATACACACCAGTGAATGAAATACGACGACGCAATCTGCGCAAATCTTGATAATAGCACTGCAATAAGACATCTCTAAGTCGACCGGCCACTTGTAAAGTGGTATCCACGCTCACATATGGATTTCCATCACGATCACCGCCAGGCCAGAAACCGAGGTTAATCAAGTTCAAAGTCCCGTCCCAATTTGGTAGGGAACGTCGCATTTCCGCAGTAATGTCGCCCGCACTTTTGTAAAATACGTTTTGTAAATACCAGATAAGGTTGATGGCCTCATCATACGGGGTTGGCTTTGTCTTTTGGAAGAATGGGGTTTTCCCCAGCTGCTTCAAATACATACGAATGGCCGTAAGGTCATTGGCCTGTATTGCTTCCGTTAAATCTGTGATGATGGCCAGTACACGGCCAGGATAGAATTGGGTCGGATGCGCCGTGAGTACCGGACGGATAGAAAATGCTTGTAAGCGATTCATGAGTTCGTTTAAATTTCCCGCGCGTTCCATGCGAATCATAAATTCACTTAACGAACCCTTCCCGCCGAGGTTGTTCAATTTGCTGTAGGCAGCGTCCTCCAGGGCATCCACCAAAACGACTTGGCGCTCAATATATTGAATGACTTTAAACAAGAAGTCCATTTGCTCCTGCTCGTTCTCGCCGTCTTTATATTCGTCAAAGAATTGCTCTATGATCTCCTTAGGACTGTGTCCCTCGGCCAATCTATTAAGACAATATTCATTCAATACGGGTATGAAAATCCCTGTATTCTTGATACCATCTAGTGGAAGGGTCAAGAAGAGTGAATTATATAGTTGAAATTTCAGTCCAACATGACTCTCGTAGTTGGCTGCACCAGGGAGTAGGTTTTCGTTGTGCTCCATAATTTAAGGCAAGCTTTTTCCTGTTGATGCCTGGTAAATTGTATACCACTGCTGTCGGTCCAATTGTATGTTCAAAGCTTCTTTTACTTCTGTGAGGCGTTCCATTTTCGTCGTCCCCGTTACCGGTAAAATACCGGAGGGGTGCTGCAATAACCACGCGATGGCCAAAACCTGTGGGCTAACCCCAAATTCTACGGCCATGGCCGTTAAGGTTTTCATAAGTGCTTCAGGCAATGCACCGCCACCTAGGGGCGACCAAGCCATTGGGATGATATCTTCTATCATGCACTGATCCAGGCGGCCATCATCAAAGGCACTGACCTCTTTGACGGATACTTCGATCTGATGCACGCCCACTGGCACAGTGGCTTGCAACAGCTTTACCTGCGAAGGGGTGAAATTACTTACTCCGAAACTGCGCACTTTGCCGCTCTGGTAGAGCAGCTCAAAGGCCTCACCGATCTCATCCGGATCCATTAATACATCGGGACGGTGTAAAAGCAGTACATCAATGTAATCCGTGTGCAGGTTATTCAAACTGTCGTCCACACTTTGTAAAATATGCGCCTTGGTGAAATCATAGGCCTTTACGTAATGATCTGGCTTTTGATCGCACACTCTAATGATGCCACATTTTGTGACCAATTCCATTTGAGACCGCCACGCCGGGTGTAGCTTCAATGCCGCCCCAAATTCCGCCTCAGTAGTGTGGTCCCCGTAAATATCGGCATGGTCAAAGGTGGTAAACCCTAATTCCATCGAGTGAGCAATAATGGCTTCGTATTCCGCTGTCGTGAATTTGGCATCCCAAAGTCCCCAGCGCATGGTACCGACCACGATATCGCTCATCCAAGGTGTGCTGTACATATGCGTTATTCGTTGAAGGTGCAACTTAGTGAATTCTGCCCTATTATGGCAGTCGAATCCGCTTGATCCATCTGCCGTCTTTGTAGATGGATTTCACTCGCCTGCCGTCCCACATACTTTCCACCCCTACACCGTCGGGATGGTCAGCACTGAGCCAATAGACCTTGTGAGGCCCTACCCCTGGCAAAAACACGTTTGCGTCGCCCGGGAGGACCATTGGTGGAACGAAGAACCACCCTTTGTCGCCGCTGCTGGTTAGCCACCCCTCGCCCACAATCCTCAGGGGGTAATATGAGCGCAAGGGAAAGCAGCCGGACAAGAGGAAATTTGATGATTTTTCGAGGACGACGTGCGGGTCGCGCAGCGACCCGTAGAAGATCTGATCGCAAAATGGCATCAAATTCATACTCCCACCGAGGCTATCGATATGAAGTTGTGCCTGGAAACTCTGTGCGCCGTGACCTATGGTTCGAAAATCGAAGGAGGTAGTGTCGGCGGGGAGTGCAGTAAGGAATTGGACCCTAAGCACATAGCTCAGGCAAAGAAGGACACGCCAAGTTCGTGCCCCAAAAAGGAAGTTTTTCATGGCATTTAAAGATTAAGGGTGAAAACTGGTTCTTAATAAGTTAGCCTATCGCAATAAAAGAGCCTACTTTTGCCGCAAATTTTTTCAGCACATGAGTTTGCGCAACATCGCCATCATCGCCCACGTTGACCACGGTAAAACCACCTTGGTAGACAACATGCTTCACACTGCGAAGCTTTTCCGTGATAATCAACAAGTGGACGACCTCCTGTTGGACAACAACGACCTCGAGCGTGAGCGTGGGATCACCATCCTTTCCAAGAATGTCAGCATTCAATGGAAGAATACCAAGATCAACATCATCGACACCCCAGGGCACAGTGACTTTGGGGGCGAGGTAGAACGTGTATTGAACATGGCCGACGGGGTAATCCTGTTGGTGGACGCCTTTGAAGGCCCCATGCCGCAAACGCGTTTCGTATTGCAGAAGGCTTTGGCTTTGGGCAAAGTACCAGTGGTGGTCATCAATAAAGTAGATAAGCCGAACTGTACGCCGGATTTGGTCCATGACCAAGTCTTTGAACTCTTCTTCAACCTCGACGCTACAGAAGAGCAGCTCGATTTTACCACCGTTTACGGATCGGGTAAAGTGAAGTGGATGGGTCCAGATTGGAAAACGCCAACCGACGACATCACCTACCTGCTCGATACCATTGTAGAAACCATACCTGCCCCAGAGGTGAGCGAAGGCTCTTTGCAAATGCAGATCACCTCTTTGGACTTCAGCTCCTTTACGGGGCGTATCGCCGTTGGTCGTGTGACGCGCGGAACCATTCGCGAAAACATGCCGGTAAGCTTGTGCCAACGCGATGGTACCATTAAAAAGGCGCGCATCAAGGAATTAATGACTTTCGAAGGTTTGGGCAAAAGCAAAACCAACGAAGCACATGCTGGAGAGATCGTTGCGGTAAACGGTATCGAAGGATTCGAAATTGGCGATACCATCGCGGATGCTGAAAATCCTGAGGCATTGCCGCACATGGAAATTGATAAGCCTACCATGAGCATGTTGTTCTCGATCAACAACTCGCCGTTTTTCGGAAAAGAAGGTAAGCACGTAACCTCACAGAAGATTCGTGAGCGTTTGATGCAAGAGATTGAAAAGAACTTAGCTTTGAAAGTAGATGAGACGGGTTCTGCGGACCAATTCATCGTGCACGGCCGCGGCATCCTACACCTCGGTATCCTTATCGAAACCATGCGTCGCGAAGGTTACGAATTGCAATTAGGTATGCCACAGGTGATCTACAAAAATATTGATGGCGTGAGACATGAGCCTATCGAAGAACTCACCGTGGACTGTCCAGAAGAGTCCTCAGGTAAAGTCATCGAACTGGTGACCCGTCGCAAAGGTGAACTCCTGGTGATGGAACCAAAGAGCGATTTGACCCGATTGGAATTTGAAATCCCATCGCGCGGTTTGATGGGCTTGCGTAACAACGTACTCACAGCCACCTCAGGTGAAGCCATCATGGCGCACCGATTGAAAGAATACCAGCCGTACAAAGGCGATATGGAACGTCGTATTTCCGGTGTACTTATTGCCAAGGAAGCTGGAAAGGCCAGTGCCTACTCTTTGGACAAACTCCAAGACCGCGGTAAATTCTTCATCGAACCAGGTGATGAAATCTACGGTGGCCAAGTCATCGGAGAGCAAAACAAGCCAGGCGATTTGGTGGTAAACCCTTGTGTGGCCAAGCAGCTCAACAACATGCGTGCCGCCGGTAAGGACGACAACACCGCCCTAGCCACCCCTATTAAGTTCAGCTTGGAAGAAGCCATGGAATACATTGGTCCAGATGAATACGTAGAGGTAACGCCAGAGAGCATTCGTTTGAGAAAGATCTTGTTGAACGAGCACGATCGCAAAAGAGCTCAAAAGTAAGGGCACACTCGTTCTAGGCTTCGGGCCTAGTAACAGACCACCCACTCCAATGCCCTGCAGAGGAACTTCGTGTCCCCTCACTTTTGAGATTGGGAAGGATTGGCACACTCGTTCTAGGCTTCGGGCCTAGTAACAGATACCATAAAAAGCCCCGATGTGCGGGGCTTTTTCTTTATTCCATATTCAAGAGTAATTCGAGGATAGACGTGGCCGCCTTGGCAATGGGCGTTCCCGGTCCAAAGATGCCGGCTACACCTCGCTTGTACAAGAAATCGTAATCCTGCGCTGGGATGACCCCACCGACGATCACCATGATATCTTCTCTGCCTAAGGCCTTGAGTTCGTCCATGACTGCGGGGACAAGTGCCTTATGGCCTGCGGCCAATGAACTGATCCCTAAAATATGTACATCGTTCTCTATGGCCTGCTTGGCAGCTTCGTTAGGGGTCTGGAACAGCGGACCCATATCCACATCGAAACCGAGATCGGCGAATGAAGTAGCCACTACTTTGGCGCCGCGGTCGTGTCCGTCTTGCCCCATTTTAGCCACCATGATGCGTGGTCGACGACCGAATTTCTTTGCAAACACATCGGACGCAGTACGGGCCGCTTCAAAATCTTCGTTTTTCTTCATTTCGTTCGAATATACACCGCTGATGGTCTGTGTTTTCGCCACATAACGACCCCAGTGCTGCTCTAAAGCTAGGGAAATTTCACCAAGTGTTGCACGGACTTTGGCTGCCTCCACCGCCATGGCCAGCAAGTTTCCTTGGCCACTTTTCGCACATTGGCTCAGAGCGTCGAGGGCCGCAGCTACGGCTTGGTCGTCACGATTTTTCTTAAGAGTTTGAAGTCCTTCTAGCTGCTGCTTCAACACTTCTTCACCTTGTACCTCGAGAATATCTATCTCTGTGGATTGCTCGGTTTTGAAAGCATTTACCCCAACAATAATATCGGCCCCGCTATCTATGCGTGCTTGTTTTTTCGCGGCAGCTTCTTCGATGCGAAGTTTTGGAATACCCGCCTCTATGGCCTTGGTCATGCCGCCCAGCTCTGCGACCTCAGCCATAAGGGCTTCGGCTCGATCGATGAGGTCCGCAGTGAGCTTTTCCACGTAGTAGGAGCCGCCCCATGGATCGGCAGTGTAGGTAATATCGGTTTCCAATTGCAAATGCAACTGAGTATTGCGGGCAATACGTGCGGAGAAATCCGTCGGCAAAGCAATGGCCTCATCTAGGGAATTAGTGTGTAGGCTTTGGGTTCCACCCATGGTGGCCGCCATCGCTTCCATCGCCGTGCGCGTCACATTGTTGAACGGATCTTGCTCGGTTAGGGACCAACCCGAGGTTTGGCTGTGCGTACGCAGTGCCAATGATTTCGGGTTTTTAGCCCCCAGTGCTTCCATGTGCTTGGACCAGAGGTAACGGGCGGCACGCATTTTGGCAATTTCCATGAAGGGATTCATGCCAATGCCCCAGAAGAAGCTCAAGCGCGGTGCAAAAACATCGATATCTAGGCCCGCCGCCATGCCCGTTTTTACGTATTCCAGCCCATCACAAAGGGTATAGGCCATCTCGATATCGGCGGGTGCGCCCGCTTCCTGCATGTGATATCCTGAAATGGAAATGCTGTTGAATTTCGGCATGTGTTCGCTCGTATACGCAAAGATGTCCGAGATGATGCGCATGCTCTGTGTAGGCGGGTAGATATAGGTATTGCGCACCATGAATTCTTTGAGAATGTCGTTTTGAATGGTCCCACTTAATTGGGCCAATTCCACCCCCTGCTCCATCGCCGCCACGATGTAAAACGCCATAATGGGCAACACCGCACCGTTCATGGTCATCGACACGGACATTTGGTCCAATGGGATGCCGTTGAACAGCACCTTCATATCCTCCACCGAATCGATGGCAACGCCCGCTTTCCCTACGTCCCCTTGTACGCGCTCGTGGTCACTGTCGTAACCGCGGTGGGTAGCCAGGTCAAAGGCAACGGACAATCCTTTTTGACCGGCAGCCAAGTTTCTGCGGTAAAACGCGTTGGATTCAGTCGCTGTAGAGAAGCCTGCGTATTGACGTATGGTCCAGGGGCGTCCCACATACATGGTACTGTAGGGTCCACGTACATAAGGCGGGGTCCCCGGAAGGGTTCCCAAATGTTGTGCATCCTTCAAATCCTGCGGGCCATATTCCGGCTGCACGGCAATTTGTTCTGGGGTCATCCAAGATTTGCGATCAGTCATGACTTACGATTTTGAATAATCTTGAATGCGCTCGAACTCTGCTGCGGCCGCCCAGCGAACGGGTTGCAACGGCTCAAATTCCGCTTCTTGGTATTTGGCTTGATGTTCCGCTCTGGTTTTGGGCGCACGGGCAACATAGCCCTCAGGGAGTGTTTCTCCTTCTAATCCGTATAGGTTCACGCCTAAGACCTCATTAGGCTGTGCGGCAGCAACCTCATCGGCAATGCGATCTTGAATGGTGCCGCTTTTTAAAGCTTCAATGATGCCGCCCTGTTGACGAATGTCCTGCAGGTACTGCCAAGCGCTCTCGACCAATTCTGCCGTTTTCTGCTCGATGAAGTAGGAACCGGCGGCAGGATCGCTGACTTGGTCCAAGTGACTTTCGTAGGCAAGCATAAAATGCTGGTTCAACGCCAAGCGTTCACCCTCCGCATCTGCCCAGGTATGGACGCTATTGTAAGGACGCAATTGTACTTGATCCGCACCCCCGACGATGGCGCCAAAACCACTAGAGGTGGCGCGCAAGAGGTTCGAGTGGACGTCGAACGCCGTTTGGTGGGTCGTGGCTGTTTCACTGTAAATGGTCAGCGGCACCTGTGGCAGGCCGTACTCTTCGAGTAGTTTTTTCCAAAGCACTCGGACACCGCGAATCTTAGCCATTTCCTCGAAGGGGTGAGTCCCAGCGTTCAAGGCCAACCAATATTGGGTATAGCCCACACTGCCAAAGTTATCGAGGTAGAAGTCCAAATGAGCGGCTGCCAATCCTAGCTGGGTGGCCGCAGAGGCACCACAAAGGCCATAGAAATTGGCATTGCAGCACATGAATTTAAATTGTGGCGGGGTCAAGCGACTCAGCTCACCTAATTCGTACATTTTCTCCTCGTGCCAGAAGCCTGTGCGAGCCGCTATTTCCACGGGATCAATGTTGATGTAGCCTTGGAGCTTATCGACCGGAATTATTTCCCCATGTGCGTGGTGCAACAACGCTTCCATCACGGCGGGACCACTGCCTTCCACGACCAACCCTAGATTGATGTAGGGCAGTTGAATGTCTCTGAGCATACGGGGCAAATAATGCTCTTCGGTGAGGTAGAACAGCAATCCACTGACCCCTTGCTTTAGGCGCTCGAGGGCCCAATCATTGGCTTGAAACTCACGGTCTACGAGGTGCTCTTGTACCATGGTCCACCAAGGTTCTTCCCGAAATCCGGGGTGTTGTGGTGGTCCTTCAGTATATAGCGGTTGAACGGGTGTCCCGTCCGGATAGGTTCTGTGGGTGGATTTACTCATCCTGCTCCGTTTCGTATTCTATGATGGTAATGGTTTCTCCTTCTTTGAGCATTCCGTGGTTTTCTCGAGCAAAGCGCTCAAAAGCTTCTGGATCCGATTCTAATTGGTTTAATAACTCGCGTTCTTTGGCTAATGATTCTTCGTAAAATTCAATATCACTTTCGAGATGATCGATTTGTTTATCTAGTTCTGAATGAATGAAGTAATTATTCGCATCGAGAAAGATCATCCATACAATAAAGCCCAACCCCGTCAAGATATATTTGTTGGACAACCTCCTTAACACTGGAATATTGTTTACTAACTTCATTCCTTCAATTTACTAATGGTTTTTGAGTCGACAAGACCTTAATTCTTTTTCTCTGAGAACTTACTATCTCCACCAACAACGTCCTGGAGACGAATCAATTCTGCATACGCTCCATTAAGCTTCATCAACTCCTCATGGGTACCGCGCTCAATACCTTGCCCCTGCTCCATTACAAGGATTTGATGAGCCTTGCGGATGGTGCTCAATCGGTGCGCAATCACTACCGAGGTACGGCCCTGCATTAATCGGTCCAATGCCTCTTGCACCAATCGCTCACTTTCACTGTCCAATGCGCTGGTCGCCTCGTCTAGGATGAGCAATTGCGGGTCCTTCAATAGGGCGCGGGCGATGGCAATACGCTGACGCTGTCCACCGCTGAGCTGCACCCCGCGGTCCCCTACTTTCGTGTCCAAACCTTCCGGAAACCCTTCGATGAACTCCCAAGCGTTGGCTTCTTTCGCCGCCTGAATAATCTCTTCTTCCGTGGCCGATGTTTTGCCATAGGTGATGTTCTCTCGTATGCTGCCGCCAAAAAGCAGCACATCTTGCGGCACTAAGGCCAACGACTTCCGCCAGGCCTGCAAATCAAAAGATTCTACGGTATGGGCTCCTGAGGAGATCTGTCCACCTTGGCTTTGGTAAAAGCGCATCAATAGGGAAGCCACCGTAGATTTCCCTGAACCGCTTTTGCCCACGAGCGCGAGGGTTTGCCCCTTGGGCAGCTCAAAGCTCAATCCCTGAATGACGGGAACGTCTGGGCGTGAAGGATAAGAGAATTGGACCTCCTTGAAAGAAATGCCTTCCACCTGCGCAGCGGTAACATCTTCTCCACCGACCAATTCCGGTTCTTCGTCCATCAACGAAAATATCGTCTCGGTCGCCCCAACGGCCTTTTGCAACTGGGCATATACAGAGGCCAGGCCGCCGATAGATCCGCCGATAAAGAGGGCGTACAAAATGAATTCATTGAGTTTATCTGCGGCCAATTCTCCCTCGTGCACCATCCCTGCCCCGAACCAAATGACCAAGGCGATGGCTCCGAACAAACCGAAGGTGATAAAGCTTGAAAACGCGCCGCGGTAATAACCGCCGGTGATGGCTAATCCGACCACCTTCTGAATGCGATCGCGGTAGCGAGAACGCTCCCACCTTTCGTTCGCAAATGCCTTCACCGTCTGAATGCCCGCGAAGGTCTCTTCCACGATGGTATTGCTTTCGGCGATTTCATCCTGCACCTTCTTGGCATATTTACGGATGAATCGGCCAAAAATAAAGGTCACAATAATTAGCGGTGGAATCACGCCCACGATGAACAATGTCAACTTGATGGAGGTAAAGGCCAAAATGGCGATGCCCCCAATGACCATGCTCAATCCACGCAGGAATTCAGCCAAGGTCGTGGTCAAGGTTTCCCCAATCTGCGCAGTATCCGAAGCCACTCGAGAGTTCAGTTCCCCCACTCGTTTCGAGGTGAAGAACGACATGGGCAAATGGAGTAGGTGGGTATAAAGGTCACCGCGAATGGCCGCCAAGGCCCTTTCAGTCACCATCACAAACAACACTACTCGGAAGAATCCCGCCACACCTTGAACGGCCAACAGGCCCATCATCTGCAGCATGTTGTGGCGTAAATTATCCGCAGAAGAAGACATTAACCCGCCTAGGAGTTTTGGAAAGAGCAAAGACGTTCCCATGGTGATCAACAAGAAGAAAAAACCTAGAACCCAAAGTCCTACATGAGGTTTAACATAGGACATGATTTTACGAAGTTGACTTAAATCTTTAGTAGTCAATCTTTTGCGATTTTTTTCATCCTTTCCGGATGACCCACGTCTTCTTCTACTCATACCTGCGAAGTTACATCCTATAGCCTACCTTTGCGCATCAATTGGTTAAAAATGGCGGGATCAGAAAACATCAAACCCTACGACCCTAAATCGGACAAAAAGGAGCAAGTCGCTGACATGTTTAACAACATTTCTAAGCGTTACGATTTATTGAACCATCTTTTATCATTGAACATTGACAAGGGGTGGCGAAAAAAGGTAGTCAAGATGGTAGCAGCAGACGAGCCAAAGCTTGTTCTTGATGTGGCCACGGGAACCGCAGATTTAGCTATTGCCTTGGCCAAAGGAACGGGTGCAGATATTACGGGTGCAGATATTAGCGAAGGAATGCTCGAGGTGGGCCGTGGTAAAGTGCAGAAAAAAGGATTAGATAAGAAGATAGTCTTGGAGCTTGGCGATAGTGAAAACCTTCCCTATGCCGATGATACTTTTGATGCCATCACCGTAGCCTTCGGCGTACGTAACTTTGAGAATTTGCAGAATGGATTGCGTGATATGAAGCGCGTGTTGAAACCTGGCGGCCAATTAGTCGTGCTCGAATTTAGTACACCTAAGCACTTCCCTTTCAAGCAATTGTATTGGTTCTATTTCAAAGCTGTGCTGCCTACTATTGGTAGGCTTATCTCTAAAGACCCTCGTGCCTACACCTACCTTCCAGAGAGTGTAGCGGTCTTTCCTTACGGTGCGGCTTTTGAAAAGGAACTAGTTGATGCAGGTTTGAATCCAGTAAAAACAAAGCCCGTTACTTTCGGCATCGCGACCATCTATCAAGCAAGAAAATAGGCGTTTCAGCGTTACCCTTCCCATGAAGCATCTAAAGCTCATTCTGTTGTTCTTGGTCATACCTTCGGCGCTCTCGGCCCAATTTGCTCGATTGCGCAACCAACCTCTATACGACAAAAACGAGCTGCACTTCGGGTTCCATATTGGACTGAATTGGTACAACTTCACTTTGGACACCAAAAATCTCACTGAGGTAGATGGAATTTACGGGGTAATTAGCGAAGCCTTGCCCGGCTACAACATCAATATCATTTCGAACCTTCGACTCAGCGAGCATTTCGACTTGCGCTTTACCCCAGGCTTTGCGGCTACGGTGCGCAATCTGCACTTTGACATGAACGACCCGTTCACCAATGAGCGCAAAACCATCAGCCGCCAGATTGAGAGTTCGTACGTCCAATTTCCCCTGCACCTCAAATTCAAAAGTGTCCGTATCGACAACTACCGTCTGTACCTGATGGGCGGAATACGCTACGCCAACGACCTCGCTTCCAAAGCCAAGGTAGTGGACGACAACCTATTCAAACTGCAGCGACATACGGCCGATTATGAAATAGGATTCGGTGCGGATTTCTACTTTGAATACTTCAAGTTCTCGCCTCAGATCCGTGCATCTTGGGGGTTGACAAACTTGTTGGTACAAGACGGCACCCCACAAGTCAGCGCCCTTGACGGCATTCGCAACCGCGCCGTTCTCATCAACTTCACTTTCGAATAGTGCAGAAGGGTGTGCACTACATGTTGATTTCCGTCGGCTGTTTCGCCGGGGTCAACCTTATGATCAAATTCTTACCCAACATCCCGGCAACAGAATTGGTTCTCTTTCGCTCCATTATCACTTTAATGATCAGTTATGTACTGCTGCGCGGGCGAAAAATCAACCCATGGGGAAATAACAAAAAATGGTTATTGATACGCGGAATTGCAGGCACCACTGCCCTCACCATCTTCTTTTACACCATACAAAAGATGCCACTGAGCGCTGCAGTAACTATTCAATACCTCAGCCCTTTCTTCACTGCTTTTATTGCGGGGTATTTGCTTGGTGAAAGAACTCGCTGGGCACAATGGGCATTCTTCGTCCTATCCTTCGCCGGAATTGTCATAGTCAAGGGTTCCAGTGCTCAAATCCCTACTGAGCTGCTCTTACTTGGGGTCGTTTCGAGTGTATTTTCGGGCTTGGCCTATAACGCCATTCGTAAACTCAAAGACGAGGCCCCGCTTGTCGTGGTCATGTACTTCCCCCTCGTGGCTACTCCAGTGATGATTGGCTTTAGCTTGTTTAATTGGGTCACACCCCTAGGAGCAGAATGGCTGCTCCTTATCGCTGTAGGAATTTTGACCCAATTCGCCCAGGTTTACATGACCAAAGCCTACCAAAGCTCCGAGGTCAACACCGTTGCTCCGTTAAAATATATTGGGGTCATCTTCGCCCTGACTTGGGATGTTTTACTCTTTGATTTCGTGCCCAATGGAGTGATGTACTTGGGAATAACAATGGTGGTTGGCGGTGTGATTTTAAACCTTCAATACAAGGCTAGGATTGCGAAACAGCGTACTCGTAAAGCAGTGTAGCTCCACTAACAGCCACATTGAGGCTTTCCATCTTACGTGCATCACCCGGCAACGTTATACTCTTTTCGCATAGATCTTTAAGAATTTGAGACACACCTTGACCTTCATTGCCTAGCACTAAAGCTGTTTTTGGAGACCAATTAAATCCACGTGCCGGGGTTCCAGACATGTCGGCAACCACTAATTGGGCCTTAGTCTCCTTCACTTTGCTTATGAATGTAGCTTCGTCCATGGCTTGCACGTTCACATGTGCCAAAGCACTCATACTACTCTGAACCACCTTCGGTGACCAACAGTCCACCGTACCGGTCAATGCTACTACATTTGTTATTCCATACCACAAAGCTGAACGTAATAACGTACCCATGTTGCCCGGATCCTGCAATCGGTCCAGCACCAGCACCATCCCCGCCCAATCCAGTTCCTTAGCCTGCGGCACCTCAAAGACCGCCAACACGGGAGATGGCCTTTCCAAAAACGATATACGCTTCATTTCGGCCTCGCTTATCCAATCTATGGATCCATCAGTCTCCGGTGCATCCGAGGTATCCACCACGAAAATATTCTCTGCAACTAGGCCGCTGTTGAGGAAATCTGTGACTAACTTCATTCCCTCTGCAACGAATAGCCCGGTCTTTTTTCGGTTCTTTCGAGCAGAAAGACTTCGGATGAGTTTTTCCTGATTTTTCGTGATCACAATGATTGAATTTCGAGCTAAAATACATTCCTTTTTGCGTGCAGCAGTTTTACTTGTGGCCTTTTCCTCCTGCTCGGGATTGCGTCAAGCAAGCCTAAATAAACCGCTTCTTATCGAAAACCGAATCACCGTAAACGATAAACCCAGTCAAAGCGAAGATGATTATGATATCCTTCGTCAACGTCCAAATAAGGGATGGGCAGGCATACGACTATTTTTAAGCATGTATGGAGCGGGTAAAAAAATCCCAGAAACCGGGATAGGTAAATGGCTCATGAATATTGGAGAACCGCCGGTGTACTTAGATTCTATTTCGCGTCAGCAGAGTGCTAAGCAGTTAGGCATTCATTACTTCAACCTTGGCTATTTCAACGCTCAAGTATCAAGTTACGACGAAGTAAAAGGCCGCAAAGCGAAGGCGTTTTACCAAATAAGTACAGGGCCAAAATATACCATTGGATCCTTTGAATTGCATTCTTCTAACCGATACATAGATTCTGCCTTATTTCATTACCCGCCACCCTTCAAGCATGGAGATGATGTTATAGCTGAGGAGATTGAGCAAGCCCAATTTGACCTAACCGACTTTTTAAAGAATAACGGTTACTACAAAGCGCAACTTGGTTGGGTATACTTCGAAGTCGACACTACACTTGGTCCAAACAACGTCGTGCTCATAGGAGTCGTAGATCCTTACAGCTTTGGGGGAGATGTGCGCCGCCGTAGCATCAGTAGAATTCGTGCGCAAACTAATTACGATTATGGAGCGGTAGCCATCATCACAGATAGCACACGTACTTCACATGGTATTGATGTGGTGCAAGACGGAGTAAAGTTTCGTCCGGAATTCATTGATCAGCAAATATTCCTATCAGCTGGTGAAAGCTATGACAATAGTGCTGTTAAAGAGACGTATAAAAATTTAGTAAGCCTGGGTGTTTTCAAAAACGTGGAAATTGACATTGTCGAAAAAGGGGAAGACTTGATTGCTGAAATCAAGCTCAATCCTTTATCAAAGCGTTCAGTCAGTTCAAGTATAGAAGGCTTAGGGAATAATGGCAGCATAGGTCTTGGTGGACAGTTTAGTTGGGATAATCGCAACCTGTTCAAAGGAGGTGAAGTACTGCGCTTAAGCCTCGGAGGATCCGTCACAGAACAGCGTAATTCAACAAATACCAGCTGGCTTCTCGACGCTCGCGAATTAAATGTCTCGGGCAGTCTTCGATTTCCAAAATTCCTACTACCAAAGGCCTTAATACCAAATAAATCAAAATCCTGGCAGCCTAGAACTGAAATAGGCTTGAACTCCTCCTTCCAATTTCGAGTGGAAGAATTTAACCGGAATGTAATTAGCTCTTATCATGAGTATCGTTGGAAGCGCCCGGGTGTTCAGCATACTCTTAGCCCATGGCGTTTCTCTTTTGTTCAAATAGACTTCACCTCTGACAGCACCTTGGCACCATTCTTATTTAATGGCTTCCAAGATTTAGTTTTTGCCCAAAGTAGTTATCGCATGAATAAATCATGGGACAAAGGCAGCAGACGGTATTATACCTCTATTGAATTGGAAAGTGGTGGTCACCTTTGGCAAAATTTAGGACTTTCCTCCATATCTGGCGTTCCTATTATGCCATTCACCAAAGGTTCCATAGATTTTCGTTTGTATCAACCATTTGTCCACCACCGAGAATTTGCCTTCCGAACCTTCCTAGGCTTATCACAACATTGGAGCACAGATCAAACTTTTATGCCCTTCGAAAAATCCTATTTTATGGGTGGGGCCAATGATATGCGTGGCTGGACCGCATACCACTTCGGACCTGGAGCCACCTCGGAAGAACTACTCCGCACTAGCGGTTACTTTGCGGCCGCACCTATAAAATTCATTGCCAATGCGGAATATAGATTCACCATGCACGATGCTTGGAAAGGTGCTATTTTCGTGGATGCCGGGAACATGTGGCTCTACAATAGGTCCTATGGTAATGATTTAACCACAGACCAAATAGCTGCCATTACCAAAGGAACCTTTAGATGGGACTCCTTTTACAAACAGCTCGGACTGAATGCTGGGTTTGGCTTCCGATATGACCTAGAATTCTTCATCATGCGCGCTGATATTGCCATGAAGCTACATCATCCCGGAGCAGAAGGAAGAGCCAACTGGGTAGTTCAACAGCCTGAATGGCATGATTTTAACCTAACATTAGGCATTGGATATCCATTCTAGAATAGAGGTTTATTCTTGTACATTTTTCGCCTATTTTAGCCGCACAATTAAACACCTATAACTATGATGTCCATTGACAAAATTAGAGAGTTGCTAGGAGACCAAGCAGATACGTTGTTAAACCACACCTCTACTGCCATCACCAAAGATTCTTTGGCGATCCTTCCATCAAGTAACTTTGTCACGGAATCTTTCACAGAATCTAGCCGCAGTATCCAAGTGATGAATTCACTGCAACGTTTGTACGGCACAGGCCGTTTGGCAAATACGGGATACTTGAGCATCCTACCTATTGACCAAGGTATCGAGCACAGTGCTGGTGCTTCTTTCGCACCAAACCCTATGTTCTTCGATCCTGAGAACATCGTTAAGATGGCTGTTGATGCAGGTTGTAATGCGGTAGCTTCTACCTATGGTGTATTGGCCACAGTAGCTCGCAAGTGGGCCCACAAAATTCCATTCGTGGTAAAAATCAACCACAATGAATATTTAAGTGCACCAAATACTTTCTACCAGAGCCCCTATGGTTCTGTTGATGAGGCGTGGAACTTAGGTGCTTGTGCAGTGGGTGCTACTATTTATTTCGGTCACCCACAATCTCGTGAAATGATTGAGCAAGTTGCCGTGGCCTTTGAAAGAGCACACGAACTGGGCATGGCAACCATCCTTTGGTGTTATACTCGTAACGACGCGTTCAAAGTTGATGGCGTAGATTACCATACCTCTGCAGATTTGAGCTCTCAAGCCATTCACTTGGGGGTGACCATACAAGCGGATATCATCAAGCAAAAATTACCTACAAATAATGGCGGTTATAATGCAACAGGTCACGGTAAGACACACCCTAAAGTGTATTCTGAATTGACTACGGATAACCCTATTGATTTGACTCGTTATCAAGTCTTGAACAGTTACAACGGTCGTATCGGTGTGATCAACTCAGGTGGCGCCTCTACCGGAAACGACGCAAACGACTTGAGCGAAGCTGTAGCTACAGCTGTGATTAACAAACGTGCAGGTGGTCAAGGTTTGATTCTTGGTCGCAAAGCCTTCCAGAAGCCTTACGGTGATGGTATTGCACTACTTCATGCGGTACAAGATGTGTACTTGAACGACGAAATCACCATCGCATAAGCAAGAGATTTTCGAATAAACTCAAAGGGCACTCCTGCAGAAGGAGTGCCCTTTTTATCTACATTAGCGAACTGAAACTTAAATAGAGCAACTTAAATGGGTTGGTTTAAGAGAACAAAAGAGGGGATTACTACCGAGACGAAGGACAAGAAAGAAACCCCCGATGGCCTGTGGCATAAGTGTCCTAAATGTAAGGTCATTGTAAGTGTAGAAGATCATAAAGCGACGCTCTGGACTTGCGGCAACTGTGGTCACCATGACCGCATAAACGCGAAAGAGTACTTTGAAATATTGTTTGACGACGGAAAATTCACAGAATTGGACGCCGGCATGCAAAGTAAAGACCCTCTTAAATTTGAGGATACCAAGCCTTATACCGATAGATTGAAAGCAGGGCAAAAGAAATCTGGACTAAAGGACGCCATCACTACCGGATACGGAATGATGAACGGCCGAGAAGTGGTGGTCGCTTGCATGAACTTTAATTTCATCGGCGGCTCTATGGGTTCCGTAGTGGGAGAGAAAATCTCACGCGCCATGGATCAAAGCTTAAAGACAGGAGCGCCTTTTATCATGATTTCTAAATCTGGCGGAGCTCGTATGATGGAAGCGGCATTTTCTTTAATGCAAATGGCCAAGACTTCTGCTAAAATCGCCCTGCTGGACGATAAGAAAATCCCGTACATCTCTTTCCTTACAGACCCAACAACGGGTGGTGTGACGGCTTCTTACGCGATGCTCGGTGATATCAACATCGCAGAACCTGGTGCTTTGATCGGGTTCGCTGGACCTCGTGTTGTGAAAGAAACCATTGGTAAAGACTTGCCAGAAGGCTTCCAAACTTCTGAGTTCTTATTGGAGCACGGCTTCCTAGATTTCATCGTGGAGCGTAAGAACCTAAAAAACAGGTTGAGTAAATATTTGGAGATGGTCATGAATTAAACTCCAAAGCAGTAAAATAAAAGGCGCCCTATGGGCGCCTTTTTTATTCGGTATGTAAAGATCAAATTATCATCGGTTCTCAGCGGCACGAGATTCGCGCATTGGATTAGTTCGGCCATTACGCTGCCAGCGGCTGGTAGCATCACGAGAATACACATCGAACTTATTGGGTTCTTGCAAAGCCGGCCAATAGTTATCGGAACGATCCGTATCCGCCATTTCCAAGAATGGATCTAACGTAATTTGAACCACTGGCTGATTGAAGTTGAACCATTTGGTAAACTCCACTTCATTCTTTAGCCAAACCTCAGCCGGAACACGGATAACTTCCTCCTGTCCATCTTCCAAGGTGAAACGCAACACTAACGGCATAATCAATCCTCCTTGGTTTTCGAAAGTAATCCCGTAGAATTGATGTCCCGCATCCAAAAGTGCTGCCTCTTCAGGGGTTAATCCATCACGGTATTGTAGATATACTTCGCGATCTGCCTCACTGATAGCATATGGATTGTACGAGTTGTAAAAATCGCGCGTTTCAGGAACCTCATCTACCATGGTTCTGATCACGCTATTGCGTGGTTTACCTATATGTGCATCTGCTTTCTCTGCTTTCTCTTCTTGGAATGGCTTCTCGATATCCGGATTTTGTGTGGACATTTGATACCACTGCACATCTTTTATTGCAATATCTACATGATCTGTTGTGTAGAACCATCCACGCCAGAACCAATCTAAATCCACGCCAGAAGCATCCTCCATTGTTCGGAATAAATCTGCTGGGGAAGGGTGTTTAAAAGCCCAACGGCGACTATATTCTTTGAACGCATAGTCAAACAACTCACGACCCATAACGGTTTCTCTAAGAATATTCAATGCAGTAGCAGGCTTACCGTAGGCATTGTTGCCAAATTGTAGAATACTTTCAGAATTTGTCATAATGGGCACCATCTCCTCTTTAGGACCACTCATGTAAGGAACAATCTTGTGTGCAGGTCCACGACGAGATGGATAGTCATGATCCCATTCTTGCTCTGTAAGGTATTGCACAAAGGTGTTCAACCCTTCATCCATCCAGGTCCACTGACGCTCATCCGAATTTATAATCATCGGGAAAAAGTTGTGACCCACTTCGTGAATAATCACCCCAATCATCCCGTATTTTGTGCTTTCGCTGTACGTACCATCGGCTTCCGGGCGACCGCCGTTGAAACAAATCATAGGATATTCCATGCCAATCCACTTCGTATGCACCGAAATGGCTTTTTCATAGGGATAATCAACAGTGTACTTACTATACACTTTTAAGGTATGGGCCACCACTCGTGTAGAATATTGCTCCCACAACGGGTTGCCTTCTTTCGGGTAGTAGCTCATAGCCATAGTGGTTTTGCCGTTAATATCCACGGCTTGTGCATCCCAAATGAACTTACGAGATGTAGCAAAGGCGAAATCACGCACGTTTTCAGCTTCAAAAACCCAGGTCTTCGTATTCTTCGCTTTATTCTGCTCCGCCTCTACGGCTTCATCTTGGGTAACAATGATCACAGGATCATCAAAACTCTTTTTAGCCTGGGCCAAACGGGCACGTTGGGTTGAGGTCAGTACACGAGAAGCGTTGGTCAAAGTACCGGTAGAAGCCACTACGTGATCTGTTGGTACAGTGATACTCACTTTATAATCGCCAAAGGGCAACGTAAACTCCCCTTGTCCTAAGAACTGCTTGTTTTGCCATCCCTCTACATCGTTGTACACGGCCATACGAGGGAAGAATTGAGCAATGGTATAGAGGTAGTTATCATCTGCTTCGAAGTATTCATAACCCGAGCGACCACCTATATCCATGCGGTCATTGATGTTGAACCACCACTTTATCTTAAAGCTGAACGACTGGCCCTTGCGCAATGGAGAAGGTAAGTCTACGCGCATCATGGTGTTGTTGATGGTGTAGCGCAAGTTGCTTCCCGAAGTAGTTTGAACGTAATCTAGTTTGAATCCACCGTCGAAATCATAGAACTGATTATTTTTTAGCTGATTAAAGGCTGTTTGTGGTGTTCCAGAGCGGTCGTTAAAAATGCCGCCCGTTTTAATTTGCTGCGTCATGCTGTTTTGGGCGCGCATGTTTTGGTCTAATTGGACCCACAAATAGCGAAGCTCATCCGGGCTATTATTGGTGTAGGTAATGGTCTCCTCACCGTAAATACGCTGCGTTTCATCGTCCAAGGTGATGGACATGTTATAATCCGCCTGCTGCTGGTAATATTCATGACCCGGTGCGCCTGAAGCGGTACGGTAGACGTTTGGCGTAGGAAGCTCCTGGCCCAATTGTCTGAATTTCGAAGTGTTTACATTTTGTGCCGAGAGGCCAAGGGAGGCTAAGGCAACGAGCGATACTAAAATGCGCTTCATATGTAGAGGTTTTTTCTATGTGTTAGGGGGCAATCGGTCCAAAATCATTTGAACACTCAGGGTTATAATTACTCCGCTGAGCATCCACTTCATCGCTTTGGGATTGCGCCAAATTTTTTCGACTGTCCAATATACAAAAAGCAAGGCCAGAACCACGAGAATTTGACCTGCCTCAATTCCTAAGTTAAACGGAATCCACGCCCACCAAAAAGAATCGCTTTGGGTAATGAACGTATAGTAAGATCCGAAACCCAAGCCATGGATTAATCCAAAAATTCCCGCCATCCACATGGCTCCCTGCGATACACGAAATCCATTGATCAGATGGTATCCTACGGTGATCATAATTGTAATAGCTATGGCTAATTCCACCCACTCGCTAAGAAAATACAAAACTGTTGCTACAATAAACGTTACATAGCCAGAATCCACCAACTCACTTGGGGGTGTAATCACGTCCATCGCGGACAATGCTAAGCTAAGGCTGTGACCTATGGTAAATGCGGTGATCCACTTCAGTGTGGCCTTCCATTGTACGAAACTCAAAGGGAGTGTTAAGGCTAACAAAAAAAGCATGTGATCATATCCTTCAAGATCGGTAATGTGTCGGATACCCAGATTGAAATAGAACATCTAAAAATTAAAATTTAAATGGTAACCATTGCTTTCACGACAACTATTGGTCTTTTTACTCCCATTATAATGGAATACGATAATATTTTCCTGTGATGGATAAATATCTGCCAATAAGGTGTGATGAATAGACCAATTTCCATTGAGTTCTACCCAATCTTTTTCACCGTAGTCTGCAGTAAACAACAAATAAATTTCATCAGGGCCTCTTGAGGTTCCAAAATATTCCACCTTGAGCGCTTCACCATTCAAAGCAAGTTTAATATGTCTTTCAAGGTATATGCCATGTAAGTCGGCGCGTTGGTTAGAGTCAAGCTGAACGTATGGCATAACCTTTTCCTGTAATAAGGCATTCATGGCTCGTTCCCAATCGTCCGGAAAGGCTTTAACCACCCCAGTGATTTTGCCTTTATCTTCATCCACATGGAAATCTGTGACACTCACATAAAACTCATGCCGTACCTTAGTAATGCTTGGAGGTTCCTCAGAAAACGTCCCAGACCACCAAAACCAAATGAATAGAAAAAATTTCATGTCTGTGAAAATACATCAATTTTTATCCCAAATATGCTCAATTTCCTTGCTATTCACAGGAATTGCAACCTATGCTCAGGCTGTGAAAATTCACGAAGGTGCGGCTTTTAGAACCGGTATATGCGAACCCTCAATCGCTGTGGACCCCACCAATACATCAAATGTTTATGCCGGAAGCGTGCTGGACAACTTTTATCAAAGTATTGATGGAGGCAAAACCTGGACCAACGAAAAAATTTCCTCTCCATATGGGGTATGGGGCGATCCGGTAATTCACGCCGACAAATCGGGAAGAGTATACTTTTTTCACCTAAGCGATCCCGAAGGCACAAATTGGCGCAGCGATCGAATTCTGGATAGAATGGTATGTCAAACGAAGGACGGCCCTAAGGATTCATTCAATGAAGGAAGTTTTACAGCCATTAATGGTAAAAAACACGATAAAGAATGGGTTGCCGAACATCCAACGAAAGGCACCATAGGGCTGAGCTGGACGCAGTTTGACGATTACGGAACAGATGACCCAGATTGTAAAAGCACCATTCTATTTTCGGAAAGCTACGACCAAGGGCAATCATGGTCTACACCTCAAGTTATATCCAAAAAAAGAGGCGATTGTATTGATGATGATGGGACCGCAGAAGGTGCGGTTCCGGCTTATGGGGTGAAAAATGCCATCTATGTAGGCTGGGCACTACGTGATTCCCTCTATGTGAGTAGAAGTTTAGACGGACGAAACTGGCAAGATGTATTAGTCAGTATCCAATTTGCTGGATGGTCTCAGAATTACGACGGATTTTCAAGGTGTAACGGCATGCCAATAACGGTCGTTGATCATTGCCCATCGAGTCCTTATTACGGGCGTGTTTACTTGTGCTGGGGTGATCAAGATTACTCTATGGGTGGTGAAATATATTTTTCCTACAGTGATGATGCAGGGGGTAATTGGTCCCAAAAAAAATCTGTTAGTCCTGATGGAGGAAGAAGTGACCAATTTCTTCCTTGGCTAAGTGTTGACCCAACCACAGGATATCTTTATGCCGTTTATTATGACCGCAGAAACCTCGAAGGAGCAGCTACGAATACCTATTTAGCTATATCTCATGACGGAGGTGCTACATGGCAGGAACAACAAATAAATGATGCCCCATTTTCTCCAAATGATGCAGTTTTCATGGGAGACTATAATCACATATCAGCTTATGATGGTGTAGTTCGACCAATATGGACCCAATTAAGTCAAGGAAAAAAAAGTGTTTGGACTTACTTATTTAATGAAACTGAATAACGATGAATCTATTGATTGTTAGTACCTCGACAGTTTTTGGAAAACCATATCTAAGCTACCTTAAAGAAGAGTGCCTCGATTTCTTTTCATCGGCGAACAAAATTCTCTTTATTCCTTTCGCTCGTCCAGGTGGCATATCGCACGAGGCCTATACTGCCAAAGTCAAAGAAGTTTTTGAATCCTGGGGATTCGAAATTAAAGGCGCACACGAATTTACAACAGCGGAGGAAGGAACAAGTTGGGCCGATGGGTTCTTTACTGGGGGAGGCAACACCTTCGTCCTTTGCGATACCCTTCAGAAAAACGGGTATTTTAACGCATTAGATTCAGCGGTTAAGGACGGCAAACCCTATATGGGTACTTCAGCCGGTTCTAACCTTACTGGTATGAGCGTATGCACCACGAACGACATGCCTATAATTTATCCGCCAAGTTTTGATGCTTTTGGCTGGGTGCCGTTTAACATTAACCCACACTACCTCGACCCTGTTGAAGGAAGCACACATATGGGAGAAACTCGCGAGACCCGTATAAAAGAGTTTCATCAATTTAACGACCAGCCCGTCGTCGGCTTGCGCGAAGGATCATGGATTCGAGTGCATGGTGATGAGATGGTGCTCAAAGGCGATCTAACGGCACGAATATTCCAAAAAGGAGAACAGGCCATGGAAGTGCTCGATTTTAAGTGGCTACAGTAGCATTGAATGCATAGATGATACTATTGCTGCACGCGGGTTTCGAAACCTAAGGTGGATAAAAACCGGTCTGGAATAGCCACCCTTTTTGCCCTAATAAACCGTAAATTTGTGGCCACAACACACGCTATGAAGAAGACAGCACTGATAGTCCTCGATGGATGGGGACGCGCTGACAACCCTGAGGTCAGCGCCATCGACAAGGCCCATACTCCTTTTGTAGACAGCCTATATAAAAACTACCCGCAGACCTGGATCAAAACCAGCGGCCTCGACGTAGGACTTCCCGAAGGACAGATGGGTAATTCTGAAGTAGGTCATATGAACCTCGGTGCGGGTCGCGTAGTGTACCAAGATTTGGTCAAAATCAATTTGGCCGCTGAGCATGGAGATTTCGCAGAAGATGCGACACTTCAAGAAGCGCTTGCCTATGCCAAAGCCAATAATAGCAAGATTCACTTGCTTGGTCTAGTCAGCGACGGCGGTGTTCATGCCCACCTAAACCACGCCAAGGCCTTGTGTAGCTGGTTGTTTGCCGAAGCCTTCGAGAACGTTTATGTTCATGCTTTCACGGATGGGCGCGATTGCGACCCACAAAGTGGTTTGGGATTCTTGACTGAGTTGACCGATCACATGGCCCAGACTACCGGAACCTTGGCCACTTTTGTTGGACGTTATTATGCAATGGACCGTGACCAACGCTGGGAGCGCGTCGCAAAGGCCTACCATTGTATGGTCAACAGCGAAGGCGCTACGACATTAGACCCACTGGCAGCCATTAAAGCCAGTTACGACGCCGGTATAACAGACGAATTTATGGAACCGCACGTATGTGTGAACCACCTAGGACAGCCTGTGGCAAAGATTGAGGACAATGATGTAGTCATCATGTTCAATTTCCGTACAGACCGCGGCCGTGAAATCACCCAAGCGTTGAGCCAACAAGACTTCCACGAGCAGAACATGCACGCCCTCCCACTGCACTATGTGACCATGACCAACTACGACGAGACGTTTAAAAATGTGCATGTCGTGTTCCGAAAGGATAATTTGGTCAATACCCTTGGCGAAGTCCTTGAAGCTGCAGGAAAGACTCAGATTCGCATTGCGGAAACTGAGAAATACCCACACGTCACTTTCTTCTTCTCAGGCGGACGTGAAAAACCATTTGAAGGCGAGCGCAGATTGCTTTGCCCCTCTCCTAAAGTGGCCACGTATGATCTACAGCCTGAAATGAGCGCAGAAGATATCCGCGACGCCATTGTTCCGAAATTACAAGAAGGCACGACAGATTTCATCTGTTTGAACTTTGCAAACCCCGATATGGTTGGCCATACGGGCGTGATGGAAGCTGCAATAAAGGCTTGCGAAACGGTCGATTTTTGCCTGCAATCTGTGGTTGAAGCTGGATTAAGGTCCGATTATCAATTCATCGTCTTGGCCGACCACGGAAACGCCGATTGTATGATAAACGAGGACGGTTCGCCAAACACCGCTCACACAACCACCGTAGTCCCTTGCTTCTTGGTCGGCAGCAGTGCCGAAGAATTCACCTTAAATGAAGGACGTTTAGGCGATATTGCACCTACATTATTAGCCTTGATGGGCGTTGCCCAGCCAGAGGAAATGACCGGTTTGAACTTATTGAATCCAAAGGGATGATCAAATACAAAAGTGCGGAAGAAATTGAATTGATGCGTGAAAGTGCACAATTGGTCAGTAAGACCCTAGGGATGCTTGCACCCTTATTGGTCCCTGGAGCCATTCCGCTAGAGCTTGATAAGAAGGCTGAGGAATTCATCCGCGATCACGGAGGCATCCCAGGATTCTTGGGTATGTACGACTTCCCCAACACCCTCTGTATGTCTCCAAATGCCCAAGTGGTGCATGGTATTCCTGGTAAAACTCCCCTTCAAGAAGGCGACATCATGTCTGTGGACTGTGGGGTCTTGATGAATGGATTCTATGGGGATCATGCCTATACCTTCCCTATTGGTGAAGTAGATGCGGATACAGCACGTCTACTCGAAGATACTAAAGCGTCCTTGTACGCGGGTATTCGTCAAGTTAAAGCCGGTAATCGCATCGGTGATATTGGGGCAGCCATTCAAGACTATACCGAAAGCAGAGGTTATGGAGTGGTTCGAGAACTGGTAGGTCACGGACTTGGAAAACAAATGCACGAAGAACCACAAGTACCTAATTACGGCAAACGCGGGCGAGGTAAAAAGATACAAGAGGGATTAGTTGTCGCCATAGAACCCATGATTAACCAAGGCACACATCGTATTAAACAACTTCCCGATGGGTGGACCATTCTTACAATGGACGGGAGAAATAGTGCACATTTTGAACATGATGTAGCCGTCGTCAACGGACAACCTCATATACTCAGCACCTTCCAATACATTTATGATGCCCTAGGCATGGAACCGGCGGAATACGAAAAAATATGATTTCACGAATAATGAAATGGGCCTTGGCAAAGGTCCCCCGACCCATTTTAATAAGATTGAGCTATTTAGTCCAATGGGTGGCACCGGTCATTTTCAAAGGCAAAAAATTTGTAGATCCTATAGACGGTCGCGGCTACAGCCGCTTCTTCCCCTACGGCTATGGTAATAACCAGCGGGAAAATGCCCTTTGTCCTGGCACCAACAGTCTTGAGCGACACCGCCTACTGTGGTTGTACCTCAAAGATTATACGGATTTCCTAACTCGCCCGCAAAAACTCCTACACATTGCCCCTGAACAATGCTTCTATGGACGATTCCGCAAGATGAAACACCTAGATTACACTACGGCAGATTTATTCTCTCCATTAGCTGATCTCAGATTTGACGTCCAAAACATCCCCATCGAAGACAATACCTATGATACCATATTCTGTAACCACGTCTTAGAGCATGTAGATAGCGACCATCAAGCAATGGTGGAATTGCACCGAATCTTAAAACCGGGTGGCTTAGCCATCATGCAAGTACCTTTGGATCCCGATTACGAAAAAACAGACGAGGACATCACCATCAAGGACCCGGCAGAACGTGAGCGTAGGTTCCGTCAATACGACCACGTCCGCCTCTATGGACAAGATTACCCGGATCGCCTAAAAGCCGCCGGTTTCAAAGTCACAGTCTTTGATGCACAGAAGGAACTCCCGAGCGGCTTCTTCGAAAAGTACGCCTTACCAAAACGTGAGATGCTTTACGTTTGCACAAAGTAGAGGATTTTATTCGCGGTGAACTTAGATGCTTGGCCTGCGAATTTTCTTGAGCGAATCCTGATTTAGACCATAAAAAAACCCGCGCTAACGCGCGGGTTTTTATTTACTGTCTACCGGGAGGTTATTTCAACCAACCAGCAATCATATCTTGCATTTTCTCCTCTTCTTCCTGAGCCAATACTGGATCCACTAGGATACGGCCACTGTGCTCATCGATCATGATTTTCTTGCGCTGTGCAAGTTCCATCTGACGTTGTGGAGGAATAACGAAAAATGATCCTGCAGAAGCACCACGCTCTACACTCACAACCGCCAGCTTGTTTTTAGTTGCGCTGCGAATACGATCGTATGCTTTTACCAATCTACCTTCAATGGTAGCTTTTGTTTCGTCGCTCTTGGCCAACAACAGATCTTCTTCCTTCTGTGTCTCAGCCATGATGCTGTCCAACTCTGCTACTTTATGTTGTAAGTGATCCTTGCGCTCGCCTAATTTTTCTTCGCTAGCCCCGTTCACTTCTTTCTTGCTTTCAATTTTCGCACTGTATTCTTTGATGCGTTTGTCGGCTAGTTCGATTTCCAATTCTTGGTACTCAATTTCCTTAGCAATAGCCTCGAACTCGCGGTTGTTACGCACTTGCTCCTGGTCTTTCGTGTACTTGGCAATCTTTTCAGCACATTCGGCTTTTAAGTTTTGCTTTTCGTTGATATCGTTTTCAAGATCAGCAATCTCGTTGTTCACCTTTTCAATGCGAGTTTCCAAACCGGCCACTTCGTTTTCTAAATCTTCTACTTCCAATGGAAGTTCTCCGCGCAATGCACGAATCTCGTCGATACGACGGTCAATGATTTGTAAATCGTAAAGAGCTCTTAGTTTATCTTCTACGCTTAATTCTTTCGCCTTCTTAGCCATACTAATAGTACTGTATAGGGTTTGTGTTGACCTCAGTTTTGAGAACCGCAAATTTAGGGAAATTTTTCTCAATGAAGTCAGTAATTAAGTCGATTGTAAATTGCTCACTTTCAAAATGTCCGACATCTAATATGCTGATTTTCCCATCGGCATCGAAGAACTGGTGGTATTTGTAATCCGCCGTGATGAAAACATCCGCACCAGAGGCCATCGCAGCACCCAATAAAAAGCTACCAGAGCCGCCACAAACCGCCACTTTCTTAACTACGCTACCTGCGGGAGCGGTATACCGAATGGTCGTACCAAAAACCGCCTTGACCTTCTTCAAAAACTCTTCAAAGCCAATTTCCTCCGGCAATTCACCCACAGCTCCAGCACCAAAATGGGTCGCCGTATTACCGACTGCAAGCCACTGATAAGCCATTTCCTCGTAAGGATGGGCCGCTCTAGCCGCGCGCTCCACAGCAAAAGCCGCATAGGCAGGAACGATAAACTCCAGCTTAGCCTCTTGGACAAATTCACGCTTACCCACTTCTCCAATGACCGGTTGAGTACCTGCCGTGCCATTAAACGACCCTGTACCATCCGTACGGAAACTACATTCCTCGTACGCGCTAACCTTACCGCCGCCGGACTCAAAAATGGCTTGCTCTAAGGCCTCAACATGATCTGTCGGTACATATACCTCGAACTTCTTCAAGGCATCTTTCATAGGACTCAGGATTGCATGGTTGGGGATCCCCAACACCTCCATCACCTTGGCATTCACACCCCAAAGGACATTGTCCAAATTCGTATGGATGGCATAAATGGCCACATCGTGCTTGATCGCCTTCATCACCACACGCTCGATATAAGAGCGGCCGTTGAAACGCTTCAAACCAGAAAAGACAATGGGGTGATGTGTTACGATCAGGTTAACTTTTTTCGCAATAGCTTCATCTACGACGCTTTCCAGACAGTCTAAGGCCACCAAAACACCCTTTGATTCCCAGTTGGTGTCCCCGACGATGAGACCGCTATTATCGTAAGATTCTTGAAGAGGGGGAGGAGCCCACTGCTCCAATACTTCTATTATTTGACCTATTCTCATATCCCGAATTTACGCCATTCACGCGAGCCGCGCATGGCGGATAAAAAAAATCCCCGGGCCGAAGGCCCGGGGACTCAATATTCAATGGAAGAAAACAATTACTTGTTCTCGTTGTCCATTTGCTCTTTCAATGCAGCTAATGCATCCAAATCACCCATAGTTGAGCGTTCCGCAGTAGTGCTTGCGCTTACTACATTTCCGCCACCTTTATTTGATGATGCCGAGCGACTTTTCTTCACTTCAACCTCTTTGTAGGTACCAACATGAGATACCACAATACGACGGTTGTCTTTATTGAACTCAATCACTTTAAATTCAGCAGTTTCACCTTTCTCAAGCTTACCACCGTCTTCTTTCGTGATGTGACGAGCAGGACAGTATGCTTCTACACCTTCGTGGCTAGCAAAGCTAACATCACCACCTTTATCACCAGAGTTGATCATGGTACCGGTGTGTGTAGAACCTACTTCGAACGCTTTCGCGTAATCGTCCCAAGGGTTGTTTTCCAATTGCTTGTGACCCAAGCTCAAACGACGGTTTTCCGCGTCGATGTCCAAAACAACTACTTCCAATGTTGCACCGATAGAAGTGAATTCAGATGGGTGCTTCACTTTCTTCGTCCAGCTCAAGTCTGAAATGTGGATCAATCCATCAATTCCTTCTTCGAGCTCTAAGAAAATACCGAAGTTGGTGAAATTGCGTACTGTTCCTTTGTGTTGCGAACCTTGAGGGTACTTAGTAGTGATGTCCGTCCAAGGATCTGTAGTCATTTGCTTGATTCCCAAGCTCATCTTACGCTCCTCGCGATCCAATGTCAACACTTGAGCCTCAACCTCATCTCCAACTTTCATAAAGTCACCTGCAGAACGCAAATGCGCTGACCAGCTCATTTCACTCACGTGAATCAATCCTTCAACACCTGGTAATACTTCGACAAAAGCACCGTAATCAGCCAATACAACGACTTTACCTTTAACAGTATCGCCTACAGCTACATTCGCATCTAGTGCATCCCATGGGTGCTTCTCGAGTTGCTTGAGTCCCAATTGTATACGCGTCTTACCTTCATCGAAGTCTAGAATTACTACGTTGATTTTCTGATCCAACTCAACAACCTCAGACGGGTGATTGATACGGCTCCAGCTCAAATCAGTGATATGAACCAAACCATCAACACCGCCCAAGTCGATGAATACTCCGTAAGAAGTGATGTTTTTGACCACACCTTCAAGAACTTGACCTTTTTCAAGTTTACCGATGATCTCTTTTTTCTGTTCCTCAAGATCAGCTTCAATAAGCGCTTTGTGAGAAACCACTACATTTTTGAATTCATGGTTGATTTTAACCACTTTGAATTCCATGGTCTTATCGACATATTGATCATAATCACGGATAGGCTTCACATCAATTTGCGAACCTGGCAAGAACGCTTCTAGACCGAATACGTCTACGATCATACCACCCTTAGTACGTGCCTTAACGTAACCCTTAACGATCTCGTCGTTTTCGTGTGCTTCGTTAACACGGTCCCAAGCTTTGATAGAACGTGCTTTTCTGTGTGAAAGGACTAATTGACCGTTCTTATCTTCTTGACGGTCCACTAAAACTTCAACAGCATCTCCTACGGCGAGTTCTGGATTATAACGGAACTCGTTCAAGCTTACTACACCTTCACTCTTTGAGTTAATGTCAATAATTACCTCACGGTCGGTTTTAGCAGTAACCTTACCTTCCACTACTTGGTGCTCAATTGAAGAACCTAGCGTCTCTTCATACAACGCCGTCAATGCCTCACGATCCTTACTTGCGGCAGCTTTACTACCTTCTACATCGTCCCAGCTAAATGGTGCATCCTCTTCGACTTCTTCTGCAGTTTCTTCTTCTGCTGTTTCTTCTTCAAGGACTACTTCTTTGGCAGCCTCTTCTGCGGGAGCTTGCTCCACAGCTTCTTCTACAGTTTCTTCAGTTGCAACGGCCTCCTGAACAGGTGCCTCTTGTTGTACCTCTTCTTGTGGTACTTGATTCTCTTCTGACATGAGAGAAAAATTGTTGTATTCCGGATCCTAGCGTACACTTCCCATTGGTCCGAAAGTGGTTATTGTTACTTCGTTTTCCCTTCGGTTGTACGCTTCGTGTCCGAAAAGGGCTGCAAATATAAGGCAATCCCTTACATAAAACCACTGAAAATCAAACAAAAAGCCCTGCAACACTAAAAATGCTGCAGGGCCTATATCTCTCAAAATTAGAATCTTATCCTAATTTCGCTTTCAATAGTTCTGTCGTCGTACTTCCTGGACGCTCAATAGGCATACCCATGGCACGATCCCAAATCAAGTTTGACAAGGTTCCCAAAGAACGAGCAACACCAAATAACACAGTGTAGAACTCGTATTCTACCAAGCCGTAGTGCGTCAACAATTGACCACTGTGTGCATCCACATTTGGCCAAGGATTTTTCACTTTTCCAGTCGCGCTTAAAATATCAGGAACCACCTCATAAATCATACTAACAATCTTAAACAACTCAGAGTTAGGCATTTTAGCTTGTGCAAACTCACGTTGTGCTGTATATCTAGGATCCGTCTTGCGGAGGACAGCGTGACCAAATCCAGGAATTACTTTTCCATCCTCCAATGTCTTCTTGCAATAACTTGCAATTTGCTCTTTTGTCGGCAATCCACCGCCCAATTCCTGACGCATGTTATTGATCCAGCGAATTACCTCTTGATTTGCCAAACCATGTAATGGACCTGCCAAACCATTCATTCCAGCCGCAAAGCTCAAATAAGCATCGCTTAATGCAGAACCCACTAGATGTACCGTATGTGCACTCACATTTCCACCCTCGTGATCTGCGTGAATAGTCATGTACAAACGCATCAATTCTTTGAACTCGTCATTATCAAACCCAAGCATGTGCGCGAAGTTACCCGCCCAATCTAGCTTCGGATCCGGTTCAATATGCTGGTCATTGTGGTACATTCTGCGGTAAATGTATGCTGCGACACGGGGCAATCGAGCAATAAGGTTCATGCTGTCCTCATATGTCGCATCCCAGTACTCACTCTTATGTACACCCGCCTGGTATGCCTTGGCATATTCGCTTTCCGTGCGCATTGCCATGATGGCAATAGAGAATTGAGTCATTGGGTGCGTTCTGTTTGGTAAGGCATCAATGGTCTTAAAAACATGTACCGGAACATTACTTCTTCGAACCCAATTATTACTTAGTCGACGCGCTTGATCTTCTGTAGGAATCTCATTCATCAACATCAAGTGAAATAGACCTTCAGGTAGCGGTTGTTCTCCACCAGGATATTTCGGCAATTTTTGCTGCAATTCAGGGATACTGTATCCGCGGAAACGAATGCCTTCTTCTGGGTCCAATTTTGACGTTTCACAAATCAAAGCCGGCATGCCACGCATACCACCATATAATTGGCCCACCTTAATCTCACCAATAGTTTTATCAGCATTCTCCTTTAGAAATGCCTTGGTATCGGCTACAATACCTGGGTAGGTATCGCGAAACTGTTCTTTAATCTTATCCATGATAGGTGGTTTTTAGGGTATTATTTCAAATATGGGAAGTTGGTACCCAAGAACACTGCTCTATCGCCCAATTCCTCTTCAATTCTCAACAATTGGTTGTACTTCGCCATACGGTCTGAGCGAGAAGCTGAACCCGTCTTAATCTGACCTGTGTTCAATGCCACCGCTAAATCAGCAATAGTCGAATCTTCTGTCTCACCACTGCGGTGAGACATTACCGCGGTCATTTGATGACGGTTAGCCAACGTTACTGTATTGATGGTTTCTGTAAGTGTACCAATTTGATTCACTTTAACCAGTACTGAATTGGCACTTCCCTCCTCAATACCACGAGCTACACGCTTCTCATTGGTCACGAACAAATCATCACCTACTAATTGGACCTTATCACCAATCTTAGCGTGAAGCTTCGCCCATCCTGCCCAATCATCTTCATGAAGTCCATCCTCAATAGATGCTATAGGGTATTTTTCGATCCAAGTAGCCCAGTAGTCCACCATTTCGTCTGAGGTCAATTCACGACCGTCGCTCTTGTGGAATACATATTTACCTTTCTCTTCATTATAGAATTCTGAAGCAGCCGCATCCATGGCAATCCAAATATCCTTACCTGGCGTATAACCAGCCTTCTCAATACTCTCAAGAATGATTTCAAGTGCCTCTTCGTTCGATCCGATAGAAGGTGCAAATCCTCCTTCATCACCAACATTGGTAGAATATCCTTTGCTCTTCAATACTTTCTTCAAGTTGTGGAATACCTCAGTACCCATGCGCAATGCTTGGCTGAAAGATTCAGCACCAAACGGCATTACCATAAATTCCTGGAAATCAATGGAATTATCTGCATGTGACCCACCGTTTAAGATGTTCATCATCGGAACTGGCAACGTACGAGCATTTACACCACCAATGTAGCGGTACAAAGGCTGTCCTGTGCTCTCTGCAGCTGCTTTAGCTACCGCCAAAGACACCGCAAGGATAGCGTTAGCCCCTAGTTTCCCTTTATTTTCAGTTCCATCAAGATCCAACATGATTTGATCGATGGCAGCTTGTTCAGTAACGATTTCACCTTCCAATTCCGGTCCGATGATATCGTTCACATTATCAACAGCCTTCAATACGCTTTTACCCATGTAGTAAGATGCGTCTTCATCACGCAATTCAACGGCTTCATGAATACCAGTAGATGCACCAGAAGGCACAGCTGCACGGCCCATCGCACCAGAAGAAGTGATTACATCTACCTCAACAGTTGGATTGCCACGAGAATCTAAAATTTGTCTTGCATGAATATGCGTAATAACAGACATATGTTTTTCAGTTTAGAGTGTTAGTTCAGAGTTAATTAACGGAAGTGTGGTTCTTAATATCTTCTATGAATTGGTCAAATAAGTATCTGCTATCATGCGGACCTGGCGAAGCCTCAGGGTGGTACTGTACCGAGAAACATTTAGCATCTGTTCTCTTGATTCCCGCCACGGTCTGGTCGTTCAAATGAATGTGAGTCAAAGCAATGTTTTCAGCGCCTTCAACATCCTCCATCTTCACTACAAAGCCGTGATTCTGAGAGGTAATTTCTCCCAATCCAGTCTCCACATTTTTTACAGGATGATTAATACCTCGGTGACCATTAAACATTTTATACGTCCTCAAGCCACTTGCCAAGGCAATCATTTGATGCCCTAAACAAATCCCAAACACAGGAAGTCCAGAAGCTATTCCTTTAGCCACTTCCGATACAACCTCAGGCGACGCTGCCGGGTCACCAGGGCCATTTGAATAAAACAAACCGTTAGGATTCCACGCCATCATCTCTTCCGTAGAGGTATTGTATGGGAACACTTTGACACGTGCACCACGGTCCGTCATACAACGAACGATATTGTTTTTAATACCCAAATCCAAAGCAGCAATACGGACCTCGCTATCCTCAGGCCCTACTTCATAAGGCTCCTTGGTACTGACCACTGGTGCAAGCGCTAGACCTTCCATTGAAGGACAATTGGCCAATTCCGCTTTTAACGCATCCACATCATGAATTTCAGTCGAAATAATAGCGTTCATTGCACCGGTATCTCGAATGTGGCGTACGAGTGCGCGTGTATCGATATCTGCAATGGCCACTTTGTTTTGCTTCTCGAAATATCCATAAAGGCTATCGCTTTTACCAGCGCGCGAAGCAACATCACTAAAGTTCTTAGTAATTAAGCCTGCGATCTGAATATTCCCACTCTCCACTTCGTCTGCATGAACGCCATAATTCCCTATGTGAGAGGTGGCCATCACCATTAGTTGTCCAAAATAAGAGGGGTCGGTGAATATCTCCTGATAACCGGTCATTCCTGTATTGAAACAAATCTCACCATAGGCCGTGCCATCCAACCCAGTAGATGACCCATAGAATACTGTCCCGTCTTCGAGTAATAAAATCGCTTTTTTTGAGGCTTCTTTCATGTGTGTAGTTGTGTTCAAAAAAAAGGGGAACAAGGCCGTGCCTTATTCCCCCCAAAGTTAATTAACAATGACCTATTTGGTGCATTATATCATGTTATTCCGCAGATTCCTCTTCTGTCACTTCAGCCGGAGCTTCATCAACAATTTCTTCAGCCACTTCCTCTGAAGTTGCCTCAGCAACTGGAGCCTCTGATGAGGTAGCTTTTCCACGACGGCTACGACGAGTCGTTTTCTTCTTCTCGTCTTTACCATAAATTTCATTGAAATCTACCAATTCAATTAAGCACATTTCTGCATTATCACCAAGACGGTTACCCGTCTTAATAATACGTGTATATCCTCCCGGGCGATCTCCAACCTTCGGAGCTACCACAGAGAATAACTCTGTTACTGCCTCTTTTTGACGTAAAACAGAAAATGCAACTCGACGATTATGAGTAGAGTTTTCCTTCGATCGTGTAATCAATGGCTCCACGACCTTACGCAATTCTTTCGCTTTTTGTACAGTAGTGTTAATACGCTTATGCTCTATTAATGAGCAGGCCATATTACTCAACATCGCCTTTCTGTGGGCAGACTTTCTACCAAGGTGATTTATTTTCTTACCGTGTCTCATGCTTATTCTTTATCGAGCTTGTACTTAGAAATATCCATTCCAAAGCTCAAGTTTTTACTATCCACTAATTCTTCTAGTTCCGTTAATGATTTCTTACCAAAGTTGCGGAACTTCATCAAATCTGCCTTCGAGTAAGTAACCAAATCACCTAAAGTATCTACTTCAGCTGCCTTCAAACAGTTCAATGCACGTACACTCAAGTCCATGTCGTGAAGCTTAGTCTTCAACAACTGACGCATGTGTAATGCTTCCTCATCGTAAGATTCTGCTTCAGAAGTTTCTTCATCTTCAAGGCTTATACGCTCATCACTAAACAACATGAAGTGATGAATCAAGATTTTAGCCGCCTCTGTCAGCGCATCCTTCGGATGAATTGAACCGTCTGTTTCAATCTCGAAAATCAATTTTTCAAAGTCAGTTTTTTGCTCAACGCGGTAATTTTCAACGCTGTACTTGACATTTTTAACAGGAGTGTAGATACTATCAAGCGCAATTGTACCCATGGGTGAATCTAACTTCTTGTTCGATTCAGCTCCCACGTATCCACGTCCTTTCTCAATCACAACTTCAAGGGTTAGGTTCACACCTGCGTCCATGTTGCAAATGACTAAATCAGGATTCAATACTTGGAATGCACTGATATGCGCAGCCAAATCTCCTGCCAACAGTTGCTCTTTTCCGGTAACAGAGAACTTAATTGTCTCCGAATCCATACCGTCAATTTGTTGTTTGAAGCGGACTTGCTTTAAGTTCAAAACAATTTCTGTCACGTCTTCAACCACTCCATCAATAGTACTGAATTCATGATCTACACCTTCGATTCTCAAGGAGGTCAAGGCAAAACCTTCCAATCCAGATAATAACACTCTGCGAAGCGCATTACCTACTGTGAGTCCGTAACCGGGCTCCAAGGGTCTGAATTCGAACTGACCACTGGTATCAGTGGATGCGTTCATAATTACTTTATCGGGCTTTTGGAAATTAAGGATAGCCATATATTTGAGTATAAGGTGATTATTACTTAGAGTACAATTCGACGATCAACTGTTCCTTGATGTTCTCAGGAATTGCATCACGTGAAGGTACATTTAAAAAAGTACCTTCCATTTTACTCTCATTCCATTCCAACCATGGGTACTGCGCTGAATGCCCAGCTAATGCGTCCGCAATGACAACCATTGATTTTGATTTCTCACGAACCGCTATAGTATCACCGGGTTTAACCGTTATTGAAGGAATATTTGCTACTTCGCCATTAAGGGTAATGTGGCGGTGACCCACCAATTGACGGGCCGCATCACGCGTTCTCCCCAATCCTAAACGGTAAACAACGTTGTCCAAACGGCTCTCACACAGTTGCAACAACACATCACCTGTCTTGTCTTTACTGCGCGATGCTTTATCGAACATGCGTGCAAATTGACGCTCCAATATACCGTAAGTATATTTTGCTTTTTGCTTTTCCTCTAACTGAACAGCGTATTCACTCTTCTTACCACGACGACGGTTATTACCGTGTTGCCCTGGAGGGTATTTACGCTTTTCAAAAGAGCTATCTGGGCCAAAGATAGGCTCCCCCATGCGGCGAGCGATCTTTGTTTTAGGTCCTGTATATCTTGCCATAATTCGTTCTTCTTGTTAAAATTATACGCGACGCTTCTTCGGGGCACGGCAACCGTTATGTGGTGCTGGAGTAATATCGATAATCTCTACTACCTCAATTCCAAGGTTGTGCAATGTGCGAATAGCACTCTCACGACCATTTCCTGGCCCTTTGACGTATGCTTTTACTTTTTTCAAACCCGCTTCCAAAGCGATCTTACCACAATCCTCTGCAGCCATCTGCGCTGCGTAAGGAGTATTTTTCTTTGATCCGCGGAATCCCATTTTACCAGCAGACGACCAAGAAATAACTTGACCCTGAGCATTGGTTAAAGAGATAATTATATTGTTAAATGAAGATCCAATGTGTGCTTCTCCCATAGCTTCAACACGCACTTTACGCTTCTTAACTTGCTTCGTTTGCTTCTTAGCCATAACTAACTATTATTTAGTTGCTTTTTTCTTGTTAGCAACTGTTTTTCTCTTACCCTTTCTTGTACGAGAGTTGTTCTTGGTACGTTGTCCACGCAAAGGCAATCCTAAACGGTGACGAATACCACGGTTACAACCGATATCCATCATACGTTTGATGTTAAGCTGAACTTCTGAACGCAACTCACCTTCTACGCGGTACTCATCTGCAATGACTCCACGAATACTTGTTAATTGCTCGTCAGTCCAATCTTGAACCTTAATATCTTCGCTTACCCCAGCCTTAGACAAAATCTCCTTTGAACGGCTTAAACCTATTCCGAAGATATATGTCAGGCCAATAACACCACGTTTGGTTCTTGGTAAGTCTACACCTGCAATCCTTGCCATAGTCTTTCTAATCTATTATTGGTTAACCCTGACGTTGTTTAAACTTGGGGTTCTTTTTGTTAATTACATATAAGCGTCCTTTACGGCGAACAATTTTACAATCCGCGCTACGCTTTTTTACTGATGCTCTTACTTTCATTTCTTTAGTATCTGTACGTTATACGAGCCTTCGTTAAATCATAAGGACTCATTTCGAGTTTTACTTTATCGCCAGGTAGTAGCTTGATATAGTGCATTCTCATTTTTCCTGAGATATGTGCAGTCACGACATGACCGTTTTCAAGCTCCACACGGAACATTGCGTTCGACAACGCCTCCGTTACTGTACCATCTTGTTCTATTGCGCTTTGCTTCGCCATCTTAACTAAATGTACTTTGTGTGTTTCTACCTCTCAATTTTCCGGACTTCATCAATCCATCATAATGTCTATTCAACAAGAAGCTTTCAATCTGTTGCAATGTATCCAAAATCACCCCTACTGCAATCAATAAAGACGTGCCTCCAAAGAAGAAAGCCCATTGTGGCTGCAAATTAAGTAGGATCGCAATACCTGGTAAAATGGCTACTACCGCAAGGAATATAGACCCCGGGAAAGTAATTCTACTTAATACGGTATCTAAGAATTCAGCTGTTGGTGCTCCAGGCTTAATACCAGGAACAAAGCCACCATTTCGTTTCAGGTCATCTGCAATGTTATTTGTATTTACCTGAATGGCTGTATAGAAATACGTGAAAACGATGATCAGTACCGAGAATATCAACATGTACCAAAAACTGGAAAGGTCATATAAATTGGTCTGAATCCAAGTACTTACCGTACCTCCTGATCCCATAGCAGAGGCGATACTAGGAGGAATGAACATAATGGCCTGCGCAAATATGATGGGCATCACACCAGAAGCATTAACCTTCATAGGCAAGTACTGTCTAGCAGCTGTGGCACCTGGAACTCTACTTCCCGCTGCAACTTGCTTGGCATACTGAATAGGTATTTGCCGTACTGCCTGTGTTAAGGCGACAGCGAACATCGTAACTACAAATAGTGCGAATAATTCAATGATAAAGAATACCCAGCCACCGCCTTCACCTATTTGAACTCCTAATTCTTGAAGAAATGCTTGGGGTAATGTTGCAATAATTCCAACGGTAATTAATAATGAAATACCGTTGCCAATGCCTTTATCTGTAATACGCTCTCCCAACCACATGGCGAAAATTGTCCCTGTGATCAAGGTTAACCAAGCCAAAGAAGTAAAGACGGTATCACCTAACCAAGGTAATGGCTCAACACCCATTGTACTCAAATATGCAGGGGCTTGCGCACCAGCGATGAGAATGGTTAGATAACGCGTTATTTGGTTTAATTTACGTCGACCACTTTCGCCGTCCTTTTGCATTTTCTGCACGGCAGGCACAGCCATACCCATCAATTGAATGATAATAGATGCAGAAATGTAAGGCATAATACCTAAGGCCATTACTGAGGCTTTAGCAAAGCCACCTCCTGTAAAGGCATTAAGCACCCCTAGGATACCGTTTTGCTCAGTGTCTTGAAATACTTTTAACGAATCTGGATCGACACCTGGAAGAAGGACTGAATTACCCACTCGGTATATCAAGATAAGCCCAAGGGTCAAGAGGATACGGTCCTTTAACTCTTTTATGCTCCAGATATTCCTTATGGTCTCTACGAATCTTTTCATTCTCTTAAAGTGTAGTAGCCGAGCCACCTTGTGCTTCAATGGCGGCGATTGCTGATTTACTGAAAGCGTGAGCGGTAATAGACACTTTTGTCTTCAACTCGCCACGACCAAGTATTTTGACTAACTCCTTCTTTGAAACCAATCCGTTATTCACTAGATCCTCATGGGTTATTGTGGTCTTAACCTTTTTCGCATCTACAAGAGCTTGGATGGTATCCAAATTGATTCCCTTGTATTCAACACGATTAGGGTTGGTAAACCCAAACTTCGGAACGCGGCGTTGCAGCGGCATTTGACCACCTTCAAAGCCTATTTTACGGCTGTAACCAGAACGCGACTGTGCACCCTTGTGTCCGCGCGTAGAGGTACCTCCGTGTCCGGAGCCTTCACCTCTACCTACTCGCTTACGGCTGTGGGTAGCACCCTTCGCAGGTTTGAGATTTGATAAATCCATTTTTATCTATTTGTTATTAAAGTTCTACAACTTCAACAAGGTGATTCACCTTGCGCACCATACCAAGAACTTGAGGAGTTGCCTCTACTTCTACTGATGCATTCATTTTACGCAGACCTAAAGCATCCATAGTTGCCTTTTGACGAGCTGGACGACCAATTACGCTACGCTTCTGTGTAATCTTAATTTTTCCCATTGCTCAAAAATTAACCGTTGAATACTTTTTCCACTGAAATACCTCGAGTCTTTGCGACCGCTTTAGCATCGCGCATTTTACCCAAAGCATCGAACGTTGCCTTCACAACATTCTGTGGATTTGACGATCCTTTACTCTTAGCAAGTACATCATGAACCCCAACGCTCTCAAGTACTGCACGCATAGCACCACCAGCGATTACACCAGTACCACTTGATGCAGGTCTTAAGAAGACACGAGATCCAGCGAACTTACCATTCTCTTCATGAGGGATGGTTGATTTCACCAATGGATAGCGGTACAAGTTCTTTTTAGCATCCTCTACTGCCTTGGCAATAGCTTCGCTAACTTCCTTAGATTTACCTGTTCCGTAGCCTGCAGTCCCTTTTTCGTCACCTACAACCACAATGGCAGAGAAACTAAAGGTTCGACCACCCTTATTAACTTTAGTTACACGGTTTACCGCTACCAAGCGATCTACCAATTCAATACCCGTAGGCTTTACTTTTCGTGCGTTATGCATTGTATTCGCCATTTTAGAATTTCAAGCCGCCTTCACGAGCGCCTTCAGCCAATTGTTTAACACGTCCGTGGTACAAGTATCCACCACGATCGAAACAAACTTCAGTGATACCTTTTTCAGCTGCCAATTTTGCCAAACCTTGACCTACTTGGTAGCTCTTATCGCTCTTCGTCCCTGTTGCACCTTCCATCTCTTTGTTACGAGACGAATATGATAACAAAGTGGTCTGATTTATATCGTCAATCAGTTGAGCGTAAATTTCTTTGTTACTTCTGAATACAGATAGACGAGGCTTTTGCGCTGTACCGGTAACAACCTTGCGAATTCTTCTACGAATGCGAAGTCTTCTTTCTGCTTTTGTTAATGCCATCTCTTATCTATTATTTAGCTGCAGATTTACCTGCTTTTCTACGAATTACTTCACCCTTGAACTTCACACCTTTGCCTTTGTACGGTTCTGGCTTGCGAAGAGAGCGAATTTTTGCAGTAATGGCACCCAATAGTTGCTTGTCGTGCGACGTCAACGTTACTGTCGGTGCTTTACCTTTTTCCATGGTTGTCTCAACTTTCACCTCATTTGGAATAGAAAATAAAAAGTTGTGAGAATACCCTAAAGACAAGTCTAATACTTGACCCTGATTGCTCGCACGGTATCCCACACCAATCAACTCTAAAGTGTGAGAAAAGCCTTCGCTTACACCTACAACCATATTATTAATCAATGCACGATATAATCCGTGCTTGGCTTTGTGATCTTTAGCTTCAGAAGGGCGCTCAACTGTGATCACTCCATCTTCTAGCTTAGCGGAAATACCACCTTCCAAAACCTGTGTTAATTCACCCAATTTACCTTTTACGGCAACGCTATCACCATTAATGGTAACTTCTACGCCAGCAGGCACGGCAATTGGGGCTTGACCTATTCTAGACATACTATTAATATTAACTGACTGTACAAATAACTTCACCCCCAACGTTTTCTTTGCGGGCTTGTTTATCAGTCATTACTCCTTTTGAAGTACTTACTACTGCGATGCCCAAACCGTTCTTCACGCGTGGGATATCATTACTTGATTTATACTGACGTAGACCCGGTTTACTAATTCGCTTGATTTCGCGAATCGCAGGTACCTTAGTCAACTTATCGTATTTCAATGCAACCTTCAACACATTTTGAGGCACTACCTCTTCAACTTTGAAGTCATGGATAAAACCTTGATCTTTCAAAATTTCAGCTATAGCAACCTTTGTTTTGCTTGACGGAATTTCAACCACGCGAAGGCCAGCACTTTGACCGTTTCTAAGGCGCGTTAGGAAATCAGCAATTGGATCTGTATACATACTACTTAGTATAAAATTACCAGCTCGCTTTTTTCACCCCTGGAATCAAGCCTTGATTGGCCATTTCACGGAATGTTACACGAGAGATTCCAAATTGACGCATGTAGCCACGAGGACGACCTGTCAACTTACAACGGTTTCTGCCACGCACAGGAGAAGCGTTTTTAGGAAGCTTTTGCAAGCCTTCATAATCGCCAGCTGCTTTCAAAGCTTCACGCTTTGCGGCATATTTCGCTGCGAGTTTTGCACGCTTGACCTCACGGGCCTTCATTGATTCTTTTGCCATCGTATATTACTTTTTAAATGGTAAACCAAATGCGGTTAACAATGCCTTGGCTTCTTTATCAGTAGGTGCCGAGGTAACGAATGTGATATCCATACCTGAAATTCGATTTACCTTATCGATATCAATTTCAGGGAAAATGATTTGCTCAGTAATACCAAAAGTGTAGTTACCGCGTCCGTCAAAACCTGAGGCCTTGATGCCTTGGAAATCACGGATGCGAGGCAAAGAAGCACTTACCAAACGATCCAAGAATTCGTACATGCGCTCACCTCTTAAGGTTACGCGGGCACCAATAGGCATACCTTTACGCAACTTGAAGTTACTGACGTCTTTCTTAGATTTAGTAGGTACCGCCTTCTGTCCAGTGATGGTCGACATCTCTGAAACTGCTTGGTCTACTAATTTCTTATCTGCTACAGCGGCACCAATACCCTGGCTAACTACGATTTTCTCCAATTTTGGAACCATCATAATATTCGCATAGTTGAATTCTTCTTTCAACCTCGGTACGATTTCTTCGCTGTACTTTGTTTTAAGTCTAGGTGTCATACTCATTATGATAATACCTCACCGGATTTTTTAGCGTAACGTACAATGTTACCGTTATCGTCCAATTTTCTACCTACACGTGTTGCTTCGTTTGTAGAAGGATCTACCAAAGCCACATTCGAAATATGAATTGGAGCTTCCATCTCAACAATGCCACCTTGTGGATTCGCAGCGCTAGGCTTTTGGTGCTTCTTGATCATATTCACACCTTCCACAACGACGCGGTTCATTTTAGGGATAACGCGTACGATACGACCTACCTCACCCTTACTGGTTCCGGCCAATACCTTTACATTATCTCCCTTTTTAATTTTAAGTTTTCCCATCTTAATCGATTATCGTTTAAGATTAAAGTACCTCAGGCGCAAGAGAAACAATCTTCATGTACTGCTTGTCACGCAATTCACGCGCAACAGGACCGAATACACGAGTTCCTCTCATTTCACCAGTGGTATTTAACAATACACAAGCGTTATCGTCAAAACGGATATATGATCCATCTGGACGACGCACTTCTTTCTTTACACGTACTACTACCGCAGTAGAAACTTGTCCTTTCTTAACGTTACCGGCAGGCGTAGCCTCTTTAACCGTTACGACAATTTTATCTCCTACGCTAGCGTATCTTCTTTTGGTACCACCCAACACACGGATGACTAAAACCTCTTTGGCTCCAGTGTTATCGGCAACTCTTAATCTTGATTCTGTCTGTACCATGATTATTTAGCTCTTTCAATCACCTCTACTACTCTCCAGTTTTTCGATTTGGACAGTGGACGTGTTTCCATAATTCTTACTGTATCACCTTCATTACAGTCATTTGCTTCGTCATGAGCGTGGAATTTGCTCGTGAACTTCACAAACTTCCCGTACTTAGGGTGCTTTACTTTACGCTCAACGCTCACGACAACAGACTTATCCATCTTGTTACTCGATACCACGCCGATACGTTCCTTACGCAAGTTTCTTGTTTTTTCCATGATACTCTTATTCTTCTGAGCGAGTACTCAATTCAGTGCTCAAACGAGCAATTGTTTTTCTAGCCTCACGAATTTGCATTGGATTCTCAACTGGACTCAATGCATGAGTTATTTTCATATTCGTGTAGTTGGCTTTTTCTTCAGCTAAACGTTCTGCTAATTCAGCAGTAGTCAACTCTTTAATTTCGGTGTACTTCATGACTCTTACTCTTGCAAATCTCTACGTACTACAAATTTGGTACGAACTGGAAGTTTTTGTGCGGCAAGACGCAATGCCTCTTGAGCTACTTCTAGTGGAATACCATCCATTTCGAACATGATACGTCCAGGCTTAACAACGGCAGCATAGTATTCTACACCACCTTTACCTTTACCCATACGAACTTCTAATGGCTTCTTCGTAATCGGCTTATCAGGAAATATGCGAATCCACATCTGTCCTTCACGCTTCATATAACGAGTGGCCGCAATACGAGCCGCCTCTATTTGGCGTGCCGTGATCCACTTAGCATCTAGCGACTTAAGTCCGTACGCCCCGTAAGTGAGTTGTGCACCACGTTGTGAAACACCTTTCATCTTACCTTTGAAGACTTTTCTATGTTTTGTGCGTTTTGGCTGTAACATCTCTACTTATTATTTACGGTTGCGTTTACCACGACCACCCTTGCCTCCACTCTTAGTGGTGCCAAGTTGATTGCTTAGGTCGCGCTTACCATATACTTCTCCTTTCATGATCCACACCTTAATTCCTAAACGGCCATAAGTAGTGTGTGCTTCGCTCAAATGATAATCGATATCTGCGCGGAAAGTACTCAATGGTGTACGGCCATCTTTATACATTTCTGAACGCGCCATCTCCGCACCATTTACACGACCTGAAATCATGACTTTAATTCCTTCAGCACCCATACGCATGGAAGCTGAAATGGCCATTTTAATCGCGCGACGGTGGCTTACACGACCCTCGATTTGACGAGCAATAGAATCAGCTACAAGTTTTGCATCCAATTCAGGACGCTTAATCTCATAGATATTGATCTGAACTTCCTTTCCACTGAGTTTCTTCAACTCTTCTTTCAGCTTATCCACCTCTTGACCACCTTTACCGATAATCACCCCTGGACGAGCAGTAGTAATAGTAACTGTTACCAAACGCAACGTGCGTTCAATAATGATTCGGCTAATGCTGGCCTTAGATAGACGAGCGTACAAATACTTTCTAATCTTGGCATCTTCAGCGATTTTCTCGCCGTACTTACGGCCACCATACCATTGGCTGTCCCAGCCACGGATGATACCTAGTCTATTACCAATAGGGTTGGTTTTTTGTCCCATTCTTCCCTTTCTTAAGATTCTTTACTACCTACAATCAATGTCACATGGTTGCTGCGCTTGCGAATGCGGTGCGCACGACCTTGAGGAGCAGCCTGAATACGCTTTAGCATACGTCCGCTGTCTACACTGATTTCTTTAACTATCAAACCCGCCTCTTCTAGGTTTGCTCCTTCGTTTTTAGCTTGCCAATTCGCCAAGGCACTTAGCAATAATTTCTCCAAACGATTTGAAGCTTCTTTCGGGCTGTATTTTAGGATGGCCAACGCCTTCTCTACTTCTACACCACGAATCTGATCCGCCACAAGACGCATTTTACGCGGAGAAGTAGGACAATCGTTAAGCTTAGCGATTGCGATAGCTTTCTTCGCTGCCTTCAGCGCATCAGCTGTTTGTTTCTTTCTAGCTCCCATCTCTTACTTATTTCTTTTTATCCTTGCCGTGACCACGGAAGTTACGGGTTGGAGAAAATTCACCGAGTTTGTGACCTACCATGTTCTCAGTTACATACACAGGAACAAATGTTTTTCCATTGTGTACACCGATAGTCTGACCAACAAAATCTGGTGAAATCATTGACGCGCGTGACCAAGTTTTGATCACCGTTGTCTTACCACTTTCCACATTAGCCAATACTTTTTTCTCAAGTTTGTAGTGGATGTAAGGACCTTTTTTAAGCGAACGTGCCATATACTTTCAGATTATTTCTTTCTACGTTCGATGATATACTTATTCGTAGCCTTCTTAGGAGCACGAGTCTTGTAACCTTTAGCTGGAATACCGTTGCGTGAACGTGGGTGACCACCTGACGCACGGCCTTCACCACCACCCATCGGGTGATCAACTGGGTTCATAACTACACCACGTACTCTAGGACGACGACCTTGCCATCTGCTGCGACCAGCTTTACCGCTAACTTGGAGCATGTGCTCTGAGTTACTTACGGTGCCGATCGTTGCCATACAAGTGGTCAAAATCATACGAGTCTCACCTGAAGGCAACTTGATGATGGCATATTTACCTTCACGAGCCAACAATTGAGCAAACGTACCGGCTGAACGTGCGATGATTGCACCTTGACCTGGACGCATCTCGATGTTAGAGATGATCGTACCTAGTGGAATATCGCCAAGGAACAATGCATTACCCACTTCTGGAGCACTGCCTGAACCACTCACAAGAGTTTGGCCAACTTTAACACCATTTACAGCTACTGAGTAACGCTTCTCACCATCAGCATATACCAACAACATGAGATACGCTGAACGTAGCGGATCGTATTCGATAGATTTTACTGTTGCAGGGATACCAAACTTATCGCGTTTGAAATCGACTGCACGTACTTTTTGCTTGTGGCCACCACCAACGTAACGCATGGTCATGCGTCCACTGTTGTTACGACCACCACTCTTGGTCTTACCTTTTACAAGGCTCTTCTCTGGTTTCGCTGCCGTAACTTGCTCAAAGTCGTTGACTACGCGAAAACGCTGACCGGGAGTAATTGGTTTTAATTTCTTAACACCCATTGTTATTATATATTACCGTATAAATCAATGGTCTCCCCACCGGCAACCTTAACCAACGCTTTTTTGTACGCTGATTTTTTTCCTTTCACTAAACCAGCCTTAGTATACTTAGTCTGGAATTTTGCAGGAACGATAGCAGTGCGAACACTTTCTACATTCACACCGTAGAATGATTCTACGGCCTTTTTTATTTCCACCTTATTCGCAGAACGAGCTACCTCAAAAGCATAGACATTCTGATCTTCGCTTTGCGCGGTCGCCTTCTCTGTAATGATGGGTTTAATTAAAATATCCATTGCTCTTAGCTTAAAATCGCTGTAACTTTCTCAACTGCACCTTCTGAAAGAACAACTTCTGAAGCGTTCATGATTTCATAAGTACTTAATTCTGAGGCGTTTACAACTTTAACCCCTTCTAAATTGCGGGATGACAAATATAGGTTTTTATCGTAATCACCAATGACGAAGAGGGATTTTTTCTTGTCCAATCCCAATGCAGCCAACACATCAATGAAGCTTTTCGTTTTTGGAGTCTCAAATGTGAAGTTTTCTACAACCTTCAAATTATCCGATTTAACCTTCATCGACAACGCTGATTTACGTGCCAATTGCTTCACCTTCTTGTTCAACTTAAAGCCGTAATTGCGTGGACGTGGACCAAAGACAGTACCCCCTCCTTTTTGAATTGGAGATCTCAATGAACCTGCACGAGCACCGCCAGTACCTTTCTGCTTGTGGTGCTTCTTCGTCGTACGATTAACCTCTCCACGCTCTTTAGCCTTGTGTGTACCTTGACGTGCGTTAGCTAAGTATTGTTTAACGTCCAAATAAATCACATGATCATTTGGCTCTATTCCGAAAACTGAAGCATCTAACTTGATGCTTTTCTTTGTTTCCTTACCCTTGATGTCTAATACCTTCAATTCCATTACTTCTCAATAATTACAGTTGAATTCTTAGCCCCTGGTACGGAACCTTTAATAACCAATAGATTCTTTTCAGCATCTACCTTCAAAACCACCAAGTTTTGAACCTTCGCACGTTTACCACCCATGCGGCCAGCCATACGCATACCTTTAAATACACGCGATGGATCTGAACCCGCACCAATAGAACCTGGCGCACGTAGACGATTGTGCTGGCCGTGAGTAGCTTGACCCACACCACCAAAACCATGACGCTTCACAACGCCTTGGAAGCCTTTACCTTTCGAGGTGCCGACCACATCTACGAAATCACCCTCTTCAAACAAATCCACACCGATCACTTGACCTAATGCGAACTCACCCTCGAAGTCCGTGAATTCAACAAATTTTCTCTTAGCAGAGGTACCCGCTTTAGATACGTGCCCTTTCAATGCTTTTGAGGTGTTTTTATCTTTGGCCTCGCCCCAACCTAGTTGGACAGCATTGTAACCATCGACATCTTCAGATTTCACCTGAGTAACTACACATGGACCTACCTCTAGGACGGTACATGGCAAGTTCTTACCCTCTGGGCTGAAAATGCTGGTCATTCCGATTTTTTTACCAATCAATCCTGGCATCTCTTCTGGAATTTAAACGTCTATTAGACTTTGATTTCTACTTCTACACCACTCGGCAACTCAAGCTTCATCAAAGCATCAATAGTCTTTGAAGAAGAAGAGTAGATATCCAACAATCGCTTGTAATTGCTAAGTTGGAACTGCTCGCGTGATTTTTTATTTACGTGAGGTGAGCGGAGTACTGTGTAAATACGCTTATTCGTTGGTAATGGAATAGGTCCATTAACAACTGCGCCGGTACTCTTCACAGTCTTAACGATCTTCTCAGCAGATTTATCTACTAAGTTGTGGTCGTAAGACTTAAGCTTGATGCGAATTTTTTGACTCATTTTAGTCTTTATTAAGCTTTTGATTCTTCGATTACTTTTTCAGCGATGTTCGATGGACATTCAGCATAGTGAGAGAACTCCATTGAAGAAGCTGCACGACCTGAACTCAAAGTACGCAACGTGGTTACGTATCCGAACATTTCTGATAGAGGCACATCTGCCTTTATTACCTTGGCACCGTTACGGTCAGACATGTTGTTCACTTGACCGCGACGACGATTCAAATCACCAACGATATCGCCCATATATTCTTCAGGAGTGACCGCTTCAAGCTTCATAATTGGCTCCATAACTACAGGAGTTGTCTTACGTGCGCTCTCTTTGAAGCCAATCTTCGCTGCCAACTCAAAAGACAACTGGTCAGAATCCACTGGGTGGAAAGAACCGTCCTTCAACACAACCTTCATGCGGTCTACTTTGAAGCCTGCCAATGGTCCGTTTGACATCGCAGCCTTGAATCCGTTCTCGACAGAAGGAATGAATTCTTTAGGTACGTTACCACCCTTAACCTCGTTGACAAACTGCAAGCCTTCGCCTTCGAAATCTTCATCCGCCGGAGAGATTTCAAAAATGATATCTGCGAACTTACCGCGTCCACCCGTTTGTTTCTTGTACACTTCACGGTGGCTCGCAGCCGCTGTCAGGGCTTCCTTATATTCTACTTGTGGCTCACCAACATTCACCTCAACCTTAAACTCACGCTTCATACGATCAATCAAGATATCCAAGTGAAGCTCACCCATACCAGAAATAATCGTCTGTCCTGAAGCCTCGTCAGTTTGAACACGGAACGTTGGATCTTCTTCTGAAAGTTTAGCCAAAGCAGTTCCCATTTTATCAACGTCAGCCTTAGACTTAGGCTCAACTGCGATACCAATTACTGGCTCTGGGAAGGTCATTGATTCAAGGACGATAGGCGCTTTCTCGTCACAAAGAGTATCACCTGTACGGATATCCTTGAAACCAACACCAGCGCCGATATCACCAGCATTAATTTGATCAATTGGCTCCTGCTTATTTGAGTGCATCTGGAAAATTCGTGAAATACGCTCTTTCTTACCTGAACGAGTGTTCTTCACATACGAACCTGCATCCAATGACCCAGAGTACACACGGAAGAAACACAAACGACCTACGAACGGGTCAGTTGCGATCTTAAACGCTAAAGCCGAGAATGGCTCATCAACAGATGGCTTACGAGAATCTGCATCACCAGTATCCGGGTTAGTACCTTCAATTGCCTCTACATCTAGCGGAGACGGCATGTAACGCATAACCGCGTCTAACATTGCCTGAACACCTTTGTTCTTAAATGCAGAACCACACATCATAGGAATGATGCTCATATCAATAGTTGCAGCACGAAGTGCAGCGATGATTTCATCTTCAGTAATACTGTCCTCGTCCTCAAAGAATTTCTCCATCAAGTTCTCGTCGTATTCGGCAACTGCTTCGATGAGTTCGGCACGCTTCTCGTCAACTGTGCCCACTAATTCAGCAGGGATTTCGATTTCCTCATAAGTCATCCCCATATCGTCTTCATTCCAAACGATAGCTTTTTTGCTGATTAAGTCAACTACACCCTTGAATTCAGCCTCATCACCAATAGGTACTTGAAGAGCCACTGGGTTACCACCCAACATTTCCTTTACCTGGTTACATACATTGAAGAAGTCTGCACCTTGACGGTCCATCTTGTTCACGAAGCCTAGACGAGGTACACGGTACTTATCAGCTTGACGCCAAACTGTTTCAGATTGTGGTTCAACACCATCAACCGCTGAGAATAATGCAACCACACCGTCCAAAACACGCAAAGAACGCTCTACCTCAACGGTAAAGTCAACGTGTCCAGGAGTATCAATGATGTTGATCGCGTACGTTTGACCGCTGTAGATCCAGTTACAGTGTGTAGCTGCAGAAGTGATGGTAATACCACGCTCTTGCTCCTGCTCCATCCAGTCCATGGTCGCAGCTCCGTCGTGTACCTCACCAATTTTGTGGCTTACTCCTGTATAATATAGAATACGCTCGGTAGTGGTAGTCTTACCAGCATCAATGTGCGCAGCAATACCAATATTACGAGTGTACGTTAAGTCTCTGTTTCCTTTTGCCATGATATCTTGTCAATTAGAATCTAAAGTGTGAGAATGCTTTGTTCGCTTCCGCCATGCGGTGAACCTCAGTACGCTTTTTCACTGCAGCACCTTCTTCCTTAGAAGCAGCGATGATTTCTGCAGCTAATTTTTGCGCCATAGAGCGCTCGTTACGTCCACGCGCATACGTGATCAACCACTTCATACCCAAAGTCACCTTACGATCTGGACGGACTTGCATCGGAATTTGGAAGTTGGCACCACCTACACGGCGACTGCGTACTTCCACATGTGGCATAACGTTATTCAGTGCTTCTTTCCACACCTCTAGACCATTGCCTTCTGTTTTTTCAGAAACAATGTCGATGGCTTCATAAAATATATTGAAGGCAATAGACTTTTTGCCGTCCAACATCAAGTTGTTTACAAAACGGGTTACTAGCGTATCGTTGAACTTTGGATCCGGAAGTAACGGACGTTTTTTAGCTCTTGCTTTTCTCATGAGTTCTTAAATGTCTAAAGTGTATTATTTCTTTGGTCTCTTTGCACCGTACTTAGAGCGACGCTGAGTTCTACCATTTACACCTGCTGTATCGAGTGCACCACGAACGATGTGGTAACGAACCCCTGGAAGGTCCTTTACACGACCACCACGCACAAGCACAATGCTGTGCTCTTGTAGGTTGTGACCTTCACCGCCAATGTAGGCGTTTACTTCGTTTCCGTTAGATAGACGCACCCTTGCCACTTTACGCATCGCCGAGTTTGGTTTTTTCGGCGTCGTTGTGTAGACACGAGTACATACACCCCTGCGTTGTGGGCAGGAATCCAGCGCAGCAGATTTACTCTTTTGTTTGATCTGTTTGCGACCTTTTCTTACAAGCTGTTGAATCGTTGGCATACGTACCTTTTGATTTCTAGTTTATTCCAATAATCATTTACCCCATTTTTTGGGGACTGCAAATGTAGGGGAAATATTCGCACATACAAGCAGTGCCAAGGGAAAATAATCGGCTCGTTCTTAATTAATTAAGTAGGCTTATGAATTCGAGGTGGAAATCTTATGAAATCTCAAGTAGAAATTGGCCTTAAAAAATCCGACTATACTGTTAACTTTGGCATCTTGTCGAACGGAAATTTATCCCCCCATTGGCTCAGTTTCTCAACCAATTGAATGATGCGCAGCGCAAGGCTGTGGAACACACTAGCGGACCAGTGATGGTTATTGCTGGTGCTGGTTCCGGCAAAACGCGTGTGCTTACTTACCGCGTCGCTTATCTATTGAGCAAAGGGGTTGATGCCTTTAACATATTGTCCTTAACCTTCACCAATAAGGCGGCCCGAGAAATGAAGGACCGTATTGGTAAGATTGTCGGTGAATCAGAAGCGAAGAATTTATGGATGGGAACCTTCCACAGCATCTTTGCCAGAATATTAAGAATTGAGGCAGAGCGGTTGGGCTATCCAATGAACTTCACCATTTACGATGCAGACGACAGTAAAAAAGTCATCTTCAACATCATTAAGGAGAAGAATCTCGACAAGGACATTTACAAGGCGAAGACCGTTGCTTCAAGAATAAGTTCATTGAAGAACAACCTTATTACCCCAAAAGCCTACTTCCAAAATGGGGAATTGCAAGCTCAAGACAGTGCGGCAAAACTGCACATGTTTGGGGAAATTTACCAAGCATACACGGAACGCTGTTTCCGCGCCGGGGCGATGGATTTTGACGACTTACTATTAAAAACCAATGAGTTGTTGTACCGATTCCCCGAAGTTTTGGCTAAATACCAAGAGCGCTTCCAGTACATTTTGGTAGATGAGTATCAAGATACCAACCATAGCCAATACTTGATTGTGAAGGCTTTAGCTGCGAAATACGAGAACATCTGTATTGTAGGTGATGATGCTCAATCCATTTATGCCTTTCGAGGGGCAAACATCCGTAATATCCTCAACTTTCAAAAAGATTATCCGGATACGAGGTTATTCAAATTGGAACAGAATTACCGTTCCACAAAAACTATTGTGCAGGCGGCCAATAGTATCATTGCCAAGAACAAAGACCAGATTGAAAAGAATGTTTGGACAGACAATGGCAGTGGGGAGAAGATTGTAGTGCATAAGAGTGTTTCGGATTCAGACGAGGGAAATTATGTGGCGACCAATGTTTGGCAAACAGCTATGAATGAAGGAGCATCGCACGATGATTTTTGTATTCTCTATAGGACCAATGCGCAGAGTCGTTCGTTTGAAGATGCTTTGCGCAAAAAAAATATACCCTATAAGATTTACGGAGGGCTGAGCTTTTACCAGCGCAAAGAAATCAAGGATGTGCTCGCTTATCTAAGGCTAGTTATAAATCCAAATGACGAGGAAGCATTTCGAAGGGTCGTGAATTACCCAGCAAGGGGTATTGGTGCCACTACATTAGCCAAACTAACGCTCGCAGCGGAACAGAATAAATGGTCATTATGGCAAACTTGCGAGAAGCTCAATACTATACCCAGTGGTATTGGAGGCGCAGCGGTTAAGAAGCTTGTCGATTTTACTACACTAATCAATAGTTTCGCCGTTTTGGCCAAGGATTATGATGCTTTTGATATGGTTGCCCATGTAGCTAAGAGTGTGGGTCTTGTTAAGGTATTAGGCGAGGATAAAACACCGGAGGGCGTAACTAGATATGAAAACGTCCAGGAATTGCTGAACGGGATAAAAGACTTCTCTGAACAGCAAAAAGAATTGGACGGTGGTGATCCCTCGTTGGCCGGCTTCATGGCAGATGTTGCCTTGTTGACTGATAGAGACAATGAGGTGGACGATGGACAGCCGAAAGTGAGCATGATGACCATTCACTTGGCCAAGGGATTGGAATATCCTTATGTGTATATCGTGGGGATGGAGGAGAATTTGTTCCCAAGTATGCTCAGTGTAGGCAGTCGGAGTGAGCTTGAAGAAGAACGTCGACTATTCTATGTGGCGTTGACGCGTGCTGAAAAGCGAGCGCACTTGACCTATGCCCACACGAGATACAGGTGGGGTAAATTAATTGATTGCGAGCCATCCAGATTTATTGACGATATTGACGAAAAGTTTTTGGACGTCAAGATCCCAGAATTTTCACCTACAAGTTTTAGTTCCCCTGCCCTTGACCAGGCCTTCGGCGGTGCTTTTGGAAGCAGCAATAATTCCACTATATATCGAGGCAAGAACAAAGATTGGGGTAAGAAGAGTGGAAAGAAATCAGAACCCAAAAAACCACAAACCCCAACCCTTCGCGGAAAAGCTTTAAAACCAGTACAGGATGCAGAGGGGAATTTTGAGGCCAGTGGAGATCATTTGCGACCTGACCAATTAAGTGAAGGTATGCGAGTAGTACATGGACGTTTTGGTCTTGGTACGGTAAAAGCACTTGAGGGTGTGGGGGGCGATGCAAAAGCTATAATCAACTTTGATAATGCGGGAGAGAAAAGATTGTTGCTAAAATTCGCCAAGGTCAAGGCAGTATAAACCAAGAAATTAGTTATTTGAAGGCATGGAATACAATACAGAACGCACCACGTTAAAAATCCCAGAATATGGCCGCAATGTCCAGCGCATGGTGGACTATTGCTTGACTATTGAAGATAAGGAGCACCGAAGTAAAGTAGCACAAAGCATCATCGATGTGATTGGAAATTTGAACCCAGCCATTCGCGATGCACCAGATTATGCTCACAAATTATGGGATCACCTTTTCATCATGTCAGATTTTGAACTGGATGTAGATAGTCCCTACCCTATACCTACCGCGGAGAGTTTTGTTGGCCTGCCCGATGAAGTACCCTACCCAGTGAAATCGCGAAAATTCCGTCATTACGGCAGCATTGTAAAAACGATGGTAGGACGTGCGGTAAGTATGGAAGATGGAGAGGAAAAGGAAGCCTTAATATATGGTATTGCCTATGCGATGAAACGCAACTACCTGAAATTCAATAAAGACACTGTAGATGATAAAACCATTTTGGCAGATCTACAAGAGATGGCGGAAGGAAAACTAAAAGTAGAGGGCATTGAGTTACCACATCCCAAAGCGTTTAACATTAGTGCTGCTGAACGCAATCCATTGGGCAAAAAGAAAAGCAATAAGAAAAAGAAAAGACGCTTCTAATTCATGGGCACATTCAAGATTAACGGGGGCAAGAAGCTCCACGGAACCATTACACCTCAGGGTGCTAAAAACGAAACATTACAGATTCTTTGTGCTGTTTTGCTAACCCCGGAAGAGGTGCGCATCACAAACATTCCTGATATCGTAGATGTCAACAAGCTCATTGATTTATTAGGTGATTTGGGTGTATATGTGAAAAAGAACGGTCACGGCGATTATACCTTCAAGGCGGAACATGTGAATTTGGACTTTATGCACTCGGAAGAGTTCAAGACCAAAGGTGCTTCACTGCGCGGCTCCATTATGATTGTCGGTCCACTTTTGGCCAGATTCGGAAAGGCATATATCCCTAAACCGGGTGGTGATAAAATTGGGCGTAGAAGATTGGACACGCACTTCTTGGGCTTTGAGAAACTAGGCGCCAAGTTCAACTATGATTCCAAAGATTCCTTCTACAGTGTTGATGCATCTGAGCTGAAGGGAACCTATATGTTGCTCGATGAAGCGTCCGTGACGGGTACAGCGAACGTAGTTATGGCCGCAGTTATGGCTAAGGGCAAGACCACTATTTACAATGCGGCTTGCGAGCCCTATTTACAACAGCTCTGCAAGATGTTGGTGAGAATGGGTGCCAAAATTGACGGTATAGGTTCCAATATGTTACACATTGAAGGTGTGGATGCATTAGGTGGCACTGACCATCGTATTTTGCCCGACATGATTGAGATTGGTTCGTGGATTGGATTAGCTGCGATGACAGGATCTGATATCACAATCAAAGATGTGAGCTACCCAGATTTGGGAATTATCCCAACGGTTTTTCGTCGTTTAGGAATTCACACGGAACGTATTGGGGATGATTTAAGAGTTCCTGCTCACGACCATTATGAGATTGAAAGTTTTATTGACGGGTCCATTATGACCATTGCTGATGCGCCTTGGCCAGGATTTACGCCCGATTTGTTGAGTATCATCTTGGTAACAGCAACACAGGCACGTGGATCGGTGCTGATCCATCAGAAAATGTTCGAAAGCCGGTTATTCTTCACAGATAAGTTGATTGATATGGGCGCCCAAATCATTTTGTGCGATCCGCACCGTGCCACGGTTATTGGTTTAGATAAACAAGTACCTTTGAGAGCAACAACAATGACAAGTCCCGATATTCGAGCTGGAGTGAGTTTGTTGATTGCTGCGTTGAGTGCAGAAGGTACATCGACAATACACAACATTAACCAAATAGACCGTGGATATGAAAATATTGACGGCAGACTCCAAGCCCTGGGAGCGGAAATTATTAGACTATAAAGAGAAGATAATACTATGAAGCAGATTAAAACCATCAGTATGGTGAGCATTATTGCAGTGGCCGCAATTCTAGTTTCATCGCAAAACAAACCAGAGGTCGAGAAAAAGGATGCGCTTGCTATTCACAGCATTGCATCCCTTGGCATTGGGGATAAAGCTCCCGAGATCGCGATGCCTGACCCAACTGGAAAGGTTCGCAAGCTATCAGATTTAAGAGGTAAGGTTGTACTTATAGATTTCTGGGCATCTTGGTGCTCACCCTGTAGAAGAGAAAATCCTAACGTGGTGAAGACCTATCAAGAATATAAAGATGTTGCGTTCAAAAATGGACAGGGATTTGAAGTCTTTTCCGTCAGTTTGGATCAAAACAAAATAAAATGGGAACAAGGGATTAAGCAGGACGGATTGGTTTGGAAGAATCATGTCAGCGATCTTCAAGGCTGGGCAAATGCAGCTGCACGGACTTACCAGGTCAATAGTATTCCTGCCACCTTCTTGTTGGATGGGGAAGGAAATATCGTTAAGAAAAATTTACGCGGTCAAGCATTGAGAAACACGCTTGAGGTTTTAAAAAAATAATCAGGCACTCACACGCCAAAACAAGGTCCCATCAAGGGACTTTTTTTATGGATTATAATAAGTCGTGACAAGGTGGCAGCGAAAAAAGAAATGGTAAACATTTTGCCTTACGATTTGGAGTGATAAGTAATACCCGACCCTATGAGTGATAAAAAGCAAACAAACGAAGAAGACTTAAAAGCTGAAAAAGTGCAGGATCAATCAAACTCAAAAACAGAGAAAAGCGCTGAAAATCAACATAATGAAGTTGACCCAGTAGCCGAACTTGAGAGCGAGATTACGGATTTGAAAGATCAAAATCTTCGCTTATATGCCGAGTTTGAGAACTTTCGACGCCGCACGAGCAGGGAACGATTAGAACTAATGGAGCGTGCGAATAAAGACACATTAGCAGCTTTATTACCCGTTTTGGACGATTTTGACAGAGCGCTAAAAAATATCGAAGAAACTCAAGACAACGCCCCTATTTTAGAAGGAATGAGACTCATTACTCAAAAACTAAAGGAGACTCTAAAGAGTAAAGGTTTGACTGAAATGGAGAGTACGGTGGGGCAAATGTTTGACGTTGAGACAATGGAAGCAATTACCCAAATTCCTGCGCCAGCTCCGGAAATGGCAGGTAAAGTAATCGAAGAGTTGGAAAAAGGGTATTTAATCGGCGAAAAAGTGATCCGATATGCTAAAGTGGTAGTGGCTAAAGAAGCATAATATGTCAAAGAGAGATTATTACGATGTACTGGGTGTAAGTAAGAGTTCAGGTCAGGATGAAATTAAAAAAGCCTACCGTAAAGTGGCTTTGAAGTACCATCCCGATCGTAACCCCGACGATAAAGAAGCTGAAGATAAATTTAAGGAAGCCGCAGAAGCTTACGACGTCTTAGGCAATGAAGACAAACGCCGAAAGTATGATCAATTTGGTCACCAAGCATTTGGCCCTGGCGCTGGAGGTGGTTTTCAAGGAAACATGAATGACATTTTTGACATGTTCGGCGATATTTTCGGCGGAAACTCTGGAGGCGGTTTTGGTGGTTTTGGCGGTTTTGGTGGAGGTAGGACACGACAAGCCAAGGGATCTAACTTGCGTATTAAAGTAAAACTTACCCTAGAGGAGGTAGCTAACGGGGTCGAAAAGAAGATCAAAATACGTCGGGCGAAGATTGCCGAAGGAGTCACATTTAAGACCTGTAATACTTGTAATGGATCCGGACAAGTACAACAAGTGACCAATACGATTTTAGGTCAAATGCGGACAGCAAGCACCTGCTCAAAATGTAGCGGCGCAGGGAAAGTAGTAGATCAAAAACCCTCTGGAGTTGGCTCGGATGGCCTGGATCGAAAAGAAGAAGTAGTAAGTGTAAAAATCCCTGCCGGAGTAGAAGACGGTATGCAACTACGGGTCGCTGCAAAAGGTAATGAGGTATTAGGAGGTGTGCCGGGTGATTTGATAGTACTTGTGGAAGAAATTCAACATCCTTCATTAACTAGAGATGGTGAGAACCTTCACTACGAATTGACTTTAAGCTTTCCAGACGCAGCCTTAGGTTGTAGCGTGGAAATTCCAACCGTGAATGGGACGGTTAAAGTCAATATTGAAGCTGGAACGCAACCAGGTAAAATTTTGAGACTAAAAAACAAAGGCTTGCCAAGTGTTCAAGGATATGGCCAGGGGGATCAATTGATTCACGTAAACATTTGGGTACCGAAATCATTAAGTTCTGATGAGAAAAAAGCTATTGAAAAATTCAAAAGTGCCAAAAGCTTTGAACCCAAACCAGGAAAATCTGATAAGGGATTCTTTGACCGCGTCAAAGAGATGTTCAGTTAACTTTTATACCTTAAAGCTCCTGCCACTGGCAGGAGCTTTTGTTTGAGATTATGATTACAGCCAAAAATGTTGTTAAAAGTTACAGCCGCAAGCTCGTCCTAGATGATATTAACCTTCATATTCCTAAAGGGTCTATTTACGGATTACTGGGTCCAAACGGCGCTGGCAAAACTTCATTTATTCGAATCATTAATCAAATCACCGCCCCAGATAAGGGCGAGATTTTACTCCATAACAACCCTATTAAGCCCAGTGATATAGGCCGTATTGGTTACTTACCTGAAGAGAGAGGGTTATATCAAAAGATGAAGGTGGGCGAACAAGTCTTGTATTTAGCTAGATTGAAAGGCTTAAACAATTCCGAAGCCAAGGAACGTGCAAAAAAGTGGTTCGATCGGTTAGATATGAATCATTTCTGGGAGAAAAAAGTGGAAGACCTCAGCAAGGGGATGGCACAAAAAGTACAATTCGTTACCACAGTGATGCACGAGCCTGAACTTTTAATTTTTGATGAACCATTCACTGGTTTTGATCCTATTAATTCGAATTTAATTAAAAGTGAAATTTTAAGATTGAGAGAAGAAGGTGCGACGGTGATTTTCTCCACGCACCGAATGGAAAGTGTCGAGGAAATCTGTGACCACATCGGGCTAATCAACAACGGTAGAGTAATGGTAGAAGGTCCTCTACTGGATATTCGAAAACACCATCAAAACGGGATCTATTCATTTATCCTTAAAAACCCTGTAAATCAATGGAGTGAAGGAACTGTCCTGAAAGAGCATAAGCATCATAAAGGCCATAGTTATACAGTAAAGTTCGAAGGTTATCCTGGAGCAGTTGTTGGCGAATTAGCGAACCTGGGAGAATTAGTGTCCTTTGACGAGGTTCTCCCAAGTGTTCAGGACATTTTTATCGAAATTGTTGAGGACAGCACAAAATCCAACTCAAATGAATAGTCCTATTCTGCTCATTATTCAACGAGAATTTCTTTCTCGCATTCGCAAGAAAAGCTTCTTGTTAATCACCATATTAGGACCATTGGCTTTTGCCGCATTATTGCTAGTACCTGGTATTATAGCCTCCATTCCAGAGAATGAAAAAAACATAATGGTTCTAGATGAATCAGCGTTGCTCCTACCCACTCCACTTGAAGGTAAAACAGACAAAATTGATGATATTACCTACATCATCCCGAACGAAATTAGAGCTGATTACCGTTTAAAGTTTCTCATTCCTCCAGAGCATGAATTCGGTTCTGCAAAGGAATTATTCATGCATTCTGACTTTGATGCATTCCTATTCATCCCAACCGGATCAAATTGGGACCCTGACTGGATTAAAAATAACATTAAGCTCATAGGTAAAAATAAGGAAGTACCTAGCATTAAGATGGCGCAATTCATAGATGGAGTCTTGGAGGATAGACTAAATACCATGAAACTTCGGGCAAATGGTGTTGATCCTGATGTTGTACGTCAGAGCCTAACCCAAGTGCACGTGGAAAGCTATACACTTGATGATCAAGGTAATATTCATCGAAGTGCTACGCGAACAAAAATGGTTTTAGGCTATATATCCGGAGTACTCATTTATTTTTTCATTTTCTTTTATGCGGTCATGGTCATGCGCGGCATCATCGAAGAAAAGAGTAATCGCATCGTTGAAGTCATCATTTCAAGTGTCCGTCCATTTCAGTTGATGATGGGTAAAATATTAGGCATAGGCGCTGTTGGAATTGTACAATTCATCATTTGGGTATTATTAAGCGGCGGAACTTACCTGATCGTATCCCACTTCGTTTTCCCAGATTTACTGGCACAACAAGCGGCTGCGGGCGTTGGACCAGGTAATCTAGGTGCTACCCAAGGTTTTCAAATTTTTGACATTCTACGAGGGATAGATTTTTCTCAAATTATATGGGGATTTTTATTCTATTTTTTCGGAGGTTATTTTCTGTACAGCTCCTTGTTCGCTGCCGTAGGTGCTGCAATTGATCGAGAAGCTGAAAGTCAACAATACATTCTACCGGTAACCATTCCTATGCTTATCGCTTTGGTTACCGCATCTAATATCATACAAGATCCAAATGGACCGTTGGCATTTTGGATGAGTATGATCCCCTTTACAGCACCCATATCAATGATGATAAGAATGCCATTTTACCCTCCGCTTTGGGAAGTAATTCTTAGTGGTACTATATTAATAGTCACTTTCTTCGCTATTGTATTGTTATCTAGTAGAATATATCGCACCGGCATCTTGATGTATGGCAAGAAAGTAACCTTGAAAGAAATGTATAAATGGTTGAGACATTAAAGGATATTGGCACCCAGATAGGGGACTTCTTGAGAATGAAATTATGGGAAAGTGATAATTTCCAACTTACCGTCATGGGGGTAATTCAGGTCTTGGCCATTCTACTCATAGCGAGGATCATCATTTGGACGTTACGACGTACGTTGAATACATCGCTGGGCACTAATTCTATTGAGGAAGGCCGCAGATACACTATCATACAGATTTCTAAGTATCTCATTTATACGGTTGCCCTGGTCATTGCATTGGAAACCATAGGTGTAAAAGTCACGGCAATACTTGCAGCATCAACTGCTCTTTTTGTTGGTTTAGGTCTTGGTTTACAAGATGCATTCAAAGATTTAGCCTCGGGAGTGATCATTTTAGTCGAACGCACCCTTTCTGTTGGTGATATCATACAAATGGGAGATGAAATTGGGAAAGTTGAATCCGTAGGCCTTCGCACCACGGGTTTGCGCACTAGGGACGATGTTCTGATCATCATGCCAAATCATAAAATGACCAATGAAAATGTCATCAACTTAACGCACAGTGAAGAAACTACCCGATTTTCAGTCCGAGTAAGCGTGGCTTATGGAACAGATACGGCAATTGTAAAAGAAATGCTTCTTAAAATTGCCGCTGATCACCCTGATTCTGACCCCGCTCATAAACCTGAGGTGATTCTCAAAGACTTTGGAGAAAACGCGCTGATATTCGAGCTCTTTTTTTATACCCGAAATCTATTCTTCGTGGAAAAGGCTAAGAGTGATATTCGGTTTGAAATTGATCGTAAATTCCGGGAATCGGGCATCACAATACCTTTCCCACAACGAACCATCTGGCATATGAACGCAGAAAAATCAAAGCAATGAGTCGAATCCTAATTATTGAAGATGAAGACGGAATCCGCCGAGTACTGAAAAAAATATTACTTGAGGAGGATTCAACGCATGAGGTGCATGAAGCTCGCGATGGTAAAGCTGGTGTTGAAGTATTCGAAAGTGGAACTTGGGATTTGGTGTTTTGTGATATAAAAATGCCGCAAATGGACGGAACTGAGGTATTAGACCGCATGATGGCCACGAACCCAGAAGTTCCGGTAATAATGATAAGCGGTCATGGTGATATTAATACCGCCGTAGACTGCTTAAAAAAAGGTGCCTTTGATTATTTACCAAAGCCTCCAGATTTAAATCGCTTATTAAGTACTGTGCGAAATGCTTTAGATAAGAAAAACTTAGTTCAAGAGGTAAAAACCTTGAAAAAGAAGGTAAATAAAAAGTATACCATGGTGGGGCAAAGCAATGGTATGGAAGAGTTAAGGCTCCTCATTGATAAGGTAGCCCCTTCAGAGGCTCGCGTATTAATCACTGGGCCGAACGGAAGTGGAAAGGAGTTGGTCGCCCATCATATTCATGAGAAAAGTGAGCGAAGCAGCCAACCATTGATTGAAGTGAATTGCGCAGCTATCCCATCTGAGTTGATTGAGAGCGAACTATTTGGACACAAAAAAGGTGCTTTTACAGGCGCTCAAAAGGATCGTAAGGGTCAGTTTGAACTGGCTCATGGCGGAACGTTATTCCTCGATGAGATTGGCGATATGAGTTTAAGCGCCCAAGCCAAAGTCTTACGAGCACTTCAAGAACATAAAATCACTCCCGTAGGCGGAGACCGCAGTACCAAGGTTGATGTACGCGTGCTGGCCGCAACGAACAAAGACCTAAGAAAGGAAATCTCAGAAGGAAAATTTCGAGAAGATCTCTATCATCGCTTAAGTGTAATTGTCATTAAAGTACCTGGATTGAACGAACGCAAGGATGATATACCTGAACTGGCCGAGTATTTTCTAAAGAATGTGGCAGGAGAATATGGAGCTTCAAAGAAATCCATTTCCTCTAGTGCTATTGATGCCTTACAAGATTATAATTGGACAGGTAACATCCGAGAATTCCGTAATGTAATGGAGCGCTTACATATACTGGCAGGTACGGAAATTTCACGTGAAGACGTGCTCAAGTTCGCGCACAAATAAGCGTATTTTTGTCGCAGTAAAAGTTAAGTCATGGATTTTCCAAAATTTTTAGTAGCTGACAATACAGATCTACCCGATGCAGTATTCATAGTGCACACAGAATTCCCGTCATTCATTTTAAATCTAGAGAACGATCAGGTAAAGTGGTTGGATGATATCTCCGATGAAAGCGAAGGCGACCTGACCAAAATTTTGGAAGGTCTGATAGCGGAAGCTGAGAATTTCTATACACGTGAAGTAGAGCGCTACAACTTGTAAGCCACTGTGGCCTATAATTGGAAAAAATACAGCTCCCAGTATCGGTTGAGCTTAAAACTAGCATATCCAGTAATGATAGGCCAATTAGGTCAGATCCTCGTATCTGTTGCCGATTCCATCATGGTAGGCAATATCCTAGGAAAAATTCCACTGGCCGCGGTCTCCTTGGCGGTTTCCATTCTAATTATACCTATGGTTTTCGCCATTGGTGTCGCCTTTGGATTGACTCCTCTAGTGGCTGGAGCCGACGGTAAAGACAATCCAGCAGAAGCGGTCAAGTATTTTAAAAACGGCCTCGTACTCAACTCGGTGCTGGGATTGTTAGTATATGGTGTATTGGCCATATTTGCCCAATTCGCTCATCTTCTTGGGCAGGATGAACGTGTTGTTTCAGAAGCCATGCCTTACTTACACATCGTAGGTTTCTCTATCGTTCCAATGATGGCCTTCTTCGCATTTAAACAATTCGCAGAAGGGTTGAGCGATACCAAGGCGGGCATGCGTGTAAGCCTGGTAGCAAACTTGTTGAATATTCTGTTAAACTACCCCTTGATTACCGGCTGGGGGCCTTTCCCTGAATTAGGTTTAGCAGGGGCTGCCATTGCAACCCTAGCAACCCGATTCTTAATGGTTGCTGGAATGGCCATCTACATTCGCAAGCATAAGAAGTTTGCAGCGTATTGGTCGCATTGGAGAAGTACAAAAATCAAATGGGGCAGCATTCGCGATATTCTTACCATTGGAGTGCCGAGCGGTTTACAGTTAGTTTTTGAAGCTGGTGCTTTTGCCATGAGCGGTATCATAGTAGGCATGATTGGACCGGCGCAACAAGCGGCACATCAAATCGCTTTGAATATTGCGTCTATTAGTTACATGATGGTTGGAGGTCTGGGGGCAGCAGCCACTATACGGATAGGAAATCAATTAGGCCGAAGGGATATACCCATGTTGAGACTCGCCGGACAGAGTTTATTCCACATCACTTTGGCCATGATGGTGTTGACCATGATTTTATTGATCGGTCTTCGAAATTTCCTGCCTGAATTCTACAATTCAGACCCTGAAGTTTTACAATACACCGCCGTCCTCATGATTGCCGCCGGAATCTTCCAATTGCCCGATGGGCTCCAGGCTACCACTCTAGGCGCATTACGTGGAGTACAAGACGTGAACATCCCGACCATTATCTCTTTTGTGGCCTACTGGGTCATTGCGGTCCCGATGTGTTATTTCCTCGGCATCACCCAGGAGATGGGCCCTCTAGGAGTCTGGATTGGACTAACCATAGGTTTAGTGCTGGCTTCCATTGCCTTGTATTGGCGATATCAATATAAGGTGCGCCGTATCGATTAAGCCGCAATTCCCGCGCGCTTCAACAATGCATCTACCTTTGGTTCACGCCCGCGGAACTCCTTGTACAATACATCCGGCGCAACGGTACCGCCGCTGCTCAGTACTACCGCGAAATCCGTAGCTACGGTTTCATTGAAAATTCCCTCTTCTTCGAAACGCTCAAAAGCATCCGCATCCAATACCTCAGCCCATTTATAGCTGTAGTATCCTGCGCTGTATCCACCTTGGAAAATATGACTGAAGGCCGTGCTTGATAAGGTACCTTCCAACGATTCGAATAGTGAAGTTTCCCTCAAGGCCTCCGCTTCGTGCTCCGCCACCGAAGCTGTGAAGGCTTTGGTGCGGGCGTGCCAGCTCAGGTCTAAGTACCCGAAGTTGAGTTGGCGGAGTGTCATATAGCCCTCTAAGAAAGTTTGGCTTTCCTTGATCTTATCTATGAAGGATTGAGGTAAAATTTCACCGGTTTCATAATGCTTGGCAAACAAGGCCAATGCCTCAGGCTGGTAGCACCAATTCTCCATAATCTGAGAAGGCAACTCCACAAAATCCCAATACACCGAGGTCCCCGTCAATGAAGGATAGGTACCCTTGGCCATCATCCCGTGCAGGGCATGACCAAATTCATGGAACAAGGTCGTCACCTCGTTGAAGGTCAACAGCGACGGCTTAGTCGCCGTAGGTTTAGTGAAGTTACAGACGATGCTAATGTGCGGTCGTACCTCCGTACCCCCTTCCGCATACATGCTGCGGTAGCTGGTCATCCAAGCACCCGCACGCTTTCCGTCCCTTGGGAAGAAATCTGCATAGAATAGACTCAGGAATGTACCCTCGCGATCAAAGACCTCGTAGGCATCCACATCTTCGTGGTATACACTCACCGCATCCGTCGGCTTGAACGTCAATCCAAAGAGCTTACCCGCCACTGCAAAAGCGCCGTCCAGCACATTGTCCAGTTGGAAGTACGGCTTCAGCGCTTGGTCGTCTAAGCTCAGTGTCGCCTTTTTCAACTTCTCTGCCCAGTAGCTAAAGTCCCACGCTTGCAAAGGCATTTCAGCGCCCTCAATTGCCGCAAAGTCACTTACCTCGGCCAAATCTTTCTGAGCCGCAGGGGTTGCCACTGTCTTTAGGTGATCGAGAAACTCAAATACCGTCTCTGGCGTTTTCGCCATACGCTGGCTCAAGGTCAAGGCCGCATGGGATTCGAAGCCTAGTAATTTGGCACGTTCTAATCGCAGGTTGACGATCTCGCGAATCACCTCTTCATTATTGTGTTCGTTCGCCTGAGCACCACGTGAAGCGTAAGCCGTATAGAAATGCTTACGCAACGCTGCGTTCTCCGCATATTTCATTACGCTGATGTAGGTAGGCATATCCAAGCCAAGGAGGTAGCCTGTTTTATCTTTTGAAGTGGCCAATTCTGCCGCAGCATCCACCACATCTTGCGGCAACCCTGCCAGTACCGCCACATCCTCCGTGTCGTATTCAAAAGCCTGCGTCTCCGCCAACACGTGCTCCCCAAAAGTCAAACTCAAGGTGCTCAAACGCTCGTTCAGCGCCTTCAACCTGCCCCGGTCCGCACCTTGCAACAAGGCCCCATTGCGCACATAGCCTTCATAGGTCTCCTTCAGCAGTCGTTCCTGCTCCGCAGTCAACCCCTCTTCAGCTTGATCCACTACCGCCTTAATGCGTAAAAACAACGGCTCGTTCAACAAGGTCTGGCTACTGAACGCAGTAAGCTTGGGTGAGAAGCTGCGGGCGATTTCTTGAATCTCGCTATTGGTTTCCGCGCTGTTCAAATTGAAAAAGCAGCTGCTGATCATATTCAACTCGTTCGTCGAAAACTCCAGTGCCTCTATCGTGTTGGCGAAGGTAGGCGCGTCCGGATTTGCCACAATGGCTTCTTGACGCTGCTCAGTTACCGTGATCCAATGATCGAGGGCAGGCATAAAATGTGCTGGGGCTATGGCGGCGAAGTCCAAACTGCCGTGTGCAGTCTGAGGGAAATCAATCAGTGGGTTCATAAGGGCAGTGCTAATTTCTCTTTCAAAGATAACGTGTAGCGCGCGCAATACCTACCTTTGGGCTATGGCAAAAGAGCGAGTAAATTGGGCCTTAAGCGGAATGACCTGCGCAGGTTGTGCACACAGCGCACACACCATTGCAGAAGGGATGCCCGGCATTTCTGAGGTCCAAGTCCGCTATGCGAGCGGCGCCTTCAAAGCGACCATAGACCATGCCACATTCGACTTGCATAGCCTTAAAGAAAATTTGGCCAAAGCTGGCTATGGACTCACCACGGAATACCGCACGCCGCAAGAACGCATTGCAAGCCAGCATGCCGCCTCATTACGCAAGCGCAATGAATTAATCCTCGCCACCACCCTTGCCCTTCCGCTGCTGGTCATCGGCATGCTGCATCTGATGGCACCGTGGGTGATGGGGGTCCAATTCTTTCTTGCCCTCTCCCTCACCGCATACTTTGGTCGTCACATTCACAAAAAGGCCTTTCAACTCGCCCTTAACCTCGCCACCAACATGGACACCCTCGTGTCCCTCGGCTCTTTGGTCGCCTTCACCTTCTCTATCGTAGGTTGGATCAACCACCAGCACCAACAGATTTATTTTGAAAGTGCGGGACTCATCATCTATTTCATCCTCATCGGCAAGTACCTCGAAGACCGCGGCAAGGCATCCAACAGCAAAGCGTTGGCGGAGCTCATTGCCCTCCAGCCACAGCACGCATTACGTGTGGAAGATGGAAAGGAAGAAAGGGTAGCGGTGGAGGTATTGGAATTAGACCAATTCATTCGCATCCAACCCGCCGAGCGCGTTCCCGTGGACGGTATAGTCGTCGAAGGACTTTCCACCATCGACGAAAGCACCTTCACCGGCGAACCTCTACCCGTAGATAAAAAACAAGGCGTAAAGGTTTGGGCCGGCACCCTCAACGGTTCCGGAGGGTTACTGGTCAAAGTGACCCACACCGGCCGCACCAGCGCACTCGGAAATATTATCGATGCCGTAGTCGAAGCTCAGGGGACGGCCGCCCCTATAGAAGCATTGACCGACCGTATTTCTAAAATCTTTGTGCCTACCATCCTAGCCCTGAGCTTGGCCACCGGCGTGTTTTGGCACTTTTACATGGACAGCCCAAAGGCCTTAATCTACGCCATCGATGTACTGGTCATTGCTTGCCCGTGTGCCTTGGGACTCGCCACTCCGTTGGCCATGGTTGCTGCCACGGGAATGGGCAGTAAAAACGGTTTATTGATTAAAAATGCGGCGGCCCTACAAACGGCCCAAGATTTGAAATTTGCGGTGCTGGATAAAACAGGCACCTTGACCCTGGGGGCACCGACGGTCTTAGAAATGAATTGGCCCCAAGAACATTCAGACCTCCAACTTCAGGCCTTGACCGCGCTGAATTCAAAGGGTACACATCCTTTGAACGATGCGCTCGCAGCACACCTCGCCGCCAACAATTCCTCCGCTCTTCCCTCCATTAAGCGTTTCAAAGCGCTTCCAGGGAAAGGCATTCAAGGAAAGATTGACGGCCTCACCTACTACCTCGGCTCGGCCAATTTCTTCCGCGAAATCTGCCCTAGCGAACCACCCACCCTCGCCCAAACCCACAGCCTATTTTTTACAGATGAGGGTCTACTGGCCACGGTGAGTTTCGAAGATGCCCTTCACCCTGACGCGCCCGACCTCATCCAACGCCTCCACGAGCTCGGCATTGTGCCTATCGTTGCCTCGGGCGATACACCAGCAGCTGTCGCCCAATGCGCCGCGGCCCTCGGCCTCAAATTCCATCACGGTGGCCTCTTGCCACAGGACAAACTCGCCCTAGTGCAAGAATACCAGCAGCGCGGCCGAACACTGATGCTCGGGGACGGCATTAACGACGCCATCGCTCTAAATGCAGCAGATATAGGCATGTCCATGGCCCACGGTACGGCCGTAGCTCAGGAGAGTGCAGATGTCGTGTTGACCCGCGAAGGCCTGCCACAAATACCCCAATTCTTCGTCCTCAGCCGACTCACCATGCAAACCATCAAAGGCAATCTCTGGTGGGCGTTCGGCTACAACCTCATTGCCATTCCTATTGCCGCCGGCGCCTTCTCGGTGGCTTACGGGATAGAATTAACCCCAATGATGGCAAGTATTGCCATGAGTTTTAGTAGTTTAGGCGTAGTGGCTAATTCACTACGCATGCACAACAAATCCCTATCAAAATGACCGTAAATTCAAAAATCAATTGTGGCGGATGTATCGCCAAAGTGAATACTGACCTGAACGAACTGCTTGGAGAAGGAAATTGGTCCGTGGATACTTCTTTGCCCAATAAACCATTGACCTTCTCTGACGATGCCGATGTGGACGATGTCCTCGACGTACTCGAGAAGCACAACATGATCGCCGACTGATGCACATTGCCTTTGTGGCACGAAAAACCCTGTATAGCCAACCCGGCGGAGATACAGTGCAGGTGGAGCAAAGTGCAGCAGCACTGCGCCGCCAAGGCCATAATGTGAGCATCACCACTTCCGGCAAACCTTTACCGGACAACATAGACGTCTTGCACGGCTTCAACCTAGGCCGACCCGCGGACCTGCTGCCCTATTTCGCCTCCTTTTCAGGAAAGAAAGTCCTGAGCAGCATATATGTAGATTACGCTTTGGCCGATTCCGTTCGCTTCCCCTTCCTCTTCAAAGTCTTGGGCAAGCATGGACTAGAACATTTGAAAACGTTGGCCCGAGCCGTAAACGGCTCGGACCGATGGCCGGGCCTCGCCTACGCGCTGCGCGGACAGCGCCGAAGCGTACAAGCCCTGCTCAGACACACCCACACGGTGCTCACCTCCTCCGATAGCGAGGCCCGTCGCCTCGAACAAGATTTTGGCGCCTTACCGAAGACCATTACGGTACCCTTGGGCGTAGCGGAAGAATTCCTCACACCGCCAAAAGAAGGCCCGAAGGAAGGCATCTTGATGCTCGGCAGGTTGGAATGGCTGAAGAACCAAAAGACGGTCATTCAATGGGCAAGCAAGCACCAATGGCCACTGACGGTCGTGGGCGATCCCAACAAAAATCAACCCGGGTATGACCGTGAATGCAAAACCGCGGCCGGCCAGACCATCATATTCTTACCACATACCAGCGGCGAGGAGCTGCTGGCCTTGCTGGATTCCCACAAACTACTTGTGGTCCCCTCCCATTTTGAGTCCTTCTCGCTGGTGGGCTGGGAAGCTGCAGCCCGGGGCATGAAGGTACTGTTTAATGAGGTAGCGGATATGAAAGAAACCCTCGCGCCCATTGGTGAAGGAATGGATTTTTCGGACGAAACCACCTGTACAATGCGTATTCAAGAAGCCCTGGCCGAACCGGTGCACACAAAAAAATCCCAAGCCCTGCTCGAAAGCAGATCTTGGGATCAAATTGTGATACAGATTCTAGCCGCTTACGCTTACCGAGCGCTGATTGTCCATTTCTTTTTCAAAGGTTTCTTTGAATTTCTCATAGTTATAATCAACCATGATTTTATCATTTTTACTCAGGGCCTTGTAGTAATCCTTGACAATCTTCTCGCCGTCAAGTTCTATGGCTATGTAATACTTATACCTACCTGTTGATG
>CAXPFQ010000003.1:0-39879 GCA_964216615.1 Schleiferiaceae bacterium
ATCCACGTTTCCGTCCTTCCATCACCCAAAAACGCCTAAAAGAAGCTGGATTACTTGGTCGTAAAACAGGGCGCGGTTTTTACAATTACGCCTCGGGCATGGATGCAGCCGTGGTCGCCCAAGAAGCTGCAGAGATTGATCCACTATTGAGTGAGAAGATCGTGGAGCGCATCTTGTGTATGATCATCAACGAAGCACTGGACGCCGTGTGGCAAGGCATTGCAGATCCAGAAAACGTCGACCTGGCCATGACCAAAGGTGTAAACTACCCAAAAGGACCTATTCAGTGGGGCCGTGAGATGGGCTGGGACCAAGTCCTTGATACCCTGAAGCGCTGCCACAAGCACTATGGTGACGACCGCTACCGCCCATGTCCGCTGCTGCGCCACCTGAATTCAGGCAACGCCGAACTCGGCGAAGGACAGCTTACTGATAATTTTATGGTCTAATAGCATGACCAAACCTAGCGACGAACTACTCAAGCGCGCCTATGCGCAGGATGCTTCCATCTACCAGGAAACACCACAGGACGTTGCTTTTCCTGCCTCCGCAGAAGAGGTGGTCGCACTGACTAGATCCGGTAAGCCGCTGATCCCTCGCGCCGCAGGAACCTCCCTCGCGGGCCAAGTCGTGGGCGACGGCACTGTATTAGATACCGGAAGACACATGAACGCCATTCTCCACATCAACGTGGAAGAGCGATGGGCAGAGGTGCAACCCGGCGTTGTCCGCGACGAACTTAATTACCATCTTAAAGAACAAGGACTGTTTTTCGGCCCCAATACCTCCACCTCCAACCGTTGTATGATGGGCGGCATGGTGGGTAATAACAGCTCAGGCTCAACCTCTATTTCTTACGGAACGACCCGGGAAAAATTGCTCGGTCTTGAACTCGTCACCGCGGACGGAGTGCTGCGCGCCATGGGCGAAATTCAGTCCGACGGCGTGCGTGAAATTCCTTCGGCAGTGGAACATTGGTTAGTGCAATGGCAAGATGCCTGGAGGTCGCAAAACCTCGAAGCGCATTTCCCAGATGCGAGCATTCACCGAAGAAATACGGGGTACGCGATTGATTTAATTGGCAACGATGCCGATGCACTCATAAGCGTGATGTGCGGTTCAGAAGGTACGCTGGGCATTACCACCAAGATTCGTGTGGCCTTGGACCCCCTGCCTCCTGCTCATGTGGCCGTGGCTGCATTGCACTACCACAGCATGGATGAAGCCATGGGTGCCACGCCAAAATTGATGGCTCACAAGCCTTATCAACTTGAACTCATGGACCGCATCATCTTAGAATGTACACGTGAGAGCAAGGAATATGCAAGCTACCGTGATTTTGTCCAAGGAGATCCTGCAGCCATTTTACTGGTGGAAGTTCGCGGCGAAAGCGAGGCGGAACTCGCTGAAAAGTTGGCTGCGCTGCAATGCGAGCACAGTTATGGCAGAGCCGAGCTCTTTGGCGGCGACAGCGATAAGGTTTGGAAGCTCCGTGCCGCGGGGCTGGGATTACTCTCCAATGTTCCGGGCGATGCGAAACCTGTGGCATGTATTGAAGATACCGCTGTACGTATTGATGTGCTCCAGGAATATATCCGTGAGTTTGATGCGTTAATGCAAGGCTTCGGCCAGGAAAGTGTGTACTACGCGCATGCCGGTGCTGGGGAATTACACCTGAGACCTATTTTGAATTTGAAGACTTCTGAAGGGGTCCGATTGCTGTATGAAATCAGTATGGCCAGTGCGGAATTGGTCAAGAAATACGGCGGGTCCTTATCTGGGGAACACGGCGACGGTCGCGTACGTGCAGCATTTATCAAAGATTTTTACGGCCCCGAGGTTTACCCTTGGATGGAAAGCTTCAAGAAGGCGTGGGACCCTGAGAACCGGTTGAACCCGGGCAAGATTGTGGGCGCCAAACCCATGAACGAAGATTTGCGATATGCAGTAGATCGAGAGGAACCCCTGTTAGATACCCAGTTTCCCTTCAGCGAAGAGGGCGGATTCTTGCGTGCCGTGGAGAAATGCAACGGATCGGGAGATTGCCGACAATTGCCTTTCACCGGTGCCTTAATGTGCCCTTCATATATGGCCTCACGGGACGAATGGGACAGTACTCGCGGACGGGCGAATGTGCTCCGCAGCGTACTGACCGAGCAAAGTATAGAAGGGTTTAAAGCGCCGGAATTGGCCGAAGCAATGCAGCATTGTGTCGGCTGTAAAGGCTGTACCAAGGAATGTCCTTCTGGGGTCGATATGGCCGCCATGAAGTCTGAATACTTGTATCAAAACCGGAGGAAACGCACGATGGCGGACAAGGCTTTTGCCAACTTCCACAGGAGTTTGAACTATCAGGGATGGTGGCGTGTAATCAACCCTGTTTTGAAATTAGGACTGACCAAGCGATTGATGGGTATTCACCCGGAGCGTTCCCTACCAGGGCTTGTGAATCCCGCCTACATGAAGGCGTATGAAAAAGGCTATTCGGTTGAAAGCGCCGCAGGCCACGAGCGCGCCGTGATTTTGTGGGTGGATGAATTTACCCAGGCGAACGATCCCATGTTGGTGGGTAAAGCGTGTGATGTGCTCGGCGCGCTCGGCTACAGTCCAGCGGTCGTTTGTAGCCCAAGTGGACGCGCAGCGCTCAGTGGTGGTTTTTTGCCAGAATCGAAGAAATTGGCCCAAAAAGCACTAAAAAAGCTCCAAAATGCGGCAAAAACGCTCCAAAATGCGCCTATTTTGGGTTTGGAGGCAAGTGCCGTTCTCAGCGCTGTGGATGAATATGGACGGTTGTTGCCGGAAGAAAAAGCGTGGATTGAAGCGCAGAGCATTGCGACGATTGATAAATTCTTGGCGGACGAGTTGCCAAAATTGGACCGGGCTAAAGATGCTTTTGAGGCATACGAAGAAGAGATTTTGTTGCACGTGCATTGCCACCAAAAGAGCTTGGAAAGTGCGGGAGATACCGCCTATGTTCTGCAGGTATTATTAGGCGCCAAGGTAGACCGTGTGAAAAGCAGTTGCTGTGGTATGGCGGGGTCGTACGGGATGAAAAGGGAGAATTATGCGATGAGTAGGAAGATGGCAGAATTGGTCCTGCTTCCAAAAATCGAATCTTTTAAAGGCGAGGTCATTGTAGCTACCGGAACCTCGTGTCGACATCAGATCGCAGATTTTAGTGAACGAAAAGCGGAACATCTCGTTGATACATTATGGGCGCAGTTAAAAAGATCTTAGCACGCTAATCCTCCTCAGCTTTAATTAATTTGACTCCGAGGTCTTGAATTCCATAAAGAATGGTATCGCGCATGCCGTGCTGTACGCGTAGGGTATAGCGCTCGCCCTTTTCAAAACGTACAGCGCTCTTGCCCACGGGCACCATCATTGTTTTGAGATTACTCATCCCAGATCCATTCCAACTACCCAATTCATCAGCGAGACGCACATTTACTGTATCTGCATAGGCTATACCATCCACTGTGCTCACGGTACGGAACAGGAAGAGGTTATTGTATGGATAATCCGTCAAATGGCGAACATAAAGACTCATAAACACGGGCACATTGCTTTCTTGGGCTTCCCATTGTACTTCAACTACACTGTCCATGTGCCACTTGTGCTCTTCAAAAGTGGTGAGCTCGTCCAAGAGAGGTGCAGGTCCACAGGAGACCATGGCCCCGGCGCCAAAAAGAACCAAAAACAGTTGTTTTTTGACGATTTTCAATGATTTTCGAACATTTTCAACCATTTTTTAGGTGATTTTAGTCCTTTTTAGAGTTTTTCGGTGTGCCCTGACCTTTGCCTTGGCTTCTGCCCTTGCCACCCCGATTTCCACCGCGATTGCGGTTTCTATTGCCACGCTTGCGCTTGGGTTGGTCAAATCTAGTGATGCTATCCTCTGCGTTTCCTCCAACGAAATCTGCGACCTCAACTTCTGTTTTCTGTCGCTTCTGCTCCTCAAAACGAAACTCCATGATATCATCCGGAAATTCACCTTTTTTATTAGCCTCCACAATTTCAAGAACCTTATCCAACTTCATTGGGATCCAATTTGTAAAGTCGCTGTCTAAGGCATACCACATCATCTCTTTGAAGATATCCATCTTCTGAAACACTGCAGTGCCTTGAGCAAGCTTTAGCTTTTTACTTGGCGATGGAAAACGCTTAACCGCCTCCATATAACTATCTAGTTCGTAGTTCAAACAGCACTTTAGTTTACCGCACTGTCCGGCCAATTTTTGTGGATTCAAACTCAACTGCTGATAACGAGCGGCAGCTGTATTCACGCTTCGGAAGTCACTCAACCAAGTAGAACAACAAAGTTCGCGTCCACAAGATCCTATTCCACCTAAACGTTGTGCTTCCTGGCGCGCGCCGATCTGACGCATTTCGATGCGCACAGAAAATAATTGGGCCAATTCTCTAATCAATTGACGAAAATCTACGCGTTCATCGGCCGTATAGTAGAAAGTCGCTTTTGAGCCATCTCCCTGATATTCCACATCAGAAATCTTCATCTTCAAGCCCAATCGTTGCGCCACATCACGTGAACGCATCATCGAATCCTTCTCTAGACCACGGGCGTTCGCCCACGTTTCAAGGTCCTTCTCTGAGGCCTTGCGGTAGACCTTGAGCACAGGTTCTTGGTCCTCAATTTTGAAGTTCTTTTTATTCATTTGGAGCTTGACCAGCTCCCCGGTGATGGCGACGTTCCCTACGTCGTGTCCGGAGTTGGCTTCAACCGCTACTGCATCTCCCAGCTGTAGAGGGAGTCCGTTCGCATTGTGATAAAACTCTTTGCGCCCGTTTTTAAATCTGACCTCTACCCAATCAAAAGGCTGATCGGTTGAGGGAAGTTCCATATTTGCGAGCCAGTCAAAGACCGGCAATTTTCCACATCCTCCGGTTCCACAAGATCCATTGCTTTTGCAACCCTTGGGAACGCCACCACCGCTACTACAATTACTGCATGCCATGGTCGTTATATTTATGTTCTCAAACAAGCACAAGTAGTGTGTTGTTTGCGATACTAAGGTCGTAAATTGAGCCCATGATTAGACGAATAAGTCCAAAAATTCTACTCACGCTCTTCACCGCCCTATTGCTAGGCCTACAGGCTCAGGCTCAGAGCGATAAAGTTCGTGGCGCAGAACCCTTTGACTTCTGGGTGGACCACTTGCCCTACAACAGTTTCTATCATATTGCCGCGCTCGACGACCGTACTTTCGCAGCGACAGAAAACAGCCTCTTAATCGTGCATCAAGGCGAGTATGAACGCCTGTCCAGAATCAACGGCCTCACCGGATCTAACATCACCGCACTTGCTTCTGACGAGAACAGCCAAACCGTATGGATAGGCTATGCCAATGGCCGTCTAGACATCTGGGAAAATGGTGCCATAAAATCCATTGTAGCTATCGTAGAAACACCCTCCTACACCGGATTGAAGCAGATCAATGACTTTGCGTTTTACAATGGCAAGGCCTACGTCGCCACAGATTTTGGTGTGGTGGAATTTGATATCGCCACTCGTTTGGCGGGGCGCACGCTTTTATTAGGGGCCAATTATTCCGCGATCCCCATCCAATCCTTCGACATCAGTCCCGACGGCACCTTGTGTGCCTACTCCCCAAGTAATGCTTCTAATTTTTACTTCGGTGATGTAAATACTTCATTGCCGAATTGGACACAGCAACCTTACCAACTTTCCCCGGATAACTCCAACCCCGATCACATCACCTACTTCCCCATTGAAGAGCGCTTCATTTTCGCGTGTGACGACCTAACCTCAGGCACCTATACGCTGGCGATGGGCCAGGTAGGAGGAAATTGGTCCGTTGAACCGTATGCCTCTCCTTTCCAAAATGCCGCAGGATGGCAAGGCATTCTAGATCTTCAAGTCAAAGGTAACTACCTGATCATCACTCGTGATTTCAACGTATTCGTGCGCCAATCCACGGGTAAAAATACCTTCTTGGACTCCCTCAATATCTCCAACGCGCTGTTTGCCCCCGGCGTCCTTCGCCCCACCGCAGCCACTATGTTGGCTGATCAAAGTGTTCATATTGCCAATCTGCGCAGTGGCGTGCTCCGCCTCAACACCAACGGAACCACCTCTCGCTACCATCCCTCGAGCCCCTACAGCGCATCGGCCTTCAAACTTCGCGCCTACGGTGATGGCCGCAACAGTTCCTATGCTAACCCTGGCGGTGATGGAGGCCCAACGTTCGGCGGCGTAATGCTCCTGCCCGGTGCCTTGAATGAAATTTGGACCAAGGCTTACCTCAACGAAGGGCCGAGCTATTACACCAACCAAGAATGGACGTTCAAAGAGACCACCGCACTCTACGAAGTCAATGATATTGTCGACGCCGCCTTCACCATGCTGGGAACCGGCGCGTCCACCCTCTACCTTAGCTCTTGGGGCAAGGGCATTGTCCACCTCGAAGGAATGGCAGACCCTACCTATATCGAGGATACCATCGCACTGTACAACACGACCAATACCGACGGCGCCTTGAAAGGAGTGAACGGGAACGCCTCCGACCTGAGAACAGGAGGGCTGACCTTTGACGATGATGGGAACCTGTGGGGTGTGCAAAGTTTGGTTTCTACCCCATTGTTTTCAAGAGATGCGGAAGGGAATTGGACCTCCTATTCCCTCAGTCCAGGTGCAGATGGGGTTGCTTTGAAAGATATCGTGCACCACGACGGGATGCTCTTCATTCAAAGCCGAACCAATGGTTTATATGGTTACCGAATTTATGACGCCGCCAAGCGCAATCTTTCCACCGGCATAGGTTCGGGCGATCTTCCGTCCGACCACGTCCTTTCCATGGCTGTAGACCACGACGGGGAATTGTGGATAGGAACGGACGAGGGACTAGTAGTACTCTACAGCCCGAACAACCTCTTTGACGGAGGCAATGCCGATGCCCGGCCCATACTTTTTGAAGAAGATGGCGTGGTTCAAAAGCTCCTTGGGGAAACGCCCATCACCGCCATCGTCGTGGATGGCGCCAACCAAAAGTGGATCGGTACCCGCGGTGCCGGCCTTTTCCTGATCGGCGCGGACGGCCTGAGCACCCTTGAGCATTTCACGGCAGAGAATAGTCCACTATTGTCCAACAATATTCAGAGCCTCGCTATCGACCCCACCTCCGGAGAGGTGTTGATCGCTACCGAACTGGGTGTTATTGGCTATCGCGGCACGGCCACTCCGGGCTACCTCGGTCTATATCCGGAACTTTTGGTCTACCCGAATCCTATTCGTCCAGGTTACGAGGGTCCAATTCTAGCGCAAGGCTGTCCCGAAAACGCACAGATTAAAATCACCGACGTGAGTGGAGGCCTGGTATACGAGACCGTCGCCGAAGGAGGACAAATGCGATGGGACGGAGTAAATCACCACGGAAAAAAGGTGGCCAGCGGCGTGTACCTGATCTACGTGAGCGATGATTTAGGCGAGATCACCGCAATGGGAAAAGTTCTTATTGTACGATAACCTCAGGCCAAGCAATTGCTTATTTTTATACCCTATGGGAGCAGACGAACCAAAAAAACCAAAGAATTTTAAGAAACAAGTCATTTGGACAATTGTTGCCCTTACCAGTCCTGTATGGGGGCTAGCCATCATACTGTTTTTGACCGTTGCAGAGGTATTCTATCCTCTACCTGATGTTGAGCAAATAGCAAACCCTGATACAAAACTTGCTACACAGATTATCTCCGAAGACAATGAAGTGCTTGGGACTTTTTACAATGAAAATAGAACGGCAACAACCTACGATGATCTATCCCCTTGGTTGGGAAAGGCGTTGATTGCAACCGAAGATGAACGTTTCTATTCGCATAGCGGTATTGATCCTGAAGCCCTCGCACGAGCCATAGCTTATCTAGGCACCAAAGGAGGTGGTTCCACACTCACACAACAATTGGCCAAAATGCAATTTTCAGAACCTGCGGATAATATCGTAGAGCGAATCATGCAAAAATTTGGCGAATGGGTTATTGCCGTTAGATTAGAAAGAATATACACCAAGGAAGAGATCATTGCGCTCTATTTAAATCAATTGGATTTCCTGTATCAAGCCGTAGGTATAAACTCTGCTGCGCGGACCTATTTTAATAAAAGCCCAAAGGATCTTAATATCGAGGAGGCAGCCGTTTTCGTTGCCATGGCTAAAAACCCATCACTATACAATCCCAAGCGTTATCCTGAACGTACAAAACTGAGACGTGACCAGGTGTTCGTTCAGATGGTCAGAAATGGGATGATCACCGAAGCGGAAAAAGATAGCTTACAACAAATTCCCATACAGTTAAATTTCCGCCCGCAAAGTCACAACGCTGGGCTTGCTCCATACTTCCGAGAATACGTCCGCGGTTTTATGAAAAAGTGGATCGCGGATTACGAAGACCGTACCGGTCGAGAATTGGACCTCTACAGTGGGGGGCTTAAAATTTATACCACCATCAATGCTGAAATGCAAACCAACGCAGAGGAGGCAGTTCAAGAGCATATGAGCAATCTACAAAGGGTTTTTGATTTGGTAAAAGAGGATAGAACGTATGGTCCCTTCTATTTTGATCAGGACCCCTCGGGTAATGTGAAAGCCATTGTGGAAAGAGCCATGAAAAACACACAGCGCTATCGAAGACTAAAAAATCAGGGCATTAGTATGGATAGTATTCAAAGTGTATTTGATACCAAAATACCTATGACTGTTTTTACTTGGCAAGGTGATAAAGACACTACCATGAGTCCAAGGGATAGTATTATGTATTATAAAGGTCTCTATCAAGTAGGTCTAATGAGTGTGGAGCCCCAAACAGGATATGTAAAAGCCTGGGTGGGAGGAAATGACTTTGAGTACTTCAAATATGATCATGTTAAACAAGGTAAACGTCAGGTGGGGTCGACTTTCAAGCCGTTTGTTTATGCCACTTCCATTCTAGAAAAGAATTACAGTCCGTGTTTAGAGGTTCCAAATACAAAGATTTGTATCGAAAAAGGTGAATATGGCCTTATCCAAGACTGGTGCCCGTCAAACTCTGATAACAAATATGGAGGAAAAAAGAGCCTCAAAGATGCCCTTGCGAACTCTATGAACACGGTGACTACTTTCCTTATGAAACAAGTAGGTCCAAGACCTGTGATAAGCCTAGCAAGGCAAATGGGGATTTCCAGCGATATTCCGGAGGTTCCTTCCATAGCATTAGGCACCGTCGATCTTAGTGTATACGAAATGGTGGGCTCCTACACCACATTCGCCAACAAAGGGCGCTATGTAGAGCCCATTATGATCACAAGAATAGAGGATAAAAACGGCGTGGTGCTTGAAGAATTTAGCCCTGAAACCCGACAAGTCATGAGCGATAAAGATGCTTATGTGATTCTAAAACTGCTCATGGGAGTTACCGAGGACGGTACTGGTATAAGGCTTCGTCATAAAGGGGCTACATATCGCCAGAATGTGGTCACTGGATATCCCTACGCGTTTACCAATGAGATTGCCGGTAAAACCGGGACCACTCAAAATCAATCGGACGGTTGGTTTATGGGAGCTGTCCCGAACTTAATTACAGGGGTTTGGACCGGATGTGAAGATAGAGCAGCCCATTTTGGGGGAGCCTATGGCACCTATTATGGTCAAGGCGCCACAACGGCACTACCGATCTGGGCCTTATACATGAAGAAGAATTATGCCAATCCAGACTTAGGTATTAGTCAAGATCCGTTTGAACGTCCCTTAGGGGATCTAGGGGTAGATGTGGATTGTATTCCGGTTTATTTTGACTTCCCAGGAGATGGGGAGGATTTTGATGAAGACCTTTAAGGCATCCCATCAGATGTCTTTAGTACATCTCCATTTCCATACCACCGCCTGAACCACGATTCATATCACGACGGCGGCGCTGTACTTCCCCGAAGTTATAGGTGAAGCCAAATTCAACGACCCGGGACATCCAACGAAATTGCCCTTCTTGACTCCAGTTAGGGCCTTCATTTTCATAATTCCAGCCCATGGTATTGAAGATATCTCTACAATTGATGGAGAAGTTTAGACGATCCTCCATAAAACCTTGCTTAAAACCACCACCTATAAAGTAAAATGGCCTTCCTATCCCTTGTGCACTGACACGCTTGCTTCGGTAATGACTCATAATTTGGAGGCTAGCATTCTCCCATAAAGGTGTACTAATCATAGTATTCAAGCCAAATCCAAAGCCGCTGTTGTTCCATTCAAAACCGTCAACTTCGCCACGAACCTGGCTGTAAAAGTAATTTCCACCTATACTCGCAAATCCACCTTTATTGCCCAACTTTCCGCGATAATTCAATTCAAGTCCGGCATCCTCTCCATCATTCAAATTTCGGAACGTAGTCAAATTAATTCCCGCACTATCCACAATGCTAAACCAATCTATCATGTTGCTCTTGTCACGGAAATACAAGTTCGAAGTAAAGGTTCCGCCTTTCTGAGTTATATGAGTATACCCGGCTTCGTAGGCACCTGTAAATTCTGGTAAAAGGTAAGGGTTCCCTTGTCGCAAGTTAAATGGGTCACTGTAATCAATAAATGGATTTAATTGACGTCCACGTGGGCGCTCAACACGACGGCTATAGCTAAAGTTTAACTCACGTCCACGCGCTATTTCATAGGTTAAAAAAGCGCTGGGGTAGATCTGGAAATAGTCATTGTAAAAGGTTGAGTCTTGAGTGATCTGGGTAGCTGCGATATTGGCCTGCTCTGCACGAACACCGAGCTGATATCCCCATTTACCTTTTTTAAACCCATAGTTTGTATAGGCAGCGAAAATGTTTTCGGAGTACAAAAATTCATTGACACTCAACGGATCTAATGTGGTGCTGTCCGTGTTGATATCCGTATTAAAGCGTTCGAACCCATCGAGGTCATCGCGCATGATTACTTTCACGCCTGATTCCAATCTAGTAGATTCCCCCCACTTCTTGGTATAATCTGCCAATCCATTGAATTCCCACTGCTCACCGTAACTGTGTGTATTATAGCGCATGGATGGTTTGCCTCCTCCTAAAGAAAGGGTGTCCTGCTGGAAATCCATTCGATCATCACGCATTCCGTCTGTATACGACATACGCAGATTCAGGGATTCCTCTTTCGACGGCTTCCAATCGTAAATGGCATCTACGCTATTATTCCAGCTAGTACCGTTTTCATAAGAATATTGGCCTATGGTATAGTTGCTAAATGGCGTTGTCCAATCGGTAGTTTTATCCTCAAAACGTGGTCGTAGGCCTTGGTTTAAGGTCCCTTGTAAGGTGAATGTGTGTTTAAGGCTTGGGGTCCAGTCAAAACCAGCCTTGATGTTATTCCCATTCCGACCACCATAACCTTCGGCCTCTTGATACGTCGTGTATGTACCGTCGACTAGCTGACTAATGCGGTTAGACCAATTCGTTCTAGGATATTTACCTGAACTATGTCCAGCATTAAAGAAATAATTGATGTTATCGTTTTTGAAATTGAGGTTCATTCCGGCTCGAACACGATCAGCTCCAGACCAGGATGCGTTTACAGATCCATTCAAACCTTGTAATGCACTTTTCTTCAGGACAATATTGATCATTCCCGCAGTTCCATCGGGATCATACTTTGCCGAAGGGTTAGTCATAACCTCGACTTTTTCGATGCTATTGCCGGGCAAAGCCGCCAAAAGAGCGCTCAAATCTTCCCCGCTAAATCGTGAAGGACGACCATCAATCATGATACGGACAGCGCTTGAACCACGAAGGGTGATGTTTCCTTCAATATCCAATTCTACCGAAGGAATGTTCTCTAATATGTCCGTGGCAGATCCCGTTTTGGATAGAATAAGTTTCGAAGGGTCATAAACTTTACGATCTATCTCGTTCGTCATGAATTGACGTTCGGCCTCAACTGTGACTTCTTGAAGTTCTACACCAGAGGAAATTAGTGGAATAATGCCTAAATCTTGTTCAATACCATCGCGCCCTAATCGTATTTCTTGGTTCAATGTTTTATAACCTACGAAAGCGAATTCTACTGAACTTGGTCCAAGAGCGATTCCTTCGATTAAAAACTGTCCTTTTTCGTTAGACATTCCACCCGTCACAAGTTCCTCACTGAGTTTGCTTGCAACTTGAATCACAGCAAAAGCAATAGGCTCCTTCGTTTCAGAATCTACCAAAGTCCCTGATATCTTGCCAATCTTTGGCATTTTTGAGGGGTCGAATCCACCTTGGCCACCAGGATGTTGAGCCAATACAGGCGTGCTTAAGGCAAGGGAAATGGCCATAAAGACCTTGAAGAGTTGGTTTGTCATGAGTTAAAGACGGGTATTTGGGTCAAAGGTTTAACCGGATTGCAAAAACCATGCGAAAACGGCGGTCCAAATATATAAGACTTCTACGGCCTAAAATGTTGAGAATGTGTGAAAATACTAAACGATACGCACACCGATGGAGTTGCGTACGCGAATGCGACGGAGCACTATTTCGATAATATAGAAATTCAATGCGGCAAAAACTTCAAAGAATACTACATGCAAATACGGAAAAGATTCGCTCGTAATAACTAAAGGATTGTTCGCAAGAGGAGGTTCTAATAAGTACATGTAATTTGCTCCAACCAATAGATTGAAGCCCAGGGCAAAAGCGGCCAAGAACTGGACGCGTCCAAAATTACGCAGCCATGCCCTTTTTTGTAGCGGTTGCAGGTGCACAAATATGATGTACAACCCTATGGCGATAATGGAGGCGTGATTTAGATAATAATCAACGACATATATACCTTGGATTCCATGCGTAAATTCAGGTGTTAAAATGCTTTGTAAACCGCCGGCTATTCCGGTGAAAGTAACCAACTCCCCCATCCATCTCTTCTTAAAAAAGAAATAGCCAATGGCCAGCAATCTCGAAAAGCCACATAGGTGAATGGGAAGACTGTTTCCCCAAGAAAACTCACCGCGAATTATGGACAAAGTGGTCATTGCTACAAATGACAATATGAGCACAAAAGCCCAGCCTCGTTCAAAGGATTTTCGACCCCGTATACTTAGCTTACCTCCAAGCCAAACGGTAAACCAAATGAAAAATATTGAAGACGCCCAGCCTATCCAGTAAAGCCAAGAATTTACAGCAACCGTTTCATGTAAGTTCTCCATAAAGCGAATGAGTTCATTTACAAGGGGCTAGTGTTTCGAATATAAAAAAAGGCGGCCAAAAATTGGCCGCCTTGATTCAATTAATGTCTCTTTTAAGACTAGTTATTGCCTAAAATCAGAGGTAAACCACCTTCTCCGCCCACGACAATCACTTTAGAGTTTGGACTTTCAGACAATTTTAAGGTCGCTTCTATTCCCTTGTCTTTCAGCACTTTATCTGTAAGAGATTGGCTCAAAATACGGTTTGCTGCTGCTTTACCTTCAGCTTCTATTCTTTGACGCTCAGCCTCTTTCTCTGCTCGTGTCAATCTGAACTCATATTCGAGGGCTACTTGCTCTTGCTCAAGTTTGCGTTCAATCGCTTGCTTAAGTTTTTCTGGAAGACCCACATCTCTTATCAGAACAGCATCTAACTCGATATATTTTGCTCTTATACGCTCCGAGGCAAGATCAAAAATTTCTGTTTGAATACTATCTCGTTTAGAGCTGTATAATTCTTCGGGTAAATATTTACCAATTACTTCACGCGTAGCTGAACGAATTTCAGGAATAACAATGCGCTCATGATAATTTTCACCTACCTCATTGTGGAGGTAACCTATTTTATCGTGAATGGGTCGATAACGATAGGAAAGCTCTGCACGAATAGTTAGTCCGTTCGCGCTCAAGACTTCCATCATAGATCGATCTTCTTGCACACGAGTGCTGTATTTATACATTTTATTCCAAGGCGCAATTATTTTGAGTCCTTGATCATAGATTTTCTCGACATTCAATCCTGAGAAAAGATCATATTGTACTCCTGCTTCCCCGGCATCTATTTTGACGAAAAGACGCGACGAGAAAAGCACAACGATCAATAGGAGTGCAAAGGTTGGAATTAACCATTTTGGAAAAGATGGATTCATAGAGTATTGAATTAGTTACAAAGTGGAAGGTAACAAAAAGTGGTCCAAGTCAAAAGACTTGACAAGGTGACATGAATTTTAATCTGTTTTTCCACTTTTGGCCGGTTTGGCCTCCATGTTCATTTCGCTGCCCCTTAGACAAACAGTTCGGAAAGCACTTCAAGGCTTTTAAAACGTCCAAAGCCGTCAAGATGGATGTTCATGAAGTTATCCAACCCCTCCAATAATGATTTTCGCCCCTCCTTAGGAATCTGAATTGAACCTTTAAAATCCCATGAAAGTGCATGGCGAAGGTAGGCACTCGTTGCAGGGTCTAAATACGGATGCGTAAGAGGCGGTTGCGTTAAAAAAGCGCCATCTTTTAGATCAAAAAATTGGTCTGTTTTTGCCTCTTTTACTTCAGGTCCAAATCCCAAATATTGTGTCAACTTAGCCCATATTGAAAGATGAAATGCAGCAGGTAGTTCATCCAATGTGTCCAAGGCCAAACATGCGCCACGCACAAATTCAAATTTCGCTTCGTTGGCCTCTTCTTCGCGCAGGCTTTTCGTAAACAATTCTGCCAAAAACAGCGCGACCGCATTACGCACCGGATCGTAGGGAATGGCAGTATAAGTCAGGTCCATTTTCGCTTCCTTAATACGCTCGAGCTTACCGGCTCCTTTGTGGGTGTGGACTATTTCTATTAAGGTCAGCGGCAACAACATGCTCGAACGAACTACCCCTCTTTTGTTCCCTACACTATTCACCAAGAAACTTAACAACCCGAAACCATCTGTGTATACACGTACAATTCGGCTGCTATCGCCATACTTGAGCGAACTCAAAACAATTCCCTTGCTGTGGTGGTAGTTTGCCATAGGATAAAAGTACTTTTTTACGCCCGGTTTAAACAAATTCTCTTGGACCTTGTCTTATTTAGGTACCCCGTCCCTAACCTAGTTCAAGGGACTAACAAAAAACCCGAGCCTGCGGCTCGGGTTTTTGCTTTTCTAGGAAGATTTTTGGGATCGAAAATTAATCCAAATCAGATCCGATAACAAGGTCAATCTCACTTCCTTCAGCGGCCTCAGCTTGCTCAGAAGGGAGAGGTTTAATCTTCAGGTTGCGGTACCATACATTGTCGCCATGATCTTGGAGGGCAATACCCCCTTTAGCGTACGTACCATACCCTGAGAATTCATGAAACTTTGAACCGGCAACATCCGCACGCCACTGGTCATCGAAGAGGTTGCGGTCCACAGTAACCACTCCATTGAGCTTTTGCGTGAGGTGACCGTCTTGAACAATGATTTCAAACTGATTCCACTCGCCAGCAAGCCTGGCAGCGCCGTCCGGAGCCGCGTTAATATCATAGAGATCGCCTGCGCGGTGCTTGTGTATTGCTGCATCAGGGTGACCTTCTGTCGAGTCAGTACCATTATCGAGTACTTGCATTTCAAGACCCGTCATCCAGCAGTACGGATACTGGGCAGTATCCTCGTGAATGAGGTAGATGATGCCTGAGTTTCCACGTTCTGCGATTCTCCATTCGCCTTTAAAGTGAAAGTTGTCGAATTCTCGCATGCTACCATCAACCTCCATATACACGATATCGCCACCTCCATTGGTCTGCCAATCGTCTTTGTTGCTGGCGTCCAAGTGCAGTGCTTCATCATCAATGACCCAAGCTTTGCCGATCACGGTATCTCCATACTTACGGAAGTTACCAGTACATTGGCCGTCGAACATGAGTTCCCAGCCTTCAATGATTTCGGCTTGGGTGATGTTGTTGTGTAATTTTTCTGGAGCGGCTGCGGTATTTTCGGCAGGTGCTTCAGCAGGTGCAGTGCAGGCTACGGCAAAGAGGGCAGCGGCACTAAGGATTAGGTTTTTCATTTGTGAATTAGGTTAACGAAAGAAGGTAGCCTTCGGGGTTGAGTGTTATGTGTTATTAATCGAGCCCTAAGGCTTTGCGATTGGCGGCTTTATCCACGCCGGTGGCGGCAAAGTCGTCGAAGGCGCGGGAGGCGACCGGTATAATCCAATCGGCAATGCGTTCTGCTCCTTCTCGTGCTCCGGCAGCGCTGTCTTTGAGGCAGCATTCCCATTCAAGCACGGCCCAACCGTCGTAATCGTATTGCGCGAGTTTCGCGAAGATGCTTGGGAAGTCTATTTCGCCGTCCCCGACGGAACGGAATCTACCGGCGCGCTCGACCCACGGGAGGTAGCCGCCGTACGCTCCGGTGCGGGCGTTCGGGTTGAACTCTGCGTCCTTCACGTGGAAGGCTTTGATGCGTTCGTGGTAGAGGTCGATGTAGCCGAGGTAGTCCATGCCTTGGAGGACGAGGTGCGACGGATCGTAGAGCATGTTGGCGCGTTGGTGGCCGCCTACTTCGTCGAGGAATCGCTCGAAGGTGGCACCGTCGTGGAGGTCTTCTCCCGGGTGGATTTCATAGGCGAGGTCGACGCCACAGTCGTCGAAGTGTCGAAGGAGTGGCATCCATCTACGGCCCAATTCCTCAAAGGCCTCCTCCACTAATCCAGCCGGGCGCTGCGGCCACGGATAGAAATACGGCCATGCGAGGGCGCCGGAGAAGGTCGGGTGTGCCGTGAGGCCGAGTCGCCGTGAGGCGGTGCCGGCAAGTTTTACTTGGTTCACGGCCCAGGCGGTACGGGCCTTGGAGTTGCCGTGTACTTCCGCCGGGGCGAAGGCATCAAACTGAGCGTCGAAAGCCGGGTGAACGGCGACGAGCTGGCCCTGGAGGTGCGTGCTCAGTTCGGTGATGGCGATGCCGTGTTCGGCGGCAATACCTTTGAGTTCGTCTGCGGCATCTTGGCTGTTGGCGACCTTTTCCAGGTCGATGAAACGGGCGTCCCACGATGGAATCTGGATGCCCTTGTAGCCTAAGTCGGCGGCCCACTTACAGATGGTCGACCACGAATTGAACGGGGCGACGTCGTCGGCGAATTGGGCCACGAAAACGGCAGGTCCTTTCAGCGTTTTCATAGGGCAGTATACTTTTCAGTTCCGGCGTTGTTGGCCACGATGGCTTCGATGAATTTCATGCCGCGCACGCCGTCTTCAATACCGGGATAATCTAAATGTGGGTGCTGTGCTTGTCCAGCTTCATGGGCGCGAACGTGGGCAGCGAAGTTCTTGTATAAGTTGGCGAATGCCTCGAGGTAGCCTTCCGGGTGGCCGGGAGGTACGCGGTGGTTGGCCAAGCTCATTTCCGAGGTGCCCGGGCCGCCGGTGCGAAGCACGGTCACTGGAGCGTCGAGAGGCATCATGGTAAGCGTGTTGTTGTCCTTTTGCTCCCAGCACAAACCGCCTTTTTCACCATAGACGCGAATCTTAAGGTTGTTCTCCTCACCAGCCGCGATTTGAGTGGCCATGAGGACACCGGTGGCGCCGGAGGTAGTGCGGAAGAGCACGGCACCATCGTCGTCGAGGGCGCGACCGGGGACCACAATGTTTAATTGAGCACAGACCTCACTAAACTGCTCGCCAGAAATGTATTCGGCTAGGTTGAATGCGTGGGTGCCAATGTCGCCCATTGCGCCAACTTTCCCGGATTTGGTGGGATCGGTGCGCCACGCGGCTTGGATTTGGCCTTCGCCTTCGAGGAAGGTAGAGAGCCAGCCTTGTGGGTATTCTACGTAGATCTTGCGGACTTTTCCGAGGGCCCCGGAAGCAATCTGGTGCTTGGCTTCTTTGACCATGGGATAGCCCGTGTAGGTATGGGTCAAACAGAAGAGCCCTTTGGCATTTTTTACCGCTGCTTCAATGGCATAGGCCTCGTCCATGGAGGTGCACAGGGGCTTGTCGAGCACGACGTGGTAGCCTGCTTCGAGCGCCGCGATGGTGGGTGCGGCATGCACGTGGTTGGGCGTGGTGATCATAATGACTTGGACACGCTCGTGTGCGGGGCGCTCGAGCTCCGAGGAGAGCAACTCCTGCCAACTGCCGTAGGCACGATCTTCGGAAATACCTAATTCACGTGCCGTTTCCAAACATTTTTCGGGTCTGGAGGAGAAGGCACCTGCGACCAAGTCATAGTCTCCATCCGTACGCGCCGCGATACGGTGCACGCCGCCGATAAAACTACCCGGTCCGCCGCCGATCATAGCAGCACGCAACTTTTGACTCATGGAAAAGCGATTTTGTTAAAGCTCCAAAGTAGTGGAAAATGTCCAAATGACCTTTGTTCGATGAGTTAGATTTTAGGAAAAATTTGACCGCTTCGTCGCGATATTCGTCAATGTTTGCGGATAAAGTGTATTTTAGACACTTCCTAAACACAAAACACTCGAAATTTTATGACTGCCACTACAAGCAACCGTCGTTCTCTCTTTATTGCTAGTTGTGCGAGCTTATTAGTTACTAGTTTAAGTTTTGGTATTCGTGCTGGGATTCTTGGTGATCTCGGTAGTGAATTCGGACTTGATAACGGTCAACTTGGGAATATAACAGCCACCGCCTTTTGGGGATTCCCAATAAGTATGATTATTGGTGGAATTATCGTGGATAAAGTAGGTATGAAGCCTTTAATGCGAATAGCTTACTTAGGGCATTTTGCGGGGATCGTACTTACTATTTTCGCTCAGGGGTATTGGACACTATGGATAAGCACTCTATCCATTGGACTGGCTAACGGTATGGTTGAGGCCGTATGTAATCCATTAGTCGCCTCAATCTATCCAGAACAAAAAACAACCAAACTCAATCATTTCCATCTATGGTTTCCAGGCGGCCTTGTTATTGGGTCATTGGTAGCCTTCGTCTTTGGAAAAATTGGGTTGAACTGGCAGTTTATGATGGCTTTTATGCTCATCCCGAATATTTGGTACGCTGTAAGAATGGAACGCCTCTCCTTTCCTGTTACGGAGCGCGTTGCAAAAAATGTTAGTGTTGGAGCAATGTATAAAGAACTGCTAAATCCACTATTCATTGTCATTACGCTCGCCATGTTTGGAACAGCTATTTCAGAATTGTTCATCAATCAATATGTGGATGTACTGCTTAAAAGTGTCAACGATAATGCCATTCTAATCCTTCTAATCACTGCCGGGGTGATGACATTAGGGCGCGCATTGGCGGCTCCAGTTGTTGCCCATTTTTCTACTACGGGAGTATTGTTTTTCAGCGCGTTAATTACAACCATAGGCCTATACTTAATGGGTACTAGTGAAGGTAGTATGTTGTTTGTCAGCGCCTTTATTTTTGGCATTGGGGTAACCTATTTCTGGCCTACAATGATTGGGTTTGTCGCCACCTATTTACCGAAAACAGGAGCAGTAGGACTTGCTGTTATAGGAGGTGCTGGTATGTTTGCGGTGAGTATCTATATGCAGTTTATGGGTGGCTTCTATGACGAATTGAAAATGGGATTATCTGATGTAGAAGCGGGACGAGAAATAATTATGACCACCCTATACATACCGATAGCATTAATTTTTGTTTTCTATCCGCTTTTCATTTCTACTACTGTTGGTAGTAAACTCAAAAATGAATAGACGCGATCACATAAAGAAACTTATGACCTTGGGCGCGGCGGCAGCCGTGCCCGGAGCGCTCTGGGCCGGAACGGTCCAAGCGGAAGGAGCGGTCGTGAAGGGCGAGCGCGCTTTCGGTTATAAAAGAAGTGTGAGCCACTGGACGGTGACCGACTTGGATTGGGAGGAGCTGTGCGGATGGTTGGCCGCCGAAGGAATTGAGGCGGTGGATTTGGTGGGACCTGAGCATTGGCACCACCTAAAAAAGCACGGACTGGATAGCAGCATGTGCAACGGTGCCGAATTGAATTTGGTCGATGGGTTCATCCATGGCGAGTTCGAAGGGGTGCTGCACGAGCGCTACCGTGAAATGATCCCGCGCGTGGCGAAAGCCGGCTATACCAACCTTATTTGCTTCAGCGGTAATCGCCGCGGGTTGAGTGAGGAGGCCGGGATGGAGCAGGCGGTGCAGTCGTTAATCCCCATGGTCAAGCTGGCCGAGGAGCACGGGGTGGTGTTGCAGATGGAGCTGTTCAACAGCATCGTCGATCACCCGGATTATATGGCGGACAGCAGCCGATGGGGTGTGGAGCTGGCCAAGAAATTGGACAGTCCTTCCTTTAAACTGTTGTACGACATCTACCACATGCAAATCATGGAGGGGAACCTGGTGGCAAACATTAAGGAGAACCACCCATATTATGGGCACTACCACGTGGCGGGAGTGCCGGGCCGCAATGAGCCGTGGAACGATCAGGAGATCAATTACCCAGCCGTGATGCAGGCCATTGATGCCACCGGTTTTGAAGGATATGTTGCGTTGGAGTACGTATTCAAGGAGCCGTTGAAAGAGAGTATGCGCCGCAGCTACGAAGAATTTATTCGGTAGGATGGCGGCGAATGTGGAGGAATACCTTCAACAGTTTGAAGGGGTATGCCGGGACCGATTATCGCAAGTGCGTCAAATCATCCTGAAAGAAGCCCCCGACGCGGTGGAGAGTATTTCGTACGGCATGCCGGCCTACAAGACCTTCGGGAAGCCACTGGTCTATGTTGCGGGCTACGCCAAACACATAGGTTTATACGCTACGCCAAGTGGGCATGTGGCGTTTGAAGAGGAATTGGCCTCCTATAAACAGGGAAAAGGCAGTGTCCAATTTCCTCATAACCAACCCCTCCCCGAGGATCTGATCCGACGGATAGTGGCCTATAGAACACAAGAGAATATAGATAGAAACACCTAACTTAGACAACGTTAACTCAACTCACTCATGGCAGAAAACACAATGCACTACGATGCCATCGTAGTAGGCTCCGGTATTTCCGGGGGCTGGGCAGCGAAAGAACTCACTGAAAAAGGCCTCAAGGTCTTGATGTTGGAGCGCGGACGCAACGTCGAGCACATCAAGGATTACACCACCACTAACATGGATCCTTGGGAATTCCCGCACCGCGGAAAGCCCACCACCGCGCAGAAAGATCGCAACCCGGTGTTAAAGCGTGATTATCCATTAAACGAACTCAACCCGCACTTCTGGGTGGACGACCAGGATTGTCCCTACACGGAAAAGAAGCGCTTTGATTGGTACCGCGGCTATCACGTCGGCGGACGTTCACTCATGTGGGGGCGTCAGAGCTACCGCTGGAACCGCGAGGATTTCTTGGCCAATGAGAAAGAGGGGATTGCCACGCCGTGGCCTATTGGTTATGACGATATGGCGCCTTGGTACGAACACGTGGAACGCCATGCCGGTTTGAGCGGTTCTCATGAAGATATGGATGTGTTACCAGATAGCTTGTATTTACACGCTATGGAGCTTAACTGTGTGGAGAAAACGGCTGCGGAGCGCATCCGTAAATCTTTTGATGAAAAACGAAGATTGATTATAGGACGTACGTCAAATATTGCCGTACCCCACAAGGATCGAGCCGGTTGTCAATACCGTAACAAGTGCTGGTTGGGCTGTCCTTACGGCGGCTACTTCAGCACCCAATCCTCTACCCTTCCGGCGGCGATGGCCACGGGGAATTTGACCTTGCGCCCGCACAGTATCGTGAAGGAATTGATCTACGATAAGGACGGCAAGAAGGCCAAAGGGGTGATTGTTTTGGATGCCGAGACGAACATGACTTACGAATACACCGCGCCTATCGTGTTCTTGAACGCTTCGGCGTTGAACTCGACTTGGATCTTGATGAACAGCGCCACCGACGTTTGGGAAGGCGGATTGGGATCGAGCTCAGGGGAACTAGGTCATAACTTAATGGACCATCACTTCCGAGTTGGGGCCGATGGCACCTGGGAAGGTGATGAAGATAAATACTACTTCGGCGGACGTCCAACCGGATTTTACATCCCGCGTTTCCGTAATTGGTATGGCGACAAGCGAGATTATGTTCGAGGCTTTGGCTATCAAGGATCTGCCTCACGCGGGGATTGGCGACGAGGAGTACGTGAAATGGGGCTTGGCGCCAATTTTAAAGATTCAATTAGTAAGCCTGGTCCATGGAAAATGGGCATGACTGCTTTTGGAGAAGTACTTCCTTATCACGACAATATGATCAGTCTCGATAGGAACCGCACTGATAAATGGGGATTACCTGTATTGGCCATAGATGCAGAACTCAAAGAGAATGAGAAAAAAATGCGCGTAGATATGGCACAAGATGCAGTAGATATGCTTGAAGCTGCCGGGTTTAAAAATGTCTACGCGTGGGAAAGCGACTACGCCCTCGGAATGGGGATCCACGAGATGGGAACGGCGCGTATGGGAACGGCACCGACAAACTCTGTATTGAACAAATGGAACCAAGTTTGGGATGCTCCAAACGTCTTCGTGACGGACGGTGCGGCGATGACTTCGGCTTCCTGTGTGAACCCATCGTTGACTTATATGGCCATGACTGCACGTGCTGCAGACTACGCCGTAAGCGAATTGAAAAAAGGTAACCTCTAAAGCACTGACCATGGAAGATAAAAATTTGACCCGTAGACAAATGGTACAGCGCATGGCACTAGCCATCGGAGGTACCTTGGTAGCGCCAACGGTATTGTTGGAGAGCTGCTCTTTTGATCCGGACACGACCACGGCAGGACCTGCGCGTTTGGCCATGTTGGATTCGATCGCTGAAACCATCATCCCGCGCACGGCGACGGCTGGGGCTCGTGATGCCCGCACCGGTGCCTTCATCGATGTGATGATTCGCGATTGTTACTACCCTGATATGCAAGAGAAGTTGAACGCCGGTATTCAAGAGATCGCAGTAGAAGGCAAGAAAGCCATCGGCCGTCCTTTTGAAGAAGCCACCCAGATGGAGCGCGAAGATTTCCTTCGCAGCTATGACGAAGCGGCGCATGAAGATGGCGACCACTTCTTCCGCACCATTAAGGATTTGACCTTGCTGTGCTACTTCACTTCGGAGGAAGCGGCTGCTGATGGTGTGGTGAACTACAATCCTGTACCCACACGCTATGACGGCTGTGCTCCAGTAGACAAAAATACCAAGGTATTTTACTCTAACATTTAAGTACATTAACGATAGTTGATTCATTAAACCCCGCAAAACTGCGGGGTTTTTTTATTCGAACAATCTGAAGGATAGCGCTGTTGTGTTAGCTCCGTATCATGTAAACATGTTTAGACGTAAAACGTTTTTTTGGCTACTTCCATTACTCGGAGGACTTTTTTTCATCCGCTGTGAGAGAAATTTGGATAGGGTAGAGTACGAAGCAGAAAAAAGCCCCATCGAATGCTTTGATTACGTCTACCCTATAAAAGTAGTCTTCGATTCAGATACTCTTTTGGTCAATTCATTCGAGCAATATGAAGACTTGCATGTCAAATGTGATGAGATCTTCAATGAGTTTACCCCCGGCTTGGATCCAAAAGGACGTGATACAAATAATAGAATTCCAACAGGAAAAGGACATACGACAGCGACATCAGATCCGTATGGGGATTGTCCTAGAGAAAATGATCCCTGGTGTGGTGAGATGATTTTTCCATTAACCATTGCGAATGTTCCGGGACTCGAAGGAGAGATCGAGGTACCGAACGATAGTACTCTGCAGTACTACCGCTGGATAGTGTGCGATTAAATTGTGCTAACGATACAACAAATGCATGTCGTAGATTTCGAAAAACCCGGTCTTCAAAGGATCGGGTTTTTTATCGTTTAAAGGTGCAGCCCACACTCAGTCTTAGGGCTATTGTTCCAACGTCCTTTGCGTCCCTTACCAGGCTTAGTACAGTGCTTACATCCAATACTAAAAAAGCCCTTTGACTGGAGAGGGTGAAAAGGCAATAAATGGTCCTTAATATATGCCTCACGCTGCTCTCTACTCACATCGAGCAGTGGATAGAATTTAAGAATGCCCCCTCTCTCCTCAAAAATATCTAAGGTAGATCGGTGGTCACTCTGCCAGCTCATCAATCCGCTCACCCAAACATTATGAGATTCTTTGAGCTTTTCTAAGGGCTCAACTTTATTTATGGTGCAGCAGTAATCCGGGTCCTTTGTCCACGTCTGATCAGACGTGGTAAACTCATGCTTCCAATCCTCAGCTTTTACCTCACGAACTTGAAGGTTGTAGACTTTAGTAAGGTAATCCTTATACACCAAGGTTTCCTCAAAATGGTAGCCCGTATTGATAAAAAGGACCTCTTGTTCAGGCATGTATACCGAGAATAAATGGAGTAAATACGCACTAGTAGCGGCAAATGAGCTCGTTAACATCACCTCTTCTCGGGAAAAGAGCCTATACAGTTCCGTGATCCGTTGTTCGGGTTGAAGCAACCTGAATTTCGCATTGAGATCTTCAAGGTTGAGTACAGATATTGTGTCTGGCATAAAAGTAGAAGAATGAAAAACGTGACAAATATCACGTTTTTTAGTTGAAAAATATTTTCCGGTCCCTCAATTGATGCATTCGTTCAGCTTATTTTTAATGAGTAAGTAAACCAAGTACCTACTTTTATCCTTTCACGATTCACAATTTTCGTTTTATGAAAAAACGGTTCCTTTTCTGCCTTGGATTGGCCTTTATAGGATGGCCCCAATTATTGGATGCTCAGACCATAGTCGCATCTGGTAATACTTTGTCTTTTGACGACCCCATCACTGTGAGTCCATCCACCTCCGTGGGTGGATTTTGTGTTTATAATGATGTCATCACTATAGGAGCGACCTCATATGACGCAATCATCACCATTGATAATATTTCAAATGCATTGATTTCTGATTTCGATGTGAACAATACGGTAAATAGTAACTCCTCTTCCCATTTCAGTCCTTCGGTATTATGGACCTCAGCAAACGGATACATTACCTACAGCATTGACTTTATAGAAGATGGATCGGCAGCCGCACCCGTGCCTGTAACTCTTGGGGATATTTTTCTTACAGCATGGGACATAGATGATGTGGGGCCTTCGGGAAGATATATTTCATCCTCAGGTTTCTCAGGCTATACACTCGGATCCAACACCTATCTTTCTTACGCTTCTACAGGCTTGGGAGTAGGCACCTTCCAAAACGCCACATCAGGATCGAATACTTCAGGCACAGATGGAAGGTCAAGGGTAACCTTAGAATATTCGAGTACCAATAGTATTAGCCTTACCATTGGTGCAATAGGCACTGGACCTCATACCTATTTAATCTCAGGAACTAACCCACAGAATTGGTTCCCAACTACCGCTAATGAATCAACCATACCTACCATTAATACTTTCGGATCTACTGCTTCATTTTTCACGTGTGAAGGATTCTTCAGTACCGGTCAGGAAATTATAATTGAAGCCGATAAGCTCGCCGCAAATCTTTCGATATCAGCGCCAACGGGATATCAGGTGAGCACATCATTAAATGGCACGTATTCAAGCCTGTTACCAATAAGTCCAGATTCTACCGGACGCATTGATACCTCCATTTTCATCGCTATGGACGGTACGGCGCCTTCATCTAATCCCGCCGATATCACTTTGAGTTCTACAGGCGCTTCAGATGTGCTTATCAGTGTCAGCGGAACTACAGGGGGGACCTTAGTGGCTTCAAATTTTACAAAGTCTGATCCAACCGTTTGTGGCGGTACAGATGGTAGTATAACCTTTGATGTAACCAATGTTCCAGACGGTACATACGCCATCTCCTTCGAAGGCGGGACAAATACCGCTTCAGTGATAAGCGGAGTAGCAACGATTTCAGGGTTATCCGAAGAGCACTACTCGAACATCATATTAACAGATTCTAACGGTTGTCAAACGGGAGGTGGTAATTCCATTTCACTTCTAGATCCTATTGACTTTGTGGTTACTTACAGTCCGATAAGCCATGATATTTGTGAAGGGTCCACAGCCACTTTTGGAGTGAGTACGAATAGTAACACTAGCTTTCAGTGGTACGAGTTTGATGGAACAGTTTGGAACGCTATCTCAGGCGAGACGGGCAATACTTTCACCACACCGAATCTCGTAGACACCACAAAATACAAGGTCAAAGCCATATCAGATTCTGGATGTGTTTGGACCTCAAATACCGTCCAGGCGAATGTGAATCCAACTCCCCAAGCCACTCTTACAGCAACGCCTGCCAGCTGTCCTGGGACCGCGGACGGTTCTATTGATTTAACGATGGTTACAACGGTCACTCCTATCACGTATTTATGGAGTAATGGATTGACGACAGAAGATATTAGCGGTGTTTCAAGCGGAACATATTCCGTTACTATCATTGACCCTCTTGGTTGTCAGGGTTCAGTAAATATAACTGTAAACGATAGCGATGGTGTCGCTCCAGTGGTTGTCGCACAAGATCTTACCGTTCAAATCGACAGCATAGGGAACGCGTCCATTACACCGGCCGATGTCGATGGCGGAAGCTCCGATAATTGTAGCCTAACATTGAGTGTCGACACTTCCTCTTGGACCTGTTCAGACCTTGGAGCACATGTTGTCATGCTTATTGGTACCGATGGAAATCAAAGCGATACCGCCTTTGCGACAGTGACCATTATAGATACTATAGCCCCGACTATTAGTTGTGGTACGGACACGACATTGTACGTTGGTGCCGATACATCAGGAGTAAATTATAGCTGGGCAGCTCCTAACATTTATGATGCTTGTGGTATAGATAGCTCATACACCAGTGATACCAGTGGCACTTGGTTTGGAATAGGCCAACATACCATATGGACTGTGGCTACTGATATGAACGGAAACATAGATTCCTGCAGCTTTATCCTTGAGGTACAGGATACCATTGCACCAAGCTTTTTGAACTGTTTACTGGATACTACAATGTATACTGATGCCTTAAACTGCGGAGTTACTTTGACATGGTCCTCCCCATTGGCCTCTGATAACAGTGATAGTGTCATTTATTCCTATACCGATACCAGTGGGACATTCTTCCCAGTAGGTGTGGACACCGTATTCCAATACGCGGAGGACCCTAGTGGAAATAGCGATACCTGCTTCTTTGTAATTACAGTGCTTGATACTATTGCTCCGAGCTGGACGGGTACACTTGATACTTTAACTATTTATGCGGGTGTAGATACCTGTGGTGTCTTCACGGATAGCTTAAGTTTAACTCCTCCACCAATAGTCGAATCATGTGGTATTGATACCTTATTCCATGACGCCAATTCATATTATGCCCTTGGTGATTATGACATTTATTGGTTTGTTACTGATGTAAACGGAAATACAGATTCTATTCTTCAGAAATTGATAGTAACGGAGAATATAGTTCCGGAAATCTACTGTCCAGATTCCTTGATTATTTATGCAGATGCAGATAGTAGTTGGACTCAAGTAACTTGGACTGGCGATAGCGTCTATGATAATTGCGGTTTAGATAGCGCTTATTTCAGCTTAGCTAAAGGCGGATATCTTCAAATAGGTCTGTTTAAAATTGACTATTTCGCCTATGACTTGCAAGGAAATGGGGACACATGTAGCTTCTACATAACGGTTGAAGATACGGTAGCGCCAATTATTAATCTGGCACAAGGCGATACCACTTTAAGCGCAGATCCAGATAGTTGCTTCGCGTCCTTTGCATGGACTCCTCCGAGTATTACTGAAAACAGTACGAATTACAGCACTACCTATTACAACAGCAGCACTCCTTCCGGTAACTTCAGTATAGGACAGCACAATATTGCCTACGTCGTCCGCGATGCCTCAGGCAACCAAGATAGCGCAGCGTTCACCATAACGGTCATTGACGATAATGGACCGTCATTATATCCTAATACAGTGGCTTTAACATTGGATGCAGCAGGTTTCGATACGTTAACTGTCGCAATAGTAGATAGCGCTTCAAGTGATTGTAGCGGTATAGATTCATTGTGGCTCTCACAATCTGTATTTACTTGTGCAGATGTGGGATCTCCAACGGTTTGGTTCTATGGTCTCGACAGTCTTGGCAACATAGATTCCGTTCAAGTTCCTATTACCGTTAGTCAACCAACAGGAGGTGTAGTACAAGCAACGATCACCTCAACCGATGCCCTATGTTATGGCGACGCGAACGGTACCGCTACCATCAACGCCACAGGGGGTAGTGGTGCGTACTCATATACTTGGATCAACTTAGGAACCACTGCCACCGCAACCAATCTAGCGGCCGGTACGTACTTCTGGGAGGTAAGCGATACCAATGGCTGTACAGCTATGGGGAATGTTATTATTGATGAGCCAACTCAACTAGTCACCAGTATCACTCCATCAAACTACAATGGCTATGGAGTCAGTAGTGAAGGTGCAAATGATGGCTCTGCTGACCTAACCGTCAGCGGTGGTACAGCTCCGTATACCTATACTTGGAACAATGGAGCAACTACCGAAGATCTCAGTGGTCTGCCCGAAGGAATGTTTATTGTAACCGTATTAGATAGCAACGGGTGTAGTACTATGGATACCGTGGTACTTACTGAGCCAGATTATTTCTCTATATCAGCTACAGTATTGAGCCATAATATATGCCCAACAGATATGGACGGTGCCACATATGCTACATATTCTGGGGGTGTAGCGCCCATCAGCCTATTCTGGAGCTCTGGTCAAATTACCGATACCATTTCCGGGCTAACTTCAGGTTGGTATACGGTCACGGCTATTGATACAAACGGTGCTTTAGCCACAGATAGTGTCCTTATACTTGCTTTAGATGAGGATTGTGACGGTATTCCAAACGACGATGAAGGAGGGGTTCCTGGAGCCGGTGGCGGTATGGCCGATGCGGATGGAGATGGTATTCCAAATCAACAAGACACTGATAGTGATAACGACGGCATCTCAGATGCAATGGAGTTTGATTCCAACGGAGACGGCATAGGCTTCGATGATTGTGACGGCGATGGCGTTCCAAATTTCTTGGATGCTGATGTATGTGAATTAGAAGCGGCAACCGTCTTAACTCCTGATAATGATGGAAACAATGATTACTGGGTTATTCCAGGGATACAGCAATTCCCAGGTACGCACGTTGTCATTTTCAATAGGCTAGGTTTAAAGGTCTATGAAAACACTGACTATCAGAATGACTTTGATGGACGTGCAAATACAAATACGTACTTAAACAACGCTGAGGAAATCTTACCAAGTGGAACGTATTTCTATTTCGTCCGCATGGGCGGCACCTCGACACAGGAGTTCAATGGATACCTCTACATTAACCGATAATAGGCCATGAAAAGAATCTATAGCGATATGAAACAGCGCAATCGTCTTGCGAACATAGTTACGGCTGCCTTACTGCTAGGAAGTGTAAGCCTAACGGCCCAACAACATCCTTCGCTGGATAACTATTTATTTACCCCTGTGGCTGTTTCCCCTGCCCACGCGGGGATGCAAGACCAACATGTGGTTAGCTTGGTCGATGCACAATGGGTAGGGTTAAAAGGAGCTCCCCGTACCGGACTGATAAGTATGGACTATCGTAACCTACGAGGACTTGGCTTAAACCTAACATTGATCAATGATCAAGTGGGGCCTGCCCTTACTCAACAAGCAGCCGTGAGCGGGGCCTACCACTTACAAGTAAATGATTTGGCTAGACTTAGCACTGGAATCCGAGTGACCCTTGGTCGAACCGCTGTTGATCTTTTGGATGAAACCTACTATGATCTTGTCGACCCGAACATTTATAACCTTCAGGGTCCTATGATGGCTAACGTAGATATAGGCACTACCCTGAATACTCAAAGCTATTACATGGGGGTAAGCTTTAAGAATGTGAACCGTGCGGAAATGTATGATAATAATTACACCGCTCAGGTATTACAAATTTTTGGAGGGCATCGCCTGAGCCTTAAAGGGAATTGGTCTTTGCGGTCAAGTTTCTTGGCAAGCGCCACCACAAACGCTCCGGCAGACTTGAACTTTCATCTTTTCATGGAACATCAAAACAAATGGGGTCTTGGGGCTCATTATAGCCCTGCTGACGAAGCCGGTGTCCTTTTGCGCCTAAATCCATCAAGAGATTGGCACGTATTTTATCAATACAATTATCCCCTGACGGATTTAGTCTATATCACACAGCGCAGTCATGTTATTGGTCTTTCCTTTAATGTTGCTCCGCGTATTGAATCATTCACCTCACCACGACTTTTCCTATGAGACGCGTAAACACCTTCAGCATTTTTGGGTTGTGCGCTATGCTCGCACTCGGAGCCTCGGTTCAAGCACAATCTATCCTAAAAGGTCTGGAAACTCCAGATTCTCTAGATCATTTCGAACTAGGTGAGGCCGATGCCGATGATTACGGAGCCTTGCCCTATGGGAAAGGTCACCTTTTGTTTTTATCAAATAGAAATGAAAACGGACTGACAGCGCGGGATCCAAAAACTAACGAGCCTTTCGCCCGACCCTATCTCCTCAGACTAAAAGACCTTAAAACTCTATCCTATGAACTGCCTGGAACCTTAGCAGATCAAAAATACCATATAGGTCTATGTGCCTTGCTTCCGGACAGTTCGGGCATCATAGCAAGTCATAGCAGGGCTAAACCCAATAAAAAAGGTAAGGTGGGCATGACCTTGTCTTTTATTCCATTCAATGGTGAAAAAGCGAAAGAATTGCCCTTCGTTGATCCAACCGCTGATTATCAGCACCCCTATTTTGATCCAATGGATTACACCTTATATTTTGCTTCCAACATTGAAGGTGGTAAAGGCGGCTATGATCTGTACAGCAGCACCTTGAGCTTTGACGGCGCATGGAGCGCACCAGCTCCTGTAGCTATGGCTAATTCTAAAGGCGATGAGGTATTCCCGTCCATGGGACCAAATCTTACGCTGTTCTTCTCTAGAAGTACCCGGAATTACGGACTGCAGGGATTTATGCATAAAGCAGGTGACTCCACTGTGGCTGAATTACCACTGAATAACCGTGGCGATGATTTTGGGATGATTATTCTAGATGATAGTACAGCTATTGTATCGCAAAGTAAGCGCCCCGGAAGTGCAGCAAATCTTCATCTATATAAGATTTTACAGCCTGCACCCCTTGATACAGCTGCAGAAGAGTCGCTAGATAGTGCTGCAATAGCCATTGCAAAAGCAGATTCCATTGCCGCTTATGAAGCAAGTCAGCTGGCTGCCTCAGAAAACACAAATGATGCTGAAGCGTGGATTACGGATAATAGTGAGGAACCTCCCACTACTTCCGGATATAGCCTTATAGTTGGTGGCTTTATAGATAGAGATTTGGCGGATAACTTCCTTGCCAGTATTTCAGGTTGGGCGCCAGACGCCTTTCTTTCCAGACACAATGACAAATACTATGTCGTACATAGTGTCCATGAAAACAGAAGTGCTGCCAACAGGGCAAAAACAGCTGTAAATAATCGTGATTACAGGGCCTGGGTGCTTGGTAAGGGGTTACAAGAGATATAACTGTTGCGAAAGAAAAATTAAAACCCCCGGCTGCTGTGCAGCCGGGGGTTTTTTTAAAAATCCATACTAGGGGTTATTCTATTTAACCATTCAGGTAGCTTAATGCTGCACCAAAATCACCATAATACATTTGAATGGTAATCTTGCCTTCCTCATTTAAATCAAATGTTTCATACATACGAACTACTGCTGAACGTTCTTCAGTGGAGTCAGTGGCCGCCTTAGTTATTTTCAAAGGAGCATAGTATCGAACGCTTGCATTCGGCTCTTGCGTTTCGGAATCTACACCCGGAAGAAGAACGGGCTCTGCTAAGAATTCGAAATCAAAGTTTTCCCATAGGTATGCATCCTCCGCTTGTAGATCGGCAAGTCTCATTGTATCAGGTGAACCATTAAAATTTGTGTTTACCATATAAAAATCATCCGCATACATACTATAGTCCTGGTTCTCTCCTGTAAAACCGGCATTGTTGGCACGTACTACCTCGCAATTTCTTGCAAAGCGTTCGTCTAATTCTGATGTTTCGTTCGACTTTGCCGATTCCTTAGAATTACACGATGTAATGATTAAACCGGCTAAAAGTGAACCGACAAATAGAAAGGTTTTGTTTTTCATGTGAACATTGGGTTTCATTAATTCGCCATGTAAATGATCTCCTGATCTACCTTTCCTTCATCATTGAAAGAGTGAGTCATATGCAAGAACTCACGAGTAGTTTCTCCTGTTTCGGCATCGGTATTGTTGGCCCACCACCAAGAGTAGACCACCCACGATCCACCATCACGTGCGTACCAAATGGCATCAGGATATCCAGATTGCTCAAGCTTACGTTCGCTTGTCGCTGCAACTCCAGCCTCCCATTGCGCTCTTCGCTCTTCAAGATTATACTTACCGTCATGACCAAGCCTATAGAATTCAGCGTCTTCGGCAAAATATCCTTGTAGTTTATCTAGGTCACCTTCAGAATAGGCGGCCACCATTTCATTAAGCATATCGATAAAAGGATGCTCGTCAAATACACGGCCATTTCGGTGTACACCAAACGATTCTTGAATTTGAGCGCCAATGGTTTCTCTATCAAAGTAGTTCACCGTCATCGTGATCTTACCCTCTTCATTGACATAATTCGCCGTATGAAGCGGCCCCTTAACAGTATCTCCACTCTCTTTATTGATGGCGGTCCAGATCATCCAATCTAGCGTCCACGCGCCCTTCTCCCCTTTATACTGAATGATATCCGGTGTAGCGGGGTCCATATTCGTTATGGAAATATCAAAGTTCTTCTGCCACCATAGCATCCCTTGAACTTCTTCATCCATGGTCCCTGCTTCTTCATCTCCCGGTCCCCAAATTTTGGCATCCTCGGTATAAAGCGCACGAAGTTCTTCTTCTGTGCCCGATTCCCAAACGCGGTATGATTCCGTCACTACGTCATAGGCTGGATGTTCGGAGTATACTACCCCAGATTTCTTTTTTTGTGCCACCGTTACCAACGGCATACACAAGGCTAATACAATTACTTTTTTCATTGAGTGTTGGTTTTGTTTCCTTGTTAAAATACCTCATTATCAAAACTTTAGGATGTATCAAATGAGACATTTATAAAACTTAACATCAAAATGAGTCTTAACACTCAGTCAGAGATATTCAAACTAACTTTGCAATAAGCCCATACATATGTAATGTATTCACTTACATACACGTTAACCTCCCGTTATCGTACATTTGAACCCGATGTCTACACCCAACGAACATAAGATTGCCATATTAGGATTAGGCTACGTAGGCCTGCCCCTCGCCGTCGCGTTCGCCGAGCATTATGACGTCCTCGGGTTCGATACGAATGCCGAAAAGGCCCATCGCATTGCCAGTGGTATTGATCCTACGAATGAATTGGAGGGGGACCAATTACCTCAAGCCCTCACCACCAGGCTTAGTATCTCGTCCCGCCATGCCGACCTCAGCACCTGCAACACCTTCATCATTACCGTCCCCACCGACATCAACCCGGACAAAAGCCCCAACCTTGACCCGCTCATTCAAGCGAGCCGAACCATAGGCCAACACCTCCACCCTGGCGACCTAGTGATCTATGAAAGCACCACCTACCCCGGCTGCACCGAAGAAGTTTGCGTCCCTATCCTTGAACAAACCAGCGGACTAACCTACAACCAAGATTTCACCGTAGGCTACAGCCCTGAGCGCATCAACCCAGGCGACAAAGTCCGCAAGCTCAAAAACATCCTCAAGGTCACCGCCGGCTCCACCCCCGAAGCCGCGAACCAAGTAAATGAGCTCTACCTCACCATCATCGAAGCCGGCACCCACCTCGCCCCGAGTATCAAAGTAGCCGAAGCGGCGAAAGCCATCGAAAATGCACAACGTGATGTGAACATCAGCTTCATGAACGAGCTCGCCCTCATCTTCGAAAAACTCGATATCGATACCGGAGACGTCCTCGAAGCCGCCGCAACTAAATGGAACTTCCTGCCTTTCAAACCGGGCCTCGTTGGCGGCCACTGCATCAGCATAGACCCCTACTACCTCGCTCACAAAGCGCAAGAAGTTGGCCACGATCCCCAAGTCATCCTCTCCGGCCGCCGCATTAACGACAATATGGGACTCCACGTCGCCAGTAGTATGATCAAACTGATGCATCAAAAAGATTTACCTGTTAAAGGCAATAAAGCCCTGATCCTTGGTCTGGCATTTAAAGAGAACACGGGTGATACTAGAAACAGTCGAGTCATCGATGTCTATAATGAACTCCAAAGTTTTGGTCTTGATGTCGACGTTTATGATCCATTAGCTAATCCTGTCCAGGCTAAAAACGAATACGGTATCGACCTCATAGAAACCCTAGACCTCGATCAATACCCAACCATTCTCTTGGCCGTGGCGCACGATGCCTTCAAAGAGCTCTCCATCGCCACCTCTCAGCATCGAGTAGTCTATGACCTAAAAGGAATCCTCCCCCGTCACCTAGTCGATAAAAGATTGTAATTACTTGCGAGCGTAATCGTCCTGAACACGAACTATATCCGCTTCATTGGAAGGGTAATTTGGATCCGTATGTTGCCAAAACTCGGCCACTACCCCCCATTGGTCTAGTCCTATAAGCCTATGTCGTTCGCCTTGAGTCAAGACTACGGTCTCGCCAGATTCAAAAGACGCTGGTTCACCCTCTTCATCATTGAAGCTTCGAATAATACCTACCGGACCCTCTATAACCCGCCATGTTTCGGCGCGGCGATGATGGTATTGCCAGCTTAATCTGGCGCCTGGTTTTACCACAAGAATTTTCGGGCTTAACTTCCCTGCTATTCGTAAAGCGTCCACCTTCATTTCTTGAAAAAACTCATCAGCAAATAACTGCGCTTGGTCTTCATTGATTACGAAAAACCCGCCCCAAGGTCTTTCTAAATCATATGAAGCGATGTTAAACCCTCGTTGTACGAGCCTATTTTTGATGGATTCAAAGATTTGCATGAATATCTTATACGATCACCCGAAGATACACGTAAGAACGTTATATCAACATGATTTTAAAGTATAACGCCCTTCTTATAGGTAAAAGGACCCTTGTATTCACGGCAATTGCGTATTTTTTGGGCTCCTCTAAATATATAGCTTTGACCCGCGCATCAAAGCGTGCACTAAGTACTCAATAGATTTGGCACCATTCTTAGAACATATAAACCACTACGCGTACGTAATAGCCTTTTCTATTATTGTGGTGGGGCTTATTTGGGGGCGATTCAAGGCAATGCATGTTTTTGCCGTACCCGTTCTACTGCTTATTGTAACTGGTTTTATGGATGTGAAGCACATCTATGATACAGCGGTGAATTCGTCCATTCTTACCGTGATGGTGCTTATCGCCCTGACCGGTATTATTAAAAAAACCATCCCCTTTCATCGTCTCATTGACCTATTAGGCAGAAGTTCTAATGGTGTTTTACTTAAAAGCTCACTAATAACCGCATCGCTCAGTGGATTCATAAATAACACACCTGTAGTGGCTCTTCTTATTCCATTGTTAAAATCAAAATCACAAGAAAACGGATGGAATGTGGGGAGATTCCTGATGCCCATTTCATTCGCGGCAGTGGCGGGAGGAACCATTACCCTTATAGGCACCTCCACAAATCTTGTGCTCAATGGGTTGATGATAGAAAATGGGGTTGATGAAGGATTCAAATTTTGGGATTTCCTTATTCCCGGCCTGGCCGTCACAGGAGCGGTTCTTTTAACCAGTATTATTCTTGCCCCAGTTGTTTTAAAAAAATCTCAGCATTCAAGCTTTAACGATGGTCTTACCCATCGTCAATATACTACCGAGTTAAAGGTAATCCCCAGCGGAACTATGGACGGTAAAACCGTTAAGTCGGCAGGGCTCAGAAATCTTAATGACCTCTTTCTGGCAGAAATTTATCGCCATGGCGAGTTTTTCTCCCCAGTCGACCCAAAAATGACCCTTCAAGCCAATGACACTTTATTTTTCACAGGGGACTTGGACCAAGTCAATGAACTCCTTGACCTCTTTCCAAAAGGCCTTAAAACGGTAGAAGAGAAATTCCAAGTAAATACGCGCCACGATTTGCTGGAAGTCATTGTTCCTAACAACAGTGATCTTATAGGCCGCCCACTAAAGGAAACTAATTTTCGCGCGCGTTTTGACGCAGTCATTGTAGGGGTGCAACGAGGCGGACGTCCTCAGAAGGGTAAAATAGGCAGAATGAAATTACTCGCTGGAGACTTACTTCTCTTATCTGCTGGAGCAAATTTCGCCGATCGTAATGAGAAAGAAACTTCATTAATTACGGTCAACCAACACAAGCGAACATCAACAGCGCCTGGAAGGGAGAAATATTTCTTGCCTGGGTTATTGGCGATTGTTGGGGCAGCTTTCCTTATGAATTGGACACTCTTGCTATCCGCAGGGCTCATGCTGCTGCTTGGCATAGCCTGTGGCATTACCCATGCCGAAAAGCTAAAAAGAGAGTTTAATCTTGAGCTTTATGCTTTGCTGGTTCTTTCGGTTGCGTTTGGGAGCGCTATAGTGGAAGGCAAACACGCACAATTTTTTATCGACCAAATTGTTTTACCCGCTGATGCCACATCAGGCATTGTTCTATTATTCCTGCTGACGTTAATACTGACCAACTTTATGACGAACGTCTCGGCCGTGGCTATAGCATTCCCTATAGCCTACGCCATGATGAAGCATTACGAACTAGATCATCTTGATGTTTTCCTTCCTGTAGCTTTTGGGGCCAGCGGAAGTTTCCTCACCCCCTCAAGCTACCAAACCCACCTCATGGTTATGGGTCCTGGAAATTATTCCAACCGTGATTTTATGAAGTTGGGGTTACCTGTTTTATTAGTTTACAGCGCTACAGCAATGTGGGTATTGCTCTAACAAATTACACGGATTTATACCTTTCTTGGGGCTTTACAATTAGGAATTAGTCTATAGAAATTGGAAATTGCGCCTGCAAATACCTATTAATGTATCCCGTGGGCGAAAAACTCCACATCATTCCACACCAACACGCGGTTTCAAGAGGAGAACGCGAACGCCAAAACGGCCATAAAGGTCACGTATTGTGGTTCACCGGTTTGAGCGGTAGTGGAAAGAGTACAGTAGCCTCTGCCGTAGAGCGAGAACTCCACCAACAAGGCATCAGAACATTCATCTTAGACGGGGATAATGTCCGTACCGGTCTGAACAGCGATCTTGACTTTAGCGCTGCCTCCAGAGAAGAAAATATCCGGCGTATTGCACATGTAAGTGCCTTAATGAAGGATGCAGGTCTCGTGGTAATAAGCGCCTTTGTAAGCCCGTATCAAAAGGACCGTGATTTCGTTAGAGAATGTGCCCTAGGTCATTTCTCAGAAATCTTCATCAGCACCCCGCTTGAAGTATGTGAGCAGCGTGATGTAAAAGGATTGTATGCGAAGGCTAGAGCTGGTGAAATCAGCAACTTTACCGGCATCAGTGCACCTTTTGAGGAGCCAACCAACCCTGAGCTTAATGTGCCTACGCACGAAATGAGTATCGAAGAAGCCACAGCCATGGTTGTGGACTATATAAACACCAAAATAGCACTCGATCAATGAGTAACTATTCACTAACACACCTCGAGGAATTAGAAGCAGAAGCAATCTACGTGATTCGTGAAGTCTATGCTCAGTTCGATAACCCTGCCATCCTCTTCTCAGGAGGGAAAGACAGCATCGTTGTGACCCACTTAGCACGTAAAGCCTTCTGGCCTGCAAAGATCCCTTTCCCACTAGTCCATATTGACACCGGTCACAACTTCCCAGAGACCATGGAATTCCGCGACAACCTGATCAAAGAGATGGGTGCAAACCTCGTGGTAGGCTCCGTACAACAATCTATCGACGAAGGGGCTGTAGTCGAGGAAACCGGTATGAACGCCTCACGTAATGCCCTTCAAACCACTACTCTTTTAGATACCATTGAGTTCAACAACTTCGATGCCTGTATGGGAGGTGCCCGCCGTGACGAGGAAAAAGCCAGAGCAAAAGAGCGCTTCTTTTCTCACCGCGACGATTTTGGTCAGTGGGATCCTAAGAACCAGCGTCCAGAGCTGTGGAACTTATTCAACGGTAAAAAGCGTATGGGCGAGCATTTCCGTGTGTTCCCTATCTCTAACTGGACCGAGATGGACGTATGGCAATACATCCTAAAAGAGAATATCGCTATTCCAGAACTCTACTTCGCCAGGGAACGCAACGTGATCTGGAGAAACGGTTCCTGGCTACCCGTAAGTGAATTCATCACTTTGAAAGAATCTGATGCACCTCAAATGAAAATGGTTCGCTTCCGTACCCTAGGGGATATCACCATCACCGGTGGTCAAGAAAGCAATGCAGATACACTTGAGAAAATCATTCAGGAAGTGGCTTCCTCTCGTCAAACAGAGCGTGGTAATCGCGAAGACGACAAGCGCAGTGAAAGCGCTATGGAAGACAGAAAACGTCAAGGTTACTTCTAACCATCAAAGCAAAAGAAACGATGGAAAACAATTTCGACACCCAAGGATATTTAGATATGGAACTGCTTCGCTTCACTACTGCAGGTAGTGTAGACGATGGTAAATCCACCCTAATTGGGCGCCTACTTTACGACAGCAAGAGCATCTTTGAAGACCAAGTCCAACAGATCGAACAAACCTCAAAAAAGAAAGGCCTTGAGCACGTAGACCTAAGCCTTTTTACCGATGGTTTAAAAGACGAGCGCGAGCAAGGGATTACCATTGATGTTGCCTACCGCTACTTTGCCACACCCAAGCGCAAGTTCATCATCGCAGATACGCCAGGTCATGTTCAATACACGCGCAACATGGTTACTGGTGCGTCAACCGCCAATCTTGCCCTCATCCTAGTAGATGCTCGCAATGGTGTTATTGAGCAAACCAAGCGCCACACTTTCATTGCTTCCCTACTTCAGATCCCACACATCTTCGTTTGTATCAACAAGATGGACCTCGTGGACTATAGCCAGGAAGCGTATGATAAAGTGGTGAAAGAATACACCGATTTCGCTGCCAAGCTCAACGTCAAAGACGTACGCTTTGTACCAATGTCTGCCCTTCATGGCGACAACGTAGTGTCACGCGGAGAAAACATGAGCTGGTACGAAGGCGGAACCCTACTCCACAACCTTGAAACTGTACATATCTCATCGGATCACAACCTAAGGGATTGCCGCTTCCCCGTTCAAACAGTCATACGTCCTCACAGCGACGAATACCATGACTTTAGAGGATACGCAGGCCGTGTTGCCGGGGGTATTTTCAAAAAAGGAGATAAGGTCGTTGCTTTGCCTTCAGGGTTAGAAAGTAAAATTGCCGCCATCCACACAATGACGGGAGAGCTCGACGAAGCCTTCCCTCCACAAAGTGTAACCATTACGCTTGAAGACGATATTGACATCAGCCGAGGGGATATTTTGGTGCGAAGCGAAAACAGACCGGAAGGCCAACAAGATTTAGATGTAATGCTGTGTTGGTTAAACGCCAACCCTCCACGCCCAAGAGCGAAATATGTAATCAAACATACTACAGCGGAAGCTCGAGCGATGATCACGGATATCCAATACAAGATGGACATCAATACCCTTCACAGAATGGAAGAGGATAAGGCCATCAAAATGAACGATATCGCCAGAGTAAAAATCAGATCGACCAAACCGCTTTTCGCTGACGACTATACAGTGAACAGGGTTACAGGATCGATAATTCTTGTTGATGAAGGCACAAACGAAACTGTTGCTGCTGGAATGGTCAGGTAATGGGCAAAAGGGACGTTAGAGTAGCCCGTTTCTCATTCTTGCTTTTTTTGGATCAATTATATCTTATCTTAGAGCTAAATCCTAAAACCTT
>CAXPFQ010000004.1:0-78575 GCA_964216615.1 Schleiferiaceae bacterium
AAGTGGGCCCAGCAGGGCTCGAACCTGCGACCACCTGATTATGAGTCAGGTGCTCTAACCAACTGAGCTATGAGCCCTAAATACCAGCTTCATTTGTAAACGTTTAGTCTTGCTGGTAATTCTCATTTAACCTTGACTTCGTTGGATTAAATAAACAGGGCAAATATACTATCAATGTTCTTCATAGACGCAGAAAAGCTCGCTCCTTAAGGCTTTTTTTAGACATTTTAGAAAGTATTTAATGTCTGTGTAGAAACAGAAAATGAAATAGATCTATTTTATCCTAAAGGATCCTAATTTAAGTAGTTGAATAAAAGATAATTTGTAATGGCTATAATCTGCTTTTGGCAGAAATTCGCCTTAAAACAACAACGATATTAATTTAATTACCACCAAATTCCACTTCCAATCCACCATATAAAGACGACCATAATAACGCCTACAATCAGAACGTTGGTCATTTGACTTTTCTTAACGGCTTTCTTATCCTCTTCTGTGATTTTATAACCGTCGAGACATTTAATTAAATATCCCATACACTCATCTAAATTCTTTTTCGCATATAGATTACTGTCGTCATTCGTCATTCCCCCTGTATGCTTTGAAACTTCTATTTCAAATGTTGTTTTATCTGAGTCCGTATCTTGGAAACGAACGTCCAAATGCTGAGGTTGAAACCCTCTAGTAATCTCAATCCGTAAAGAATTAAGCTTTTCATTTTTATCCAATAGTTTATACGTAGGTAGTTCATTTGCGATGTATTCAAGGGCATTGATGATTTCTTCCTTTGTGTTCTCTATTGTATAGGTTTGACGGGGAGTGGGAATAGCGTTATTCATAAGTTTAATTATTTGGTTTCAATAAAGATAGAAAAAATCCAGAATGTGTTTTTGCCCGGTATTCATTATAACATTCTTTGTTGAAGCCATCTTTATGTAGAACCTTGTATTCATGTCTTAAATATGTCCTGCTGCTTTCTTCGGAAAATTGAAGGGTAAATTGTAATCTTACTTACCCAAAAAACAAACATGGACAGAATTCCATTTTTGGCCTTTGCCGCAATATTAGGACTGTCCGTTTCAGCACAAAATGCTCCTATTGATTTTGAACCTAATGGTCATGGGGCGACTTGGAATTGGAAAGTGTTTGAAAATGGATACAATCCACCTTTAGTAGTCGTTCAAAATCCTGATACCAACGGAATCAACACGAGCCCAAACGTTGCTCGCTTCGAAGCCTTGCAACAGGGTCAGCCTTTTGTGGGATGTGAATCCATGCACGGTACAGATATTGGCACCTTTACAATCGATCAGGATAATTACATCATCCGCATCATGGTCTATAAGACGGCGATTAGTGATGTAGGCATAAAATTGGTTCGGTGGGATAATTGGTCCCTTGGAGAAATAAAGGTTGCCAATACCAAGACACACGAATGGGAACAACTTGAGTTTGATTTCAGCGCCCACATTGGTTTGACCTATGATCAAATTGTGATTTTCCCAGATTTTGCGGCGCGACCTTCAGACCGCACCATCTACTTTGATAATGTTTGGGGTGATCTTTACATACCGCCACCACCGCCGCCGCCACCTGTGGACAGTGCAACCATGACCTTGCCTAACTTTTTCACACCGAACTTCGATGGGATAAACGATCGCTATAGACCAAAGATGCAACATGCAGATTGGGCAGAATGGCGTATTTATAATCGCTGGGGACAGGAAATATTCTATTCCGAATCTGTAAGTGAAGAGTGGAACGGTATGTTCAATGGCGCTGTCGTTAGTCCAGGAGTATACATGATCCAAGCGAGGTGTGGATCTAATGTTACCGGGAATGTGGTAGAGAAGCAGGGCACTATTCATGTGACGGACTAGCAACGAAGCAATTATCACGCTCCACTATTTTTTCTCGTGTAGTTTCGTGTAACAATTGAGCGCAAATCGTCTTATGATTACACAAATCTGGTTTGATTTTGGGAATGTTTTTATACCCATACATCCGCAACTCACGCAAGAGGCATTGGAGCAATGTGGCGTGCAAATGAAGCCCGAACAGTTTGAGGTGTTGGCGCAGGAATTTGAGCGCGGAGAGGTTTCTACGCAGGAGTTTTTCCAAGCATTGACCGCAAGCTGTAAGTTTTTACAGAGCTCAAGATGTACGACCAGAGCGTGGAATGCGCTGCTTGGCGAGTTGAATGATCATACGTTATTCCTAAAGAAATTAGCCGAAAAGTATAGCCTTGCATTAGTGAGCAATACCAATGCGGCCCATATTGATCACATTAAACAAGAAAGTGGTCCGTTCCTATGGAAGACCTTCACTGAGAAGTTCGATGCACTATTCCTTTCATACGAAATGGGGTGTCGCAAGCCGGATACAGAGTATTACGACCGTGTGCTTGAAGCCATGGGCGCGCTGCCTGAGGAGGTGCTGTTCATTGACGACACACAAGCGAACCTAGATACAGCTGCCGAGATGGGCATGCATACCTGGTTGTTCAATACACAAGATGGGGATCTGGAACGCGAACTACCCGCGGTCTTGACAAAGCTCAATGAGCGTACCGCCAGTAGTGCGGGGATGTAAGAAACATACCCACTTATTATCAGCACCCGCTTTGGGTTCTTCGTTCAACAGCTGAAAACCGGCAGCAGATAGGCGTAGCATCTCGGCGCGAATATCATCTACGGCGTAGGCAATGTGGTGCAGACCTTCTCCACGTTTTTCAACGAATTTGGCAATAGGGCTATCCGGATTGGTGGCTTCCAACAGTTCTATTTTGTTCGGTCCCGCCTTGAAAAAGCTCGTTCGCACCCCTTCACTCTCCACGGCCTCTTCCTTGTAGGGCGGTACCCCCAAAAGTTTGGTGTAAAGGGCATTCCCTTCTTCCAAGGACCGTACGGCGATGCCGAGGTGTTCTATTTTATTCAGGTGTTCCATCGTTGGCGTTTAGCGTTCCTAAGTTAACCAATGCCGCGTATTTCCCGCCTTTGGATAGCAGATCTTGATGTGTGCCCAATTCTACTATTCGCCCCTCCTCTACATAGGCGATTTGGTCCGCGTGCTTGATGGTGCTCAATCTGTGGGCCACCACCACCGTGGTTCGCCCTTTCATTAAGGCATCTAGGGACTGCTGTACCCTTGCTTCACTCTCGTTATCAAGTGCCGCGGTGGCCTCGTCTAACAATAGGAGTTTTGGATCGGCATAGAAGGCACGTGCAATACTCACGCGTTGTCGTTGGCCTCCGCTCAGGAATTTTCCGCCTTCGCCTATGGTTCGGCCTTCGAAATGGGACACAAAATCATCACAATATGCCGCCGAAACGGCCTTTTTGTAGTCCTTAGTGCTTCCTTTTTTGTTGAATGTGATGTTTCCTTGAATACCGTCATTAAACAATAAGGGATGCTGCGGTACCCAGCCCAGCCCCTTACGGTAATCAGCCATACTCGCCTGCTTCAAATCCTTAGGCCCTAAAGCAACCTCCCCCTGTTGGGGATGATCAAAGCCGGCCAACAAGTACAATAGGGTACTTTTTCCACCACCCGACGGTCCTACTAAAGCCGTTGTTTTTCCCGCGGGAATCACTAAGTTCAATCCTTTCAGCACATCGCGGTCATCGTAAGCAAAACGAACGTCGCGCAGGGTGATGTTCTCCTTCCAATCGGCTTCAACTACGGGCTGGTCACCCGAAGGAGGCGCCTCCGTGTCTAAGACCTCAAAAATCCGCTCCGCGCTCGCATTCCCCTTTTGAATATCATAAAGAGCATTAGTTACATTTTTGAATGCAGGAATTAATTGGTAAAACAATAAAATGAATGCTACTAATTCTCCTCCTGTCAAACGTTTTCCCGCAAGCACTTCCTGACCGCCTAGATACAGAACTATAAGCAAGACACTTACCCCCAAGACTTCGGCAATGGGTGAGCTAAGATCTCGCTTTCGAAAGACTTTGGTCATAGTACGTTGCCATTTGCGAACACTCTGAGAGAAAGCACCGCTCATTTGCTCCTCTACTGCATAACTTTTAATCACCGGAAGGTTTGAAAGTGCTTCCTCCATGGCAGTAGTATTTTGACCCAGAAGACTTTGTGCTTGCTTTGCACTGCGCTTCAAACTCCTGCCCACCGTAGCAATGAGTCCTGCAGATATAGGAATAATAGCCAGCGCCCATAATGTCAAGCTTGGACTCATCGAAAAGAGCACTATTAACGTTCCTATTATCATCAGTGGGTCTCGTACAAACCCCTCCATCCCTTTAAGCATAGACCACTCTATTTCATTCAAATCAGCTGTGGCTCGCGTGAGTAGATCTCCTTTCTGCCATTGACTATGCTGCCGTAAACTCAGGGCTATCCATCTATCATATAGTCCTCGTTTGAAATTTGCGACTACGCCGTTTCGCACAGGTGCTAAGACCCATAATGCGGCATACCTTGATAGGTTTTTAAAGATGAAAATGAGAAGCACAAATAAAATGATGTAAACCAAAGTGGTCGATGGGCCATATAAATCATTAAATGATTCAACATAATTAGTGATGGAGACTTTCCAAGGTGCCGCTCCTATCAAATCCGCCCCTGGTGTATCAAAAATTATATTCAGTAACGGAATAAGCGCACCAATAGAACCTATGCTAAAGACAACCGTTAATAGATTGAAAATAATAGCCAGCAAAATCCATTTTGCAAAAGGCCCTGTGCTTCTAATAACCCGAAGAAATGGCTTCATAGTTCTTTTCGTTGTAGCGAAGTTAGCGCTTACTCGTCAATGCGTAAATTTGCACTTATGGAAAGTACACGTCAACTTAAAATCGCCAAACTTCTTCAAAAGGAAATGGCGACTATTTTACAGCAATTAGCTAAGGAACAATTCCCGGGAACTCTACTGAGTGTATCAAAAGTTCGTGTGAGTCCTGACCTTGGTGTAGCGAAAATTTATGTGAGTATTTTTCCAGTAGCTAAAACGAAAGAGTCCTTCGAATTCTTACAACTCAACAGCTCAAAATTACGTGGAGCATTGGGAAATGTTGTGGGCAGTCAACTGCGCGTAGTTCCTGAATTAATGATTTATGTAGACGATAGTTTAGAGTATGAAGAAAATATTGATCGCCTATTACGCGGTGAAGGCGAAAGCCCCATCAAATAGAATCTGTGAAATCCTTTAGTACCTATCTCGCACGGAAATATTTCTTTTCAAAAGGAAGGCTGGGTGCCATTCGTCTCATGTCACTCACAGCACTCATAGGTCTTTCTCTTGGCACCGCTGCAATGACGCTTGTTCTCAGTGCTTTTGCAGGGCTAGAGGATTTAGTTGGGAGTCAGTTTGAGCATTCTAACCCCGCCTTGAAAATCAGTCCTGCTTCAGGTCAGTTTTTAGAGCTCACGGCGGAAGATTCTACGTTCATTGCCAACGAGGCCGCACACTACCCTGCATCTGTATTCGAACCTGTTTACGAGCAGCGTGTGCTTTTAGTTAGAGAGAATTACCAAGTAATCGCAGATTTACTAGGCACTTCTGATGATTACATACGAGAACATCACATAGAGGAACACTTATTGACTATAGCTGAACCAAACTTTTTGCGGCATTCATCCGCTATCCGATTGGGCTATGGTATTAGCAAAGAACTCGGAATTTCAAACGCAAATCCTCCTCCAAGTATTACCGTATACCTGCCTAAAATTAATTCTGCTACAAATGCACTTAACCTCAACGAAGCGGTTGAAGCTAAAAATGCATTAGTGGTTTCTGTACACACTTTACAACCAGACTATGATAGGAAAGTCATTGCGCCCAGTGACTGGGTAAAAGAATTCACTGGTGCTAAACACCCTTCCTATCTTGAGGTATATTCGGACAACGAAGACTTGCGTAAGTCTATTGAAGATCATTTTAGCGATCGCGTAGTGGTGGCTGACCGTCTAGAGCAAGAAATAACCATCTACAAACTATTGCGTTCTGAGCGATTGGTGGTTATAGCCATTCTAGCCTTTGTGGTTTTCCTGGCTAGTTTCGGGGTGGTGAGTGCGCTTACCATCATCGCCTTAGAAAAAGATAATGATATACGAACGTTGTGGTCCATGGGAGCCTCAAATGGGCAGCTGCGTCGCTTATTCTTTACGAACGGCATGTACATCGTAGGTGCCGGCTGGGTACTCGGGATGATCATTGCCTTAATTTTAATATTCCTTCAGCTTCAATTTAAACTCATAAGCTGGGGACCCGAAGTGGATCAATTCTATCCTGTGACACTCAAATTATCACATGTGCTCCTTACAACCGCCATTGTACTGGGCATAGGTACAATTATGAGCGCCTGGTCAACAAGAAATGTGGTTAGGAACTAATCGATCAAAATTTCGCTTTGATGGTTGCCGTATTTGGCGATGTATTCAGATTCTATCTCGTCCAGGGTCGCCAAAACTTCATTAGGATCGTCTAGGGTGACTAATCTAGAGCGGTACGGTTTAAAATGGGTAAGTCCTCTAAAATAATTCGTGTAGTGCTTTCGAGTTTCCATCACGGCATAACGTTCTTCCTTCCATTTTAAACTCATCAAAAAGTGTTCTCTGGCTGAAGCAACACGTTCTTGTACGCTAGGCTTAGCAGCTTCTGTACCGTGCTTTAGGTAATACTTGATTTCATCAAAAATCCAAGGATAACCTATACTTGCACGACCTATCATAATACCGTCCACACCATATTTGTTTTTATACTCTAGTGCTTTGGGGCCGCTATTGACATCACCGTTTCCAAATACGGGAATATGCAGCCTAGGATTGTTTTTAGTTTCAGCGATAAGAGACCAGTCTGCTTCCCCTTTGTACATCTGCTTTCGTGTCCTCCCATGAATTGAGATGGCCTTAATACCTACGTCCTGAAGACGCTCAGCTACTTCCACTATATATTTGGTATTCTCATCCCAGCCTAATCTAGTCTTTACCGTCACAGGCTTATTCACAGCTTTAACAATTTCCGCTGTCATCTTAACCATTTTGGGAATATCCTGAAGAATTCCAGCACCTGCACCTTTACAAGCTACATTCTTCACTGGGCAACCGTAATTAATGTCAATTATATCAGGATTAGATGCTTCACAGATTGCTGCCGCTTGTCGCATACTTTCAATCTCATTCCCAAAAATCTGAATACCCAATGGGCGCTCGTATTCGTAAAAATCCAGCTTCTTAACACTTTTTGCCGCATCTCGAATAAGTCCTTCAGATGAAATGAATTCAGTGTACATCACATCCGCCCCATGATCTTTGCAGAGTTTTCTAAAGGGGGGGTCACTCACATCCTCCATAGGTGCAAGTAATAAAGGAAAATCACCAATGCTAATATCGCCTATCTTTACCATCATTGCTAAAATACAACCGTATGCAAAAATACGCTTCACTGACTCCTTTAAGAATTATCCTATCCATCATAATGGTCATCGGGATAGGTTTTTTCATCCTCGTTAGTGGTGTTTTGTTAGCGTTAAATATTTACGGTGAAGTAAATAGCCCCGGTGCTATGAGGATTCAATTTTTGGCACAAAGTCTTGCGCTATTTCTCACTCCACCCATTATTCTGATGTATGCTTTAAAACTACCTCGAGCAGAGTTTTTAGCTATAAAAGCGGTACAATTCAAGCGCTCATACCTATTATATTTTGCTTTGATAGTTGTAGGCTCGTTACTAACCATTGATCTATTAGCACATTTAAATGAATACTTGATTCAAGATGCACAGTGGGCAGAGTCATGGATAAAAAAAGGTGAAAAAATTATTGCACTACAAAACGAATTGCTCAGCAATATGACTCCTGCTACCCTATTGGCCAACGCTATAATCTTTGTCGTTGTTCCAGCCATAGGTGAAGAATTATTCTTTCGGGGCATGCTGCAAGGTTTATTTACGAAAAGGCTCAATCATCACATGGCCATATTTCTTACGGCATCAATATTTTCCGTAATACACTGGCAGATATTCAATTTATTACCCATTTTATTCATGGGTGTACTCTTTGGTTATATAAAGCATTGGACCCAATCTATATGGATCCCTATAGGCTTACATTTCATTAATAATGGATTGGCACTGGCAGGCGCCTACATTGCCAACGGAGAATCTTTGGATGAAAGCACAGTGGCCGGCAGCAGTTGGTCTTACTTAGGAGTCTTATTCGTCTTAGCTGGACTATACGGGGTATATGTGAATCGCAGGACATAAAAAAGCCGACCCCGGTGGGGTCGGCTATATGATCTAAAAACAGAATTCTTGTCGTTAATAATCTGAGGCATACAGCGCTTCAACATTTTTTGGTTGGTCAGAGCTGTAATTAATTTTCAACGCTTGTGCTTTGCGCAACTGAAGTTTGATATCCGCAATGAGACCCATCTTAACTGTTTTATCAGCTTTGATAGACATGGTCATCATCTTGGCGTCTTCCTCGGATTTCTGCTCTCTTTCTTGGAGAACAAACGGCTGAATATCATCCAACGAAGCAAAAGCATCGTTCAATTGAATTCTAGGTGAGCGACCAAATTTTTCTTGATACCTAGGATTTGGTTCGCCTGCATAGATATAAGTTACCAATGACTTACGCTCGAGCTTTTGAATCTCTGTAGCTTTCGGCTTTGATACCTTTACTTTTAGGTCTACTTCACGCATTACTGTGGCAACCATGAAGAAGAACAGCAACATGAATACAATATCCGGAAGCGCCGAAGTATTGACCGCAGGAATTGACTTTTCCTTCTTTTTCTTAATTACTGCCATTATCCACCAATATTTAAAGGTTCAGCCTCAGAAATCTTTTGAGGATATGCCAACTTGATTTCTTTCAAAATATCAGCATCCGCCTCGTCGTCCATAGTACGATAAGATCGGCCATACTTTTCTTGAGCAAAGCGTTCGCGCAAATCTTCATAGGCGGCAACTAATTCATTCTGAACTTTGACGTACATGCCATAAGATGTCCCGCGGTCATTCTGTAACGAAACAACTGCCTTATCCGGATTATCTGAACTTGTCGAGATGTTATATCCATCACAATACTCACAAGACCCATCACCGTTGTTATCAATGAATTCCATTGCTTTTGCACGCAATTCCGAAATCTGTAAGTATTCGTCTTCTACGAGTAACTGATCGCTAGAATTCACCAAAACTGTGAAGATATTGCGTTCTTTAATAGGAGGTGGATCTTCAATCAATTCTTCATCATACGGAGGAAGCATTCTGTTAATCCCTTTATCCGTATCCATTGTTGTGGTCACAAGATAGAAGATCAGCAACAAGAAAGCAATATCCGCCATTGATCCGGCATTGATTTCAGGTATGGCCTTTTTATTTCTTGCCATAACAATCTTTATTTAAACACGCGTGAAACTAGTGAATAGACTATCGACAAAATTGCCCCTGCAAACAATATGTAGAACGAAGTCAACATTGCACTAACCAGTAGTGATGTATTTTCCGTTACTTCTTTGTAGTCCGTATAATCCGACCCGTCTGCGGTAAAATAAGAGATCGAACCGATCACGAGAATCGCGCCGAGCCCAATACCTACACCTATCAAACCTTGTGGGTTAACGACCAAGGCGAGTACAAAGCTTAAGATTGCAATGATGACCGCGGCTATTGAAAGATAAATACCGTAATCAACATAAAACCCTGCATATACGTTGTCTCCTTCTTCACTAAAGGGTATCAAAATGAAGATAATAACCCCTACAATTCCGAATGCAATGCCGAGGATACGTCCAATTAATGGAAGTTTACTAAGCATAATTATTAAGAGTTTTTCTTGTTGTATTCAACCAGTGTATCCATGAAAGAGATAGAAGCATCTTCCATCTTAATCACAATACCATCTATCATTGAAACAATAAAGTTGTAGAAAATTTGAAGGATGATCGCGGTAATCAAACCAAATACCGTAGTCAAAAGAGCTTGTTTAATACCCCCTGCTACCAAAGATGGATTAATATCCCCAGCTGCTTCAATGGCATCAAATGCGCTAATCATACCAATAACCGTTCCCATGAAACCAAGCATTGGTGCCAAAGCGATGAACAAAGAAATCCAAGAAACGTTTTTCTCTAATTTTCCATTTTCGACAGATCCTACACTCATGATAGATTTATCAACCATATCCAATCCTTCATCGTAATGATCAAGTCCTTCGAAGAAAATCGTTGCGACAGGACCGCGGGTATTACGACATACCTCTTTGGCTGCTTCAATACCTCCGTCGTTCAAGGCATCTTCAACTTCTGCCAACAATCTACTAGTATTTGTTTGTGAGAACGTCAAGTAAATGATACGCTCGATAACAAGAGCAAGACCTAGAACCAAGGCTAATAGTACGAATGCCATGAAGAATGCTCCACCTTCGATGAATTTATCTTTCAAAATTTGGGTGAAACCAGCTTCTTCCGCTGGAGCTTCAGTCGAAGTTTCTTCCACCTGAGCTTCTGCTTCTGTAGCAGCCGAATCTGTATTAGCTGCAGCAGAATCTAGAGCTGCATCGGCAGAATCCATGGTTTCAGGCGATGCCATTTCCACTTCATTAGCCGCCGAATCTTCTTGAGCATAGGCATTAACAGTGCCCATAGAAAGAGCAACAATAGCAAGCAAAGAGAGTGCTTTTTTCATTTTTCTAATTGTTTAAATACAAATGTTTAGAGTTATGCACGCAATAATCCAATGTACAGGTGTTTGCCGTGCGAGGCCGAAAATACAAAAAAATGACGTTTTTATCGCACTAACTGCATTCACCAGAAAGACTCTTTGAAAACTTCGCGCCAAATTCAATGCGACTAAGGTTTTGACCCAGCAACACCATGGCTTTGACTAAAGCGCTTTCAAAAGTCATGTCATTGGAATTCAATGTATTAAATCGCTCTAAAGCTGACGAACTATCATAAACACCGGGCAGAATTCGACCGCTCACGCATTGTGAAGTATTGATAATCTGTACCTGTTTGTCCTCACAGCGTTGTAAAAAATCGATAAAGGCTCTTGTATTAGGCGCGTTTCCAGCACCAAAAGTGCGTAACAAAATCACTTTCCACTGGTCCAAAACGGGAATTGAATTAAAATCTAATCCAGGATAAAGCGTTACCACGCCTACGGATGCATCTATGGTTTTCTGGAACCGAAGTTCCGACTCCAATGACTTCCACAACAGCTCATCATATACGCTCATGCGTACGCCACTTTCCCCCAACGCAGGATAATTGGGCGAACTAAAGGCATCAAACTCATTCGACGAACGTTTATACGCCCTGTTCCCTCGGTATAATTTGTATTCGAAATAGATACAAACTTCCTGAATGAGCGCTGCGCCATCGCGCTCCATTGCAGCGAACTCCAAGGCACTAAGCAGGTTCTCCGTGGCATCGGTACGCAACACACCCACGGGCAGTTGTGATCCCGTAATGATGATGGGCTTTTTCAAGCCTTGAATTAAAAAACTCAGCGCACTAGCGGTATAGGCCATAGTGTCGGTACCGTGCAATAGCACGAAACCATCGTAATCATGATAGTGCTTCTCAATGCGCTCGACTAAATCTATCCAACCCTCCGGCTGCATCTCAGAGCTGTCCACCGGCTTGTCTACCGTTACCACATCCAGTTCAATAGGCAGCAACGCCAATGCAGGAATGGACGCACGCAGCTGATCGAAATCTACCGGCGCCAACTTGCCGTTTGGATTCTGTTTCATCCCGATCGTTCCACCGGTATATATGAGGCATATTTTGCGCATACTATCCAAACAAGTTACGAGTATTTGCTACAAGTTTTGGGGCCAATTCCGCTTCATCCATCTCCAGAATATCAGCAACTGTTTGGGCTACCTCAGCCATAAAGGCAGGCTCATTTTTCTGCCCCTTGAACGAGGTTGGGGTCAAATATGGCGCATCCGTTTCCAGCAAGATTCTTTCCTGTGGAATGGCACGTACTACGGGGTCGGTAGCACTGCGATTGTAGGTGATGACCCCTCCTAGGCCAAAGTAAAACTCACCCAAACGCAGGGCACGATTGATTTGTTTCTTACCGCCACTGAAGCAATGGAAGACCCCACGAAGCTTTCCTCCGTGGCGCTCCTGCGCTGCCTCGAGGACTGGAAAGAGCTCCTTGAAACTGCTTCGCACGTGGAGGGCGATGGGCAGTTTCCACTCGACACTCCAATCCAGCTGGGTATTGAGCGCATCGATCTGAATATCCAAGGTAGTTTTGTCCCAATACAAGTCCAAACCTATCTCACCCACTGCACAAAATCGATCCGGTTCAGATTCGTAAACGGATTTTAGGGTGTCCAATTGGCTTTTGTAATCCTCCTTGACATAACAGGGATGCAACCCTATCATTTGGCGGACGGTGAGCTTGGGAAATTGGTCCACTGCCTCCTTCATTTTAGGCACGCTGTGCACGTCGATATTCGGCAATATAATTTCGCGAATGCCCGCGTCCAAAGCTCGCTGCTGCACCTCCTGCTGACGCTCCACCAAGGAGCTGTCGTACAAATGACAATGGGTATCAATCCACATTAGAGCGGGAGGTTTCCGTGTTTTTTTCTAGGAAGTTTCACTGCCTTGTTTTCCAACATAGCGAAGGCGCGAATCAAACGCTCACGGGTTTCTTCAGGGAGAATGACTTCATCCACAAACCCGCGGTGTGCTGCGCGATATGGATTGGCAAAAGCTTCGGCATATTCGGCCTCCTTCTCCAGCAACTTGGCTCCTGAGTCCTCCGCCTCGGCAATCTCCTTGCGGAAAATAATTTCTGAGGCCCCCTTAGCGCCCATCACCGCGATTTCCGCGGTCGGCCAAGCAAAATTCATGTCCGCCCCAATCTGCTTCGAGTTCATTACACAATAGGCACCGCCATAGGCTTTGCGCGTAATCACCGTAATTCTAGGTACAGTGGCTTCACTAAAGGCATACAAGAGTTTGGCGCCATTGGTAATGATGCCGTTCCATTCTTGGTCCGTACCCGGCAAGAACCCAGGCACATCCTCTAGGACTAACAACGGAATGTTGAAGGCATCACAGAATCTGACGAATCGAGCACCCTTGGTGGAGGCGTGAATGTCCAATACCCCAGCGAGGTAGGCAGGTTGATTCGCCACTATACCAACGCTCTTTCCAGCCAGGCGGGCAAAGCCGACCACAATATTTTCGGCAAAATCACGGTGGACTTCGTGGAAGGAATCGGCATCGACAATATTGGCAATGACCTCCTTGATATCATAAGGCTGGTTCGGATTGTCCGGTACGATATTTTTTAGACCCATGCGCAGTTCATCGCCCAGCTCGTAAGCCAATACCGGCGGCTCCTCGTCGCAGTTTTGCGGAAGGTAGCTCAACAATCGCTTGAGACCATTGATCAAGGCTACTTCATTGGGGTAGGTAAAATGCGTCACCCCGCTTTTGGTGGCGTGGGTACTGGCACCGCCCAGTTCCTCTGAAGTCACCTCCTCATGGGTCACGGTTTTCACCACATTTGGGCCCGTCACAAACATGTACGAGGTATCTTCTACCATCATGATAAAATCTGTCAAGGCAGGCGAATACACTGCACCGCCGGCACAAGGGCCCATCATCGCAGATAATTGGGGAATGACTCCTGAGGCTTGAACGTTGCGGTAAAAGATGTCGCTATACCCGCCGAGGGATACTACACCCTCTTGAATGCGCGCACCACCACTATCGTTCAAACCGATCACCGGCGCGCCCGTCTTCATGGCCAGCTCCATGATTTTCACAATCTTTTCGGCATGGGCTTCGGCCAGAGAACCACCCAATACCGTAAAGTCTTGCGCATATACGTAAGTCAATCGGCCATTCACAGTCCCGTAACCGGTGACCACTCCGTCGCCTAGAATCTTTTGCTTATCTAAACCGAAAAGGTTGCTTCGGTGGGTGACCAGCGCACCCATCTCCTGAAAACTCCCTTCATCGAGAAGGAAGTGGATGCGCTCGCGAGCGGTCAATTTCCCCTTCGCGTGCTGGGCTTCTATTCGTTTCTCACCGCCGCCCTTGGTACTCTCTTCCCGTAGTCGCGACAGTTCGTCTCGTTTATCTTGCATGGTGGTTCTGTGTCTGTTGTTTCTGTGGTTAAGTTACTGCTGCGAAAAGGCATTTCGCAAATCAACTTTGGTATGTCTGTGAAATCTTTTGGTCTCCTTGGCCTTGCGACGAATTTCCGCTTGCTCTTCTTCGGGTAAATGGATGATTTCGATACATTGCGGCGTACAGCACCCTTCGTTTTTGTCCGCACAGGCCTCGCATTGGATAAAGAGGAGGTTACAGGCCTTGTTCGCACAATTCACATGGGTAGCGGAAGGTTGGCCACACTGATGGCATTCGGAGATGATTTCGTCTGAGATGCATTCCCCGAGGCGCTCGTCGAACACGAAGTTGATGCCGTGGAATTTATTGGGCAATGCTTCTTCATCTATTTGGCGGGCATAATCGATGATGCCCCCGTGCAGTTGATTCACATCTTTAAAGCCGTGGTGCTTGAGGTAGGCCGAGGTCTTCTCACAACGAATTCCGCCGGTACAGTACAGCAAGATCTTGCGGTCCTCTTGGCCTTTGAGTTTTTCTAAGACCATGGGCAGTTCTTCGCGGAAGGTTTCGGCTTCCGGAAGGATAGCCCCTTCGAAGTGGCCTATCTCGCTTTCATAGTGATTGCGCATGTCCACGACGACAGGGTCGTGATTTTCGATGGCGTCGTTCCACTCCTTCGCCGTGAGATGAGCCCCTACGTCGGTCACGTCGTAATCTTCCGGTTGGAGCCCGTCGGCCACGATTTGGTCGCGCACCTTGATGATGAGTTTAAGGAAAGATTTACCGTCGGTTTTGTCGGTCACAGCCATTTTGAACGGCACGTCCTTAAAGTAGTCCATGCCGTGGAGGTGTTGCTCGAAGGCCTCCCAGTGGTGGGCAGGTACGTTCATCTGGGCGTTGATGCCCTCGCGGCTCACATAAATGCGGCCAAGGCAATCCCACTCAGACCACTGCGTGAAAAGCTCGTCGCGCAACGCTTTGGGATTTTCAATGATAACGTATTTGTAAAAAGAGAGCGTTTTACGCTCAAAGGATTCCGCTTCCAATTTTGCCAAGAGCTCCTCTCGACTCAATTTATTTGCCAATGTTCGCTTTCCTGAATTTGGATCCATGGGGTCTTAATTTGTAGGGCAAAGATAAGTTATCTTTGAGGGACCTAAATCTGATCATTATCATCACAGAACATGAGCGGAACCATTTTAATTCTCGGCGCCTGCGGCCAAATTGGCACCGAATTAACCCTCACCCTACGCGATAAATATGGCACCGACAGGATCGTTGCCTCCGACATTCGTCGCAGCGACCTTGCCGAGCTTCAAGACGGCCCTTTTGAAATTCTCGACGCCAGCGATGCGGATGCGCTGCGCGCCATATGTGAGCAATACAATGTGCACACCGTATACCACCTCGTGGCCATGCTCAGCGCTACCGGGGAGAAATTCCCGATGAAGGCTTGGGACCTAAACATGCAAAGCTTGCTCCACGTACTGGAATTGGCCCGTGAAGGGATAATTCAAAAGATCTTTTGGCCCAGCTCCATTGCCGTTTTTGGACCGACTACTCCGAAGAACCACACCCCACAGCAAACCATTATGGAGCCTTCCACCGTATACGGCATCTCCAAGCTTGCGGGCGAGCGTTGGTGTGAATACTACTTCAATAAGTACGGCGTGGACGTGCGTTCCATCCGCTACCCTGGACTCATTTCTTGGAAATCACAACCGGGCGGTGGGACCACAGATTATGCCGTCGAAATCTATTATAAGGCCTTGGAAGAAGGTCGCTACACGAGCTTTTTATCCGAGCACCGTGCGTTGCCCATGATGTATATGGACGATGCCATTCGCGCCACCATTGAACTCACCGAGGCGCCGGCGGAACAGGTGAAGGTGCGCAACAGTTATAATTTAGCAGGCATCAGCTTTGACCCAGTGACCATTGCCGCGAGTATTGCGGGGCACATTGAAGGATTCGAGATGGACTGTGTGCCGGATTTCCGCGAGAATATTGCGGCCAGTTGGCCCGCCAGTATTGACGATAGTGCGGCGCAGGCAGATTGGGACTGGGCCCCGAAATACGATCTTGAAGCGATGACCGCCGCCATGTTGGGCAACCTGAAGGTCAAGCTGGGGCTATAATTCTACCTCGAAATATTCGGAAGGACCGTCGTATCCTGCCACGGTTTTCTGCCCTAGGTGTATGAACCCTAGCGCTTCTAGGACTTTGATGCTCGCGGTGTTTTGGCCGTGGGTGATGGCGCTGAGTTTTAACTGGCCAAAGCGCTCTTTTGCGGCTTGCATGATCCGCTTTGAGGCCTCGCGGGCATAGCCCTGGCCTTCGTGGTCCGGGTGCAGCGCGTAGCCCAGGTCAATGAGCTCCAAATCTGGACGCACGTACAATCCACAAACCCCAACCTTGGTCCCCGTTTCTTTGGTCACAAGGGTGTAGTTCGCATAGCCGCGCTCGCGCAATTGTGGTAGGGCGCGCTGCCGGATGTATTCCCGGGCATCTTCCTCGCTGTGGAGGTTGCGGTCGCCAATAAATTTTAGGGCTTTCGGGGCGGTTAAAATGGCCAGCACGAGGGCGGCATCTTCTTCGGTGGTCGGACGTAGGTAGAGGCGGTCCGATTCAAAACTCAAATAACTACTCATCGTCTTTGTACCAGGAGCTGTATTTTAAATAGTTGTTGGCAATGCGCTCGATTTCCCCTGTGCGTAGGCGTTCGGGTACTGGGCCAATTTCTTTCGCCGGCACCCCTGCCCACAGCGTTCCCGGGGCCAATTTCTTTCCTTGGGTCACGACCGATCCGGCCGCCACGATACATCCCTCCCCGACCACACAGTCGTCCATGACAATGGCGCCCATGCCAATGAGCACATTGTCCTCGATGGTGCAGCCGTGCACGATGGCGTTGTGGCCTATGCTCACATTGTTGCCCACCACGGTAGGAAATTTCTCATAGGTGCAGTGGACGGTGGCGTTGTCCTGAACGTTGACCTTGTGGCCGAAAGTGATGCTGTTCACATCACCGCGGACGACACTACCGTACCAAAAGCTACAGCCGTCGCCGCATTTGAATTGGCCAATTACAACGGCGGTCTCCGCCAGAAAACAATTGGTCCCAAATTCCGGAGAATGACCTAATAAGGGTTTAATCACTGCCATACATTGCGCGTATAAGGTTCTGATTTCAAATGTACACTTTGCGGCTTTTACCCCGTACCTTTGTCCCGACAAACAACCCCACATCATGGATATCAAACGCGTACCAGTGAGCATTTATGCCGAAATGACCCCAAATCCTAAGGTCATGAAGTTCGTCAGCAACAAGATGTTGTTGCAAACAGATTCCGCCGAGTTTAGAAACATTGATGAGGCCAAGCCATCGCCGCTTGCGACCAAATTATTCCACTTCCCCTTTGTCAAAGAGGTCTTTATCTCAGGGAACTACATCGCCATTGCGAAGTACGATATCGTGGAATGGGACGATGTCGCACAGGAAGTCCGCATCTTCATCACTGAGTTCCTTCAAGACGGAGGGGTAGCGGTTCATGAGGACCAATTATCTCCTGCACAAGAAAGCCCATTAGAAGAAGATGGTGCGCCAGCCCTTAGAACAGAAGATCTCGGCGAGGTGGAGCAACGCATCGTAGATATTTTGGAAGAGTACATCAAGCCTGCCGTGGCACAAGACGGCGGAAACATCGCCTTCATGGGCTACAAGGACAAAATCGTTGAAGTACAGCTTCAGGGCGCTTGTTCCGGTTGTCCTTCTTCTACCATGACGTTGAAAAACGGCATTCTCAGCATTCTACAAAAGATGTTGCCGACCTTGGTCGACGATGTGGTTGCCGTGAATGGATAAGCAAAAATTTTAACGCTGCAAAGCACAAAAAAGGCGACTCTGCGGGTCGCCTTTTTTGTTTCGTCGATATTATAGATGCACCAATCGGCCAGCAACAAATGGCCGACCGTCTGTCAGCACCTCAAAGAAATAAATACCCGATGTTGCCATGACCCTCTCCAATTGAATATGACCGTCTTGAACGATATACTCCACCATAACAGGCCTCCCCATCTTATCGTATATGTTCAGCCTGTAATTGTTGGATTCATTCAAAGGTGGAGTAAATTGAATGATTGCATCACTGGTAATGGGATTTGGAATGACCGAATATTTTATCGCCCGAGCGACTTCAAATTCTGGCACATCAAGGACTAAAAGTGGGTCGTTTTTCAATATCGAATCAATATTAATGTTTTCATCGCCCGGTTGATACTCGAGGTATTGAAATCCGTCAAAGAGCATTTCATCATCCGTATTCAGTCCAACTGAAATCAACTGAGGAGGCGAGTTTGGATTATGGTGGTTTGAGCTTCGGTTGTCAAATACATGAGTAGAATGAACCGTATATCCTGCAGGAATTTTTACCAAGTTCTTATAGTAATAGTACTCTTGGTGCTCAAAATCCCAGCGATCGATCTTCATTAATGGTATCGTATCGTTCGTCTGTGTTTGATATGCGTAATTAATTATTTCCGTACAAATTTGATGCGAATGTGGAAATGCTGAGAACACAGAGATTGCTTGACTTGGCCAATTTTCCTCAACCGAAAAGCTCTTCACATGTCCCGCTGGTATATAGAAGTCATTTGACCAATATTGAAGAGGCACTGTATCGTGTACTTCACGAATACCGGTTTCGTTGGTAGGGTAAAGGTACATCCGTATCTTAATGTCTATAAGTTGACCTTGTGTACCCTTTGGAGTGTGTATTTGCATAGCTATCTCTCCGTTCGATGGTAATTTTATACCCATCTTTATTTCTGAAGAGTTTGGATAAACTATTGGCATGGACCCAGGTGCCCAAGTGCCTATTGCAATTTCACCATCAACAGAAAATGCATTTCCCGATGTATCTGTATCAATATCTCCTAATGGACCCGCCATTATTAGCGCGTGATGTACCAATTGAGGGTTATTGGGTACTAACTCTATGGCGCGGATAAATCTATCTTGTCCAAAACTCAAAGGCACAACAAGCGTATTATATGCGTCATCAGAACTTGCATTACTTTTAAACTTTGTGAGTTGAATAATTGTATCCGGAACACCTCCTAACTGATGCGTCGGATATGCTGGTGGAGGCGGTTGTAAACTAGGATTACCTTGGAGGGCACCATCATAAATCCAGGTAAGTAAAGAATCCTTATCCGCCTGAGTGATTTGCCTTTCATTTACAAAATGCAGGTATGAGGTATCTGCAGACCAAGGCGGCATTTCACTGTCCTGAAGAACATTTACAATACTCGTTGTCCACGGAGCTGTTGATGGATATGATAGCATTGAAAACGGAGCTCCACCCCCTGGTCTATGACAGCCAGTACAATTTTTATATAGGATAGGCGCAACATCATTAAAGGTACTTTGCCCACTCACATTTAAGGAAATCATTAAGGTTGATAGGGTGAAAAGGAGCTTTTTAATTATCATCATTATTCAGATATTTCTTCTAAGTTACTATTTCTAACCTAGGGGGTGTTTAAACTAAAAAAGGCGACCCTGCGGGTCGCCTTTTTTGTTTCCAATCTATTTTTTTCAAGCAGGCTTCATGCCCATTTTACGAAGATGTCTAAAGTGACCCCTCACTGCACCAAACGCCGTTTTGTACTCATTATAGGGCAATGAAAACTCCTTTGCCGTTTTTCTAACGATCTCAGCAATTTTAGGATAATGCACATGATTAATCGTGGGGAATAGGTGGTGCTCCACCTGGAAATTTAATCCTCCCGAAAACCAAGTCACTAACCTACTTTTAGTGGCAAAGTTTGAGGTGGTCTTGAGTTGATGTTCCAACATACTAGATTCCTTCGCTTCTTCCTCCGCAGGAAACGCTGCTTTATCCACTACATGCGCCAGCTGAAACGTCATTGACAATATAAAACCAGCTACAGCATGCATGATAGCATTACCCAATAACACTACATACCATGGAGAACCTAAAAGCATGGGCAACACGTAAAAAATTCCAATATGAAAGCCCTTACCTATGATGAGTTTTAACCAAACCATTCCTAGGCTTTGATCACGAGCTTTGAATAACTCGCTTCTTCCGTAATCTAAAACTTGGACAAAATCTTTTTGTAAGAACCATTTCCAAGTCATTAATGAATACGTTATTGGTGCATAAAAATGCTGGAATCTATGATATGATTTTCGCTCCTGTTCAGGGTGAAATCTAAATAAACTGCCCGTTTCTATATCGTCATCATGCCCGTCAATATTAGTATGCGTATGATGCTTCATGTTATGCTGCACCCTCCAGGTATAAGAATTGCCGCATAACATGTAAATGGCGGCACCTATTTTTCTATTTACCCAATTATTACGAGTAACGGTATTGTGCAAGGCGTCATGCATTAAGTTCATTCCAACACCAGCCATGCCGATGCCTGTTATAGCCCATAGAATACTGGTCATCACCAAACTATCAAACCCTACGAGGAACAATATAAATGGTACTAAGTATAAAGCCACGTTTGCAACAGCCTTGATATAATAACGATAGTCTGCTAACATCGACTTCTCGTTTTCTTTGAAATAGGCACGAACTCTTCTTCTGACTACAGACTGGAATTCGCTGGTACTTTTAAACTTCAACATGAAATTTGTGTAAATAAGTTGGGGAAGATAGGTATGACAACGGAAAATCATTCCACTTATGGTAAATTTGCCGAGAATTATACGAACACATCATGCTAAAAAACATAAATCCCACTGAGTTAACTACTTGGAAAAAGCTCAAAGAAAACTTCGAAAACGATAAACGCACGTTAAAAACACGCTTCTTCGAAGATCCCGAACGCTTCTCTAAGTATAATATCAAATGGGACGGCATATTGTTCGATTATTCCAAGAACATCTTCGGTTCTGAGACCTTCACCTTATTCCAAGAATTACTCGACGAAGCAGGCGTTCGCGATGCTATTGTGCAACAACAAAGCGGCGCTAAAATCAACGTTACCGAAGGCCGTGCTGTGCTGCACACCGCTCTGCGGAACATGAGTGGCAACACTATTGAAGTGGATGGCAAGGATGTAATGCCAGAAATTAAGTCCGTTTGGGCTAAACTTGCTGCCTTCAGCAATGATGTTCGCTCAGGAGCTTGGAAGGGATGTAGTGGCAAGCGCATTACCGATGTGGTAAACATTGGTATCGGCGGTAGCGACTTAGGGCCTCGTATGGTCATCAGCGCCTTAAAGCCTTTTGTGACGAATGAGATGAATTTTCACTTTGTAGCAAACGTGGATGGTGCAGATTTATGGGAAGTCTTGAAAAAAGTAGATCACGAGACCACTTTATTTATTGTTGCATCAAAGACCTTCACTACGCAAGAGACGATGAAAAATGCGCACAGTGCAAAGGAATGGTTCATTGCTGAAGGAGGTGCGCCAAGTGATGTAGCCAAGCACTTTGTCGCCGTGAGTACGAATGCGGATGGCGTTTCGAAATTTGGCATAGACACCAACAACATGTTCGGTTTCTGGGACTGGGTTGGCGGACGATACAGCGTTTGGTCTGCAATTGGTTTACCCGTGATATTGGCCATAGGTTACCAAGGATTTCAAGCTTTCCTAAACGGTGCTCATGCCATGGACAAGCACGTCGCGAATGAGCCTTGGGACAAGAACATCCCAGCAATGATGGCTGTTTTAGGTATTTGGTACCGAAATTTCCACGGCGCCGCAAGTCATGCCATTCTTCCTTACGATCAATACCTCGACCGTTTTGCCGCTTACTTCCAACAGGGAGATATGGAAAGCAATGGGAAATACGTTGACCGCAATGGTAAAAAGGTAAACTATGCGACAGGCCCAATTATTTGGGGCGAGCCAGGTACCAACGGTCAGCACGCTTTCTACCAATTAATCCACCAAGGCACTGATTTGATTCCGGCAGACTTTATCGCTGCGAAAAAGCCATTACACGGCCTCACTGAACACCACCCTATCCTTCTTGCAAACTTCATCGCCCAAACCGAAGCGTTGATGAAAGGAAAGACCCGCAACGAAGTGGAAATTGAGATGCGTCAAGCAGGTTTAGGTGAGAATGAAATGGAATATATTGCTCCTTACCGAGTCTTTGAAGGCAACCGTCCTACTAACAGCATTATACTGGACGAGGTAAGTCCTTACCACTTGGGCCAATTAATCGCGGCCTACGAGCACAAGATCTTTATCCAAGGCTATATCTGGAACATCTTCAGTTACGACCAGTGGGGTGTAGAACTAGGGAAAGTTTTGGCCAAAGCCGTATTGAGTGAGCTGACCGGAACGGGAATAAAGCACGAGCACGACAGCTCAACTGCAGCCCTGATTAATTATCTGAAGAGTTAGTACTCATCTGCATAGACGAACGAAAAGCGTCCAGTAGCGTATTGAGCTGCTGGGCGTTTTTTGTAGGTACCATCGACGCAATATCTTCCACCAAACTGTGCTTCACGAGCGAGGTAATCAACTCGTTGCCTTCGGCTGTCAAGTGAATGTGGAACAATCGCCGGTCCTCTTTGAAGCGTACTTTCTCAAGTAGACCCATAGACATTAACCTATCCACCATACGACTGGCATCACTCATCTTATCGAGCATGCGTTCCCGAATCTCAGATGTTGTTACACCTTCTGAATCACCACCTTTAACAATACGCAACACATTGTACTGTTGCATGGTCAAACCGTGTTCCTTCAACTCATCCATAATACGCCCCTTCAACACGTTGTAGGTGTAAATTATATTGACGATGAGTTTACTTTGATCTGAGGTAAATGATTCTTGGTGAATCTCGTGTTCTAGCGTCATGTCGATTCTTGTTATAACACTAAGGCAACAAAAAAAACACCCGGACGTTCACGCCCAGGCGAATTTCATTTATACAGTCATGATATCCTGCTCCTTCTTAGCATACATCGCATCACATTTGGCGTTGTACTCGTCAGTCATTTTTTGGATATCGTTTTCATAATCTTTTTGAAGGTCCTCGCTGAGTCCATCGTTGCCAAATTTCTTCAACTCGTCCATTGCCGTTTTACGTGCGGCACGCACTCCGACCTTGGCGTTTTCGCTTTCTGCCTTGGCTAACTTTGCCAATTCTCTACGACGCTCTTCCGTCAATGGCGGTACAGAAATGATCACGCTCTCACCATTATTCATCGGGTTGAAACCCAACCCCGCATTAAGAATAGCTTTTTCAATCTCAGGAATGAGCGCCTTTTCCCATGGTTGGATGCTAATGGTACGTGCATCTGGCGTATTGACATTGCTTACCTGTTGCAACGGGGTAGGTGTTCCATAGTACTCTACCATCACTCCTTCCAACATGGAAGGGTTTGCACGCCCAGCACGTATTTTAACCAAAGCCTTCTCCATGTGAGACAAGGCTCTATTCATATCGTCCTTTGTGGCATCAAATAGGAAGTCTATCTCTTCTTGCATACCGCTGTATTTAGTTCTTTACTATCGTTCCTACTCCTGGCGTTCCTTCCACCACCTTCATCAAATTCCCTGGGGTGTTCATGTCAAAGACCAGAATAGGTAATTTATTTTCTTTACTTAAGGTGAAGGCCGTCATGTCCATTACGTTCAATCCCTTATCGTAAACCTCTTTGAAACTCAATGAATCAAACTTAGTGGCTGAGGCGTCCTTCTCTGGATCAGCAGTGTAGATACCATCGACCCGAGTACCTTTCAAAATTACATCTGCTTGGATCTCAACGGCACGCAGAGTAGCTCCTGTATCGGTTGTAAAGTATGGATTTCCTGTACCTGCAGAGAAGATAACCACTCGGCCCTTTTCGAGATGACGAATGGCACGACGACGAATAAATGGCTCGGCCACTTTATCCATTTCAATGGCACTCTGCAATCGAGTATTTACCCCAGCTGCTTCTAACGCACCCTGAAGGGCCAAGCCGTTAATAACAGTCGCTAGCATACCCATATGATCTGCCTGAACGCGGTCCATACCTTGTGAAGCGCCGCTGATTCCACGGAAGATATTCCCGCCGCCAATAACCACTCCAACCTGGACACCTTTCTTAACTACGGCCTTGATTTCTTCTGCGTATTCTCCGATACGCTTAGGATCAATACCAAAATCTTTCTCCCCCATCAGGGCTTCTCCGCTGAGTTTGAGGAGCACTCGATTGTATTTCATCTCTTTTGGTTTGAACACAAATATATCGAAAGTAGGTCCCTATTTGAAATGAGCATCCAGCGAGTTTTCCCCTGTTTAAGCACAAAAAAACGCGCCGGCGGTGCCGGCGCGTTTCCTAAAATTTTCGCTTCCTCTAGATTATAGAGATACGCGCTTGAAATCTACTACTTCCAAACCAGCTTGAACGCTCGTTAGGTATTTTGAAACGCTCATCTTAGAATCTTTAATGAAGTCTTGGTCTACCAAAGTATTCTCCTTGAAGAATTTGTTCAAACGACCAGTAGCAATCTTATCCAACATTTCTTCTGGTTTACCTTCTTGACGAGCCAATTCTTTCCCCACTTCTAATTCGCGAGCGATAACGTCCTCTGAAACTGAATCACGGTTCAAAGCAACTGGGTTCATCGCTGCAGCTTGCATCGCTACATCTTTACCCGCTTCTTCAGCTTCAGCAGTCAAACCTACCAAAGTACCGATCTTATTTCCCATGTGGATGTAAGAAGCAACATAAGGAGCGCTAACAGTAGCAAGCTCAGCAACTTCAATCTTCTCACCGATCACACCCGTTTGCTCTTGCAATTTCGCAGCAACAGTCAAGCCACCTTCGAATTCAACAGCACCGAATTCTTCAGCACTCTGTACACCAGTTGACAAAGCGATATCAGCTAATTTGTTTGCCAAAGCAACAAAATCATCATTTTTAGCTACGAAGTCAGTCTCACAAGACAGCTTTACGATTACACCTTTATCAGAACCGTTTGTTTTTGCAATAACTGCACCTTCAACTGCATCGCGATCGGCGCGCTTCGCAGCAACTTTTTGACCTTTCTTTCGTAGGATGTCGATTGCAGCTTCGAAGTCGCCTTCCGCTTCAACCAAAGCTTTTTTACAATCCATCATCCCTGCACCTGTTTGCTTTCTGAGTTTGTTTACATCAGCAGCGGTAATGTTTGCCATGATATTGAGTTTAAAATTGTGTTTGAATTATAAAAGAGAGCCGTAAAGGTTATCCTCACGGCTCTCCGAAAAAATCTATTCTAATAAGAAAGTGCTCGGATTAAACCTTCGCTGCTTTCTTTTCGATTTTTGATTGCTCGGCAGCCGCTTTGTCACTCTTGCGTTGTGACAAACCTTCTTTAATTCCAGCCGTTACACGCTCCAATACGACAGCGATACTCTTAGAAGCATCATCGTTCGCAGGAATCGCGTAATCTACACGACGTGGGTCCGAGTTTGTATCTACCATCGCGAATGTTGGGATACCCAACTTGATGGCTTCGTCTACAGCAATGTGTTCACGCTTGATATCAACGATAAATAGGGCAGCAGGAAGACGATTCATATCCTCCACAGAACCAAAATCCTTTTCCAACTTCGTGCGTTGACGATCTACTTGAAGACGCTCACGCTTAGAAAGAGTTTCAAACGTACCGTTCTCTTTCATCTTGTCGATGCTCTGCATCTTCTTGATGGCTTTACGAATGGTTACGAAGTTTGTCAACATACCTCCTGGCCAACGCTCAGTTGCGTAAGGCATGTTTACATCGCCGGCGTATTTCGCTACGATTTCTTTCGCTTGCTTTTTAGTAGCAACGAATAGGATTTTACGACCTGATGCAGCGATTTTTTTCAAAGCCTCTGTAGCTTCTTCAAGCTTCGCATCTGTTTTGTGTAGGTCGATCACGTGGATACCGTTTCGCTCCATGTAAATGTAAGGAGCCATGTTTGGGTTCCACTTACGGGTCAAGTGTCCAAAGTGAACACCTGCATCCATGAGTTTTTTAATGTTGTCTGTTACTGCCATTTTTTTGAGTTTACTTTCCGTAGTAAGCAATGTGCTAGTAGCCTTTTAAAGAGTCTAGCCCATTTGGATACTAAATCTCGATTAACGTTTAGAGAACTGGAATTTCTTACGTGCTTTCTTCTGACCGAATTTCTTACGTTCCACCATACGAGGGTCACGAGTAAGAAGTCCGACGGGCTTCAATGCTGCGCGATTCTCCTGATCAATTTCAGAAAGAATACGACTTACACCCAAACGGATGGCCTCAGCTTGACCAGTGATACCGCCACCTATAACGTTTACCTTAACGTCATACTTGCCAGTAGTCTCAGTCAAATTGAAAGGCTGTTCCAATTTGTAGTGCAAAGGTGCAGTAGTGAAGTAGTCCTTGTAGTCCTTGCCGTTGATGGTGATGGCGCCTTTACCTTCATCCATGTAGACACGAGCCACAGAAGATTTACGTCTTCCAATTGCGTGAAACTTTGCCATTTATTATTACTTATTTGATTTCATTGATATTGATCGCAGTGGGCTGCTGAGCCTCATGCTTGTGCTCGCCACCTGCATATACGTGTAGGTTGCGGAACAACTGTGCGCCCAAACGATTCTTAGGCAACATTCCTTTCACCGCCTTTTCAACGACGCGCTCTGGAAACTTAGCCATCATTTGTTCTGGGTTGGTTGTACGCTGACCACCTGGGTAACCAGTGTGCCATACATACGTTTTATCTGACATCTTATTGCCAGTTAAAACAACCTTATCAGCATTTAGAATGATCACGTTATCACCACAGTCAACGTGAGGCGTGTAATTTGGCTTGCGCTTACCTCTTAGAAGCAAAGCAACTTTAGAAGCTAGACGGCCCAAAGTTTGACCTTCTGCATCTACTACTACCCAGTTCTTGTCTACGGTCGCCGCGTTGGCTGAAACTGTTTTGTAACTTAATGTATTCACCGCTATAGCGTTTTATATGTTATTTGGAATGCCTAAACATCCCCCTAAAAAGGGCTGCGAAAATACATCTTTATTTGCCTAACAACCAAAAATCTACAAACAAATTGTTAGCATGTTTTTGGCGGCTCGGTTTTTGTGTTGCAAGAATGATGTGAATGAACGAACTTGCCGAGCATGCGAAAATACCTCAAATACCCCATTTTATTGGCATTTGCCTTAGTATCAACACATTCCTTCGGACAGAAATGTGGACATGATCTCCTAGAGGAGGAAATCAAGCGCCAAAACCCAAATTATGAATCCGATTGGGCTGAGTTTATCGGCACAGTAGATTTCGACTCAGATCAAAAAACAGAGGGCACTGTATTTACCATTCCCGTCGTCGTGCACATTATCTATGACGATGCGTCGGATAACATCACCGACAAACAGGTCAAAAATGCCATTGAAGTATTGAATGAAGATTACCGTCGTTTGAATCCCGATGCGAGCGACACAAGGGGCACTTTTGTAGGTGTTGCGGCCGACTGTGAGATTGAGTTTAAATTGGCCAAACTTGATCCAAACGGCAACTGCCACACTGGAATCACCCGTACTCAGAGCGCGCTCTCTGTAAATGCGAACAACAATGTCAAGAGTTTAAAGAGCTGGCCTCGCACGAAGTACGTAAATATTTGGGTCGTAAGATCCATCGACCTAGGAAGCTCAGGGCAAGGAACTGTTTTGGGTTATGCTTATAAACCAAGCCCGGGTCAAAGCACTACCTACGATGGGATTGTGATTCGCCACGACCGCATGGGTCGCATCGGAACCAGCTCGAGCAGAGGACGCACACTCACCCACGAGATGGGACACTACCTCGGTCTGGACCACCCGTTCAAGGGCGGCTGTTTCCAAGGCGATAACTGCGCGGATACTCCGCCGGTTGATGAAGCCAGCTTCGGTTGTGACCTCACTGCCAACACTTGTTCAAACGACAATCCCAATCTTCCCGACCAGATTGAAAACTACATGGACTATGCTGATGATGATTGTGTCAACATGTTCACCGACGATCAAAAAGCGATCATGCGTGCCAGTCTTAATTCAGCACCCTTAAGAGGGTATTTAGTCTCTGCAACGAACGCCACGGCCACAGGGATAGATCCTCAAGCTGTTTTGCCGTGTGCGCCACAGGCGAAGTTCGAAGCGAACCAAACGGTCATTTGTAACGGAACAACCGTTCAGTTCACAGATAAAAGTGAGTTTGGGAACCCAACGAGCTGGTCCTGGTACTTCCCAGGCGGCACACCCTCTACTTCAACCGCCCAGAACCCAACGGTTACCTACAGCTCAATACCAGGTATAGGCTATAAAAATTATACAGTGGGCCTAACGGTAACCAATGCCACAGGATCATCTCAATCCTTGGTAGATGGCTACATGAGTGTACGAAGAAACGGCGGCGGAACCCACATGTGGGTCAACAACTTCAACTCCGGCTTTGAATTCCACGATGTCCCTAATGGCACTTGGCACGTAGAGAATGCCGACGGTGATGATATTAAATGGGAGCGCAACAGCTACAACCACTTCGAAGGCAATTACTGTGTCAAGCTGGACAACTTTAACAACGATCCGGATAACTCAGATGCTCTAATCACAGATCAGATTGTGGTAAGTCGTGCGACGGCAATGTCTTTGGGCTTCCGTTATGCCATTGCCAGCAAGCCAGGTCAGGCCCAGGATAAATTGAGAATTAGCGTGAGTCAAGATTGTGGTGAGACTTGGGAAGAGGTACGCACCATTTTAGGACCGCTACTCTATGCAGCGTTGAATAAGGCAAATCCTTGGAACCCGACCTCAGCCAGCAACTGGAGAAGCACGAGCATCAATTTGAATGACTACGCGGGTGGTGCGCCTATTATGATTAAGGTGGATTTCATTTCAGGAGGGGGGAATAACGCCTTCTTGGATGCCTTTAACTTAGACGTTACGCTGGTTCAGGAAGAGTTGAGCGCCAACAGCATCAACATCTTCCCAAATCCAAGCAATGGCTTTTTCCAAGTAGAAGGTCTGCCTGCAGGCACAGCGTACCGCATCTTTAGCATCGACGGCCGTGAGGTCCAGCAAGGCACGTTGGCATTGGATGCCAGTCTCCAGGTCAATGCGAGCCCAGGCTATTACATCTTCCAAACCGAAGGTGTTCGCAAACAATTGATCATTCAATAAACCGCGAACCTTCTCGGCGAAGCCCCCGGCGGAGCCGAAAATTTGAGCATTAAAAAGGCGCCCCGTGGGGCGCCTTTTTAGTTAGAAAACTGGCTTTCTTCTCCTCGCCACAATAGTCAACGAAGCTGAATTTCTTATAATCACTTCTTGTTTTGTGGAGGTTAAAATATGATGACCGTCAGGACTGTATTCGAAAGATCGAATACTACCGGTACTGGAATGTATAGTTTGAATGGGTTCCCAGTGTTCGGTGTCCCAGATATAAACCGTGCTATCGGAATCAAAGGGAGGGAATCCACTTCGGGGTTTTCTAGAAAGTAAAGTTTTCCCATTGGGACTAAAACTAAGGTGATATCCATGTTTGCTCCACAATGAATTCTCCGAACCTACTTGGTAGTTCAAAGAATCGGCCGAAAATACTTGCCAAATAGACTGATGATATTCATATCCACCATAAGGTGATTTTGTTCGTGGAGTAAACGCCAAAAACAACAAGTCTTTCCAATAGAAAGCATCTGCAAACCTATCCTGTTCAGCATCAAAATTCAGTATCTCTTCCCCAGTTTTTATATCCCAAAAAACAGCTAGACTATCTCTATGAGTCGTGACCAGGGTGGTTGATTCTGAATTAAAATCAGCAGTATAGGTCCAATCCTTATAATGCGTTAAAGGCAATCTCACCTTATGCACATATTTTTTGCGCTTTTTCTCCCAAATGTTCACTTCTCCTAACTCTCCTGCGCTGCAGATATATCGACCATCATCGCTGAAGGTAGCTAGAATGGAAATGTCATAAGGGTCGTAATTTTTAACTGACTTGGGGACCAAAGTTTGCATTAAAGATCCTTTATTTAGATCCCATAAATAAACGCGTTGATCCCAACAGGCGGCAGCCAAAGTTTTCTCTTCAGGATCCACCGCTAAACCTGCAACATGAGCAGGATGAGGAAGCACGGCTCGAAGGCTGCCCGTAGCGATGTCCCAGATATACGCAGTATCACCCTTTGCATTAATCAATAGATCATTGGTTAACTGAACTTCTTCCCAACTCTCTACGGGCAGGGTATATTCACACAGCGATAAATCGCCCTTCCAAACCTGAAGGGAATCTTCACCACGAAGTATTACGTGTCCGTTTGGAGTCCAACTAGAATAACCGGAGAAATCTTCAGAAATAGCAGTATCAATCAGATTTCCCTTGACAGAATCAAGCGCCACTGCTTGATGGGTAAACAAAAAAAAGAGACTTGCAAATAATGCTTTTTTAGGTAGGTTCATTCGTCGTTTATTTTAATATAAAACGTTTCCTAAGCCTCTATATTTCATCCCATGTTTATCCTCATTACTCTGTGGGTATCATAATGTCCACTGGATGTTCTTCTAGGTATTCCAGCAGGCCATTGTAATCTTCTCTGAGGAAAGTCAAGACAGTTTCTGTAGCTTCGTCGGTACGCTCAGATAATTGGTCAAACAACGCTTGCTCATTGCTGCTCCAAGCGCGTGACGAACTCAAGAGCTGCCACAAGGAACTGCCCCATTGGCTTGACCATGCCTCCGGCTGTTCGAAATAACCCTTGGTTTCTTTTTTACCAAAAACATGATGACGGGCTGCTTCTAAGGCTTTGGCTGTCGCTTTCACGGTGTCCACCAATGCCGAATCAGAAGCATAAGGTTCGTTCGTTAAGAGTGTTTGGAGACGCTCGATGTTCTCATTGGCTTGTGCTAAAGACTGAACCGCGCGTTCCAAATCCCCCTCTATACCTTCGATGGCTTTGAACGCTTCTCGACGAGCGACTAAATCATCTTCGCTCACCCAGGTTTTCATGCGGTAATCGTATTCAACCTTGAGTGGTTGAGAATCGATTTGACCGTCCCAATTGATCGTTACAGTATAAGTCCCAGGCAATACAGGAGCGCCACGGCGATCGCTTTGTTCCTTCTCTTCTTTTCTAACCTTGAACTCTGGGTATTCGGTTCCTTTTTCCCACATGGCCCAGCGCCAATTCTGCAATCCAGCTTCTTCAACGCTGATGTATTGGGTGTATATGGTATCGCCACCAACATTTTGATAATCTACTCGTAACTTCTTCTTATTGTCCTCTTCAACCACTGGAAGGTAGGCAGACATGCGCGCTCCGAAACGGCGATTTTCTCCCCGGAAAGTAGACATACCCGCAAATCGCACTCCAGGGCTCTGGCGGCGTTCCCATTGATACGCCGTTGGCGGCTCGAAGAACGTTGGCATGCTGAGGCCATTGCCTGCTGCAAGTACCCTCAACGGCTCGATATCATCGATCACCCAAGCACCGCGCCCAAAAGTTCCTAAGACTAAATCCTTTTCGCGGGCCTGGAAGGCTAGGTCCATCACTTGAACGGTCGGAACAGCATCGGTCCATTTGGTGTACGAAGCACCTCCATCCACACTAACGTACAATCCATATTCAGCACCCACGAAAAGCAGATTCGGCTCTACCGGATCTTGCCATACGCTCAAAATAGGTCCAAAAATATGGCTGTCGTCCACCATACAGGTGACCTTCTTTCCAAATTCTTCAATCTTGAACAGGTACGCGCTCCAATTATTTCTGCGGTAGTCGTTCGCCACCACCCAAGCGGTGCCTTTGTCGTAATCAGAGGCACGAATTTGAGGAATCCACGACCCCTCGGGTAAGCCTTTCAATTTCTTGCTTATGTCTACCCAATTCGCTCCGCCGTCCGTGGTTACGTGCAATTTACCGTCGTCAGATCCCGTCCAAATCACGTTTTGGTCTAGGGCACTCGGCGCAATAGCCAATAAACATGTGTGGTTTTCCGCACCCGTGACATCGTAGGTCAGCCCTCCGCTCTCGAGTTGCTTTTGCTTCTCAGGGTTGTTCGTGGTCAAGTCTGGACTAATAATGGTCCAATTCTTCCCATTGTCGGTGCTCTTGTGCAAGAATTGGGAACCAAAGTACAAACTCGTCTCCGGCGCGTAAGGGTCTAAAGCAATAGGCGCATTCCAGTGCCATCGCAAGCGCTCGCCATTTGGGTGTGTAGGCTTGATGAGTTCCGAATAGCCGGTCTTGGTATTAACTAGACCAACATTTCCTTCTTGGCTCTGCGCGTAGGCGGCATCCGTACGACCAGGCACGGGTACGACATCAAATCCGTCGCCAAAATATAGTTCACTCCACTCCTCGTTACGTATGCCATCCGCAGTCAAGCTGTACGCCGGACCCATCCAAGAGCCGTTATCTTGCATCCCGCCGTACACATTGTACGGCAACTGATCGTCGACGTTAATGTGGTAGAATTGGGCCAAAGGGAGGTTCTCCACAAAATGCCAAGTCTCTCCATAATCGTACGAAATATTCATCCCGCCGTCGTTCCCCTCAATGATGTGTGCAGGATTCGCCGGGTTAATCCACATCGCGTGATGGTCAGGGTGAATGCGGTTATAAGGGGTGATCGTTTTCCAATTTTTTCCTCCATCATCACTGCGCGTTACGTAGGTCCACAAGCTGTACACGCGGTCCGGATTTTGTGGGTCCACTCTTAAATCCGCATAGTAAAACGGACGATTTCCCGCTTGCTCACTTTCGGTGACCTTGAACCAATTCTTTCCGCCGTTCGTACTCTTATACACCCCGTTTTTCTTTTCCGTTTCTATAAGGGCATAGACGATATTAGAATTGGACGGTGCTATACCTAATCCTATTCGCCCAAGATTCCCTTCCGGTAATCCGTCCTCTTCACCCAGCTTTTTCCAATGCTCCCCACCATCGTAGGTAATGAACAAACCGCCCGATGGACCACCGCTGGTAAAGAACCATGGCGCTCTGCGGTACTCCCACATATTGGCCATCAACTTCTTTGGGTTATTCGGGTCCATCACGAGGTCTCCCGCGCCCGTTTTTACATCGATATATAGGCTCTGGGTCCAATTTTTTCCGCCGTCCGTACTCTTGTACACCCCTCTTGGGCTATCTCCCCAAGCCGACCCAGTGGCACCTACGTAGATCTCATCGGTGTTCGAAGGATTGATTAAAATTCGGTGAATGGTGCGGGTCTCTTCTAAGCCCAAACACTCCCAACTCTGACCACCATCATAACTTTTATAAAGCCCATAGCCACTGGTTTGAGAATTTCGGGGATTCCCCTCACCTGTACCTACGTAAATAATGTCCGGATGAGTCGGGTCGACGGCAATAGCCCCTATGGACGCTACTTTCTCGTTTTGAAAGAGCGGCGACCAGCTTTGCCCGTTATTTGCACTCACCCACAATCCACCGCTGGCAGATCCCGCATAGATCGTAGTGGGAATTTGAGGATGCACCGTTATACAGGTCACACGTCCACTCATCCCAGCAGGGCCGATGTTTCGAACGCTGAGCCCATCCATGATCTGAGTAAGCGGATTTGAAGATTCTTGTGCCTTGACGTTTAGGGACAATGAAAAGACGGCTGCAATCACAAGCAAGCCCTTCATTTTTCTATGCATGGTCATTTATTTTATGGTATTTTATAACTGGTCCAAACCGTACCTATTCTCTAGGTACCCAGATTAAGGTGTACATCTCTTTTAACTAGTTCATGCAGCCTTAGATAGGGTAAAAAGTTACACATTATTAGTATACCTTGCAGGCGAAATTCAAGCTTATGAAACCTCATCGAGTAGGACTTTTTGCAATTATATTGATCTTGAGTGGATTAAATGCCAAAGGGCAGTATAGAGAAATAGGGTTTGCTTCCAGCGCCAGTATGGGCATCATGTATGGCCCTGTGTTGGATGCACGTCCAGTGGTGAAGTGGGGCAAAAGTATAAATAGCGTTCGTACGTTCCGTGTGGAACGCACGTACATGAATTATAATTCCTACCAAGGCCAAGTCTATTGGAACCTTTCTTCCGGTATCTTTTTAGGTCAAGAATGGCGTAAACCCGTAAACGACAAGCTATATTTCCTACACGGCCCAGAAACGGGAGGATACTTCAATGCGGGAGGAAATTACATGAGCCTTACGCCAAGCGTCCGCTATCAATTGGGCGTATTATACAAAGCCGGCGAGCACTTGAATATTGGCTTAGCCACCCCGCTTTCATTCAGCACAACTTTCGGAAAGTCAAACGGGGAATGGAACCAAAGTGGGATGAGCTTAGGGTTTTTTAGTGAGACCAATTATCTCATTCTCACCTACAACTTTGAAAAAAATAGTAAGGGGTTAGATTAACCACCTTCTGTTACTCCACCGTAACCGATTTCGCTAGGTTTCTTGGACGATCTACATCACAACCTCTCATCACAGCGATGTAATAACTGAGAAGCTGTAATGGAATCACGGTTAGTAGCGGCGTCAACGCTTCAAGAGTTTCTGGTATTTCAATCACGTGGTCGGCACTTTGAACCACTTCTGTATCTCCTTCCGTAACAACTGCGATAACCTTACCGTGGCGCGCTTTAACTTCTTGAACATTACTTACCAGCTTTTCGTAATGACCGGCATTTGGCGCGACTACAATAACGGGCATATTCTCGTCTATTAAAGCAATAGGACCGTGCTTCATTTCAGCTGCTGGATAGCCTTCTGCGTGTATGTACGAGATTTCCTTTAGCTTCAAAGCTCCTTCAAGCGCGATGGGGAAGTTAACCCCACGACCTAAATAAAGAGCATTATTTGCATCTTTATACAAGGCCGAAATCTTTTCTACTAGCTCTTTTGATTCCAGAACTTTCTCAACCTTTTTAGGGATGACGCTGAGTTCCTTTAGTAACGACCTGTACTCCGAAGTCGAAAACGCTCCTCGCATTTTACCTAATTCTAGCGCCATCATGGTAAGTATTGTAACCTGAGCGGTAAAAGCTTTGGTTGAAGCAACCCCTATCTCTGGCCCAGCGTGGGTATATGCCCCTGCGTGAGTTTCACGCGCGATTGTGGAACCCGGTACATTGCATATTCCAAAAACCATAGCACCAGCGGCTTTTGCCATTTTTATCGCCGCAAGAGTATCGGCGGTTTCTCCACTTTGAGAAATAGCAATGACTATATCATTTTCTCGAATAATTGGGTTTCTATAACGAAACTCCGATCCATATTCAACCTCTACAGGGATGCGCGCAAATTCTTCAAAAAGGTATTCTGCGACCAAGGCGCTATGCCAAGAGGTACCACATGCAGTCATGATGATCCGATCTGCATTGCGAAATTTGTCGGCATATTCCTCCATACCCGACATTTTGATCAAGCCTTGTTCAGGAAGTAATCGGCCTCGAAAAGTATCATAGATAGCACGAGGCTGCTCATAGATTTCCTTCATCATAAAGTAATCATAACCGCCCTTTTCAATGCTTTCCAGATCCATTTGGAGCTTATGAACTACTGAATTAACGGAAGCGTCGCTATCAATAGACCGAATATCAAGATCTTCATCTGCTTTTAAAATGGCCATCTCACCATCCTCGAGGTAGATGACATCTTTCGTGTATTCAAGGAATGGAGTTGCATCTGAGCCAATAAACTTTTCCCCTTTTCCCAAACCTATAACTAGAGGTGACCCCAGTTTGGCAACCACAATCTCTTTGGGCTTATTCTTGTCGTAAATACAAATGGCATAGGCCCCCACTACTTGAGTCAGCGCTAACCGCACCGCCTTACGCAGCTTGCATCCTTCTTGGTCCTGAATGTATTGAATGAAGTTTACCAAAACCTCCGTATCCGTCTCAGAATGAAATACAAACCCATTTTCTAACAACAACTCCTTAAGCGATTGATAGTTCTCAATGATACCATTATGCACCAAAACGAGATTCCCTGAATTACTTACATGAGGGTGTGCATTTTCATCCGATGGCTGACCGTGAGTAGCCCAACGAGTATGAGCTATACCTGTTGATCCACTCGTATCATTAGATAGCGCAAACTCTTCCATGGCACTGACCATACCTTGCTTTTTATACAAGGCAATATTGCCGTTTTGTACTAAGGCAACCCCGCTACTATCGTAGCCCCGGTATTCTAGACGCTTAAGACCATTAATGAGAATGGGGAACGCTTGACGATCTCCAAGGTATCCGACAATTCCACACATTTAAGGGGGCTTTTAATGGTTCAACGCAAGGCTAAAATAACGCCTTATCAATCACTTTTCGTGTAGTAGACATTAAATTCTACAGGAATGGTAGCATGTATTCCCCCACCTAAAACCACGCGATGTACGTTTGAATTTGCCCCGGAAGTGGCAAGTATGAGCGGAGTGATTCTACCTTCTTCATTCACCATATCATGAACCATACGGGTACAATAGAATCTGTACCGATATTCACGAATATCTGCTCGGTTCGCAGCGCCACCTGCCGGATTCAATGAAGAAGAATAATCCTTGATCAAGGCTTGGGTAGAATCATAATCTTCCAATAGTAAAAGTGTACCTGGTAGCGTATACGGAGAGGCCGTTCCTTGAACGACATGAACGATCATCTCAGCTCGATTGATGCTGTATCCTTTACCTATAAGTGTATCTAGACCCTCGATTTCCAAAACTGTTCTAGCACCTGCACCCCCTTGCACATAAGTTTGATATTCTCCATTTACGCTATCATAATTAACCACGTCAAATGAGGCGGCCGAAAAATCATGAATGTATTGATTGTAGGAACGCGCTGGGTCCCCAAAGTTTTGACCGAAGGTCAGGTTGAAGACCTTTGGCACCGTATCCTGGGAGCCAGTGTGGTAGTACAGCTGAATAACGCTCCCGCCTGCGCTTAAATCAAAATAGCCAGTGGCTGAATTACCGGTACCAACATCTCTAACGTGCAGACCAGGAACTATATCTACGAAATCATTATTATCTGCAAAATGAGCTTCACCGGCTATGGCCGCATCAAAAATCACAGATTGGAAGTAAGATGGATCCGCATCAAAAGTTAAGGTGTTGATGAGTGAATCTACACCATTATATACAATAGTACTTGGATCCAGCGTCAAGACTGTGTCCGCAATGGGTGCTTCAGTTTCTGGGAGCTGATTGCTGTAGTATTTGATGGTATCAATCAATGGATATTTCAACGGTGCCATTTGTAAGTGTATGTCACCGCCCACTACTCCATATGTTGTGCTGTAGGCCAAACGCACTTTTACGGAATCGCAAATAGTGCTGTCACCGAAATCTGGATTAACCTTCCCCAACATGATCCGTGTGGCAAAAGAAGATTGAACAGAGCCAAATAGTGGGTCATTCATGTTGCCTAAGACCGCACGAATAGGACTTGAAGTCACAATGCTGTCCCAAGCCGTGGTGTAACTCACGACCGGGAAAGAAAGCTTAGAGCCTAATTCTGGTCGATCGTCCACAAAATTTCCAGAACCAATAGTCCCGTTGCTTTTTTCGCAACTTAAAACGGAGAGCGCTAACGCTGTGCAAGCGAGTACGCGAAAGACCTTCTTATTCAACGTCAGATGCTACCAAAAGAGATTCATAAATCTTGATTGCTTCTTCAGGAGTTTCAGCAAATCCTTTGCCGTCGATACATTCGATACCGTTGGCCTTGCAATATTCTTCTACGTGATTTGTATTGCCCTCGCCTAAAATAACTACATCTGCATATTTTGCGGCCAGCAATTGAAGATCTTCACAAGTAGGTGCCTCTAATCCTTCAACCAATTCCGGTGCGATCTCATCGAAAATCATACCCGCTTGTAGGTTTGGTCCCAATGAGCCATCAAATCCATTATCGTATGCTGAGAAAACGATTTTAGCATCCTTGAAAATGGGGTTTTCGTTTTGGAACAAGCGTAAATACATAGGTACAAGGGAAGACATCCATCCGTGCACGTGTATAACATCTGGTTTCCATCCTAATTTCTCAACTGTATCAATTGCTCCTTTGGAGAAGAATAAAGTGCGCTCATCATTATCTTCAAACTGATTGCCCTCTGCATCTGCATAGGTTGCTTTGCGCTTGAAATACTCTTCATTATCGATAAAGTATACCTGCATACGCGCTCCCGGAACAGAAGCTACCTTGATGATTAAAGGCATATCCATGTCATTAATCACAACATTCATTCCGCTCAAACGGATTACTTCGTGCAACTGGTGGCGACGCTCATTGATTACCCCAAAGCGAGGCATAAACACACGAACCTGGTGGCCAGAATCATTAGTCTTTTTTGCCAAAGCCAAAGTCGTACTTGAAATGGTGTTCTCTGGTAAGTACGGGTGAATTTCTTGTGAGACGAACAGAACTCTCTTGCTATCCATAAGGGACATTAGTTAGAAATAAGAATGCAAAGATACCCATTTTACCCCTTTATATCAAAGAATAGCCTAGTTTTGAGCCCTTTTTAACACAATATGCAGCGCATTTCATCTTTAGTAGAATTGGGCCTTTGGAAAGGCCAGTTACATGGAGAGACATTGGGTTTCGTGCCTACGATGGGTGCTTTACACGAGGGGCATCTAAGTTTGGTCCAATTAAGCTTAGACCGCGGCGCCAAAACTTTGGTGAGCATTTATGTAAATCCCACTCAATTCAATAATCCTGAAGATTTAGCCAATTACCCTAAAACACTCGAGAAGGATTTGGAGATGTTGGAATCTACAGGCTGTGATGCTGTTTTCCTGCCAACGGCCGAGATGCTCTACCCTGAAGGATTGAAATCTAGAGCGTTTTCATTTGGATGCTTGGACCTTAATATGGAAGGGGCTGGGAGGCCCGGTCATTTCGAGGGCATGGCCACGGTGGTGACTAAGTTTTTTGAACTAATCCAACCAGATTTTGCCGTTTTCGGGGAGAAGGATTACCAGCAGTTGTGCATTATTCGCCATGTGGTGGCAGAAGAGAATTGGCCTGTAGAAATCATACCCGGGCCCATCGTAAGGGAAGTCGATGGATTAGCCATGAGCAGTAGAAATTTAAGATTGACCCCTAATGAACGCGAACAGGCCGCTACTATTTATGCCGTGCTTTCAAAAGCCTGTAATGAAGTGGATGGTTTTACGGATGTAGAGACACTGAAGAATTATTGTTTCGAGACACTCAACTCAGAACCATCGTTAGCGGTGGAATACATTGAATGTTGTGATGCGTTGAAGCTACAGCCGGTGGAAAAATTAGATCCTAATATCCCCATGAGACTCTTTGCCGCCGTACGTTGCGGAAATGTTAGACTCATCGATAACCTTCCTCTTTTTTAACCTACTTTTGGCGGATGCAAATTGAGGTAGTCAAAAGTAAAATTCACCGCGTCCATGTGACCGGCGCAGAACTCGATTATATAGGGTCTATCACCTTGGATGAAGATCTAATGGACGCGGCAGGATTAGTTGCTGGAGAACGTGTCTATATTGTAAATGTCAACAATGGGGAGCGCTTCGATACTTATTGCATTAAAGGTGTGCGAGGAAGCGGTGAAGTAACCTTGAATGGGCCAGCTGCTCGCCGCGTTCAGTCAGGTGATATTATCATCATAATAGCATACGCTAGTATGAGTGTGGAAGAAGCGAAGCGTTTCAGTCCAACCATTATTTTTCCGAATGAGTCGACTAATTCTCTGAGATAATGTCAACGTGGGTTAAGAATACAGTTCAATACTTATTATTCTTAGGCATAGGACTGGCATTGCTGTATTTTTCTTTTCAAAAGGTCAATACAGATGATCTTTGGGAAAATATAAGTTCTGTATCCATAAGCGGACTTATTGGAATTATTGCTATTGGGTTTTTGGCAATGGTTTTCCGGGGGTTAAGATGGGTACAAATGATGAAAAGCATGGGCTACCATGTAACCGGAACTAGAGCAATTTCTGCAGTAGCACTAAGTTATTTGGTCAATTTAGTCACCCCGCGTGTTGGAGAAATAATTCGTTGTACTGCGTTAAAGCGAACGAATCAAGTACCCATAGATAAATCACTAGGCACTGTCGTCTTAGAACGGATGGTAGATCTTTTGATGTTTTTATTTGTGGTCATTAGCACGCTCATAATATCGAGGGCAGAATTAAGTAATTTTTTATCACAAAACGGCGTAGAACTACCTCAAATAACGGCCATAAGTATTTCGCTTTACATTCTTGGCTTCTCGTTTTTGACCTTCATTATTATCAAGACCAAAAAATACTGGTGTCAATGGAAGCCCATTCAAAAACTTAAAGGTTTGACCGCTGGTGTAGTCCAAGGGATAAAGAGTTTAAGGACGGTGGACAACAAACCATTATTTTGGTTGTATTCTATTGGCATTTGGTCTTGTTACGTTGCTACCATTGCTGTAGGATTTACACTTTTGAGTGGATTCGAAAATATAGGTTTTGAACAAGCATTCTTTGTGAGTGTTGCAGCTGGTTTAGGATTCATAATCCCTGTACCCGGCGGAATAGGCACTTACCACTACTTAGTTACTAGTGCCTTGATTATTTTAGGAGTATCTGAAACTAACGGCGCCACCTTCGCCACTCTTATTCATGGTTCACAAAGTTTAATGTTTGTCATTACTGGCGCCTTGGGCTTTGTTTTTCTCTATTTTGCAGGAAGAAAATAATTCTTCCTCATGGCGAAACAGAAAAGCGTATTTGTTTGTACTCAATGTGGCACCCAGCACAGCAAGTGGATGGGGCAATGTCAGGGGTGTAAGGAATGGAATACGCTCGTCGAGGAGATTGCTGTGAAGAGCAAGCCGGATCCCCGGGCTTGGAGTGGGGACAGCGCCGCGGCAAAACCCATCCGTATTGAAGATGTAGAGCACACCTCTGTGCAACGTTTTCCAGTACCAGATCATGAGTTTGCTCGTGTTTTGGGCGGGGGAATAGTTCCGGGTTCCGTGATTCTTTTAGGCGGTGAGCCAGGCATAGGGAAAAGCACCTTATTGCTGCAGCTGGCCTTGAGTTTTACTGGAACAGTCGCCTACATTTCTGGGGAAGAGAGCCCGTCGCAAATCAAATTACGCGGGGAACGTATAGGCAAGGCCGTGAGTGAATTGTATTTGCTCAGCGAGACCAAGACCGAAGCAATTTTCAATCATTTAAAGAACGTAAGACCACATTTGGTCATCGTGGATTCCATTCAAACCTTGCATGTGCCGCACGTGGAGAGTACGCCGGGTTCTGTAGCTCAAATCCGGGAGAGCGCCGCAAGCTTTATTCGGTACGCGAAAGAAACGGGGACGCCGGTATTACTCATTGGCCACATCAATAAGGAAGGTAGTATTGCCGGTCCGAAGATTTTGGAACACATGGTGGATGTAGTCCTGCAGTTTGAAGGTGACCCCAATCTATTGTACCGCATTCTCAGAGCACATAAGAATAGGTTTGGGTCCACGCACGAGATAGGACTCTACACGATGGAGCAAGGAGGACTGTATGGAGTGGAAAACCCGAGCGATTTGCTGGTGACCAAACAGCAAGATGGGTTGAGCGGGAACGCTGTGGCCGTAATGGTGGAAGGAGTGCGCCCGATGTTGATCGAGATGCAAGCCCTAGTGTCCACAGCCGTATACGGAACCCCTCAACGCTCGACCACCGGCTTCGATACGCGCAGGTTGAACATGCTGCTCGCGGTATTGGAGAAAAGGTGTGGTTTTAGGTTGGGCCAAAAGGACGTGTTCTTGAACGTGACGGGCGGACTAAAGGTCGACGATCCTGGATTGGATTTAGCGGTGGTTGCGGCCATCTTGAGTTCCAATGCGGACGAGCCTATTTCTGGGAAGGTGTGTTTCGCCGCCGAGGTAGGATTGACCGGTGAGGTACGCCCCATTACACGTGTGGAGCAGCGGATCAAGGAAGCAGAGAAATTAGGCTTTGATAAAATCTACATCAGCGGACACCACCAAATAGAAAAATCCCACTACGACATTGCCATAGTGGGATTAAAACGTATTGAAGAATTGGTCCAAGCCCAATTCTAATCCATCTTATTCGCCGCCTTCCAAGAGGTTGGCCAGCTCGCTCAAATCTGGAGTCAAAATAATTTCCGTACGACGGTTCACCGCCTTGTTCGCCGGGCTATCGTTGTCCACCAAAGGCACAAATTCCCCACGACCTGCTGCCGTAATTCGTTTTGGATCTAAGGAAGCATTCGTCGTTAAAATCTTTACAACGTTCGTAGCACGCATCACACTTAAATCCCAATTGTCACGAACTTGGCTCTGACCGCGGTATGGATCATCATCTGTATGGCCTTCCACTAAGATGCTTATGTCTTCGTTTTCAGCCAAAACGCCCGCTAAGTTTTGCAAGGCAATTTTCCCATTCGCAGCTACATTCCATGATCCGGGGGCAAATAACAAACTGTTTTCTAAGCTCACATAAACTTTTCCATCACGCATATTTACCGTCAAGCCCTTTCCTGTGAATCCCAGTAAAGCATCGGCTACTTTCTGACGCACGTAGTTCACTGTGCTGTCTTGCCGTCCAATGATGCGCTCTAATTCTTCCATACGTGTACGCCCTTTTTCCAACATACGACGCTCCGTATTCAAGCTATCTTCCTTTGCCTGTAGACGACTTTGCATGGTCGCAATCTCATCCATCAATGCCTTATTTTCTCTCGCACTAGCAGCAATAAGGGTGCTGTTGTTATCAAGTAAATAGTCGTACTGCTTTGAAAGCCTGTCGTACTTAGTTTGTAAGGTACGCATACGCTCATATGACTCCGTCGTATCCTCCACAAGGATACTGACGTTGCGGCGGACTTCCCCTAGCTCTCGTCTAAGCTCGGTATTATTAGCCGCCCTTGTCTCACTCTGCTGGCGCAGTTGATCTGCTTCATTAGTGAGAATATCATATTTTTCTTGAAGAGTTCTATGCACCTTGGTGCTCACACAAGAGGTGGCAAAAAAACTTGCCACTGCAAGAAGAATGATACGCTTCATAGCAAGGTGTTTCTTAATATTCTATTATTTCAATTCTACTGCAACCGTACCTACTAAGTAGCTATCTGTCATGACCGCGACAGTGTAAATACCTGGCGTCAATTCTACCGGTGCATCTACTGCACGGCCCGCAACAATACAAACCTCTGTTGGTTCGCCTGAAAAATTAACCGTTGCTGATCCATTGTAATTCGAACGCTCACCGCCAACAATCGCTAAATTTTCTTCAGGACCGTCCACAGGCTTGCCGTTTGGACCAATCCATTTTGCATACAAGGTGGTTTCGCCTTGCTCAACAATGCGGTTTTTGGCTAGTGTGATGCAAACATTTAATTGATCTGTACGCTTAGCAAAACGTACTTTCCGTTCCTTGCCGTTATTTCTGAGTCTAACAGCTTGAGCAGTCGACGAAGCTATGACCATTTGCTGGCCTTTCTCTACAGTATTGCGTAATCCAAGATTTTGACCTTGAAGATTTGCATTCGCATTCATAGCGTTATTCAAACTATCTGCAATCATTTGCTCGCGTAATTTCAACGCCGCATATGCTGCATTCGTGCTATCTAGCTGAGCCACTAAAGCATCATTTTGTTTTCTCATGCCTGAAACACGACTACGAAGAGCTGTTATTTGCTTTTTGTTTTGAACATCCACAGTATTCAGACTATCAATCAAACTACCCAAACGTTGTGTTTCGTATTGAATAAAACTATTTAAGCTGTCGTTCGCACCCTTTTGTAATGCAAGATCTGCCCTCATCTCAGACAACTCCATTGTCAACTCTTGCTTTTCTAATTCAAGTTCTTTCTGTTCTTCACTTTTCAAATACAGAAACCCTCCTAAAACCATTGTGCCTAAAGCTAACAATGCCACAACCCAACCTAATTTTTTACTTCCCCTTCCGGTACTCATCAAAATTTCAATCTTAATTTATTAAACAACGAAACTAAAAAACCCTTTCCTACTATGGTTTCCAAACCCTTAAGTTTTTTAACAAGAATGGTATTTCCTAGCCAATGCCACTTATGTGGCAACCTATTATCACTTGAAGAGCAAAGCATGTGCCAAATCTGTTTAATACGACTACCCAGATCCACACATCTCGCAAATGCCGTACTTAAACCCCTTGGTTCTACCATCGACGCGCCATTTTCAGCTGCCTTATCCTTCGATGGAGAAGTTAAGGTCCTTTGCTATGCACTCAAATATGGCGGAAACTTTATTCTCGCAAAGCAACTAGGCCGCCACATCCTCGCTCCACACCTATTACAACGTACTACCGCGCCACATCTTATCCTCTGCCCCATCCCTGTCCATCCCCGGCGGCTCCGCCGCCGGGGATACAACCAGTGCCTATTCCTCGCGCGCGGCTGCGCGCGCGGACTTCAGGCCGCCGGCCGCAGTGTCCAAATCATGGAGCTACTGATCAAACGCGAGCACCGCAAAAGCCAGGTCCATTTTTCCCAATATACCAGATGGGGCAATGCGGCCGGCGCATTTGCCCTAAACGACCAGCGCGCCCCGGAGGGCGCGCTGGTGGTATTGATTGACGACACCGTTACGACGGGATCGACTCTGTTATCAGCGGGTGAGTTACTCAAGCAACACGATCCGAAGATGCAGCTGTACTTGCTCGCTCTAGCCAAGGAGAATTAATGCCTCACCACAAATGGACGTTGAACCATGCCGGTAGCCGTACGGATTTCTACGAGGTACGTTCCACTGCTAAATCCACTGAGGTCAAAGTCTTTTTCGAAGGTACCATTGGTGGTAATCATGGTCGTGTTAAATAACTCCTGACCTACGTAATTCATCACGCGCATCTGCACTTCTTCCCCTTGTTCGGCGGTTCCGCTGATGTAGATCAAGCCCGTCGTTGGGTTAGGGTACATCAGGATGGATTGAGCCGCTTGTTCTTCTAAACCAATGCCTTGGATGTTCACGAAGATCTGCTGTGAGGTAGTATCACAATCGCCGTATAGCTTCAACACTGCCGTGTACTGACCATTGGCCGTGTACGAGTGGCTGTGTGTGCTGCCAGTACCGGTAGCATTAGAACCGTCACCGAAGTTGATGAAGTAGCTGGTGTAGCCTGATGCACCGCCCCAAGTGAAGGTGATGTCCGCGAAGCTGGTACCTATGCTATCAATGCTGTAGTTCGGGTTACCTACGTTGATGGCAGAACAGCTGTCGGTAGTGAAGCTGTAATGCATTTTCAATGAGGTATCACCAGGGGCACAAACTTCAGCAACATCAAAGAAGTAAGTAGTTACAGGTGCCAAACCGGTCATGGATGCCAAGGCTGAAGTCGAGGTGCCCATCATGGTGTTGGTAGAACCTGAAGCCGTGTAGTGGTAGATGAAGGTACCATTACCTCCAGTCCAAGAGATGTCCGCAAAGGTACTTCCCATGTTGGCTACGCCCAGATTGCTTGGCGTGGCACACGATGGCGTCACACAGTTTGCGGTTAGTGTATCCACGGGGCCCGCGTTGAAGTTTCCTGAAGAAACACTTACGCTTTGACCGTTTGATCCACTCAAGGTATAATATACTTCAGATGGATAAGAACCTTGTGCACCATTGACCACTGCGATTTCTGTACCCGCACAGATTTGGAAATCTACAATCAAACTATCTCCTGTGGTAAAGCTTGGCCCGAAGGTCTGGCCATAGGCACCGTTAAAGTACAGGTCTACCGTTGCACCGTTCCATCCATCACCCCAAGTATCATACATGCTCATGGTGAAATCACAAAGATCTGTGGTATCACACATTCCTGTACAGAAGGCTACTGGTCCTAAGGTATCCGAGGTTCCGTTTGCCCCACAGTTTTGGATGAGGATCACATCGTAGCAAGAGCTAGAAGCCAAGCCTGTGATGGTGAAGTTATTTGAGGTAGTAGAATCAATACCCGGTGTGAACCCGGTACCTGTAGCTTGTAGGAATCCTGTAGGTCCCCATTGGTAAATATAGGTTCCTGTGCCTCCATTCTTATCAAAAGTGAAGGAAGCGTCGTTCTTACCTGCGTTGTAGGTCAAATTCGATGGTGTAGGACACAGGGCATTACAGTTTGAGCTGAAGCTTGCCATTTGTGTTCCCACGGTGGTGGCGGAAGTTGCCGAATACGAATCAATAGTTGAACCGCCAGAAATTACGTTCAATCCGATCTCGCTTGGGTAGCTGCCGTCGTCTGAAACCACGATGGTGAAGGACCCGCCCGTACACAGACTGATGGTTTCGGTGTAGCTGGTACCCGTAGTGAAATTGGCCCCAAGAGTGTATTCCACGCCACCATTAGAATTCAAGATCTCAACCTCAGCGCCGTTCCATCCGTCGCCCCAAGTATCCGTCAACTCAATGTCGAACGTACACATCTGCGATGGAGAACAAGCCAATGTTTTGAACGATACAGGACCGTACCCTGGAGAGATGGTGCTGTCCGAACACATTTGAAGGACATACACATCGTACGTCGTGTTGGACGTCAAACCGGTCAGCCACGCAGGTGACCCTGTAACTTGGACCTGGGTACCTGTTCCTTGCGTAAATCCAGGAGGGCCGTATTCCAACCAAGTGGCGATACCGCTAGTGCTGTACGAAATTTCAGCCGAGTCCATACCCACTGTGCTCACACCGATGGCTGATGGGGGCAAACATGGGGGCGCATCTTTGATCAAAATATCTTCAATATACACCGCGCTGTAGGTGCTGGTAATGGACGAAACGATTGCGATGTGGTCGTCAGACATGTTGTATCCAGTGCTGGAATCGAAGTATACGGTGAACTTAGTCCAAGTTCCGCCATTAGGTACCGAAAGGGTATCGATGATGTCCAAGCTTGATAAGCTCGAAGGTGAACTTACTGTACCCACGTAAACGTCGTTGCCTACAGACCAGCCGGTGTTTGCCAACCAAATATCCATTTGTTTTGTACCGCTATCTAAACCAATGACGGCTGGACTCACGAGCGCTTCATAGGCCGCATCGTAAGAGTTGTAGAGGTAGTAGTAGTTGGAATTACTCAGCGGAGAAATGCTCCACGTTGCATTATTGATGTAGGCATATCCTGCTGCACCCGATTCCTCAACGTAGTACCAACAAGATGGTGCGTTTGGATTGCTGAATGAACCTATGGAGTCGTTGTCGAAGCCTTCATAAATGGGCGTACTCAAAGAAGCACACAACGTTTTTACTGAATAAGGGCCTACAGTAGTACTGTAACCATTACCGGCACCGCTACAATCTGTCTCTAAGTAGAATTCGTACCACGTGTTCGGACTCAAACCTGAGATGGTAGCCGTAGTATCATAAACGGTAATAGATGTAGGTACAGCTGATGAACCCATCACGTTGTAATCCACAGTAAAGACAGAATCGCTGCTGGTCCAAGTAATGGTCGCCGTGGTATCCGTAGCGGTTAAGCTGGCCAACACGGGCGCAGGACAAGCTGGTGGAGTAGTTACTGTAACCGTGTAATCGTGCGTTTCACCATAGGTAAAGTTGCTGCAGCTTTCAGACGCCCCGATGGTGGCTGAATAATTTGATCGAATACGCATGCGGTAAGAACCCAAGCTCACGGTCGATGGAATGGTAATCGAACCCACGGTAGAGCTCCACGCATTAGTAGGGCTTGACCATAAGTGTTCTCCACTGTCGGAGAAATCACCGTCATCGTTGAAATCCACCCACACCGCGAAATACTGAGTAGACCAGTTCGAGGTGAATGATACCGAAGTAGGTACCGTCTGTTGGATAAATATGGTATCCGAAGTCTGTACGTTATAGTACGAAGAAGTACAGCCTGTAGCTGTATCCGAGAAGTTCCCGATGTATACGTCGTCGATATCGTCTCCGTATGTACATCCAGTAGAATAAGACGGCGTACAGTAGGTCTGTGCTTGAACAGCAAAGCTCGTAACGCCTAAGGCAATGGTTAGTAGTAGTTTTTTCACGGCGTGAAATTTTTGAATAGAACCGAAAGTTACATAATTATTGGTCCCATGTTACTCAGGAAACGCCTCAAAGAGTGTGTGTAGAGAAATTGTCGAGGAAAGGAGGGCCCAATTGAGCGAAATACCACTTTTAATCGCGATTTTTGAAACCATGCGACACCATCTATCCTTCTTCACCGCCCTCTTGCTCGTAGGTTGCGCCGTTCAGAGCCAGCCCCAGGGAGGACCGCGTGATGAAACACCCCCAACCATTGTCGCTCAAAGCCCAGCCATGGGTACTTTGAACTGGTCTGGGAACTCGGCTGAGGTCACTTTTGACGAGTATATTCAGGCTAAAAATCTTCGTACTGCAATTACTGCAACCCCAGAACTGGAAGGCATCGAAGCCGAAATCAAAGGCAAGCGGCTGCGCATCGAGTGGGAACCACAAGAATTACTGCCCAATACCACCTACCGCATTTCCCTAGGAGATGCCGTGGGTGACCTCAACGAAAACAATGCCTACCCAAATCTTCAATTCGTCTGGAGCACCGGGGCCTATATCGATAGTCTTCGCTTGCAAGGCACTATCGTTCCTGAAAAGACGACCCCTTTCGATAAACTCAACATCTGGCTCATTCCTGCCGGAACGGATACCGTAAGCACAGCGGTGTTCAGCGGTACTCCAGACAAAGACGGGAATTTTTCCTTCGCCTACATGCCGGCTCAAACCTTCGATGTTTTGGCCTTTGAGGACGTGAATTTCAATGGAACGTGGGATTGGGAAACGGAGCCTTTCGGCATGTCAAAAAACCACCCCACTGGGATGGATTCTTCCCTAATTACAGTGCCTTATTTCAATACCATGTTCGAGACTCCTAAAGGTCCAAAAGAGGGGTTAATGGATTCCATCGCAGCTGTATTAGACACCGCAAAAGCGGAGAACTTGGGGCACTTGGTACTCATGGCACCTCCAGTAGACAAGTATACCCATGGATGGCTTTTGCACGAGAGTGGATACGAGAAAAGCTTTGTTTACCAACCACTTCGGGCTGCTGATACCAGCTATATAGATCTTGGTAACTTATTGCCAGGAAAGTATACATTTATGGGGTTTGTGGACGAAAATTCAGATTCTACTTGGACCCCTGCCTCATGGTTTAAAAATCTCCCTGGTGAATTCATTTTACCTGAGCAAACCTTTGAACTAAAAGCAAATTGGGACCTTGAACAACCGTTGAATTTCAAGTGATGAAACACAAACCATTATTAATACTTCTATTTCTTCTCGGCGCTGGATTTCAGGGCTTCAGTCAATCCTATATCGCAAGATTATGGAACACGAAGAAATATTCTGAAATCATTGAATATTCTCCCAAAGGCCAGACGCTCAGCGGACCAGATAATGTGCTTATTGGCCGCTCGTACATGAGCTTAGAAACACCACAGCCTACAGATGCTTTAAGGCATTACGACATTGCAATCTCCAAGCGCTGGCAACGTGAAGAATTATATTTTTATCGTGCAGAAGCAAATTATGCATTGGGCCAATTAAACGCCGCGCTTGCCGATCTGGAAGTGTGTCTGCAAATGCACCCAAATTATCAGGGTTATCTCTTGTTCAAAGCAGCCATTGCTTATGAAAAAGGTGATCAGAAATTAGCCTACGATACCTACTATCTTCTCTGTGACCTTTACGACAAACAGATGCCGTTTTATATGCTTGCCGTCATCTCTTTGGAGCGCGAAAACTACTATAAAGCACAAGAACAAATAAATGAAAACATGCTGCGCTTTGAACGGGGAAAAGACTTTTGGGCATTTACTGCAGAGCAGCAGGTAGATTTAGAATGGCGGGTTTTCAAAAACTACGAAAAAGCCCTGAACACTCAGGAAGAATTGCTGTCGTTTCATAATAACAATGCACAGTACCTGATCAACCGTTTATTACTCTTGCGTTCGGAGAACCAAGATAGTCTTGCCTTATTGGCTGAAAACGACTTTCAAGAACGCTACAACTCTAACCAAATACCTTCTTCATATTATAAAATAGGAAACTTTCAGGTGGGGCTCTATAATCGCGATAACGGCATAGTAGAAGATTATAGGTACTTCCGTCCAAAACTAAACGACAACACAAAATATGCTCGCTATTTTATTAGCGACGGAGGGCAGGTATTAGGCAAGTATTGGGCAGGTTTAACAGGTGAAGCGAAGGATACCAATTTGCGGTATTGGAATTTCCACCGAGACGGCAGTGACTATAAAGTTCCTGCCTTAGACACCAGCTACAGTGGATTTATCGGATTGATAGAGGCGCCTGACTCTATTCTTATGCCATTTCTTCCTCATAAAATGGATACCATTGAACATTCAGTCCCTGTGATCGATGGAGTCCAAAATATTTTAGATTCTAATGACTCACCCTCAACGCCATTGGAAATAGATTCTGTCCAAAGTTCAAAAGCGGTACTCCCTAGAGATTCACTTAAGAATTAAGAAGGATTTGAATATCGCCTATTAACTTATCCATCTCTTCCTCGCTAGTACCGTCATAAATCCCGCGAATACGCTTTTTCTCATCAACGAGAATGACATTTTCGGTATGAATAAAGTCGTGTTCGTCAAAGCTTGTTCCAGGTTCCTTAACTGCGAAGTACTCGCGGCGAGCCAAACGATATATTTCTTCTTTTTCACCGGTGAGTAGGTGCCATTTTCCTTTGATGGCCCCCATTCGCTGACCGTATTCAAACATAACTTCCACCGTATCAATTTCAGGCATTACTGTATGACTGACTAAATTTAATCTAGGCTCATTTTTATAGGCTTCTTGAACACGCTGAAAATTTTGTCCCATCGCAATACAAATAGAAGGACACGTAGTGAAGAAAAAATCTGCTACGTAGATTTTATTCTCGAGTAAGGAGGAATCAACCGAATTGCCCCATTGGTCCACCAAATCAAAGTTGCCTATTCGATGGCCGCGCCCAACACGCTCTAAGTCATCATCTACTAACTCAGAATTAATTTTTGCAGGATTGTATATCGGAAGTGGCTTGCTCAAGCCCTTCAAATACAAATATCCATAGATGACTAAACCTGCGAAAACCAGTAGAAGTCCACCAATTTTCATCCATTCTGAAGGTTTGAGGCGTATCTTTATCATGATTTCAAAATTACAACGAGCGATGAGGCTACGCCCCTACTTTTATCACGTATTTTTTATTTTGAGTATGACTGCCTTGCTCACCTCTTGTGGAGGCAGCGAAAAACAGGGGCAATCCACTACACCAGAAACAACACCTTCCACGGCAAAGGGTTCGGACATTCCTCACGACATTAAGGAACGATTAAAATCAAATACTTGTTTAGCTTGTCATAAAGTAGATGAAAGATTAGTAGGGCCCTCTTTTAGAGATATTGCAGCTCGTAAGTACAGCAACCAAGAAATGGTAAGACTCATGCAGTATCCAGAGCCAGAAAATTGGCCAGGTTATTCGCCAATGATCTCCATGTCTTCAGTGCCTGAAAATGATTTGTTGGCCATTGCAGCATGGATCAATGAAATTCCTTTGGAATAATTGGATATTAAAAACCTCCTTTCCGTTCATCAGCTCAGTAAATCCTATGGGATTAAAACGCTGTTCACCGACCTGACTTTCGGGATTTCGGAAGGGGAGAAAATTGCCATTGTCGCCAAGAACGGCTCCGGGAAAAGCACGCTCATGCGCACCTTGATGGACCCTGCCGTCGCAGATTCCGGAACCATCAGCTACCGCAAAGGCATCAAGCTGCGCTACCTCGAACAACACCCTGAATTTGCCCCGGGTCAAACCGTCCGCGATGTGCTCTACCAAAGTGAACATCCCGGTCTCGAAGCACTACGACAGTACGAAAGCATTGTCGCCGAAGGCGGAGATGGCCATGCCATGCAACTGGCCTTGGATAAGGTCGAAGCTACAGGAGGTTGGGCCATTGAAGGACGCATCCAAGAGATGCACGGTAAGATGAACCTCCCGGCTATGGACCGCATCATCGACAAGTTCTCCGGCGGTGAAATCAAGCGATTGGCCATGGCGCAACTCTTCATCGAGGAGCCCGACCTTATTTTGATGGACGAGCCCACCAACCACTTGGATCTGGACATCATCGAATGGCTGGAGGAATACCTGATCGGCTACAAAGGCGCGCTATTAATGATTACGCACGACCGTTATTTTCTCGAACGCGTGTGTGGGACCATATACGAATTGGACCATCATACCTTCTTCAAATACGACGGGAACTACAGCTATTTCCTAGAACAAAAGGAATTGCGAGAAGCCAATGAAGCGGCCAATTTGCATAAGGCGAAGCAACTCTTCAAAAAAGAACTCGACTGGATGCGCCGAACACCCAGTGCCCGCACAGGAAAGGCCAAGGACCGTATTGACCGCTTCGGCGAAGTCAAAAAAATCGCCAAGCAACGCGTAGACGACCGCGAAGTTAGCCTGGCCATCAACAGCCAGCGTCTCGGAGGTAAAATCCTCGAGTTGCACAAAGTAGGCAAAAGCTTCCCGGACAAGCTCCTCATTGAATCCTTCGACTACACCTTTAAAAAGGGCGAGCGCGTCGGTATCGTAGGACCCAATGGCTGTGGAAAATCAACCCTGCTCAAAATGATTCTTGGAGAAGAAACCCCCTCTAAGGGTAAAATCATCACCGGAGATACCGTCATCTTTGGCCACTACAGCCAAGGCGGCATTGCCGACAAAGACCACCTGAAAGTCATCGAAGTCGTCCAAGAAATAGGCGAATACATCACCTTGAAAAAGGGTCAAAAGCTCACCGCTTCCCAATTATGTGAACGCTTCCTCTTCGACGGCAACCAGCAGTACAGCTACACCTCCACTCTTAGCGGCGGGGAAAAGCGTCGACTCTACCTGCTCACCATTTTGATGAAGAATCCGAATTTCCTCATTCTTGATGAGCCCACCAATGACTTAGATATCCTCACCCTTCAAGCCCTCGAGGAATTTCTCGATGACTTCCCTGGGTGTTTGCTCGTGGTCAGCCACGACCGGTATTTCCTAGACAAGCTCTGTGACCACCTCTTCGTCTTTGAAGGGGGCGGCCGCATCAAGGACTTCAATGGGCATTATTACCAGTGGCGCGAGGAGCAAAAACGCATCGACGCGATCAAAACGGCCGCCCCTAAACCCGTGGTGGAAGAAGCACCGAAGAAGGAGAAGACCAAGACCAAAATGGGGTACATGGAAAAGCGCGAGTGGGAAGCGCTGCCTGGGGAAATTGAAGCTTTAGAAGCACGTCGAGATGCATTGAACGCAGTCTTTGAAAGCACCGAGCAGGATCCGGAAGAGGTCGCCAAAGCCGCTGGTGAGATTCAAGAGGTGCTCAATGCGTTGGACGAAAAAGAAATGCGCTGGCTTGAATTATCAGAATTAGACTACGATTGAGTAATTTTAAACTATGTTCACCTAAACTGGTATAGTACTAATCTCTTTACAGGCAGATTTGAACTATTTAATGCACACCTTAATGAAAAAGTTAACCTTCCTTTTTACGCTCGTCCTCTTCGGATTTTCGAGCTTCGGACAGCACACCTTAACTCTGGAAGATGCCGTCCTAAATGGACGTAAGTATTACCCGCAAGGGCTGATCATGCCGCAATGGGTGCCTGCTACAGACGCCTATTCGCATTTGATCGACGGCTACCAAACCATGGCCATAATTGATGCCAAATCTGGAGAAGAAAGCGGCCGTATTACTGCCGGACAGATTAATGATGCCTTGACCGCCGCCAATCAAGAAGTAAGCCTAAGAGGCACTTGGATGCTCGAGTGGCAGGACGACCATACGGTAAGATTCACGGAAGGAGGCACCTTGTACTCGTACGACATGAACACGAGCGAGATCACTGCACATTTCACCATGGCAGAAGGCAATGCAAACGTGCACCTCAGCACCTATGGAAATGCAGCCTACACCGTGGGCAACAATGTATTTGTGAGTTGGAACGAAGACGGCTCTACGGTCCAAGTCACCAAGCATGAAAATCCAAACATCGTTAGTGGTCAGGCCATTGCGCGCAGCGAATTTGGAATCACCGAAGGGCTGTTCTGGAACCCAAAAGGAGATGCCATCGCATTCTATGAGAAGGATGAAAGCGCGGTGACCAGCTACCCGCTCTTGGACATCACCTCTACACCCGGATCCCTCAACGAGATCAAATATCCGATGGCCGGCCAGGGATCGGAATATGCCAAAGTGGGCGTGTACCGCAAGGGCAGCAAAAAGCCAATATACCTCGATACCGATGGTGTGGAGCACGATCAATACTTGACCAACCTCAGCTGGTCTCCCGACGGCAAGACAATTGTTTTAGCCATCGTTAATCGCGCCCAAAACCACTATGATGTAGTGGCTTTTAACGCCAAAAATGGAAAGCGAAAAGAAACCATATTGAGCGTGAGCAATGACAAATGGGCTGAACCAGAATTTCCTGCTTATTGGGTGAGTACTGATGATTTTGTTTGGTTAAGCGAACGCGACGGTTTCATGAACCTGTATCTGTACAATACTAAGGGCGTCTTGGTTCGTCAATTGACCTATAATGATTTTGTGGCTACAGGCATTCTGGGCCAGGACAAGAGTGGAGACCTCCTCTTCACAGCGACGGGCGATGACCCGCGCGAATCTCACCTGTTCAGCGTGAGCTTGAAGGGCAAACAGTTCCAATTAACCGAGGCAGCCGGCTATCACAGTCCTACCGTACAAGAGGGTGGGCATTACTTTATCGACAGCTACAGCAGCGTGGACGTACCTGCTAAAGACGTGTTGATGACCACTGGTGGAAAAGAAGAGCGCACCCTCGCCGAGGCGGCCGACCCGTTTGAAGGCACAAACATTCGCAAGCCAGAAATGGGCAACATCACCGGTCCCGACGGTTCTACCTTGTACACCCGTACCTACTTGCCGTACGATTTTGACGGTTCGAAAAAATACCCTGTACTCGTCTATGTGTACGGCGGACCACATGCCCAAATGGTGACCAACAGATGGAACGGCGGCGGGCCGTTTTGGATGAACGAATTTGCCAACCGAGGATATATCGTATTTACATTGGACAACCGCGGTTCAGCACATCGCGGGACCCATTTCGAACAACAGATCCACAGACAATTGGGCGCTGTTGAAATGGAGGACCAATTAGCCGGTGTCGCCTACCTCAAATCGCTGCCCTATGTCGACGGGGACCGTATGGCCGTACACGGATGGAGCTATGGTGGGTTCATGACAACCTCACTTATGCTTCGCCAACCGGGCACCTTCAAAGCGGGTGTGGCCGGTGGTCCTGTTACCGATTGGAAATACTATGAAATCATGTACGGCGAGCGCTACATGGACCGTCCCGAAGAAAACGAGGACGGCTATGGAGAAAACCGCTTGCACAACTACGTGAGCAACCTCCAAGGCGACCTCCTACTCATCCACGGCACCGTAGACGATGTGGTAGTCATGCAACACAACCTCAGTCTCGTAAAATCCTTCATCGATGCGGGGGTACAAATGGATTTCTTCCCGTACCCTATGCACCCACACAATGTGCGCGGCAAGGACAGGTTGCACCTGATGACTAAGGTGTTGAACTACGTTGAGGAGAGTTTGGAGGAGTAGGGGTTGAGCTGTAAATAAGTAAGAGTTCTTTACAATACTTGGGATTCCCTTAATTCGGCGTGATATTTTCTAAGGAATTATTAGTTACCAATTTGGTAACTATATTATCTTTGTAATGAGAATTATCGCCAAACGAACTTTAAGAGAATTCTGGGAACGGCACGCTGATAGTAAAGAAGCACTCAGCCTGTGGTACTCGGAAGTGAACTCAGCTGATTGGAGAAATTTTCAAGACATACGAAGGTGGTACCCTAGTGCAAGCTGGGTTGGTAATCATCGTGTAGTTTTCAACGTTAAAGGCAACAAGTATCGAATCATAACACGCATAAATTTTGAGTACCAACTGTGCTGGATCCGATTCATAGGAACACACAGCGACTATGATGCCGTGGATGCAAAAACAATATAAGTATGTACACCCTCATTCGATCGGAAGCTGAATACCAAAAAGCACTTGAACGTTTAGAATTGATCTTCGACGCCAAACCAAATACTCCGGAAGGAGAAGAGTTAGAATTGTTGAGCGTACTAATCGAACATTATGAAAAGCACTATTTTACCATAGAACGTCCAGATCCCATTGCGGCCATACAATTTCGAATGGAGCAGTTGAACATGAGGCCAACCGATCTGGCAGAAATCATCGGTTACAAAAGCCGAGTAAGTGAACTGTTTTCTAAGAAACGTAAACTCTCACTCTCCATGATACGCAAGCTACATAGCGCTCTAAACATCCCTATGGAAGTTTTAGTACAGGAGTACTAAAGTTACTCCGGCGGACAATCGATGAAATCGTCTTGGCCAAAGCCGTCGCACATCGCCTGACAAGCATTTGAGTAACGCAATATCTTACCATTCCCTTGGATGCACACCGGATCATACTCCATCGTACAGATGCAGTTTGGATCTGACGGGGCCACATTCTCAACGGGTTGCCAGCTCGAGCATCCATATAAACCAAGGGTAATTGCTGTAAGTACTACGATTCTTTTCATCATTTCTGGATCAAATCTACGACGGTATCAAGCTCAAATTGTGTGCCAATGCTCAGGCAAGATTCGTGCATCTTCTCACGTATAGAAACCGCTTCCACGGGCAATTTTTCTGCCGCTTGTTCCCAAGTCTGTCGATCGGGCCATTGCGCATAGGCCACATAGTATCCAGCGGCCGCTTTGTGTAGTCGAGAGCCACCACTGCCTGCATGTTCTTTGAAGAGTTCGGTAAGCGTTGACCAGGCCTGAACAAAGTCATTCTCCGATCCCGGTTTCACATCAAAGGTGTAGATCACACTAAACATTCAGGCAAAATTTTTCAGAAGATAAAAAAAGCCCGCGGACCTCCGGTCCGCGGGCTTTTAAATACGCTAAAATTTGGCGCTACGCGCCCATTATTTGCGACGCTTCTTGCGCTTTTTCTTTCCTTTAACCAAGGTCATCTCATCGACCAAGTGACCTGCACCTGCATACTTATCAATGATGAACAAGGTGTAACGGATGTCGACAGAAATACAACGCTGTAATTGGTCCTCGAAGAAGATATCACCTGACATCGCCTCCCAGTTTCCATCAAACGCTGTTCCAATCAACTCACCGTCGCCATTGATCACTGGAGAACCTGAGTTACCACCGGTGATGTCGTTGTTCGAAATGAAGTTCACTACCAAATCACCGTTCTCGTCCGCATATCGACCATAGTCCTTGGCGTTGTACAACTCCTTGAGTTTCGTAGGGACGATGAACTCGTCGTTATTCGGATCCTCCTTCTGCATCACCCCTTCGATGGTCGTCACGTAATCGTAATGAACGGCGTCTTGTGGATCGTAAGAACCTACTACACCCCAAGTCATACGTGGCGTAGAGTTCGCATCAGGCGCAAAGGTCTTCTTCGGCATCGCCTGGCGCACACCATCGGTAAACAGACGGTAGCCCTTGTTCATTTTCTCGCTTACCTCAGCATTGCCTTGCTGATTAGCGAAGTAGGTCGTAATAAAGCTAGAGGCCAATTTTCCTCCTATATCGTTCTTCAATGCATCCGCATCCATGTTGACTAACCAAGCTTCGAGATTTTCCTTAGAAGCATAGATAGAGTTGTCATATATATCATTGACCAAGGCATAAATATCACCACCCATACTATCACGCACTTCTGTAAAGATTGATGGCAACTGATCTTCTGGCACATTCTCCATCCACATTCCCCAAAGTGCTGCTGCAAGCACACGGTCTACTGCTGCCTGATATTCGGAGAAGTGAGATGCTGCATAGTCTAGTACCGCTGCTTTATCTGCTTCCAAATCCTCCGAGGTTGATAAAGCACTTAGCTGACGGCTTAATCGCCAAGCATATAGAGGTAATGACGCTCCTCTAATACCGGCTTCCATAAGGTAAACCCCACCTTTAACGGTTAAGTCCGTCTCAGCATAGGCCTCATCGATTAAATTTAAAGCTCCCGCATATTCTTCACGGCTTGGATCTGCTTTTGCCCAATCCATATACTTGGCTTCAATAGCTTCTTTTTTAGCCTTAACGCGGTTCTTCTTCAACTGCTCAGTCTGGCCAATAAAGTATTTCCAGTAGTTGGCAGTAGAAGCATAGTTCGATGCCAATGCAATGCGAACGGCATCATCGGCGTCCATCGCTTTTTTCATGATGGCAAGTTTGCGATCGCGAATCTCCACCACTGTTGGGTTGTACAGGTTGATGGCTTGCTCAATACCGGTAGAGGTCAAAAAACGATCGGTTGATCCTGGAAATCCGAAGACCATAGTGAAATCTCCTTCCTTCACCCCATTCAAGCTTACCGGCAAATGGTGCTTAGGAGTCAACGGCACGTTGTCCGCGCTAACATCTGCAGGGTTTCCCTCAGCATCCGCGTAAATACGGAACATGGAGAAATCACCCGTGTGGCGTGGCCACATCCAGTTATCCGTATCGCCACCATACTTACCCACACTGCTCGGAGGTGCGCCCACCAATCGAACGTCTTTATACGTATTGAATACAAATAGGTAATACTCATTACCGTGGAAGAAGCTGCGGACATAAGCATTATGTACTGTTCCATCAGTGGCTTCCGCCGCCAATGCATCACCTATCTCCTTAGCTTTTGCCGCACGTTGTGCTTCAGTCATATTATCCGACATGGCAGCCAATACTTGGTCTGTTACGTCCTCCATGCGTACCAAAATGGCTGCTGTAAGACCTGGGTTCGTACGTTCCTCCTCACGAGTCATGGCCCAGAAGCCATCAGTGAGGTAGTCGTTCTCAACGGTTGAATGTGAACGGATGGCGTCGTAACCACAGTGGTGGTTAGTCAACATCAATCCTTGATCTGAGATGATTTCACCTGTACAAAAACCGCCTAGAGATACGATAGCATCTTTTATTGATGCATTATTAATATCATAAATTTCTTCAGCTGAAAGATTTAAGCCATTTGCTTGCATTTCCGCATAATTCAGGCGCTTAATCAACATAGGCAACCACATTCCCTCATGGGCAGTTGCTATTGTGCTGGTAAGAACAAAGGCTAAAGTCAATAAGCCCGAGATAATTCTTTTCATGCTTTTAAGTTTGGGTTATAAAGAAAAAAGAGCCCTGTCCGAAAACAGAGCTCTCAAATATAAGATTTAATAAGGCCCAAACCCACGGATTATGTGGGTTTTAGCATCCTATTGGTATTTATAAGCCCAAGGCTTTTTTTGCATCGCCGTTCATCAAGATTTCCTCAGGATTCTCCAAGGCTTCTTTGATGGCTACCAAGGTTCCCACGCTCTCGCGACCGTCGATCACTCGGTGGTCGTAGCTCAAGGCCACGTACATCATTGGACGGATCACCACTTCACCATCAATGGCCACTGGGCGTTGGATGATATTGTGCATACCTAAGATGGCGCTCTGTGGAGGGTTGATGATTGGCGTAGAAAGCATGGAGCCGAAGACCCCACCGTTGGTGATGGTGAAGGTACCGCCGGTCATCTCGTCCACAGTGATTTTTCCGTCGCGTACGCGGGTAGCTAATCGGCCTATTTCCTTTTCTACCCCAGCAAAATCCATCGTTTCTGCATTGCGCAATACCGGCACCATCAATCCCTTAGGACCACTGACCGCGATGCTTACGTCCACGTAGTCAAAACTGACCAATTCGTTTCCGTCGATCATACTGTTTGTCGCAGGATACATCTGCAATGCGCGCGTGGTGGCCAGGGTGAAGAAGCTCATAAAGCCTAACTTCACACCGTGCTGCTCAAGGAATGCGTCCTTATGTTGGTTGCGCAAATCGAAAATTGGCTTCATGTCCACCTCGTTGAAGGTCGTCAACATCGCCGTTTCATTCTTGACGGTCACCAAGCGGCTCGCCAACTTGCGACGCAAGCTGCTCATCTTTTTACGCGTTTGTCCGCGCTCGCCGTTGCCCGCCGATCCCATTGAAGCCACTGCCTCAATCACATCTGCTTTGGTGATGCGGCCATCGCGGCCCGTACCTGCAGCCACCTTTGCTCCTGTCTCAGCCATCATCTTCGCTGCTGCTGGGGAGGCTGTTCCTGTGGCGTAGGTATTTGAAGCCGGTGCAGCCGGAGCGGCTACTGGCTCAGGATTCGGCGCCGAGGCTGCCGGTGCTGCTGAACCGGCACCTTCCGGTCTGGCTGCCGAGGTGTCGATCAAACACACCACTTGGCCCACCTCAACGGTGTCGCCTTCTTCGGCTTTCAAGGTGATGATTCCGCTTTCCTCCGCTGGAAGCTCCAACGTCGCTTTATCAGAATCAACCTCAGCAATGGTTTGGTCCTTTTCTACCCAATCGCCATCGCTCACCAACCAGCTGGCAATTTCTACTTCGGTAATGGATTCGCCTGGTGAAGGCACTTTCATTTCTAACATATCCGTAGACTTAAATGCTAAATACGCGTTCAATAGTTTCTCTTTGACGGATGTGGGCCACCTTATGTGATCCACTAGCTGGAGCGGCACTTGGTGCTGGGCTCACCAACGTGAGTTGGATGTGCATCTGCCACAACATGTAGGTCCATGCCCCCATGTTTGCCGGTTCCTCTTGTGCCCAAATGTGCTTTTCGGCATTCGGGTATTTCGCCACCTCCGTCTTGATGGCAAGGTCGTCCAATGGGTACAACTGTTCGATGCGTACGAGCGCGACGTGATCTGCACCTTGTGCTTCGCGTTCTTCCAACAGTTCGTAGTATAGTTTTCCAGAACAGAACACCACTTTAGTGACCTTATCTGGTTGGACATCTTGATCTGGAATAATAGGCTGGAAAGTACCTGTGGCCAATTCTTCCACGCTGCTCACCACCTTCGGGTGACGCAACAAGCTCTTCGGCGTCATTACCACCAACGGACGGCGGAAATTCCGCTTTTGTTGACGGCGCAACATGTGGAACAAGTTCGCCGGAGTGGTCACGTTTGCCACGGTCATGTTCTCTTGGGCACACAACTGAAGGAATCGTTCCAAGCGCGCCGAGCTGTGCTCAGCACCCTGACCTTCGTAACCGTGAGGGAGCAACAATACCAAACCGTTCTGTAGCTTCCATTTATCTTCGGCTGCAGAAAGGAATTGATCAATCATAATCTGCGCACCGTTTGCAAAATCACCAAACTGTGCTTCCCAGATCGTCAATGTATCCGGGGCAGCCATGGCGTAACCGTAGTCAAAGCCCATCACCGCATATTCACTGAGCAATGAGTTGTAGATCGCAAAACGTCCTTCCTTCCCCGGGTATTCGTTCAAAAGGCTCACCTCTTCCTCACTATCCTCTACCTTCAAGATGGCGTGACGGTGTGAGAAAGTTCCGCGCTCTACATCTTCCCCGGAAATGCGAATGTTGAAATCTTCTGCCAACAGCGAACCGTAGGCCAAAAGTTCCGCAGTACCCCAATCTAGGGCGTTGCGCTCGAACACTTGGGCCGAGCGGTCCTTGATTAGACGCTCGGTCTTCTTCAAGAATTTCTTGCCCTGAGGTAGGGTTGTGATGAATTTAGCAATGTCTTTGAGCTTGTTCATGTCGAAGGTCGTATCCACGGCCTCGAGCATTTGTCCAGGTTTCGCCCCCGGGTATTTGTGCCACTCCTCCTGCATGAATGGAGTGATCACGTTGCGCTCAATTTTCTTACTCTCGTCGAAGTCCGTTTCCAACATGGCCTTAAACTCCTCCTGCATTTTCTTCACCACTTCTTGTGAAGCCAAGCCTTCGGACATCAATTTCTGGGCATAAATCTCTCTTGGATTTGGATGCTTTGAGATAGCCTTGTAAAGCAATGGCTGGGTGAATCGTGGCTCATCCCCTTCGTTGTGACCATATTTACGGTAACACAAAAGGTCGATGAAAATATCTCGTTTAAATCTCTGGCGGTATTCCACTGCAAGGCGTACAGCATGAACCAATGCTTCCGAATCATCCCCGTTCACGTGGAGTACCGGTGCCAAGACTACCTTAGCAACGTCCGTACAGTACGTTGACGAACGCGCATCTAGGTAGTTGGTGGTAAAACCAACCTGGTTGTTGATCACAATGTGTAAGGTTCCCCCGGTCTTGTAGCCGTCTAAGGTCTCCATCTGCACGGTTTCGTATACCACACCCTGCGCCGCAATGGCCGCATCACCATGGATGAGAATAGGCAATACCTTCTCACATTCCATCGAATAGTCGTTGTTGATTTTGGCACGTGCAATACCCTCAACTACTGGGTCCACCGCCTCAAGGTGCGAGGGGTTTGGGGCCAAGTTCATCTTGACCTGCTTGCCGTCCGAAGTGGTATGGATGGTTGTATGGCCCAAGTGGTACTTTACATCACCATCGATGGAAATATCGTCAAAGGCCTTGCCTTCAAACTCAGAAAAAATCTGCTTGCGCGGCTTGCCAAACACATTGGTCAACACGTTCAATCGACCGCGGTGCGCCATCCCTAGTACAAACTCTTCTACCCCGTTACGTGCCGCATGATTCACTGCTTCGTCTAAGGCTGGAATGAGTGATTCTGCTCCTTCGATAGAGAAGCGCTTCTGACCCACAAACTTAGTGTTCAAGAATGCCTCGAAGCTCACCGCCTGGTTCAGCTTGTGTAAGATCTGCTGCTTTTCTTTCGTATTGAGGTTAGGCTGGTTATCGTTTCTATGGATCCAATGCTTGATCCAAGTACGGCGTTCCGGATCGCGAATGTAGTTGTACTCCACTCCTATACTTTGGCAATAAATTTTCTCAAGGTGAGAAATAATATCGCGCAGTTTAGCCGGGCCGTCCAATCCAAGTTCAGTGGCGGCATTGAATTCAGTATCTAAATCCTCAGCGCTGAGCCCGAAGTTTTCGATGGCCAATGAAGGCTCGTATGTACGGCGCATGCGCACCGGATTAGTCTTGGTGAATAAGTGGCCGCGCGAGCGGTATCCTTGGATCAAATTCAAGACGTGAAATTCCTTGATCACTTCATCAGGAACACCAGCACCAATGAGGTCGTCTTCAGTGTAGATTTCTTTCGCAAAGTCAAAACCTTGGAAGAACGCTCTCCAACTGGGCTCTATCTCGTCCGGAGTCTTGAGGTAACGCTCGTATTGCTCGTCAATAAACTCGGCGTGAACGCTACCTAAAAATGAGAATCTATCCATGTAGAATCATTGGAATTGTACCTCAAAAGTACAACAGAAAATGTGGGTTCAAGCGGCTTTTAGTCAAATGCTTTCAACCTACTGAATTAGTCCAAAAAAAAGCCCCTATACTAGGGGCCTTACTTAATATTCTTCTTCGTTCCAGAGAAAATCTTCCTCTGACGGATAATCCGGCCAAATTTCCTCGATGCTTTCGTAGATCTCTTCCTCCTCTTCTTCGATAGCTTGAAGATTCTCTACTACTTCCAGAGGAGCTCCGGTACGAATGGCATAATCAATAAGCTCATCGCGCGTAGCAGGCCACGGTGCGTCACTCAGGTACGATGCTAATTCTAATGTCCAGTACATATGTCTATTTCGAAGTGTTGTTCACTGTTCTAAGTGTGCAAAAGTAGTTTTTTACTTTACTTATGCAACACCTTTTTAAAAAATGTAAATGCTTAATAATTAGGCGTCCAGATTCTATCCTCTGCCCCTGCGGAAAAATCCATCCAACGAGCCATGGTAAATAGGTAATCAGATAACCTGTTTAAAAAGGCGGGAATTACCGCATCAACCTCCGCAGTTTCAGCCAACGCAACCACTACTCGCTCCGCACGACGACAAACGGTTCGTGCCACATGGCAATAGGCGCTCTGAACGCAACCGCCGGGCAAAACAAAGTTTTTTAGCTCCGGAAGCTGTTCATCCCAGCCGTCGATCTGCTGTTCTAATCTACCCATCAACTCCTCGTCCCATTTTGGCATAGGAAATTCTGCCTGACCTTCTAAGGCGAGGTGAGAACCCATGGCAAACAATTGGCTTTGAATGGCTTCAGAAAGTGGGAACAAATCATGTGCTTGCGCCACCAATACGCCTAAATGACTGTTGAGCTCATCCAATGTACCGTAGGCTTCCAAGCGCAATTCGGCTTTAGATACTCGGGTTCCGTTTAACAATGAGGTTTGACCTCCGTCGCCTGTTTTGGTATAAATTTTCACTGCCTAATATGCTCGTTCTGTACGTCCTTCAACATAATAAATGAAGGAACGGTTCACGACGCGATTTCCTCCAGGGGTGGGATAGTTTCCACTGAAGTACCAATCGCCCGGGTTTGAAGGACAGCTTTCATGCAAGTCTTTAATGTCCTGATAGATAATACTCACCTTTGCCTTCACGCCTTCTGGAGTCAAGATTTCCGCAATCTTCTCGCTGATTTCATGGGCCGTAAATGGCTCGTAAATCTCTTTCACGAAGTTCTGTACCTCAGTATCGGCCATCTGCTCTTGGGCCTTACACTTTTGATACACCTCTTGAATCAATCCATCCTGACCGCGGTCTTTCAACAGCTCCACGGCCGCGCGGAATGCCACGAAATCACCCATGCGCGCCATATCAATGCCGTAACAATCTGGATAGCGAATCTGTGGTGCCGAGGAGGCGATGACAATATGTTTAGGGCCGAGGCGGTCGAAAATCTTCAAGATGCTTTGGCGCAAAGTAGTTCCGCGAACGATACTATCATCAATCACCACTAAATGGTCGTTACTGGTCACCGTGCCGTGGGTAATATCATACACGTGGCTCACCAAATCATCGCGCGAGCTGTCTTCGGTAATAAAGGTGCGCAACTTGACATCTTTCCAAGCCACTTTTTCCACGCGTGGACGGGTATTCAGGATGTCCTGAAGGGCTTCCGGCGTCAAATTGTTCAGGCCTTGGATTTTTTCAAACTTCAGTGCATTGAAGTGGTCCTCCATTCCCTTGACCATCCCGTAGAAGCTGACCTCAGCAGTATTCGGGATGAAGCTCAACACCGTATTCTCTACATCGCCTTCCACCTTATCAAGGATTTTAGGGATGAGTCTACGGCCCAATTCTATGCGCTCGTTGTAAATGTCTTTATCGTTTCCGCGAGAGAAGTAAATGCGTTCGAATGAACAGGCATTGTAGGCCAACGGCTCCTTGATCTGTTCGATGCTCACATCCCCGGCCTTTTTCACCACAATCGCAGCACCTGGAGGCAACTCCTGTACGGCATCTGTCGGCAAATTCATTGCTGTTTGGATCACTGGGCGCTCCGAGGCTACCACGACGATCTCATCATCGTAGTAATAGAAGGTTGGGCGAATTCCGGCAGGATCGCGCAACACGAAGGCATCGCCGTGACCCAACATTCCGGCCATAGCATAACCGCCGTCCCATTTTTTGGAGGCACGACGCAAAATATCCGCCACGTCTAGACGCTTCGAAATCTCCTCAGTCGCTTGTTTTTTCGTATAGCCCTCGTCCTTGAGCTGGTAGTACAAATCATCGTTGGCCTCGTCCAAGAAGTGTCCAATCTTCTCCATAATAGTGATGGTATCGGCCTTTTCCTTAGGATGCTGACCCAATTCCACTAACTCATTGAAGAGCTCATCAACATTGGTCATGTTAAAGTTCCCCGCAACAATCAAATTACGCGTTGGCCAATTGTTCTGACGCAGGAAGGGGTGACAAGCCTCAATAGTATTCCCGCCATAGGTACCGTAGCGAAGGTGACCTAAGTATACCTCACCGGTAAAGGGTAAGTTTTGCTTCAACCAAGGTACGTCCTTGAGTTTATCTACATCTGATCCTACGCCTTCCGCTATACGCTTTTGTACTTTACCAAAGATGTCGCCGATACTGTTGGTATCGACACTGCGGTAACGCGAAATGTAGCGCGTACCGGGTTCTGTATTGAGTTTGATGTTTGCGAGCCCAGCTCCGTCTTGTCCGCGGTTACGCTGCTTCTCCATGAGGAGGTACATCTTGTTCAGGCCGTAAAATGCCGTTCCGTATTTCTCTACGTAATATTCAAGAGGCTTTCTAAGACGCACCAATGCAATACCACATTCGTGTTTGATAGGATCACTCATAGAGGGAGATTGTGAAGGTCAAAATTATTGAAAATCCCATGACAATCCCATGCTTTTTTGGCTTAGATGAATTGGCCCAAATCCATGTTGAGCCACTCCAGCGCCGCACCATACAATAACTTACCCTTGCGCTCCTGACTCCAAGGCATTCCATTGATCAATTTTCCAGGCTCCAACTCGCCGAGCGGGAAGGGATAATCTGTCCCTAGAGCCACGCGATTCTCGCCTACTAAACCGACTATATACTCGAGCATTTTCGGGTCGTGGACGAGGGAATCTAGCCAGAATTTGCCCATGTAATCACGGGGCGCGACGTTATTATCCACCGCACAAAGGTCTGGGCGGACGTCGAATCCGTGCTGTACTCGACCCAATGTTGCGGGAAAAGAACCACCGCCGTGGGCGAAGGCAACACGTAACTTTGGCAAGCGCTCAAAGACGCCTCCAAAAATCATCGAGCAAATAGCCAGAGAGCTTTCCGCCGGCATGCCGACTAACCATGGCAGCCAATATTTCGGCATTTTTTCTTTGCTCATCATATCCCAGGGGTGGACAAAGATGGCCATATCCAGGTCTTGACAAGCCTCGAAAATGGGAAAGAGTTCCGGGGCGTCGAGGTTCCAATCGTTGATGTGGGTGCCGATCTCAATGCCTTTAAGGCCAATGTCTTTGCAACGGCGCAATTCTTGAATGGCTAAATCTGGCGCCTGCATGGGTAGGGTGCCCAAGCCTACAAAACGGTCAGGGTACCGGTCGCAGATCTCGCCGATATGGTCGTTGAGGAATTGGCTCACTTCGAGGGTGTGCTCGGGCTTTGCCCAATAGCTGAACATTACTGGAACGGTCGACAATACTTGAACGTCGACGTGTTGGTGGCCACATTCTTTGATGCGGGCCTGTGGCGACCAGCAATTATCTTCTATCTCACGGAAGAATTCGCCGTCTTTCATCATACGAGCACGACAAGGAACGTGGTGGTCAAGGTTAATGAAGCCGCCATAGCCAAAACGCTCGCGAAAGTTCGGGATGTGCTCTGGTAAGATGTGCGTGTGGATATCTACCGTAAAGTTTCTCGAGGTGATCTCACACATATTATACGAATCTAGGGTCGGTCTCCATCACATGTCCACATTCGGTACAGGTGCGGTGTTCTTCAGATCCGTAAAATACTTTAAAGTGCGGCTGGAAGTCTTTCTCGACGTTTTTAAGCTCGAAGTAGGTATCGTGTAGCTTATGGTTACAGTTGTCGCAGAACCACAACAGTCCGTCTGTAAAACCACGTCCCTCGCGGATTCGCTCGACGACTAGGCCTATACTGCCCTCATGACGAATAGGACTATGCGGGGTCTTGGCCGGAACGGTCATCATATCGCCAGGGCCCAAATGAAGCTCATGGGCTTGTCCGTCGACTTGGACCTTGACCGTAATGTTTCCTTCGAGCTGGTAAAAGAATTCTTCCGTTTCGTTGTAATGGTAATCTTTTCGGGCATTTGGGCCGGCCACGACCATCACGATGTAGTCGTCGCTCTCAGGCGTCAAATTTTTGTTGGCCACTGGTGGTTTGAGCAGGTCTCTATTCTCTGCCAACCACTTTTGAAAATTGAAAGGCTTTGGTACCGACATGACTGTTTGCTTTGAGGTGTGAATTTAAGAAAATTGGACCCGAAATCATCGCCTCTTCCTGCCTTATATTCGTAGGGAGAGAACAGAAGCTATGAAAATCCACAATTATATCGGTGGCCAATTCCTTGAACCCGCTAGTGGCCAAACCCTTACCAACACCAACCCGGCCACGGGCGAAGCCTATGGCACCATCCCTCGATCGGGCGCGAAAGACGTGGAGTTGGCGGTGGAGGCGGCTCGGGAGGCATTCCCGGGGTGGAGCGGTTTATCAGCCGCCGAACGAAGCCGTTGGATGTTGAAAGTGGCCGATGAGATTGAGGCGAGGTTGGACAAACTGGCCCTAGCTGAAAGTGTGGATAACGGGAAGCCTTTGAAATTGGCCCAAACGGTAGATATCCCTAGGGCGAGAGATAATTTCAAGTTTTACGCGACTGCGATTTTGCACGATGCCTACGAAACCCACGACATGGGGGCGAACGGATTCAACTATACGTTGCGCCAACCTATTGGGGTGGCGGGCTGCATTTCTCCATGGAATTTGCCTTTGTACTTATTTACTTGGAAGATTGCCCCAGCTTTGGCAGCGGGCAATACCGTAGTGGCGAAGCCATCGGAGGTGACCCCCGCGACAGCTTATTTATTGTGTCAGATCTTGGACGATGTAGGCTTTCCAAAGGGAGTGCTGAATATCGTACATGGATTGGGCGCCGAGGTGGGTGCCGCCATCGTGGAGCATCCAAATACACCGGTCATTTCCTTTACCGGAGGGACGGCTACAGGGAAGGCTATCTCGGCGGTAGCGGCGCCGATGTTTAAGAAGCTCAGCTTGGAACTAGGTGGGAAGAATGCCAACTTGGTGTTTGCGGATTGTGATTTTGAGGAAGCAGTAAACACTAGTGTGCGTGCGGCTTTTGCCAATCAAGGACAGATTTGTTTGTGCGGATCGCGCATTTATGTGCAGCGACCTATATATGAGAAATTCAAAGCGGCCTTTGTGGAGCGCGTGAAGGGATTGACCGTTGGCGATCCGATGGAGGCGGGTACGAGAACGGGAGCTGTGGTGAGCAAGGACCACTTCGAAAAGGTGCTTTCGTATATCAATGTGGCGCTGGATGAAGGTGGGACATTGTTGACCGGAGGCAATCCTGTGAAATTGGACGGGCGCTGTGAGCATGGGTTCTTTATTGAGCCGACGGTATTTGAAGATTTGCCTGCAAGTTGCCGCACTAATCAGGAAGAAATTTTTGGTCCTGTGGTAACCTTGACCCCTTTTGATACGGAGGAGGAAGCGTTGGCGATGGCCAATGGTACGGCCTATGGATTGGCGGCGACGGTATGGACAACGAATCTCCAAGTAGCACACCGAGTGGCCTCAAAACTCCACGCCGGAATTATTTGGGTAAACTGTTGGCTGCTGCGCGATCTACGCACGCCTTTTGGTGGAGTGAAGCAGAGCGGTGTGGGCCGTGAAGGTGGCTTCGAAGCCTTGCGATTCTTCACAGAACCTAAAAACGTTTGTATTAAACTCTAACCTATGAACCATCAAGAATGGGCCAAGTCCCTACACCATAGCGCACGCACTCAAACCCCGCGTGCCCAATTTTCTACGACCGAGCACTACAGCTTGGACGATGCCTATGCGATTCAGCATGCGCTGATTGCCGAGCGCGTGGCCGAGGGTCACGAGGTGGTCGGTGTGAAGATGGGCTTCACCTCGGTGGCGAAAATGAAGCAGATGGGGGTCGACGATGTAATCGTTGGCCAATTAACTTCTGATATGGAAATCTCCACTGAACAACCCTTACAGCGCAATCAGTGCATTCATCCGCGCGCGGAGCCCGAGATTGCCTTCAGGTTGAGCCAAGATGTGTACGGTGCCTTGTCGGTGGACGAGGTCAATAAATATGTCGATGGAGTGGCCGCCGCGGTAGAAGTCATTGATTCGCGCTACGAAAACTTCAAATTCTCTTTGGAGGATGTGGTGGCGGACAATTGCAGCTCGTGTGGGTACGCGACGGGTCCTTGGTGCGAGGTTCCCCTAGGATTGAATGGTTTGGATATGGTCCAATTCTTCGACGACTCCATCATCGCCGAAGGAAGTAGCGATGCTATATTAGACAATCCTTTTGAGGCATTGGCTGCCGCAACTCGATTAGCTGCGCAATACGGTATTGCCTTGAAGAAAGGAATGATCGTTTTTGCAGGGGCCTCTACAGCAGCTCATTTTATCGAGGGACATTCTAAAGTAAGAGTGAAGGTCGACGGTCTTGGCGAGGCAGCGTTCGCCGTGGTATAAAAGAAAACAAGCCACCCCGGGGTACGGAGTGGCTTGCTGAACAAAACCATGTCGCGTCAAATATGAATTACTCGCTTACACTCAATTTGCTGACGCACATTATTTAGAACGCAAATAGTGTGCCAAAATTGTTTCTTATTGAATTAAAGTTTGGCGCCTATACTCAGCATGAACTGCGAACGCTCATAACTTAAGGGTATCCCGTTCCAATCGCCTTGGTGATCTTGCAAGCTTGCATAGTACACTAAATCTAAGCTGAGCTTCCAAAGATCAACTCCTAATCCTAGATTATACCCGGCGGTTGGGGATTCAAAAGTTTGGTTGTACGCTGAATTCCCTACAGCATTGATAAAATGGATGCCGCCTTCAGCACGTGCAAATTTCAATACCCTAATGCCTAGGCCCGCATCAAGCTGAACAAACTGGTGGTCAAAACGTGAAGTGGTGGTCGTACCACTAACCGTCTGATTGATAATCTGAATATCCTTACCGTAAATGGCACTTGCGGAAGCATATAATTGGTCCCCCAAGTATTGACGACCATATAAGCCTAAATGGTACCCATTGTCAGGAACTGTCCCTTCAAAGATCCCTTGAGCCGAACTTACCGCCTGATCCAACTGCACAGTATTGAGCGTATAATTCAATCCAGTACGTAATCCCCACCTGCTTTGGGCCATCATCCCACTGGAAAAAAGGACAAATGATAGAATGAAAATCTTACGCATAACTTTTGTCTTGATTTAAAACTGAATTGATAATTACATCAATCGTGCCAATTTGCTCTTGGCCTGTAAATTCATCACATATAAGATGTGCCGCTTATCCTCCTTCGATCGCTTTCTTAGAACTAATTCACAGCCTAATTGATTCATGGACAATTCATTAATCATTTTAATATACTCGCTTCTTTTCCTGCGCTGAACTTCCCAAGAGGAATCCTGAAGTGCAAGAAAGTCGTTCAAATCATCCGTTTCCATTCCGCCTCTATTCAATAGTTGAATAAATTTCCACTGGGCTTCCGTAAAGTATTGATAGCGGCGTTTCGAATAAGACTTACGAAGCCAGATGATTAAAAATAGCCCTGTTATCGCGATTAAAATTACGGTAATCCCAAATTTACCCTCAGCCGTTATAAGCTGAGTGGTGTATAGCTTAGATTCTGAATTTATTCTCTTTGGAAGTCTATTGACATATTCAAACAAATATCCATTCTCTACTTTATCTGAAAATTTCGCCAGTAAGAGTTCATTTTTTAAATCATATCCACAATGAAATCCGAATTGGTTGGTTTTACGTGCTGAATTAGCGTTCTTCCCATTGGGCAGAGTCACATCATAAATTACATTGTTTCGTGGTACGACATAATATGCTTTTAAGCCGCCCATCATCATGACTGTAGAATCATTCAGTTTATGAAGATTCGATATTCCAAAGGTACCCTTCTCTGGGAAGGTGTTCGAAAGGGCTAAATCACCCAGTCGTTCCCATTGACCAATTTCAAATGAATACTTGTAGAAAGCATTTTGGCGAAGAACAAATAACGCATCTTCCCTTTCGTCATAAAACGAGAACTTATACGTAGGGGCGGTTTCAAAATCTGGATTATACGGTGGGAAATTACCTACGGAATAAACATTCCATTCCTTTCTAAGTAAACTAAAGTACGTGAGTAAATTATTCTCTGTCCAAAAGCCATAACCACCAAAAGAATAAACAGTATCCTTTCTGATAAATTGATAAGCATCAAAGTTATATCCTGTATGTACGGTATTATCTAAACGGATAATTTTACCCAGGTTTGTATCCAAGGAAAAAACTGATCCACATCCACCGAAGGCTACTATCAATTTATCCCTAACGGCAAAATGATGGCCTTTGGCGGGTAACCTAAGTTCATCCTGGGAATATTCACAATCAAGTTTAGGGAGTGACGCTATGTTATTTTCATAAAACACATCGTGATTCCCAGTCAATACGCTTATCCTGTGTATTCCTCGATCTTTTGTGTCGTACCAACTTACATACCCTTGACAAAATGCTGATTTTGAGCATATTATAGCGATAACAATAAGGCTAGCCGAAATATGTGATTTATGTTTTTGAAACATGTTACAAATATGTAATCACACAAATATAATATGTTACAACAGAAATTAATTCACTTTTGAAATACCAATAGCCCTAGGCGACCCAACAAAACCATGTACGTCTAGCCAAGGCAATAAGCTTAAGACCCGGTAAACGCTCGTTTATCGGGTTTTTTTGTCCCTCGAAAGTCCTGAATTGTTGTAGCGAACCCTGCCCACTGGGTATATCAATCAAAATCGCCGCTTTTTCAAACAGATTCTTTGGAATATAGAGTATGCGATAGGTAATTACTCTATTAAATGGTTTACACCCCCTCTAATTAAGGGTATTATTTTAACTTTAAATAATTTTTATTGAGTACACCCCCTGTTATTTAGGGGGTGTATTTGAAATTTCAATTAAATTTGAGTCATAAACCCCCTTGTTATGAAAAAAATTGAAACTATTATTAGAAAATCGAAATTCGACGAGGTTAGACATGCGCTTCATGAAGTTAATGTATACTTCTTTAGTTATTGGGATGTAACAGGTGTTGGGCATGAAAAAAAAGAGCACCTATATAGAGGGGTGGCCTACAGCTCCTCTGATATACAGCGAAGATTTCTAAGCATTGTCGTAAATGATGATTTCGTGGATGTTACGGTAAACGCGATCCTGCATGCCGCTCATACCGGCGAGGTAGGAGATGGTAAGATTTTCGTCATTCCAGTCGAAGAAGCCTATCGTATTCGTACCGGGGAAAAGGGAGGTCTAACATTGAAATAACTATACTCTAATGGACTCTACTATTACTCTTACGGTAAACAACCTCTGGATGATGATCAGCACCGCCCTAGTTTTCTTTATGCATCTAGGCTTTAGTTTTCTAGAAATAGGTCTTACACGTCAAAAGAATACGATCAACATCCTTTTCAAGAACTTCTTCATTATCAGTATTGGGCTGGTACTTTATGCTTTTGTAGGATTCAACCTCATGTATCCTACTAGTTTTTGGCACGGTATATTACCCAATTATTTTATCGATCTCTTTGGCCTCGAAAGCCCCGTAGGCGAAGCAGGTTTAGACCTATCATACAATGAAGGCTATACATATTGGACGGATTTCTTATTTCAAGGGATGTTCGCCGCTACTGCAGCTACAATCGTTTCAGGTGCTATTGCAGAGCGGGCAAAACTTGGCTCCTTCTTTACCTTCTCGATGCTTTATGTAGGCATTGTCTACCCGATAATAGGATCATGGAAATGGGGTAAAGGGTTCTTACATGATTGGGGATTTTATGATTTCGCAGGATCCTCATTAGTTCATTCCGTAGGAGGATGGGCCGCATTACTGTACATTGCCAAATTAGGGCCACGCATAGGAAAATTTAATGAAGATGGTACACCAGGAGCCATTCCAGGTCATAACATTCCTTTTGCAGCGGCTGGGGTACTCATATTATGGTTAGGATGGTTCGGATTCAATGGAGGTTCTGTTTTAAGCGCTGATCCAGGGATGACCTCCTTAGTATTGACCACTACTTCTTTAGCCGCAGCAGCAGGAGGATTAGCGGCAGCAGGATTTGTACACCTCTACTATAAAAACTTCGACCTCACCATGTTTATGAACGGTGTTCTTGGCGGTTTAGTAAGCATTACAGCAGGTGCGGATAAAATGTCTGTAATGGAAGCCGTGCTGGTAGGCGGCATTGGTGGTGTGATCGTGGTTCTCGCCGTATCGTTACTGGATCACCTTAAACTGGACGACCCTGTTGGGGCGGTAGCCGTTCATTTGGGGACTGGTATATGGGGGACGCTGGCCGTTGGTATATTTGGTTCCTTGGCATCTACCCACCAATTCCTTATTCAGCTCGCAGGAGTAGGCCTGATAGGCCTGATGTCTGTCCTTTGTTCTTGGGGCTTCCTGACCATTATTGAGAAAATTTGGGGCCTTCGCGTCGATCGAGCTGAAGAATTGGACGGCCTTGATCAAGCAGAACATGGAGGCATGACTGCCTATGCAGATTTCCGAATGAATCAACACTAGAACAAATGCTTTACTAGTTTCCGTTATGGTATTGGCGTTAAGCCTAGAACCTGAACAAAACCAACACTTAAAACCAAGTTAAGTATACCATAGAACGGTACTAGATAAGAAAACCCAGCGCACTGCGCTGGGTTTTTAAATCGCGTTAATTTATTAATCAAGGTCAACGAGGAGTCCTATGCCATTCGCCCGAAGATTTAGAGAAACTCTATCCATCTCCATTAACCCCTTTCCATGATTTCGGTGCAGGAAATACGCATAGGCATCAAAAACCAATAAAAAAGATCCCTGCAGAATAAGGCTATTGCCATATCCCTTGAACATTTCACTACGATCAGGTCTGTTTTTGGATGCATTGCGCATCCAAAAGCCCAACGCTATATAACCAACGTCAAGAATATCGTTCACTAAGAAGATGGTCTCCGTTTTTTTCTGCTTTTGGATCATCTCTTCTAATGTTAACTCCTTGCTTCCTTTTTTTGCTTTCAAATAACCCGGTAATGCTAAACCAAAATTCACCGAATTCCACATTACATTCATCTCATGGAACCTCTGGGTAGTTTCATCGTCACTGAGCACATAGCCTGCGCCGCTCATCGCAAAATTTGAGAGCGCATAAGAGCCCAGGCCAACCATTAAATTCTCATTGATTTGGTCGAATTCACTTTGGAAAGTTGAAACTTGAGCACTTAAGCTCTGAGAGACGAAGCAAAAAAATAAGATGAGTTTTTTCATTTGATTAAGAAATCATACACTAGTGTAAACCCCGCTCCATATGAGGCGGTGTATAAAACAGCTTTTTTAACCGATTCTTTTTTTGATTTGCTTTTTTTAGAGTTAATAAGCGATAATATAACCATGGAATCACGAAGACTTCGCGATGCGTGATAACCGTCCGTTAATCCAACTAAAAAGGTAGTGCTGCCAAAAAACTTAGCCCCTTTCGCAGGGTCTCCGTCCTTATACTTATTTCTCCAACTAAGGTCAGGATCCCAATATTGAGCGCCTGTTAAACCTGTACTTCTTTCAAACTCATGATAATGAAACAATAGGTCTTGCGATACTCCGTCTGCAGCTCCCGCCACAAACATCATCAAGCAAGTAGAGATTTCACCTTTTAATTCAGCGGCATTTATAAATGATTTGAGCCCTTTTTCTCCAGTAGAATCTGCTTGTGCTATTGCCTCAAAGCTCATTATAAATAGCAAAGGCAACAGCAGGCCTTTTACATATGTGAATAGTGTGTTTTTCATTTCGTTATCCTTTATCCGATTACCTCAAAAGCATTATGTCATTAACATTAATTAATACAGACATTAGCTTAATGAAACTTTCAACAAAACTAACAATAAGACTCCTAGCTCATCAGAAACGCATTTTGTATCGGCCAAGCAACACTGGGCTTTTTTCGAGATATGTAGGACTCGATTTCATTTCTGCCTTGTATTTGATGAAATTAACCAATACCTTTTAAACCTAATAATTAACTAAATAAACCGATTATGAAGACTAAGTTCACTTCTATCGCTTTTGTGCTTTCGCTATTCTTGCTTTCGTGCGGTAGTTCAAATGATGACTCAAATTGGTCACAGGCAGAAAAAGATGCTTTTAAAGATAATTGTATGCTTGGCGCCAACGAAAGTTATTGTGACTGTATGCTTGGTGTGGTTATGACAAAATATGCCACTCCTATCGAAGCAGCAGCAGTCATGGATATGTCAGTTTCTGAGATTATGGAACTTGCCATGCCCTGCCTGTAAGAATTCAATCAAGTAGTTTCTGCCTCAATCTTAGGGGCAGAACTTTTTTTGGTCTATTAGACAACGACCTAAATACTATAAGGCAAGTAGAACACTGGTAATTAAAAGCCCTCTGAAAGGGCAGGGCTGAATATCTGCATGATACTAAGGTGGTGTTAGTCTAATCTAACACCATCTTTAAATTCCCACGCATACCATAGTTGACCATCCCATCCCCAATACTGTGTTAGACCGTTTAATTTTCCGTTTCTGTAATTTGATTTTACTTCCAGTTGACCATTATGATGCCACCTTTGGAATAGACCATCTTGTAAACCATCTTTCCAATTTGATTGTTCTTTAAGTTGACCATTTTCGTACCAAATATGGAATGCTCCTTCTGGCAAACCAAAATTCCAATTTGTTTTAGCCTCTAACTGACCGTTTTCATACCATCTGTAAGCTAATCCCTTTGGTAAACCATCTTCAAGATATGCTTCTTCCCGTAATTGACCACTGGGAAAAGTGTCGTAAACAACTCCAGTAAACAGCTTATCTCCGATATAGAATAATGGACTTTCCTCACTGCCTTTATTGATTAGTCCATCCTTATGCACTCTGTCTGTGTCTGATGAACAACTAAATATGGCAAGTAGGGGTAGAAGTATAAGTAGCTTTCTCATTGGTTGGATTTTGCTCAAATATAAAAAGCCCCTCCGAAACGGAAGGGCTGAGTATATGGATAACGAGTAGTGTTAGTCTACCCTAACACCATCTTTATAATTTTCTTGAATCTCTAACTCACCGTTTTCATACCAATACTGGTACAAACCATCTAACTGACCATCTTTGTAAGTTGCTTGTTCTTTTAATTCGCCGTTATCATACCACTCCTTAGATACCCCGTCTAATTCCCCATTTTTAAAATGATATTCTGACTTAATTTGACCACCTTCATACCACACATTGCCTAATCCATCGAGCTGACCATTCTTGAAGGTTATTTGTTCTTTCAATTGACCATTCTCGTGCCAACGTTTGGACAGTCCTTCTTCTGCCCCTTTTGAATGATAGGTTTGGCCTTGCAATTGGCCATTCTCATGCCACATTTGAGACAACCCCTCTTTCAAGCCTTCTGAATAATTGGACTCAATCTGTATCTGACCGTTCATATACCACCCTCGAGCTAAACCATCGAGCTGACCATCTTTATAATTTGCTTCCAGTTCTAATTGAAAATTATTTTCATACCACCCTAGAAATAAACCATCAAGCTGACCATTCTTATAATTCGCTTGTTCTTCCACTAGCCCAATCAGAGACCAAGTACGGGATAATCCATCCCTCTTACCATCCTTAAATGAAACTTCTTCTGCTAATTGACCGTTTGCGTGGGCTATAAACCCCACACCAGTAAATGGTTTTCCTTTGAAATAAATGAAGGTACTATCCTCATTTGAAATTAATTCATCCCACTGAACTCTATTCTGAGAATAGCCCACTAGGGCTGTCAAAAAAAATAGGCCGAAAAAAATCTTTTTCATCAGATTAATCTATTCATTTAATCAAATCGAAAATTGCCGCTAGAAAGTAATTGCAAAGCATGTTTAGAATTACAATTTCTTTTAGTTTATTCGAATGCCGTCCTTAAAGTTGTACTCTTCTTTTAGGCGACCATTTGGATACCAAAATCTTACTAAGCCATCAATTAGACCGCCCTTGTGATGAGAAGAGGTTGCTAATTGACCATTTTCATACCATGTTTGGGCTGACCCATTTAACATACCGTCACTATAGTTGGTTACTGAATTTGATTGACCATTAGCATACCATCCATGAGAAATTCCATCCAGCTTACCATCCTTATAATTCGACTTCGTTTTCAATTGGCCATTTTCATGCCATTTTCGCAATAACCCATTTAATATACCAGCTTCAAAATTCCCCTCCTCTTTCAATTGACCGTTCTCATACCAAAATTGGGTTAAACCATTCTGCTTACCATCTTCGAAATTAAATTGTTTAATTAATTCGCCATTCTCATTGAATTCACGGTATAAACCATCTAGCTGACCATCCTTATATGTCGATACAGCTCGCAATTGACCATTCTCAAACCATAACTTTAATAATCCATCGAGCTGGCCATTCTTGAAGGTTGATTGTTCTTCCAATAGCCCATTCTCATGCCAAAATTGGGATAATCCATCTATCTTTCCATCCTTATAATTTTTTTCGAACCTCAGCTCACCTTTTGAATTGTCTTCAAATACTACTCCTGTAAACAGTTTGCCGTCATAGTAAGTAAGTGGGATATCTTCCGTCTCAATTACCGTTACTTCGTCAAAATGTAACCTCACTTGAGCATGACTGATTAAGGTGAGACAAACAGCAATAATTGGAAGTAGCTTTTTCATTAGTTCTTTTTTGGTCTAAGTTGGATAGGATGAATTGAGGAAATCTATTTCAATTCAATTAACTGTCAATGGCCATTAAACTTTATTGTTCTGGAAAATGACGAATCATTCCATGACCATCCATTAATCTAAATCCTATTTTGCCTTTGTATAAAGATTTCGAGCAACTATAACATGAATAGTTATCAATAATCTTATAAAATGT
>CAXPFQ010000005.1:0-92127 GCA_964216615.1 Schleiferiaceae bacterium
AATCCCAGCCCCGCGGCACGGAGCTTCCAAACTTTATCGCTGTCGCCGCCAAAGAGCTCGGCTCTGGCATAACTGTGCTCGCATTGCAGCGCAGCCAAATTTTCAGCGAGTTCCGCCTCGCTTTCGCCGCGAACTTCCACCAGTAAAATGGCTGCAGGATCGCCTAGGACAAAATCACGGTAGCTTGCATATTCCTTGCTCTCACGTGTACATTCTAAGATGATGCGGTCCATGAGCTCAAGTTGATAAGGCTTGTGAGCCATCAATTTTGGCGTAGCACCCATGGCTTCATCCATGCTGTGGTAGTGCAATGCAGCCACGGCTACATGAGCAGGCGGCAGGGGATCTAAGGCCACACGAATCTTGGTGGTAATGCCCAGCGTACCTTCTGAACCGCACATCACGCTTAAGAGTGCATCGGCATCGTTGCCAATTAAATCAATCGCATACCCCGTATTTCTTCGGTGAATGCTCGCATCTGGGAAATGCGCTTCGAGGTTTTGCGAAGCCCACGCATCTTGCCATTGCACTAACCAATGTTCCACTGCCGATGGAATGTCACGCACGCCGTCGGACTGAATTTCGCCCATGGCGCGCAGCACCCCGTCCGCGGTGACGAGTTCAAGACCGAGCAATTTTTCTCGGGTGGTTCCGTAAGATATAGAGGTTGAGCCTGAGCTGTTATTGCCCACCATGCCGCCCAGCATACAACGGTTGGAGGTGGAGGTATTTGGGCCGAAAAACAGTCCGTGTTCTTTAAGATGATAATTGAGTTCGTCGCGGATAACGCCGGGTTGCACCTCTGCCCATTGCTCTTCCACGTTGATGTGGAGAATGGCGTTCATGTGCCTTCCGGTATCTAGTACGGTGCCATCGCCCACTACTTGGCCCGCGAGGGAAGTTCCTGCGGCTCGAGGGATTAGTGGCTTACCGGATCTGACCAATGCGATCACCTCTTCTGCGGAGGCAGGAAAAGCAACGTCTTGTGGTGTTTCCTGGTAAATGGAAGCATCCTGCGCATAGGCGCGCTTGAGTAGTTCGTTGCTAGGTTTGGTCATGATCAAATCATAAAACTATCCCCAAGATTTCCTTCTCCGAGCTCCGCGTTTTCGCTGACCAAATGGCGCAATAGTGGACACGGACGGTAGCGGTCGTCGCCGTAGAATTTGTGGCAACGCTCCAGGACGTTCAAGACATAATCCCAGCCCAATTCCTGTCCCCAGCTAATAGGCCCTTTGGGGTAGTTGACGCCCTTGGTCAATGCTAAATCCACATTGGTTGGAGAGGCGATGCCGAGCCAAACGGCGTCCAAACCTTCATTGATGATGAGGCACAGGATGCGTTCGACAATCTTTTCGCCCAAAATGGGGTCGAGTTCAGCGGCTTCTTGCGCTTCGACGGCAGCGTTCATGCCGCTGCTGTAGTTGTAAAATCCGCGTCCTGTTTTGCGCCCTAAAAGACCGGCTTCGAGGAGCCGTTTTTGGGTGATGGAAGGACGGAAGCGGGGGTCATAATAGAATTGGCCCCAGACGGTTTCCGTGACTTTGTAATTCACATCATGACCGATCAAATCAGTGAGTTCGAACGGTCCCATGCGGAATCCCATGTTCTTTACCGCGGCATCGATTTCCGCGATGCTCGCTACACCTTCTTCGTAGAGTTTGATGGCCTCGCTGTAGAAAGGTCGAGCCACCTTGTTGACGATAAAACCTGGCGTATCCTTCGCGAGCACAGGGATCTTGCCCCACGCCACCATGAGTTCCTCCATGGCGTCCGCGAAATCCTCCCCGCTTTGGATGCCCGGTACGATCTCGACCAGCGGCATTAAGGGTGCGGGATTGAAAAAGTGGAGTCCTCCAAAGCGCTCCGGGTGCTTCAGTCCGCTCGATAGGGCGGCGATGCTCAAGCTGGATGTGTTTGTACACAACCACGCCGTATGGCTGAGGTGCTGTTCGGCTTTTTGCAGGAGTTCTTTTTTGACTTTGAGGTCTTCGATGACCGCTTCCACAACGAGGTCGGCGCCGTCGATGCTGCTGAGGTCATCGGACCAATTCATTTTCGAGAGGGTCTCGGTTTTTTCGGCTTCGCTCATGCGGCCTTTTTCAACCAATCTGCCAAAGACCTTTTCGATGGAAGCGCTGCTGCGTCCGATGGCGCCTGGGTAGTTGTCGAAATACACGACATCGCACCCTTGCTGCGCGGCGATTTGTCCAATGCCCGTGCCCATGGCACCGGCTCCTAGGATGGCTACTTTCATGTTACTGGCCTTTAAATTTTGGGGCGCGCTTTTCTAAAAATGCTTGTACGCCTTCGTTAAAATCGTATGTCTGTCCCGCCTCGGTTTGGAGGGTTTCTTCAAGAGATAATTGGTCCCTCATATCATTCGTCCCGCTGGCATTCAATGCGGCCTTTGTCAACGCCAAACCCTTCGTGGGCATTTGCGCCATCTGCTCCGCCAAGGCGGTAACCTGCTCGCCAAAGGTGTCCGCGGCAAAGACCTTGTAGATCATGCCCATGGACTGTGCTTCGGCTGCACCGACCTTATCACCGGTCATCATCAGGGCGCTGGCGCGCTGGAATCCGACCAATCTCGGCAGGGTCCAAGTACCCCCGCTGTCCGGAATGAGGCCTATTTTACTAAAGGCTTGAATGAAGCTGGCGTACTCACTGGCCACCACGATATCACAGGCCAATGCAATGTTGGCACCCGCACCGGCGGCTACGCCATTGACCGCGGCGATCACCGGTTTCGGCAGGTCGCGAATGGCTTGGATGATGGGGTTGTAGTGGTCGCGAACGATGGCACGGAGCTCCGGCCCGTTTGGGTCCACGGCCTCGCCCAAATCTTGTCCGGCGCAGAAGGCCTTTCCATTTCCGGTCAGTACCACGCAGCGAACCTCAGGATTGCTTGCAGCCTCCGACAGTCCGTCCTGGACCGCAAGGGCCAATTCCCGGTTGAAGGAATTGAATTTATCGGGTCGATCAAAAATGAGGGTGAGCACCCCGTTGGAAAGATGGTGTTGTAGCATGCTTCTTGGGTTTGTACCCAAGGTACATCAAAGCCCAAGTTTGCACAAGCCGTAAGATTAACTTCGGCCAGGAGTTGAATTAGTTTTCTTCCACAGTTACTAACAAGGAAGAATTAAACATTGCTGCTGGTGAAATGACTGTTTCATCCATAGGAATGTTATTCTTAAACCTTTTTTTCATAATAGATTGAACATAATCACTGGATAAATCAAAGTCAGATAGTTTTTCGAGGCTACCTATTTCGATACCAGCAGCCTCCTTGTAGATTTTCCAAACGAGCTCGGAACAATAGATTTTTTCGTCCGACCATTTGAAGTGCTCATCATATGATTTTCCTAAATATTGCTGGCCTACCTTTTTCATTTTTGAGAGGACAGCTGGACTTAATAGCTCTTCCGCATTTTTCAATCGCTTGATGATATAGTGCCCATTTTCACCACGCTTCTTCCACTCTGCTAATGGAGTTAATTTGACCGGTTCGACGGCTTCATACACCAAGTACTTTCCTTGGTCTTCATAGATAATGCCCATGTGACTGTATTTAGAGCCTGTAGCTAACTGAATGGCTTGACTTTGTCTTGATTCGGATGTGTGAAAAATGATATCTCCATTTTGTATCGGAGAAGTTACCATAGCTCCGTTTCCACTTGCATCATCGGAAGAACATCCAAACAATAGTGCAAACGAAAGAAAGAGAATTGCTAAAGTTTGTTTCACCGTATCACAATTTAATTGACCTCATCATCGCCTCCATTTCTAAAAGAATGTTACGCTTTTTCGCTTGTGGTCCGTAGATCATGGCTTCTACCGTAAGGATTCGGTCATTTTTTTCGTCATATATACAATAGGATAGAAAAGGCCCTCCCATAAAGTCCCCTTCCATACGCCATAACCCTCGTGTTTCCACGGCGTACATTCCACTGATTTCGGTATTCGAGATAGTCGGCGGAATGATCATTTCTGTGGTCATGTAACTGCCGTCATATGTTCCTTCGAAGTAATGTTTCCCTATGCTGTCGCGGTGTTCAATAATATCATCAATTCTTACCAGCCCTTCAGGCATGGGACGTGAACTCAACATAATGTATTGAATGGTCCTAACCGTTTTAGTTGCGAAAATTTTTAAATCCTCTTTATTCAACGTGGGGTCGAAACCCTTGTGAAGCAACATGCTTTTAATCCCTATGTCTTTTATATTATCATGTGTAAACGCATAAGCGCTTCGCTTCAGTCGATCTTGGATTAAAGTCATGTCAAAATCTTTGAAAGAAGTGATGATTTTCTTGGCACTTCCCTTAATAGCATTGGCAATACTCTTTACAGAGGGCGCTGTAATCCTGAACAACTGTTGCGGGCGCGCCCAAGGGTCCTTAGTTAGGTTAACAAAACTTGTATCACTTTTTTCTATCCAAAGAATATTTTTGGCTTTCTTCAACAGTGAATTGACCTTTTTTGGTTCCACGCGCGTAACATCGAAATAAGGTTCAGATTGCGGCAAGCCCTCTTGGTCTTCAAGGTATTTTTCCCTGAACACTTCACCCGCTTTTCCTTGCCACAGGTCGTCTGACATGACCAATAACAATTCACTGTGCGTTCCGCTCGAAGGAGGAAGTATACGTGTATCTTTTTTAGATCCGTCCGCATTACTCTCTTCGGAACTGCATGACGGAATGGCTAGTAAAGCGAGTGATAAAAAGGGTAGGAGAAAAATACGTTTCATATGACCAATTTTTGCATTTAAAAGGTAGTCAAAAAGCAGGCCAATGGGTAAATCAAATCCGGCGAGGATAAACAACTAATCGTTGTCCTATACGAATCATATCGCTGCTCAGTCCATTCCAGCGTTTAATATCACTGACTCCAACACCATACTTGTAGGCAATATGACCTAGTGTTTCTCCACTTTTTACGCGGTGCGTGGTGCGCTCATTCATGTGAGTCAGTTCTGGGACGGTGCTTGCACGGGCATCAAAGTAGGCCTCTGCTATGCTAAACAAGGAATCTTGTTGCGAGCGGAATGCAGTAGCGCTTTCCGCCGGTAAGGTTAAGTAGTAGTCTTGTCCGTCTACCACGGGCACAATATTGTACCGATACTGAGGGTTTAAAAACTCCATCAACGCCTTGTCAACGCCAAGTCCTTCTTCCACTTGCTTAAAATGAATTTGCTTCGTGATACGAACGGTATCAGTTTCCATGTAATATGCGGGAATCTCTGCGGGCCCTATACCATGGATGGGCCCATATTCAATGGCGTAGCTAGCAGCGATAAAGAGGGGGACATAGGCTGACGTTTCGCGCGGTAGAAAAGGGCGGATTTCCCAATAAGACGTCTTGCCGCCGCTTCGGCGAATGGCTTTATTCACGTTGCCAGGCCCACTGTTGTATGCGGCAAGCGCTAAATTCCAATCATCGAAAATATCATAGAGCTTCAGCATGTATTGACAAGCGGCTTCCGTACTCTTTAGTGGATCATTACGGTCGTCCACATAGCTGTTTACTTTTAGGCCATAGATTTTCCCTGTACCATACATAAATTGCCACAAACCCGTTGCTCCAACAGGACTTTTCGCCTTTGGATTTAGCGCGCTTTCAACCACAGCTAAATATTTTAACTCTAGTGGCATATTATATTTAGCCAGATGCTCTTCGAACATAGGAAAGTAGTATTGACCATGCGCCATCATTCGGCTGAGTCTTGTTGAGCCGTATTTCAGGTACCTTTCTATGTATTTCTTCACAACGGGGTTGTAGGCCATTTCAAAAGGAGTCCGCGCATCCAATTCTGCCATGTAGTAGGCAAATACAGAGTCTTTTAGCGGTAGAGGAGCCATTGTATCGGCCACAGGTACCTGGGCGAAAGTGTATAAGAGATGTTCAGAATCGAGCCGCGCTAACCGTGCATCTAAAGCATCGAGCGCTAGATCATCCAGTGTATTGATTATTTGGTTTTCTTCCTGAGAGGCACTAGTATCCAATGATGTTATGGCATCTTGAGCCAAAGCAGGTAGAACCAATATACTGGTGAAAACGACAGCAACGATGCGCATATTTAATGGTTTAGAATCCATTGGGCCATGGCTAATACTTCCATATCGTCGCCACTTGCACCCATTAGTTGAAGCCCCATTGGTAGGCCGTCCGGATGAATGCCCATTGGAATACTAACGGCGGGAATACCCGCAATATTGGCCTGAACGGTGAATATATCTTCTAAGTAGTTGACCGTTGGATCACTTACCTCACGCCCTATATCAAAAGCGGTGGTTGGTGTTGTAGGACATAAGAGCAAATCATAATCCTTCAACACTTTTTCTGTCCATTCTTGTACCAAGCGACGAGCAGCTTGTGCCTTGCCAAAGAAAGAATCGTAATAGCCTGAACTAAGCACAAACGTTCCCAACATGATTCGGCGTTGTACTTCTAATCCGAAGCCTTCACTGCGACTTTTCTTGTAGACACTTTCTAAGTCTGTACTATCGGGGTGTCTAAATCCAGCATGAACGCCGTCAAATCGAGCCAGATTTGAGCTGGCCTCAGCGGTAGTAAGGATATAATAAATGGGAACCAAGGTGTCCAGTAGATCAAATTCTACAGGTTCAACGATCACGCCTGCGTTTTGAAGAATTTCAATCTGGGCAAGGAATGCCTTTTTTATATGTGGGTCAACCGCTGGATTTTCTACTGCAGTCTTTAAATAGGCGACCTTTTTTGGTATTTGCTTTCGTGCAGGTGCCATTTTGGTTTGTATCGCCGTTGCATCAAAATCATCTGGACCACTAATGACTTCCATGACCTTCATAGCGTCCCCGATATTTGAGGAGAAAGGTCCTATTTGATCAAAGCTGCTGGCATAGGCAATTAACCCATGGCGGCTTACTCTTCCATAGGAAGGTTTGAAACCTACAGTGCCTGTGAAGCTTGCCGGCTGACGAATGGAGCCTCCCGTATCTGACCCTAAAGCAACATGACACAGACCCGCGGCCACTGCCGCGGCCGAGCCCCCTGATGAGCCTCCTGGTACTTTCGAGGGATTCAGTGGATTCTTAACCGGTTCAAAGGCACTGTTTTCGTTACCTGAGCCCATGGCAAATTCATCACAGTTTGTCCTGCCAATTAAGACAGCGTCTTCCGCTAACAACCGTTCAACGACTGTAGCAGAAAACTGGCTTTCAAAACCGTCCAAAATCTTGGAGGCAGCGCTAACCTTATGTCCTTTATAACAGATATTGTCCTTAAGCGAAATGACCATACCGGCCAATTTACCCGCATCGCCAGCGGCAATTTTTTTATCAACTGCCGCAGCCTGCTTGCGTGCTTCATCAGCCCAAACTTCCAAGAATATGTTTAAATCCTTGGTAGCCTCAATCTTGTTAAGGAACTTCTCAACCGCTTGGGCTGTTGTACTCATCATTTATGCAGGTTGGGGAACAGATTAACCTTTATTGTTATCTGATTCTTTTTCGTCGTCAGCAATGCCTTCTTTGAACTCCTTAACGCCTCGACCTAGGCCTCGCATTAATTCAGGAATTTTACGACCTCCGAAGAGCAATAACACAACCACTAAAACGATTGCCACTTGTTGCCAACCAATGGCTAAAAACACTGTATTCATTACAAATAGTTTTGAGGGACTAAAGTACCGATTTTTTGTCGAATGTCACTAGGAAATATCTGGCTGAAATGATAGGTTCAATATGCCAATAATTCGCTCAAGACATGCTCAACTTTTTCACCATTTGGTAACATTGCTTTTTCCAAAGTTGCATTTAAGGGTATAGCCGGCATATTCTCTGCGCCCAGTAGCTTCACTGGGGCATCTAAGGCCTCGAAACACTTTTCTTGAATGGCCCCTTGCACGCTCTGTGCAAAGCTTGGACTGCTCGGTTCCTCTGTCAATACCAATACTCTTCCGTGTGCCTTTGTTTGGGTCATGACTTGCTCTTTATCCCAAGGGCTTAATGTTCGCAAATCCAGCACGCTCACACGGCCTTCAAAGCTCTTGGCCGCCTCCAACGCCCAATACACGCCCATTCCATAGGTTATTACGAGCGCGGCCTTACCACGCTCACGCGTACTTTCCTCTGCTTCGAGCACCATTCTCGCCTTCCCAAACGGGACCACATAGTCCGCGCTCGGCTCTGGCGTCTTGGCACCTTCAGTACCTTTGATTTTACTCCAATACAGCCCTTTGTGCTCCAACATCACGACTGGATTTGGATCATAGAAAGCCGCCTTCATTAATCCCTTCAAGTCGGCTCCAGTACTTGGATAGGCGACCTTTACGCCACGGATGGCCGTAACGACACTTTCCACACTTGAGCTGTGGAATGGTCCGCCCGAACCATAAGCCCCGATGGGTACTCTGATGATAGTGCTTACTGGCCACTTCCCATTGCTGAGGTAGTAGCTGCGCGATACTTCAGTAAATAATTGGTTCATTCCAGGCCACAGATAATCCGCGAACTGAACCTCCACAATGGGCTTTAAGCCCGTTGCGCTCATGCCCACTGTAGACCCGATGATAAATGCTTCTTGAATAGGTGTATTAAACACCCGCTCGTCCCCAAATTTCTGTGCCAATGTCGCGGCTTCGCGGAACACGCCGCCTAATCTACCGCCCACATCCTGCCCGTACAACATGGCTTCCGGATGCTCCGCCATTAACTCCTTGATCGCAAACAAGGCGGCATCAACCATCACCGTCGGCTCCGCGCTCTTCGGCGCTCGCTCGCCGCGTTCACTCGTGATGGGCGTAGGCGCATAGTCGTAGGTATGGAGGTCTTCTGGCGTTGGGTCCGGCATCTGCAGGGCACTTTCGTATTGTGCTTCTACAAAGGCTGCTGCCTCGCTGGCCCATCTGTCGAGCTCGGCTTGAGAGATGCCTGCAGCGAGGCATTGTTTGATTAAAACGGGGTAGGGATCGCGTTTGGCTGCTTCTTCTAAGTCGTCGCGGTACCATTCTTTACGCACCCCGGAGGTGTGGTGGTTGAGCAGGGGTACATCCGTGCGTACCAAGAACGGGCGACGCTCTTTACGCATGATTTTGATGACCTTTTGAAGCTCTGTATAACAACTTTCGAAATCTGTCCCATCGAGATCCCGGGTTTCGATGCCGGTAAATCCTTTGGCGTATTCCACGGCATTGCTGTGGTGTACTTCTTCTCGATTCGCACTGATATCCCAACCATTGTCTTGGACGAACATGAGTAGCGGGAACTGCTTCAGGGCGGCCATGTGAAGCGCTTCTGAAATCTCTCCTTCGGTCATGGCACTGTCGCCAATACTACAAACGGAAATGGCGCCTAGTTCTTCTTCAGTAGTCAATCCTTGCTGTTCACGGTACTGAATTCCCATGGCGACTCCAGCGGTGGGGATGGCTTGCATACCGGTAGCGGAGCTTTGGTGAGGGATTTTGGGTTTGTCCTCGTCTTTGAGACTGGGGTGGCTGTAGTAAGTACGTCCTCCCGAGAAAGGATCGTCCACCTTGGCCAACAGCTGGAGCATGAGGTCCTTTGGGGTCATACCGATGCCCAAAAGGAGGCTATCGTCGCGGTAATAGGGGGCGACAAAGTCTTTGGGTTCAAGCTGGAGGGCGAGGGCGAGCTGTGCCGCTTCATGTCCGCGACTCGTGGCGTGGACGTATTTTGACGTCGTCTCTTTCTCGCGTTCGTAAAGCTCTGCCATGTGCTTGGCCGTGGCCATAAGCTTGAACGCTTTTTCAAAAGGAACGGTGGTCTTCTTGGGCATGTTTCTGTTTTTGGGCGCCTCAAAGTTAGGCCATGAGCCTCACTTTACAGACACTTAAAATACTCAAAAGGCTCGAGGCAATTTTGGCACTTGTACAAGCTCTTGCACGCGGTAGAGCCGTGTGCGCTGACCAGTTCAGTTTTTGAGCTCTTGCATCGTGGGCACTTTACCATAGGTGTGGCGGCAAATAGGGTGCGCTTATCCGAGGAACCTTTTACGGGCGGGGCGATCCCGTAGGCCTCCATTTTATTCAGTCCTTCTGGGGTAATCCAATCTGTGGTCCACGCCGGTTTGATCTGCTCTTCGATAAAGAAAGGCAGTTGCCGAGCATACATAGACTCACTGATGTCCTGTGCCATTCGGTCCATGGCCGGACAACCTACATAAGTAGGGCTGATGACGATTTTATAAACGTGCGTAGCGTGAATCTCGGGGGCATCGGGATGTAATTTTGAGAAATCACTCAATGCTGTAGCAGCTTTAGGGTGATCCTGTGGCGCTATTTCTACACTGCGCAAGATACCCATATCATGTAGACTCAATACCGGTATTTCCGGGTCTTTAACACGACCTAAATACTCAAATATTGCTTCGCTTTGGTTCATAATTTTATCCAGAGACGGCTCTTATGATGTCCTGACCATTCGCGAATATGAGCAGTGCAAGAAGTAGAAAGAATCCGATCATTTGTGCGATTTCTAAAACCTTAATAGGAGGCCTTCTACCGCTGATCATTTCTATTAGAGTAAACACAACGTGTCCGCCATCAAGTGCAGGAATAGGCAGTATGTTCAAAAAGCCTAACATTATGCTGAGTAAAGCAGTGAATTCCCAAAATCTACGCCAATTCCATGAGGAGCCATCGTATCCTTTCATAATCGCTGCAAAGCCTCCAACCTGCTTGTATGCCTCAGTCTCGAAATTGAAGATGAGTTTAAATTGTCTGATATAATTGTTTAGAAAGCCTCCAACTTCCTGCCACCCTCCCACAAGGGCTTTTCCGAAAGAATACTCTTCAGTGATATAATCGTAGTAATGAGCATCACCATACAGTTGAACCCCCAGTAAACTATCCTCTGGGATGGCGAAGCTGAGGGTTTTTTCTGCTCCTTCGCGATATAGCTGGAGAGAGATCTCGTTACCTGAGTTTGTTACAATTGAATTTTGGAATTCTCTTAATCCTATTCCGAAGTGGCTTTCTTGACCATTTATTCCAACAATACTATCCCCGACAGCCAAACCAAATTTTTCTGCTGTGGAACCCTTATTTATTTTCGAAATAACAACGGGTACATGCCTCTCAATTATTGGTAATTTTCCTTCAGTAAACTCTTTACTATCAAATATTTGATTGATTGATTCTGCGGTGATAGGAATTTCTAATTCGTTACCATTTCTGTTGACTAATATATTTTCCCCTACGGAGAGTAAGATCTCATTGGACAGGTCGCGGTATTTCTGTGGTTTGTTATTGCCTATTTGAATGATCTTATCACCGTCTTGCAGACCTATTTGGTCACTCAAAATGTTTGTTTTGATTCCGAATGTTAGGTTCTCGTTAGGTAAATATTCTTTGCCATAAGTCATCAACAAGAAAACAAAGATGAAATACGCAGTGAGGAAATTCATGATCACGCCGCCGGTCAAAATGATCAGTCGTTGCCATGCTGGTTTGGCGCGGAATTCCCAATCTTCTGGCTCATCCTTCAGTTGCTCAGTGTCCATGCTTTCATCTACCATCCCTTCGATTTTCACATAGCCACCTAGTGGAATCCAGCCAATTCCCCATTCTGTTTCACCAATTTTTTTCTTCAGAAGCGAGAACTTGTAATCAAAGAATAAATAAAACTTGGAAACGCGAACGTTGAACCATTTGGCGGGCAGGTAATGACCGAATTCGTGAATTACAATTAGTATGGACAGACCAAGAACAAATTGGGCGATTTGAATGAGCATAGTTGCTAAGAATTATAGGCCAAAAGTAACATTCCTGATTCAGAAGGAACGAGTTTATTTAACCGCATAAACGTAAAAATGTTGTTAATCTTTCAGGACACCCAAATCCCGTCCAACCTTCGTGAAAGCCATAACGGCTTTGTCTAAGTGTTTTTTTGTGTGGGCAGCGCTCAGCTGAACGCGAATACGGGCTTGGTCCTTAGGGACTACCGGGTAGAAGAATCCGATGACATAAATGCCCTCATCGAGCAGTTTATCTGCGAACTCCTGACTCAGGGCTGCATCGTACAACATAATAGGAACGATGGCGCTGTCGCCGTCCTTGAAATCAAAGCCGGCTTCTGCCACTCCTTTTTTGAAGTAGTTGATGTTCCATTCTAATTGGTCCCTGAGCTCCGTGGTCTCGCTCAGCAAGTTGAACACCTCGATGGAGGCTCCGACGATGGCGGGTGCGAGTGAGTTTGAGAACAAATACGGGCGCGATTTCTGACGCAACATTTCAATAATTTCCTTGCGGCCGGTGGTGAACCCACCCATGGCGCCACCAAGCGCTTTTCCTAGGGTTCCGGTGATGATATCTACGCGACCTAGGACGTTTTTTAGTTCTATGGTGCCGCGGCCGGTTTTGCCGATGAAGCCTGTGGCGTGACACTCGTCGACCATGACCAAGGCATTGTATTGATCGGCCAAATCACAAATTTTGTCCAATTGCGCGACGTAACCGTCCATCGAAAACACACCGTCGGTGACGATAATTTTGAAACGCGCACCCTCCGCAGCTTGTAATTGGGCTTCGAGGTCCGCCATGTCGTTGTTGGCATAGCGGTACCGTTGTGCCTTACACAAGCGAACCCCATCGATGATCGAGGCGTGGTTTAGGCTGTCCGAAATAATGGCGTCCTCTGCCGTGAGCAGTGGTTCGAATACTCCGCCATTCGCATCAAAGGCCGCGGCATAGAGAATGGTATCCTCCGTATGCAAGAACTCGGCGATTTTGGCTTCCAATGTTTTGTGGATGTCCTGAGTACCGCAGATGAAACGCACCGAACTCATCCCAAATCCGTGACTGTCCAGAGCCTTGTGCGCAGCCTCGAGCACACGCGGATGTGAGCTCAAGCCCAGGTAGTTATTGGCACAGAAGTTCAGCACTTCCTTGCCTTCTGTGGTTTGAATGACCGCGTCCTGTGGGGTGGTTATGATGCGCTCTCTTTTGAAGAGTCCTGCATCATCGATTTCTTGTAGTTGTGTGCTGAGGTGGTTCTTTAATGCTCCGTACATAGTATTTTATTTGTTCATGAACGATTGCTCGTTCGTCCATTCAATGCTCTGTTTTAAACAGGTGATTGCGTGGTCTGCACTACAGACATCTTGCTCGATGAAGTAGTGCTGTAAACCAGCAGTTTCTGCCATGGCAAAAATCTCTTCCCAAGGTACGACGCCTTGTCCTACAGGCACCTGTGTAGTAGTATCTGTGGCGAAATCCTTTACGTGCCATAACGGGAAACGGCCTGGATAGTTCTCCATCCAAGTCACTGGATTTTCTCCCGCATAAGCAACCCAATGCACATCCATTTCAAACACTACGTTATGTCCTTCGAGGGATTCGAGGAGGTACTGATACGCGGAAGGAGATTCTGGGCTTGTAGGATCGAGGGGAAGGAATTCAAAGTCGTGGTTGTGCCAAGCGGCAACTTTTCCGTGTTTCGCAGCTTCTGCACCTAATAATTTGAGGTAATCTACCAAGTGTGCATAGCCCTTGGGGTTTCTCCACGCTTCGCTCATCCAAGGGATAATGATCCAATGTTGGTTTAGTGCGGTGGCAGCGTCAATAAACTGTGAAATAGTGGCAGTGTCTATAGGACCTACTTCCGATCCCTCGAGCTGAACGGGCATATAATGTCCTGATGGACTACTTAGCTGAGCATCACTTAAGGTTGTCATGAAATCTGTAACCGTCATTCCCAAGAAGGTACCTTTCATGTAACCGAAACTCTCTAATTTATCGTAGCCTAATGCTTTGGTTTCTTTCAGTGTTGAAGCGATGGCTTCAGGACCGGTCAAGGCCTCGCGAACAGTATATAATTGGTATCCTTTTTCAGTCACGGCTTCAGTAGTTTCTTCGGTGGTTGCGGTTTCTTCGGCAGGGCCTTGACAGGCCATTAGGGTGCCCAGCGCCAGAGCGTTTAGCCAGAGTGAGTGTTTCATTAACGACGAAAATTTTTTCTTGAGTGGTTGAAATTAGGGGAAAACCGCCAAATTTGTGCCCATGCGTATTGACAAATTCTTGTGGTGTGTCCGATTATTCAAAACCCGCAGCCTCTCCGGCGAGCAGGTTCGCGCAAATCGCGTTATCATAGATGAAATTCCAGTTAAACCCTCTCGTGAGGTGAAGTCTGGCGATATCATTCGAATTAAACGACACGGGTTTGATCAGGAATTTGAAATTATATCTATTCCGAAATCGAGGGTAGGGGCAAAGTTAGTTCAAGAACACATTAAGAATGTAACCCCTCAAGAGGAGTTGGATAAGGAGCTCCTTCTAAAACTTGCACGCACTATAACTCGTCAAAAAGGGTCGGGTAGACCCACCAAAAAGGACCGCCGGGACATGAATGATTTCCTTGAATAATTCTTCCTTGTCGCGAACAAAATCCTTGCTCAAACGTACTATAATTCTATAACTAGAGCTTTCTGTCCGGCATTTGTCCGGAATCGAAAGTTGGCGGTTGAAGTACTTGTATGCACTTTTGAGTGTCCCAAGTACACTTTATTAAAAAACTAACACAAACTCATGAGAAAAATCGCTGTAAAAGGACTGTTCTTGGCCATTTCCCTCGGAATGAGCACTTTAGCCCTGGGCCAGTATTCTGGTGTTGTTCTGGATGCTGCGGATAATTCACCGCTTCCCGGAGCTGTTTTGAAGGCAGGAGCTTCTTCGGCTATGACAGATATGGACGGGCGTTGGTCATTAGATGTTCCTTCTGGTTCCAAACTTTCCGTTTCATTTCTTGGCTACATCTCCAAATCCTTGGTTTTAGGAGATCAACAAAATCTAACTATTAGCCTCGTTTACGACCAGGCAGCTTCCACTTTAGATGAGGTGGTCGTTGTAGGTTATGGAACGCAGAAAAAATCGAACGTTACCGGTGCTATTTCTAGCGTGAAGGCTGAAGATCTTGAAGATCTACAGTTGCCGCGTTTGGAGACTGCGCTTCAGGGACGTACTTCAGGTGTACAGGTACTTCAAAATTCAGGTCAACCGGGCGCTGCCTCAGTCGTTCGTATTCGCGGTACGGCTTCTATCAACGGTTCTAATCCATTATATGTAGTCGATGGAGTAGTAATCGGCGGAGGTATCGACTTCTTGAACCCTGGTGATATCGAAACAATCGAAGTATTGAAGGATGCTGCTTCGGCAGCCATCTACGGTGCTCGTGGTGCCAACGGGGTAATTATCGTTACTACTAAGAATGGTGCTCGTGCCAAAGGCATGGAGGTGAGCGTAAGCAGCTACACCGGTGTGCAGAACGCATGGAAGCAATTGCCAGTATTGAACGCACGCGAGTACGCCACGCTTCAAAACGAAATGGCTGCGGCTGCCGGACAATCTGTTCCTTACCCAGATGCTGCGAGCTATGGTGAAGGCACAAATTGGCAGAGCCACGTGTTTAACCCGAACGCGGTCATGCGCAATACAGATTTTAGCATTTCAGGTGCGACTGATAAAGGATCATACTTCTCTTCGGTATCGTACTTCGACCAAGAAGGTATTGTGGCTGAGGGTAAATCTAATTTCCAACGTTTGGCCGCTCGTTTGAATACGGTGACTAAAGCCAACGACCGCTTCACTGTGGGTTGGAATGTAGCTTATACGCACAACGAAAGCCAAAGCGTGGCAGAGAACACAGAATTTGGTTCGCCACTCGGCCGTGCGTTAAACATGGATCCTATTACGCCACTGTACGAAACGGATCCAATAGCACTGTCACAAAGTCCATACACATCGGGAGGTGTATTGCGTAATAATTTGGTTCGTGATGCAGGTGGAATCTACGGTATCTCAAGCCGAGTAACTTCTGAGGTAGTGAACCCGGTAGCGGCGTACTTGATTGAAAACAACTACGGGTGGTCTGATAAGATTGTCAACAACACCTATGCTGAGTTTGAAATCGCAGAAGGATTGAAGGCGCGTACGAGCATGGGTATTGATCTCGCGTTCTATGGTGGAAACGGATTCCGTCCTTCCCACTATTTGAACGCCACGAACCAATTGGACACGAATCTAGTATACAGCAACTTCAACCGTGCCTTTACTTGGATTTGGGATCAAACCATTACTTATAATAAGGATGTGGGTGATCACCACTTCGACGGTCTTTTAGGCCACAGTGCACAAGAAGTTAATGGACGTTATATCGGCGGTAGCAAGCGTGATGTTCCAGTAAATACTTACGACGGCGCCACCATCGACTATGCTCGTAACGTGGAATCACAACAGGTATATGGAGGATATTGGGAGCGTTACGCTATCGAATCTTACTTCGGTCGTGTGAACTATGATTACCAAGGTAAATACGTGGCCACAGCCATCATGCGTGCGGATGCATCTTCAAACTTTGGTTCGAATTATCGTTGGGGATATTTCCCATCGGTGAGTGCGGGTTGGAACATCCACAAAGAAGATTTCTGGATTTACGACAACGTGAACACCTTGAAGTTGAAAGCGGGTTACGGTTTGAACGGTAATGATGCTGCAGGTTCATTGGAATACGCTTCTACGATTGTCGGTGGACGTTCGTACACGTTCGGTGCCAACGAGGTTTTGGTGAACGGTACGGCTCCTGCACAGGTGGCTAATCCGGATTTGCGCTGGGAGAGCGTAAGCCAGTTCAACATCGGTACTGAAATTCGTGCCTTCGACTGGTTGACGGCCAACGTAGATTTCTTTAACCGCGTGACAAACGACATGAAAACACGTCCACCACTACCAGATTACATTGGTAATGACGCGCCTACTGCCAACATTGGTTCTATGTTGAACCGCGGGGTAGATATCGAATTAGGTTACGATAAAACGTACACTCCAGATTTCCGTTTCTCGGCGAGCGCGAACGTCAGCTTCTTGAAGAACGAAGTGGTGTTGTTGGGTAATGAAAGTGGTTACTTGCCAGGGCAGCAGTGGGGACCGCAAGGGTTGGAGATCACGCGTATTACAGAGGGTTTACCTATTGGTTACTTCTATGGTTATCAGACCGACGGTATTTTCCAATCTATGGATGACGTATATGCACACACGGGCGGTGAAGCAGGAGATACCCTGCAGCCGGGCGCAGTTCCTGGAGATTTCAAGTTTGTGGATGTGAATGGCGACGGTGAAATCACAGCAGACGATAGAACCTTTATCGGCAACCCAACGCCAGATATGACCGCGGGTATTACCATTGATATGCAATACAAGAATTGGGACCTAAACCTCTTCGGACAAGGGGTGTGGGGCAACCAAATCTACAACGCTACTCGTCGCTACGACTTGCCAACTGCAAACATGCACGGCTCTGCGTTGGATCGCTGGACAGGCCCTGGAACGAGCAATTCTTACCCTCGTTTAACCTTCCAAGACGACAACATGAACTTTGCACGCAGCTCTGATTTCTACGTGGAAGACGGAAGTTTCTTCCGCATCAAGAACCTACAGATTGGGTACAATATTGGAGGGGATGCAGCGGATAGATTGATGTTGCGTAAAATGCGCATCTACTACGCAGGGACGAACTTGTTGACCTTTACCAAATACTCAGGTTTTGATCCAGAGATTGGTGCAGGTTTTGGTGTGGACCGTGGGATCTACCCACAGGCTCGCGTACACAGCATTGGGTTAAATATCACTTTCAAATAATAAGGAAGGATGAAGAATACAGTTAAAACTACTATGAGATCAATAGTTGCCGTCGCAGCGGCAGCGCTCCTTACCGTAGGTTGTTCAAAAGACTTCTTGAACACAAAACCCGTAGGGCGCGATCTAGAAATCAATTATTACCAAACGCAAGCGCAAGCGTTCGAAGCGTTGGTCAGCGTATATGATGTGCTCCAATGGAACGATCAGTACGGATTCACCATGTACCGTTTCTTGATGAACGTTGCTTCTGACGATACCTATGCAGGGGGTTCAGATGCTTCAGATCAGCCATCTTGGGTGGCGACGAACAACTTCTCGTGGACACCAAATTTGGGCCCGCAGGCAGGGTTTTGGCGTAAAAATTATAAAGGAATCTACCGTGCAAACTTGTTCTTGGAGAAAATCGACGGCATCGACGATGCTTCTGTAGCCTTCAAGACAAGAACGAAGGCAGAAGTACATTTCCTGCGTGCGAAATTCTACTTTGACTTGATCCGCTCTTTTGGTAATGTTCCACTGATCACCAATACGTTGGATCCATCGGAATATTACACCATCAATCAGCAAGGTCCTGAAGTAGTTTATCCTTTTATTGTAGCCGAGCTTGAGGCGGCAATTCCTGATCTGCCTACCACTGTGCCAAGCACAGAATTGGGTCGTGTGACCAAGGGCGCTGCACAAGCATTGTTAGCTAGAGTATACCTTCAAATGGACGATGAAGATTATATGGCGGACGTTGCTTCATTGTGTGAAGAGGTTATTAACTCTGGTGTATATTCTTTGTTGCCGAATTACGGCGATATCTTCACCAAGGCCGGTGAGTGGAGCTCAGAAAGTGTTTTCGAAATCACGTATTCTGAAAACTCTACAAGCGACTGGGGTCGTTTTGGCTCAGGTCACAGCGAAGGAAATGTTGGGGTCCAATTCTGTGGAATGCGCGACTACAACGGTCCAGATTATTCGCCGGGTTGGGGCTTCTGTCCTATTACCGAAGACCTTGAGTCATTCATGGACGGCGATCCTCGCTACCAATATACCATCATCGATGCAGATAATATCGCAGGCGCAGAGTACACTCCAGGGTACCAAAACACTGGGTTCTTCATGAAGAAATATGCGCCATTGGCGAGCCAATTCCCACCAGATGGCGAGCCTGCGTTGAACTGGGGGAACAATATTCGCGAAATTCGCTACGCCGATGTCCTCTTAATGGCAGCAGAAGGCTTGGTGCGCAGCGGCGGCTCTGAAGCTCAGGCACGCAGCTACTTGAACCAAGTACGTTCACGTGTAGGTATTCAAGGCCTGGGATCATCCGGAAGTCAATTGCTCGAGGATATCTATAATGAGCGCAGAATGGAATTGGCTACAGAAGGGCACCGTTACTTTGATTTGATCAGAACAGGAAAGGCAGCGAATGTGTTGACTGGATGGCAATCCCACAACCAATACCTACCTATCCCTCAAAATGAAATAGATGCCTCACAAGGCGCATTAACCCAAAACACTGGATACTAAATGAAAGCGTTTAAACTATTCTCAGTATTGGCTGCTACTGCCGCGTTGGTGGCATGTGAGCCTACAGTACCTGGTAAAACAGAACTAGGACCGCTGCCAACGGCGGACTATACGATGACTTACATCGACTCTAACAACATTCAGTTGACCAGCGTAAATACCGGCGATCCATTCCTGTTCCAATGGGAAATCGACGGTGTAGGGACTTTTGAAGGAGAGCAAGCAGATGTGTTCATTCCAAAAATTGGGGTGTACGACATCAAGCACTCTGTTTTTAACCAAGGTGGTCACGCAACTGCCGAAGGTCAGGTAGAAATCTTCAAGGATGCCGATTTCATTTGTGCAGGCGCAGCGGAATTTTTGACCGATTGTACCGACCGCACTTGGAAACTCGCACCTCAAGCAGGTTCTCTATGGGTAGGACCACCTGATGCGTCAACTACTTGGTGGGCGATCGGCGGAACTGCGGCCACAGACCGTCCTTGTGCTTACGACGACGAGTGGACTTTCAACTCAGACGGTGATATGATCTACGATACACAAGGCGATATTTGGGCAGAAACTTATATGGGTGTGGCGACAGACGGCTGCCAACCGGAATCTGTACTTACAGGACCAAAAGCAGCTTGGGCAAGCGGCACGCATGGCTTCGAAATCATTCCTGGCGGTGGGCCAAACGGCGAGGACCAAATCAAAGTCAACGGTATGGGAGGATTCATAGGCCTGCCTAAAGCGGCAAACGGTGGTGAGGTGAGCTCTCCTGTAGCTTCCATTACTTACGATATCCTAAGCATGACCGACGACGGTACTGCGCGTTACATGGAGATTCAGTGTAATTGTACGTCGCTATTGTGGCGCTTCACCTTGTACTCAGAACTATAATGCACATTAAAACAGGCTATATCGTTTCTATGTTGGCTTTGGGGGTATTCACTTCATGTGAAACCGCCGAAGTTCCACGTCTCATGGGCAGTGATGTAGTGATTGCCGAAGGCAACACTACCTACACCTATGAGTATGAAATAGCCCTGGATCAACCAGCCCCAAAAACCTTAAGTTTCGACTACACCACCACCGAACTCACGGCTCTGGAAGGAGAGGATTACACGGCTTCTTCCGGTACAGTGACTATCGAAAAAGGGGAGTCATCCGCGATAATTCCTATCGAAATCCTTGGCGATGAGGACGCGGAACAAAGTGAGAATTTTTGGATCGCATACCAGAATGGTGAGAATGTTAACATTCCGAATCCATTCAACGCTATCACGCTGGAAAACGATGATAATTCCTACAATCAATCGGACTCAGGTTATACCACTCCGCTCTCTTATCCAGGCTTCACACTGGTTTGGGCAGACGAGTTCGATGGCGCACAACTCAACACATCAGATTGGAATTACGAGACTGGTGCGAGCGGATGGGGAAATCAGGAAAGTCAGTATTACCGTTCTGGTACATCCAACTGTGAAGTCAAGGACGGTTATCTGATCATCACAGCGAAACAAGAGAACTATTCAGGCGCGCCATTTACTTCGGCTCGAATCACAACACAAAACAAGCAATCGTTCAAATACGGTCGCATCGATATCCGTGCGCGCCTGCCTTTTGGACAAGGTCTGTGGCCTGCGCTATGGATGTTGGGCGATAACATCACCACGGTGGGATGGCCATCATGTGGTGAGCTCGACATCATGGAGTTGATCGGTGGCGACGGCTTGAACGATCGTACCGTTCATGGAACGGCACACTGGAATGCAGGCGGGCAAGCCAGCCACACGGGCAGCAAATCTTTACCCGATGGTAAATATGCTGACCAGTTTCATGTCTTCTCTGTCATTTGGGATCAAGGATCGATCAAATGGTATGTGGACGATGTATTGTACCACAGTTTAAACACAACGTCGTTATCGGCGTTCCACGAGAAACACTTCTTTATCTTTAACATAGCTGTAGAAGGAGATTGGCCGGGACCAATAAGTTCATCCACCATCTTCCCGCAATTCATGGCGGTGGATTATATACGTGTATTTCAATAATTACTAACCATAAATAATGCTTAACATGAAAAAAATCTACGCTTATTTAATGTTGTGCTTGCCTATGTTGGGTTATGCACAAAAGGATGTCACGTTTATCGTTGACATGCGCGACACTACATTGTCGTACTCAGGTGTTTATGTCAACGGTGACTTCAACAGCTGGTGTGGGACATGTAACCCACTATCTGATCCAGAAGGAGATAGTGTATGGACGGTGACTTTGCCGTTGACTTCTGACTCGATAGAGTACAAGTTTACTTTGGACGGTTGGACACAACAAGAAGAGTACGCTCCAGGAACTCCGGGTACAAAAACGACGGGTATCTACACAAACCGTTTCGCGGTATTGAATGGCGATACTATTCTTTCAGGCAAGGAGTACAACTCTGCATATGCCGTACCGGGCCAAGTGTACATGACGTTCCAAGTGAACATGTCATACACTGCGGTTGATTCTACAGGTGTATGGTTGGCTGGTGGTACTGGATTCGGTACTCCAGGGGTTAACCAAATGTACCCAATCGGTGATTCTGTCTACTCTAAGACGCTAGCTGCTGATACTGGTTTCTACAGCATGTTTACTTTCCTTTCTTCAAACGATCAGTCTTGGGGATCCAAAGAAAACATTGTAGGTAAGCCTTGTGCTGCTGGTCAGTGGAGTGACCGTGATATGGTTGGATACAGCGCAACTATGGGCTTGATGTCAGACTTCCACTACCGCACATGTTTCGGTGAGTGTACTACTGACGGTACTTGTCCTACTCCTGCGACTCCTGTGAATGTAACGTTCCAGAGCGACCGTTCAAACAGCCCTGCCTTTACGACAGCATATATCTCTGGTACTATGAACGGCTGGAGTGGTGATGCGAATCAAATGACGGATGCTGATGGTGACGGTGTATATGACGTAACACTTTCTCTATTGCCAGGTTCTTACGAGTTCAAGTTCACTGCTGATAGCTGGGCGATCCAAGAGAACTTCGATCCAACTACTGCAGATTCTGTATGTACATTGACAACGGGTACTTTCACTAACCGTTTCATCACGATCGGTCAAGCGGATACTACATTGGATGTACAATGTTGGGAAGAGTGTGGTCCTTGTGCCAACATCGGTGTAGAAGAGTTCGAAGCTGACTTCTCTGTGAAGCCAAATCCAGCTTCAGATCTTTTGATCATCGAAAACACTACTGGCGCTCGTTCTACAGTAGTTATGTATAACATCACAGGCGCGAGAGTATTGGAGCAAAGCTTCGACGCTGAGGCTCGTCTTGACGTTGCGGCAATGCCACGCGGAATGTACATCGTCCGTGTACAAAACGGTACTTCTGAATCAGTTGTACGCGTTGCTTTGAAATAATGCTTACAATTGGTTAGTAAGTACAGGGGGCCCCATTAGGGGTCCCTTTTTTTATTGTATTTTCCCGCTATGAGATTGAGATTCCTGCTTTTTGTCTTGTGTTTGTCCGGCACTGTTGTACATGCGCAAACAGCACGCAGAATTGGCCCTGCACAAGGACTTTTGCATCCTACCGTTTACGACGTAGCCCAAGATCCCTATGGTTTTGTTTGGATAGGAACACGCGACGGGTTATTCCGGTACAATGAGGGCAGAGCCGTGGGCATGGAATTTCTACCCCAAGAGTTGGCGCCATCGCGCAACATCCAAAGCTTGTGTGTGCGTAAAGATTCTACCTTGTGGATAGGGTTGACGCAACTAGGGGTGTTGGCCTATGATATTCAGCAGATGCAACCTAAGCCCCTGGGCTATCCACGGTTAGATGAGGGCATCAGTGTACAAGCTTTACACGAGGACGGGCGCGGCAGGTTGTGGGCCGGTACCTCGGGACAAGGATTATATTATTTAGACGACGAAGCGGAAGAGTGGCGTTCGGTTACCTTCGCGTATGCACCTGAAGAGTTGATGTTTGTTTTTGACTTTGCAGATCAAGGTGATACCATCTGGATGGGGAATTCAGGCGAGCATTTGCTCTATTATCTCTATAGTGATGATAGAGTGCACTCATTTGCGGAGAGTGAGGAATTCCAATCCTACAGCAAGAGTGTTGATGTACAGGGCGGCCAAGTTTTATACGGAATCGCGGAGCATGGGTTATGGGAAATTAGTGGCGGACAGTTATCTCAAATATCTTCACCTTCCACTAATCCACGTGATGTAGCCTATGAGCAAGAACAAATCTGGGTCAGTACAGACGGCAACGGAGTTTTTGTGCGTGATGTGAATGGAAACTGGACCCAGTGGAGCAAACAGGATCCGCAGTTAGGCATTGCTACCGACCAATTTTATTCTATGACGCCCGTTGGTAATGACTTTTGGGTGGGGACATTCAATGACGGCGTGACGCTATTTCCTCGAGGCAGTCGCCCGATTGAAAAATTACGCAATCCAGAATCATTCACCTACACTTCTATTCAAAGCGCCCTCTCTCTTGAATCCGCAGGCAATTCTATTTGGGTGGGGTATGATGGCGATGGTCTCGTTCGCTACGATCTAGTCAATGGCAGTTGGAAGCCCACAGCATTTTTAGACAATGATCGTAATGACTATCCTCAAGTGGTGACAAGTATGCAGTCGAATAGCGACGGAAGTATTTGGCTGGGAACCTTTAATGAAGGATTATTTAAGCTCGATTCAGAAGGGACTATCGTCCATAGAAATATGGCGTTTACAGATTTTAGTTTCGGTTTGAACAACAATAATATTTGGTCGCTTGCGCCAGGGGATGGCGATAGTTTGTGGGTCGGAACGCTTGGTGGTTTGCAGCTATGGAACGGGGAAGAGTTCCTCACACCTTGGCAGGAGCCTTGGGCGGTGGGTCGAAACATCATGGACCTCGAGCGGCAAGGAGGGGTGCTCTGGGTGGCTTCCGAATTTATGGGGCTCTACCGCATTGAAGGTCAAAGCATCACTCATTTTCCGTTGGATTATCCCATTTTAGATTTACAATCATTGCCGGACGGTACTCTTGCCTTAGGAACGGAGGGCGGTGGCTTATGGCTCTTATCTGATGGGGAACTAAAGGAAATAACAAACCAGCCTTCACTTACTTGTTACGGCATGGAGTTGATGGAGGGCCAATTATATCTAACCACCAATACAGGACTTTTATTGGCCACACCACAGGCAGGACAATGGGAGTTCTCAACCGTGCTTCCGCAAGAAGAAACCCAGTTATCACTTTTTAACCGCAAAGCCATGCTGGCCGTGGGTAAAGACCTCTGGATAGGAGGTGCAGGCGGCGTAATTAAGACAATACCGGCTGTGGAATCACCAGCATCTAACCTGCTACTGACTGGAGTGCGTGTAGACAATTCAGATCAGTCATTTTATGTGGTGAGTGAGCGGGCTAAAAACGCATTTACATTAGAGGCCGGTACACGCTCTGCCCAATTTTTCTTTGAAATTATGTCTCTTAAAGAGCGCAGCGGTAAAACAGCTGAATATAGGGTGGAGGGTTTAGTAGAGGATTGGACCCCGGTACCGTCAAACCTACGTAGCCTGACCTTTAACAACCTTCAGCCGGGTAAATACCTTTTGGAAATACAGTTGCGCAATGCCTCGGGGGAGGTAGAAAGCTCTGTAACTATGCCATGGACCGTGGAATCCTATTTCTGGCAGCGAACTTGGTTCCGCGTATTGGCAGTGGTCTTGTTCCTATTGCTCGTTGGTGGCTCATTGGTACTGTATCAAGATCGTAAACTACGCGCTACACGAGTGCAACTCCTTGAGACGGAACGAGAGCTTCTATCCGCCAAAGCCGGGGCGATGGAGGCGAAAGCTAAACAAAAGAGCGATGAACTGAGTTTCCAATTATTGAAAACATCTAGTCGTATAGAGCTGTTACAATCTTTTCGCGATAGACTTAAAGAGGAGCGCAGCAAGGTTGGTAAAGGCAACGAAGCAGGGCTGTTCTTACAAAGCCTTATCCGTGATTTGAATCGCGAACTACAGAGTGAAAATTATTGGGATCATTTCGAGCGAAACTACCGGGACCTCCATGATCAATTTTCAGAATCACTGGTGAAAAGGCACCCTAAGTTAACCAAAGGTGAGATTCGATTAAGCTACCTCATTCGTCAAAAGTTGAACAACAAGGAAATTGCTACCGTACTAAACGTGAGTCCGGCAGCTGTCGAAAAAGCCAAATATCGTTTGAAAAAGAAAATCGCATTAGAAAAAGAAGATTCCCTGGATCAATACTTACATGATTTATAAGAGTTGTCCGGACTTTGTCCATGCCGGACCTTAGGTCAATTCAAGAAGAATTTTCACATTTGCTATGAGTTAACGACGGAAATCACGTCTTGTAGGTTTCTTATACAACCGGCGCCTGGAGAGGCGCCGGTTTTGTTTTGTCTTTTCCCTAGATTTGGGCATGCGGAAAGCACTCTTATATTTTACCTTAACCTTGTGGTCATTGAGTTCTTGTAATAAGCCTATTCCATATAGTGACGACCTGCTTTTTGATGTAGGTCTATTAGGGGAATGGGAAATCAGTTCGCGCACGGTCAATGGTACGCCAGACCCAACGGTAGATTGTTGTGAATACCTTGAGCTGCGTGGGGATAGTGTTCTAGAAGACCTCTCTGGTCTATGGTTTTATGACGATGGGGATACGGTTCAAAACGAAGGCACATTTACCGTAGATACCCTCGAGGGAGATATCCAATTCTACCATCAAAACAGCTCTTTCACCCGCAACTATGTCGTTGTCAGCTATGACGTTATTTTTTTAGAGCACTACGTGGGCAGTACTTATTTCGAAGAGATCTGGAGGCGGCAATAGATTAATTGGTCAACCATAATTCCAATAACTGCTTTTGTGCAGCATTGGATTCGCGACTCATGCGTAAAAAATGGCTTTTACTGCCTTCTTTATAGGTTACCTCATATGGAACAACTAAGTTCTTTGTGCCACGAGTAACCTTTAGATCTATAACAGTTCCTGGTTTTGGCCCACCAAATTCATTTTGGAGCTGCGCGCTGTACAGTTCTATGATGTCCCCTTCCTTGAAATTTAAAGGATTTTCGTTTTTGATTTTTTTAACGACCAAGGTGTTTGATCCCCGAATGCGTCGGACCTTAATTCCATAATCCCTCAAGGGATCTGCCACCAGTGGGCCCATATAATTGCGGTCGTACAGTACACCAACTTTTGCTAAATACTCTTGGACGGGCAGCGGTTTTGTGCCACTCACGTAGTCGTCAAAGAATTGTTGCAGATCCGGATGTACCAGCGCCACGAATTCTTCAATAAAGTCGTCGTCCTTAAAGCTTTTATCAGGGCCGTAAGTATCTCGTAGTTCTAGGATTACATCGAGCAAGTCTTTTTCTCCTTGCGTTAGTTCCATGATACGTATATCTAGTAGTGCGCCCATCAGCGCACCGCGCTGGTAGACCTGCATGTATTGTTTTTTGTAGGGCTTGTGCAAGACGTTTTCGCTCATTTCAGTAAAGGGCATCTTTTCGGTCGGGTAGCGATCAGCGCTGACAATTTTTTGGCGAAGAACGGATGTGATGTATTCGTCTCGTGTAATTACACCGCCTTTGACTTGGCTGATGCCTGCGAAATATTCTGTAATGCCTTCATACAGCCACAGGTGTCTGCTCATCTGTGGATCGATATAATTGAAGTTGCCTATTTCCTCACTGTGCAAGCCTAATGGAGTCAGGATGTGAAAGAATTCATGGATACACACGTCCGCCATTTGATCGAGGACCATATCATTGCCGAAATCGGGTAAATAATACACGGAGCTGTTGCCGTGTTCTAATGCACCGAAACCTTGGCCTACCAGTTCTTTAACGGCTTTTACTATGGTGCCTAATTTAATTTCAGTACCCTCTACCAATCCTTGAAATTCGCTATAGTCTTTGATGTAAAAGATGAAGGCATAGCGGTCCACAGGTAGGTCACCGTGTAAGAAGGATTCAATGGCACCCATACTCAGGCGTACTTGCTCGTAGATGTCCTCCGATAATTCCCGTCCACTTTCACTAAATACGCCTATAGTGACTTTTGTAGGGCCCAATTTGAAGGAGGTCGTATCCGGTTTCGCAAACATGATGGGGCAGTCCAATAACTGGTGATAATCCTTGGCATGGAAGTTTTGGGTGTTGCCATAGGAATAGCCGTTCATTGCACTCAGCCCATAAAGCGTTGGGCTTTTCTTTACCTCGAGAGTAATGGGCATTTCCTCGGCACCGGTAAAGAAACCAAAGTAGCCCGCTGCATTGATTAGGAAGTTACGTCCCTCTTGGTTATTCGTCCCAGCAGGCTCGAAAATTTTGTTTTTGCGCACCTTGGCGTCAAAGGAATCGTCCACCCAATACTCAATCTTTTTAGGCTCACCCTTGATCACATAAGTATTGCCCTTCTTTTTCACTTTTAAGGATTTGCCTTCAGCGCCATAGGCTTTAAACTCTTTGATGAATCGACCGTAGTCCAAGGTGGCGTAGGTTCCTGGAATGGTGGCTGGAAAGTTAAATTCTACCCCTGCCACATAGTCGCCAAAGTTCATCTTCGTAGCGTCTACGGTAACCTTTACTCTATCCTCCTCAACATTTATAAGGTCTAAGGTATAACTGTGATAGCCAGTTTTTTGGCCAAAACTCAACAGAGGAAGTAAGAAAAGGAGAAGGGCTTTGCGCATGCTCATAGAATTTGCTTTTGTTCAAAAATACATCAAATCCAGCCCAGAGCGGAAGGGGTATAAAATAGAAAGCCCCGCGACATTGTCGCGGGGCTAACCAACACTCTGAAACTATGATTAAGCTGCTTCTTCTCTCGAGCTGACCGCAAGAGAGTAGATAACCAGACCGAATCCAATTTTGTTAATAGCATCACCGATGTTGTAAACCACATCCATGTATGCAGATGCTGTTTCTGGATTATCGACTAACACTGTTCCAAATAAGCCTCCTGGAGTACCTAAAATGTATCCTAAAGGATAGATGGCCCAACCTACAAGTACAAACCAGAATAAGACTTTAACTGCTTTCTGTACTTGCGGCCCTGCTGCTGCTGCTAATTGAGCAACTTCGCCTTTCCACACCAAGTAAACAATGTAGAAATAAGCGGCACCTGAAATTACACCCCACATTACTGAGCTCTCAGGCTGGATGGCTTCACCAAAGTATCCCGTAACGAGCATTACTAGTGAAGCAAAGATTAGTTTCCAAAGTAGACTCATTTTCGCACCAGCCTTTTTAGTGATTAAGTAAAACTCAACACACATTAGTGGAACGGTTAATGTCCAGTCAACATAACGGAAGAAAGTTGGAGAATCTCCCGTATCATAATGGTACCCTCTCATATAGTAGTAGTGTACGAATGCAATAAACGTAATTAAACCACTAACCAATAAGGAAGTACGCCATTTCTTGTCTACGTTCCACATCTCAAAGAAGAAGAAGACAGAAGCAGCCATCATCGCCATACATCCCACGAAGAACGTAAACGACGTGATGGTCGTGATGTTTGTTGGGTCGTCAAGATTGACGCTCAAAATTAAATTTGTCAATGACATGGTGTTAAAAAATTAAAGGTTATAACTACGTCTTAACGACCCATTGAATGCTTTGTTCAAGTAGTCGTGAAAATTGAGTATTTGTACCCAAAATATGTATCGCAATTAAGCAAAATGTACGTAATTATGCCCCATATCGGTGTCTCGACAGAACAAATTCACTAGAATTTTGTTTCTCAATTATAAAGGGTCATAAGTACATTTTATAGTGATTTACGATATCGCACTTGTGGGTTTAGGCGCATCCAATAGTTTGCTCTTATTAGAACTTGAGAAACAGGGGTTACTCAAGGACTTGCGTGTGCTTATTTTAGAATCTGAATCTAAGTGGAAAAACGATAAAACGTACTGTTTCTGGGCAGATCACACAGATCCCATCTTCCATACCCTGCGCCCGCTATTGCTTAAAGAATGGACGAGGGTAGAATTTAACGGGAAACAAGAAGAATTAGAGTCCATGCGCTACGGGATGTTAGAGAGCATTACTCTATACCAGCATACCAAGCAAATAGTGCTGAAGCATTCTAATATTAATCTGGTGAGAGCATCACTCACAGGCTTGAAAAGTGAGGATAATGGAGTGGTTGTGCTTTCGGACCATACCTCTTGGACGGTCCGTCGTGTGTACGATAGCCGCCCGGCCAATATTAATGAGCCCACTGGCCCTTTGGTGTTACAAAGTTTTGTAGGATGGAGGGTCAAAACGGATTGGCCGAACTGGGATCCATCTCAGTTAGTTTTGATGGATTTTAACATTCCTCAAAATGATTTTACCCAATTCATGTATGTCCTTCCTGTCGATGAACATGAAGCACTAGTAGAGGTGACCAGGTTTGGAAATGAAGTTTTTCCAGAGGAATTAGCACATACACACCTGAAGAGTTACCTACTCAGTTTGGAAGGTCCATATGATGTGGTCCATGAAGAACGGGGGGTTATACCTATGACGCAACACGCCGCACAACAACATCCAGATGCACGGATCATATCTATGGGCTCTAGAGGTGGCATGATTAAACCTACAACAGGATATGGTTTTAAATATATGTTTGACCATGCGAAAGAACTCGTGCAAGACTTACAGCGCCAAAAAACTTTGCAGAAGGATGAGTTTTGGAATTGGTCGCGTCGAGGTATAAGTCGATATTATTTCTACGATCACCTACTGCTTCATATTCTAAAGAATAAGCCGCAATGGGGTAAAGAAATTTTTACGAAGCTTTTTACCCATCGTTCGCATGAGGGGATATTTAGGTTTCTTGACGAGCAAAGCTCCATAAGGTGGGAACTAAGAATGTTTGCAGGCCTTCCTATTTTGAAATTTTTATGGGCAGTATTTGCCTCCTTCTTCGCATTCCTGCGCACTCGACCTGCCCGATGGGCGCCAATAGCCATGGCACTTACAGTAATAGCTTTAGAATCCATAATTCCCGCTCAAGCACACAGTATAGCCATAGGGATCTTATTATTCATGTTATTCTTAATTGGAATACCACACGGCGCATTGGACGGATATGGCCATGCAAATGGCATGCGTTTACCTAAATTTATTTTTCGGTATAGTGCGATAATGGCGGTGGTATTGTTGCTTTGGGTAGTGAGTCCCATTATAGGCCTTATCACATTTATACTTTACAGTGCTTGGCATTTTGGAGAAACAGATATGAGGGAATGGGGACTTCCTAGCGCCATCCTATCCATGACATGGGGAATGATACTTTTCGTTCTATTATTATTCCCTCACATGTCTGAAGTTAATTTGGTGCTTAATGCTATGGGTGTTCCTGAAGTTATTGTTTCGGAAAACATACTGAGCACAGTATACGCCATAGCCTTATCGCTAGGGATAGTTGGTGGACTTTGGTTTGCCTCTCTTCCTTGGTTAATATCAACAGCTACCTTGCTTTTACTTGGGCAGCAATCCCTTGCTCTAGCTTTTGGGACTTATTTCATCTTACAGCATAGTGCTTCCGGCTGGGATCATTTGAAAAAAGCACATCAATGGTCGAATGTACAGATGTTTATACGTGCCCTTCCTTTCACGGCTGGGGCGGTTGGGCTCTTTTTCCTCATTTTTAATGTGAATCACGAATCAATTTCAGAATGGAGTAGCTACCTATTGATCTTTTTAAGTGCCCTTAGCTTACCTCATATATATTTCATGTCAAGGCTCTACCAAAAACAAGATTAACTGGATTTTTTCTTGAATTTAATGTGAGTGATTTCTGGTCATATACACGCTCGACCTGAAAAAGCTAAACACCCATGCCCTCGGGGCACATTTAAGAATCCTCCATCTGTGTGAATGCTAGGAATGAATGCCGTTTCGAGCCCATTGTTTTAGGCTACATAAATGGGTAATTGGATCGAAGTCCCTAACTTACCTGTTCTAATTTTCCTTGATTAAAATTTTCCAAAAATGGGCCAGGAAACACCTGAACACGATAAAAAACTTTTTCTCCTTGATGCCTACGCATTAATCTTCCGTGCGTACTTCGCTTTTGCGAAAAATCCACGAATTACCTCTGGGGGCATGGATACGAGCGCTATATATGGGTTTACTACTGCCTTACTGGATTTGTTATCCAAGGAGAACCCCACACACATCGCCGTGTGTTTCGATCTACCGCAGCCTACGGAGCGACATGAAATGTTCCCAGAATACAAGGCGAACCGTGACGCTACGCCGGAGGCGATCAAAATTGCGGTGCCCTACATTCACAAAATTCTTGAGGCTTTCAATATTCCAGCCCTCGGCGTGCCCGGTTTTGAGGCGGACGACGTCATAGGAACGTTAGCGAAAAAAGCGGAGCAAGAAGGTTTTAGAACCTACATGATGACTCCGGATAAGGATTTCGGTCAGCTCGTAAGTCCGAACATTTTCATGTATCGCCCGGGTCGCGGGGGTAATCCTCCGGAGGTTTGGGGCGAGGCCGAGGTTTGTGAGAAATTCGGATTAGATCGAGTAGAACAAGTCATCGACTACCTCGGGATGATGGGCGATAGTGTCGATAATATCCCTGGGTTACCGGGTGTGGGTGCCAAGACCGCTCAGAAATTGTTGGCACAGTACGGGTCGTTGGAAGAGACCCTGGCGCATGCGGATGAAATCAAAGGAAAGCTGGGCGAGAAGATTCGTGATAATGCGGAGCTTGGTGTATTGTCGAAGAAATTGGCCCGAATCATTATTGATGTGCCCATTGATTTAGCTGCGGATACCTTGGAGCGTGATCCTTGGAACCAAGAAGCTTTGTTGGGCATTTTTGAGGAACTTGAATTCCGCACGTTGGGACGTCGTTTAGGGTTAGTTCAAACGGAGGCCAGTACGCCGCCGGAGACTAAGCCGGCGAGTACGAAGGTTAGTCTGAGCTCTAATGATCAGATGAGTTTATTTGGCGGCGACGATACTCCGACTGAGGCGGCGACTGCGGGTGTTTCTTCTAGAGAAAGTGTGGCGACGACCACGCATTTATACCAGATGGTGGAAACGGCGGTCGAAGCAAAGCAATTGGCTCAAATTCTAGCCGAACAACCCAGTGTGGCATTCGATACAGAGACCACTTCTCTTAATACACTTGATGCGGAGTTAGTGGGAATGAGTTTTTCTACAGGAAAGGGCAAGGCCTATTATGTACCCGTGCCTGCGGATCGCGCTGCGGCACAGGAAATGGTCAATGCGTTTGCACCGTTTTGGGCGAGTGCTGGGGAAAAAATTGGACAAAACATCAAATACGACATCAGTGTTTTGATGAACTATGGCGTAGAGGTCAAAGGCCCGCTGTTCGACACGATGATTGCGCATTATTTGATCCAGCCGGATATGCGCCACAACATGGACATTTTGGCGGAGACCTATTTGAATTATCAGTGCATCTCCATCGAATCGCTGATCGGCAAGGGCAAGAATCAGAGGAACATGCGCGATTTGTCGCCGGACGAGGTTTTGGATTATGCGGCTGAGGATGCCGACATTACGTTCCAGCTCAAAGAGATTTTCGAACCCAAGCTCGTGGAGACGGGGGTGGATAAGGTGTTCCGCAACATTGAGATGCCATTGGTACCGGTTTTGGCCCGTATGGAGCGCGAGGGCATTCGTGTGGATGTCGGGGCGTTGCAGTCTTACAGCGGCGAGTTGGAAGAGGTTATTGTAAAATTGGAAAAAGAGATTGTTGAGTTGGCCGGGCGTCCGTTTAATGTGGGTTCACCGCGCCAATTAGGCGAGGTGCTCTTTGAGGACCTCAAACTTTCTGATAAACCGAAGAAGACCAAGACAGGGCAATATGCTACGTCCGAAGCCATTTTGGAAGGATTAAAGAAAAGCCATCCTATTATCAATAAAATATTAGGCTTCCGTGAGTTGAAGAAACTCAAGAGCACCTATGTGGATGCTTTACCGGAATTGGTCCAAGGGACGACCGGGCGTATTCACACAAGTTTCAACCAAACGGTCGCGGCTACGGGTCGATTGAGTTCGACGAACCCGAACCTACAGAACATCCCTATTCGCACAGAAAATGGCCGTAAGGTGCGTGCGATGTTTGTTCCGGGAGATGAGGAGCGCATTTTGCTTGCGGCGGATTATAGTCAGATCGAATTGCGTGTCATTGCAGCCTTAGCTAAGGATGAAGCGATGATTGCGGCGTTCCAAGCGGGTGAAGATATCCACCGCGCTACTGCGGCCAAGGTCTTTGAAGTAGCGCCGGAGGAAGTCACTCGTGAGCAGCGCTCGAATGCCAAGACGGTGAATTTTGGGATCGTCTATGGGGTCAGTGCTTTCGGCTTAAGCCAGCAGACGGATATGAGCAGAAAAGAAGCGAAAGCCGCTATTGACGGGTACTTCCGTACCTATCCAGGCATCAAGAAATACATGGACGATCAGGTGGCCTTTGCCCGCGATCACGGATATGTGGAGACCATAACAGGTCGTCGCCGTTACCTGAAAGATATCGAGAGCCGCAATGCTGTGGTTCGTGGTCACAGCGAGCGAAATGCGGTCAATGCACCTATTCAGGGTTCGGCAGCAGATATTATCAAGCTGGCGATGATTGAGGTAGATCGGGCGATGCGTGCGGCTAATTTGAAATCCAAGATGTTGTTGCAGGTGCACGATGAATTGGTCTTCGATGTCTACAAGGACGAGCTTGAGGAGTTGAAGGCGATGGTGGTGGAGAAGATGGAAGCCGCGGTCTCGTTGGAGGTGCCTATGGTTGCTGAAGTGGGTACAGGGTCCAATTGGCTCGAGGCACATTAAAATTTTATCGTATTATTGTAAGTGAACACTTACAATGACAGAAAAACAACAACAAATCCTTTCTTCAGCCCAGAAGCTCTTTGCATTTGAGGGGGTTGCCGCCGTGTCTACCGCGCGTATCGCCAAAGATGCAGGTGTCAGCGAGGCGTTGATTTTTCGTCATTTCGGGAACAAACAGCAGCTCGTCGATGCTGTTGTTAAGGCGGGTCTTGCTGCCAAATCTGCAATCATAAACGGTGCTTTACACAGTCCAGACCCAGTAACGCTCATTCGTGCTGTTCTATCGATCGCGACTGATGTTTACGATAATTATAATAGGTTTTTGCCTTGGATTGCGCATTTGCGTGCTGTACGGGAACTGAGTATAGAGATGTCCTCGGATAGTTTTGTGCGCGAGCGATTAGTTTGGGCAGTAACGCAAATAGGTCACGGGCGGCCAGAGGCAGTAGCTTACGCTATTGAGGTGCTCCTTGATCAGGCAGTGGAACTTGGCTTCGCGAGTAGGGATACAGCGGCAGAAAATCTTTCAAATGGACTAAGAGAATTGCTTATAAATGAGTAAGTACTTACTTATAATGAATAATTGAAAACGATATAAACGCGGACCGCCTACGTAAATTGCTGAAACGGCAGTGACTATTCATACTATTGTTGTATCTATGCAACAAAATCGAAAGCCTTGGACTTGGATCCTGCATATATAACGCGAAGTCTTGGATACCTAACGGGCCGTACACATAGATTGGTTCGTGACGCGGTTTCTGTAGAGTTGCAGAAGAGGGGTTATTCTATACCACCAATACAGCTGCCTATCCTTGGCTTTACAATGCTCTATCATCCTCGGGATATTGTTCAGCGTGAATTTGTCGATATGATGGATATAGATCGGCACCGTATAAGTCGTACAGTTAGAGAGATGGTTGATGTAGGTTTGCTGGAGGCAAGGCAGAACCCATCGAGCAAGCGTGAGAACCTCATACGAATTACTTCTAAAGGCCAAGGGTTATTTCACATCATTGCAGAATGTGCCAATGATGTTTTAGACCGTGCATTTAACGGGTGTTCAGAACAGGAGAAAGAAATTACAGAGAACGTATTACAAAAAATCATTTATAACCTAAGTGAATCATGAATAAGAAGATATTAAGGAACATTGTTTTGGCTGTGTTCATCATCATAGGCGGTTTTATGGTCATGAATATACTTTCTGGTATGGCTAAGAAAGTTGAGATCAAGGAAGATAGGAGTGCGCCCAGAGTAAAGGTGTTTGAGGCAAACCCGGATACTGTTGACCTTTCTTTAAACCTATATGGTAAACTAAATGCCGTGAATCGCGTGGATCTTTTGGCAGAAGTTAGCGGTACTTACCAGGGCGGCTCACGTAGTTTTTTGGAAGGCACCTCCTTTAAAGAAGGCGAAGTATTGTTACAACTTGATAATGCTGAGGCTGAAGCGAATATGAAGAGCTTGAAGGGAAATTATATCAATAGTGTTTTGGGAATTTTACCAGATATAAAGATGGATTACCCATTAGATTATGATCGTTTTCATAGCTACTACGAATCTTTGAGTTTATCCTCAGCCTTGCCCGAACTTCCAGAGGCTAAAGGCACACTGGAGAAGTTTTTAATTGCTCGAGGCATTCAGAGCGCTTATTTTCAAGTCAAGAGTGCAGAGGAACGCTTGGCGAAGTTCAGCATTCGAGCCCCTTTTGACGGGGTAGTGGCCGTGGCCAATGTCAAGCTTGGAAATGTAGTTAGCCCAGGACGCGTTCTTGGAACCTATGTGGGCAGAGATTCATATGAATTAAAAAGTGCCATAACCCTGTCCTACGCGGATGAATTACAAGTAGGCCAGAAGGTTAGATTCACTAGTCCTGATGTGGCTGGAACTTGGACCGGAACCATAGACCGGATAAGCCCTGTTGTAGATGTTGCTAGCCAGAGTATAAATGTGATTGCCAATGTCCGAGGAAATGAATTACGGGAAGGGATGTACCTAACCGGAGCTATTGAGGGTGTTCAAGTATTTGATGCCTTACCCCTCCCGGCTTATATGGTATTTGATAATGAATATGTGTATACGGTAGAATCGGACAGCATCCTTCAAAAAACTAAAATTCAAGTGCTAGAATGGTTGGACGATCAAATTATTATCACAGGAATTGACAAAGGCGCCATCTTGATTGATTCACCCACCTTGAGCGCAACGGCAGGTACTATTGTTAACACATTCCAGGGCGAATAATGAAAAGACTGATAGAATTTTTTATCAAGTATCCTGTTGGGGTAGATACGCTCTTGATTGGGTTTTTCTTCTTTGGCTGGATAAGCTACACGAGCCTTAATACTACATTTTTTCCGCTGGTTGAAAGTCGGATGATTTCGATTACGGCTGTTTATCCTGGAGCCTCGCCAGAAGAGATAGAAGAGGGGGTGGTAAATAAAATTGAGCAAAACCTCAAAGGCTTGACCGGAGTTGAGCAGTATACCTCTGTATCAAGTGAAAATGCAGCCGTGATCAACGTCGAAGTGTTGAAAGGTTATGATGCAGATTTGGTTCTTGAAGATGTTAAAAATGCCGTAGAAAGTGTGCCTTCCTTTCCTACCGGACTGGAACCACTCCGGGTAGCCAAACGTGAAAACCTAACCTTAGCATTGAGTATGGCTCTATCCGGTGAAGGGGTAGACCTAGCAAGCTTAAAGCAAGAGGGGCGGCGTATAGAGCGGGAACTTCGCATGAGGGAAGGCATTTCAAAAGTTAGCTTGGGCGGTTATCCCGAGGAGGAGATTGAAATAGCGTTGGATAAAAACACCTTGCGCAAATATGACCTAACCTTATCACAAATAGCTAGTGCTTTACGCTTTACAAATTTGGACATCACTGGGGGTACCATCAAGGGAACCCAAGAGGAGATGTTGATTCGCTCGCGCAACAAGAATTACAATGCACAGGACCTTCAAAATATTATCGTTTATACACGTCCAAATGGTCAGGTAATTCGGTTAAAAGATGTAGGCACCGTTCGTGACCGTTGGGCAGATAACCCTACTCGTGCTTCGTTTAATGGTATTCCATCAGTCGAGATTACGGTCAATAACACGGATCAGGAAGACCTTTTAGCGACCTGCAACTATCTGAATGAATACATAAAAACGTATAATTCGAAGACGGCGAACATGCATTTAGACGTCATTCGTGATTTCTCTGTGACCTTACAGCAACGTAAGGATTTGCTGTTTGAAAACGGGCTACTAGGATTTGTGCTGGTGCTGATTCTATTGACATTGTTCCTAAATATGCGCTTAGCATTCTGGGTAGCTATTGGCATTCCAGTTTCATTCGCAGGGATGTTTATTCTAGCTAGTTATTTCGGAATTACCATAAATGTTATTTCCCTATTTGGAATGATTGTCGTCATTGGTATTCTTGTGGACGACGGCATTGTCATAGCTGAGAATATTTACGCTCATTATGAACAAGGAAAGCCATTAATGCGGGCAGCATTAGACGGAACAATAGAGGTCATTCCTTCTGTTGTTAGTGCAGTATTGACAACCATAATAGCCTTCTCAAGTTTCTTCTTCTTAGACGGTCGAGCCGGTGACTTTTTCTCGGAAATGTCATTCATCGTCATTGCTACATTGGCCATTTCATTGATTGAAGGGTTGCTGTTCTTACCGGCGCATTTAAGTCATAGTAAATTAGACCGCAAGGCTAAATTGAATCCTGTACAATCCGCAGCTACTGGATTGTTATTCAAGTTTAGAGATAAGGTATATGCTCCATTCTTACATTGGTCGTTGCGGAATAAACTGGTTACAATCAGTCTGTTTATTTCTCTAATGTTTATAACATTTGGCGCCATTCGCGGAGGTATTGTACAAACCCAATTTTTCCCCTTTATCGAACGCGATAATTTGGACATTAGTCTCGATATGCCTGCGGGTACTAATGAGGCCATTACCCAGCAATGGATTGATCACATAGAAAGTGCGGTTTGGAAAGTTAATGAGGAGTATAAAACGCAACGAGAAGATGGATTAGATGTAATCTCTGCGGTGCAGAAAAACATAGGCCCGTCAACTTCGAAGGCGCGCTTGAATGTAATCTTGTTGGATTCCGAGACGCGAATGACACCTTCTTTTGAGATTCAAAACGATATACGAGAGGCCACTGGAGATATTCCAGGAGCTGATAATATTAGCTTCGGTGGTGCCCAAGCTTTTGGGAAGCCTATTTCCGTGAGCTTGGTGAGTTATGATTTAGAATCCCTTAGGGCTGCAAAGGAAATATTGAAGGCCAAACTTAAAGGGATGGCAGAGTTAGCAGATGTTGTCGATAATGACCAGAAAGGAATCCGTGAAATCACCTTGCACTTGACGGACAAGGCCAGATTCCTTGGACTGACTCCAGGATCTATAATGACTCAAGTACGTGAAAACTTCTTTGGCGCACAAGTACAACGGTTACAACGCGGTCAGGACGAGGTTAAGGTATGGGTACGGCTAGATGAGAAAGACCGAAGGGAACTTTGGGATCTGGAAGAGTTATTAATTACTACTGCTCAGGGCGATGTGGCTTTAAGAGAATTGGCTACCTATACCATTGAGCGTGGTACGGTAAATATTAATCACTTAGATGGACAACGTGAATTCCGTGTGGAGAGCGATTTGTCAAGCCCTAACGGTTCTGCACCTGCTTTACTTGCGCAGATCAAAAGTGATATTCTGCCTGAAATTTTTGCTCAGTTCCCCTCTGTATCCGCCCGTTATGAAGGTCAACAAAAGGAAAGTATGAAGACGCAAGAGAGTTCAAAAACGGTCATGCCAATAATCCTGTTTTTGATCATCCTGACGATCACGTTCACCTTCAGATCTTTGATTCAGACAATTATGATCATGTTATTGATTCCGCTCAGTTTAACAGGTGTGGCGTGGGGCCATTGGCTGCACGGGATGCCCATGTCCATCCTCAGTTTTCTTGGAGTGGTTGCCTTGATTGGTATTATTGTGAATGATTCACTGGTTTTGGTAAGCAAATACAACATCAACATGAAAGCCGGACAGCCTGTGTTAGAGGCCATTTACAACGCCGGATTAAGCAGGTTCCGAGCTATTTTTCTTACTACCATAACGACAGTTGCAGGTCTGATGCCTTTAATTTTCGAAACTTCATTTCAGGCGCAATTCCTCATTCCAATGGCCGTATCTATTGCTTATGGGATTGCCTTTGCAACAATGCTGACGCTAGTAGTTTTACCTTCATTGATGGCCCTAGTTAATGACGCCCGCGTTAATATTGGTTTCTTACGAAGAGGTACGCGACCATCTCGTGAAGAGGTTGAGCCGGCGATTAAAGAAATGATAGGGGAAGCTTATTTCGAAGAAATCCACAAAATTGAACAGGATGAGCACTAGAATTTTCATTGGCATGGCCACCCTATTTATTGCGTGGAATGCCCAAGCCCAAGAAATCCTGGCCTTGGACGATGCTATCTCTCAGGCATTAGAACACAACCATGATTTGAAGGTTGCGGGCTACTCAAGTCAACAAGCAGAAAATGCTGCAACTAGAGGTAATGCGGGTATGATGCCTATCATACTTGCCACGGCTGGAGCAAATGTGAGTCAACAAAATTCAAATTTAGAATTTGCTACGGGGCAAGTTCAAGATGTAAAAGGTGCACAGAGTTTGAGTCAAAACATTTCCCTAGGCATTAGTCAGACCCTCTATGCCGGCGGCCGTATTCAAAGCGCTTATGAATTATTAAAAACGGCGGAGCAAAGTGCCAGTCTAGCCGAGCAACAGGCCATGGAAACGACCATTGCGATGGTTTGGTCGCAGTACACGGGACTTGCTTTGTTGCAGCGCAGCGTAATTACGGCACAGCAAGTGTTGCTTTTTAGTTCACAGCGCTACGAGCGAGCGATGTTGACGAATTCTTTGGGCGGTTCGAACACCACAGCACGCCTTTCGGCTGAGGTAGATTTGAATAGAGATAGCATTAATTTATTAGAGGTGCAAGCGCAGTACCAATTGGCCAAAAACTCCTTTGCCACCTACATAGGATGGGAAAATTCCGACTTTCTGGTGGATGAATCTGGCATAATGGATGTCATCAATGCGACAGATCTTCCGGATGATTTATTGGCTACTTTACGCGAGAACAACAGTGCCTTGCTTTTGGCTCAAACGTCAGTGAATGCAACGAGTCTTCAAGAAAAGTTGCAACAGAGTACTCTGTTCCCCACTATTGCGGCACAAGCATCTTACGGGCTGAACCAAAGTCAAGCGGAAGCAGGGTTCTTGACCGCTTCACAGCAGCAAGGGTTGAATGCAGGTATTAGCTTGCAGTACAATTTATTCGCCGGATTCCAAAGCAAAACGCAGCGTCAAAACGCAGCCTTGGAAGTGTTGAAAGCGCAAGAACAATTAGACCAAGTATCTGAAACCCTTGAAAACACGTTGGCCAATGCTATGGATGTTTACAACAACGCAAAAAGGATAGCGGCTATAGAAACCAAGAATACAGAAGTGGCAGAGCGTAGGCTCATGAGAATGAGTGAACTACATAACTTAGGCAAAGCGAGTAGTTTAGAATTGCGTGAGGCACAATTAGCCTGGCTTAACGCCAACAACGGTATGCATAGCGCATACTTTAAAGCGGTAAATGCGAAGATCACAGTATTGGCTTTGGTGGGTTCTCTGGGAAGATGATAAATGTCACGCTTTTGCACAGCACCACGCTGTACTTTAGAGTGGCCTAAACTAATTCAGAGACCATACCCTAAACCGCATGGTTTTGTTTTGTTCGGGTTTACTCGATCAAAAGAAAAGGCGCCCTTACTGGGGCGCCTTTTTTTATAGTTGCATTTCAGGGACATCGCCCTCGATCACCAGCCGACCGGCAGTTTTACTTCGAATCTCGTCTACAGTCACCCCGGGGGCTCGTTCCAAAAGCACAAACCCGCGTTCCGGATCAACTTCCAATACAGCCAAATCTGTGACAATCCTTTTCACACATTGTACGCCAGTGAGCGGCAGTGAACATGCAGGCAAGAGCTTGCTTTCTCCGGCACGGTTGGTATGCTGCATGGCCACAATGATGTTCTCCGCAGACGCCACAAGATCCATGGCGCCGCCCATACCTTTGACCATTCGTCCTGGAATCTTCCAGTTAGCAATATCACCGTTGTCGCTGACTTCCATGGCACCTAAAACGGTGAGTTGAACGTGCTGCCCACGAATCATGGCGAAGCTCAATTCGCTCGAGAAGAAGCTCGCGCCCGGCATGGCCGTGATGGTTTGCTTCCCAGCGTTGATCAGGTCTGCATCTTCTTCGCCTTCGAAGGGGAAGGGACCCATGCCCAAAATGCCGTTCTCACTTTGAAATTCTAGATTGATCCCTTGCGGGATGTGGTTCGCCACCAAGGTGGGAATTCCGATGCCCAAATTCACGTACCATCCGTCGCGAAGTTCCTGGGCAATGCGCTGTGCAATTTGATCTTTACTCAATCCCATGGTTATTCGCTTTTGGCACGAACGGTGCGCTGTTCTATTCGTTTCTCGTAGCCCACACCTTGGAAGATTCGCTGCACGAAAATTCCTGGAATATGGATGCTATTCGGGTCCAATTCTCCTACTTCCACCAATTCTTCTACCTCAGCCACCGTAACCTTACCAGCCATGGCCATCATAGGGTTGAAGTTGCGTGCCGTACCCTTGAAAATGAGGTTCCCAGCCTTATCGCCTTTCCAGGCTTTCACGAAGGCAAAGGGTGCCTCGAAGGCGTGCTCTAAAATGTGAGGCTTGCCATTGAACACGCGTACTTCCTTGCCTTCTGCCACTTCCGTTCCATAACCGGCCGGCGTGTAGAAGGCAGGTACACCCGCTCCGGCCGCGCGACAACGCTCTGCCAAAGTACCTTGTGGGATGAGTTCCACCTCCAACTCCCCGCTCAACATCTGGCGCTCAAATTCATCGTTCTCGCCAACGTAAGAGGCGATCATCTTTTTGATTTGTCGCGTGTGCAAGAGCAATCCAAGGCCGAAATCATCCACTCCGGCATTGTTGGAGATGCAAGTGATGCCCGTGGTGCCTTTTTCGCGAATGGCAGCGATAGAATTTTCAGGAATTCCGCACAAGCCAAATCCACCAAACATCACGGTCATATTATCTTCTAATCCTTCCAGTGCTGCGGTGGCATCTGGGACGGTTTTCGAGATATAATTGGTCGTAGACATAGGTAATTATTCTGTGCGTATAAGGTAAGGAAAAAGCCCCATAAGCATGGCCAGCGGGGCTTTGATTTAATCTTCTATAGCAGGAAGCAATGTAGTACTGACCGAACCAAATCCGATGCGGACATTTCCGTTGGAACAGTGGCCGCGCATGGTAATGGTATCCCCATCCTCAATGAAGGTGCGCGTTTCGCCAGTATCCAGGGTGATGGGCTCCTTGCCCGCCCAGCTCAGCTCCAACATTGAGCCGTAGCTGTCCTTGGTCGGTCCAGAAATGGTCCCTGAGGCCATCATATCGCCCGCATTGATATTACAGCCATTGACCGTATGATGGGCCAATTGCTGACGCTGGTTCCAATACATGTACTTATAGTTCGAGCGGCTGATTACCGTCTCTGCTTTGCCCTTAGGGGCCAAGCCCACTTCAAGTGCGATATCATAGTTGTTCGCGCCGTTGGTCTCCAAATACGGCAACACCGGTGGATCTTGTTTTGGGCCTTCCACCTTGAAGGGCTCCAAAGCATCCATGGTTACTACCCACGGGCTGATGCTCGATCCGAAGTTCTTGCCTAAGAACGGTCCTAGAGGCACATACTCCCACTTTTGGATATCTCGCGCACTCCAATCATTAAAGAGCACCATCCCAAAGATGTATTCATCGGCTTCCTCTGCTTTGATGCGGTGACCTAATGGCTTGCCCTCGCCGGTGATGAAGGCCATCTCAAGTTCGAAGTCCATGCGTACCGAAGGTCCAAAAGTAGGAGCATCGGCACCCGGTGCCATGCGTTGACCTTTTGGACGGTGCAGGTCGACGCCGCTGATGACGATGGAGGAGCTGCGGCCGTGGTACCCCACGGGAATGTGTTTCCAGTTCGGAAGCAAAGCATTTTCCGGGTCACGGAACATCTTGCCCACGTTGGTGGCATGCTCAATAGAGCTGTAGAAATCTGTATAGTCTTGAACGAAGACCGGCATGAGCATCTGCACGTGGTCCACAGGGAACAACGCTTGGTTTTGATGGTCCACACGCGACTTTAACTCGTCGTTGTTTTCATCAAAAATCTCAGCCAATCTGTTGCGAACCTTGCGCCAAGTAGGTCGTCCCATCGCAATAAAATCATTGAGGGTATCCTGCAAGAACACATCGTCCGGAAGGTCGATGCCTTTAAAGTATCCCAATTGTTGCAACACACTCAAATCAATGGCCGTGTCGCCAATGCGTGTTCCGGTGGTGATGATATCATCTTCCGGAATAAACACACCAAAGGGGAGGTTTTGAATAGGGAAATCGCTGTCTGTCGGGACAGGAATCCATGAAGTTCTTGTAGGATCGTTCGCTGCTAGGTTCATCTATGTTGCTGTTGTGTAGGTTTAGAGGGTTCCTCTGTTTGCTTGTTCGCGCTCAATGGCTTCAAACAACGCTTTAAAGTTTCCTTTTCCGAAGCTTGTGGCTCCTTTGCGCTGAATGATCTCAATGAAGACGGTAGGACGGTCCATGAGAGGTTTGGTAAATAATTGCAGCAAATACCCCTCATCGTCGCGGTCCACTAAAATCTTGTAGCGCTTCAACACTTCAACATCTTCGTCGATGGCACCCACACGCTCCTGCAGATCGTCGTAGTAGCTGTCCGGTACATCAAGGAAATCCACCCCGCGCTCACGCAGTTCGTGAATGGTGTAGATGATATTATCTGTAGCCAAGGCCAAGTGTTGTACGCCTGCTCCATTGTAGAAGTTGATGTACTCCTCAATCTGCGAGCGCTTCTTGCCTTCTGCCGGTTCGTTGATAGGGAATTTGATGCGGCCATTGCCGTTAGACATCACCTTAGACATCAAGGCGGTGTATTCGGTAGAAATATCTTTGTCGTCGAAGGAAATAATCTGTGAGAAGCCCATGACCTCAGCATAGAACTTCACCCAAGTATTCATCTGGCCCCAGTCGACATTGCCCACCATGTGGTCGATGTATTTCAACCCCACCGGCTTCGGCTGATAGCTCGGCGTACGCACCACATAGCCGGGTAGGAAAGGCCCGTCGTAATCATTGCGCTCCACGAACATGTGTACGGTTTCGCCGTAGGTATAGATTCCTGAAGTGACCACTTTACCGTGTGCATCTTCACTCGTTTTTGGTTCCTGATAAGGTTTTGCGCCTCTTTTGGTGGTTTCCTCAAACGCCTTGGTCGCATCCGGCACCCAAAGGGCGACAAATTTCACGCCATCTCCGTGTTCGTTGAGGTGGCGGTTGATATCGCTATCCTTCACCATCGAAGAGGTGATGACCAAGCGGATTTTATCTTGTTGCAGTACGTAGGAGGTGCGGTCCTGCACGCCTGTTTCCAAACCGGCATAGGCAACCTCTTGGAACCCGAAGGCGGTCTTGAAGTAGTAGGCACTCTGTTTTGCATTCCCCACGTAGATTTCTACGTGATCGGTTCCCCATAATTCAAGGAAATCTTTGGCATCTGCAAATTGTTTAGGTAGTGTGTTTGTCATGCTCGTAGGTTATTTGATCCAGCTCTTGTGGTATTTACCATCGCTCAAGGCAATGGCCTGTTCTGTGACTTTTAATGGCTTGAAGGTATCTACCATTACTGCATATTCCTCGGTTCCTTTTTTGCCGATGGAACCTTCATAAGTACCCGGTGCCGGTCCGTGTGGGATGCCCGCAGGATGCAAGGTGATGTGGCCGCGTTCAATATTGTTGCGGCTCATGAAATCACCGTCCACGTAGTACAAAACCTCATCGGAATCGATGTTGCTGTGGTTGTACGGTGCCGGGATGGCCTGTGGGTGGTAATCGTACAAACGAGGTACGAAAGAACAGACGACAAAGGCGTTGGTTTCGAAGGTTTGGTGTACCGGTGGCGGTTGGTGCACACGTCCTGTAATGGGTTCGAAATCTTTGATGTTGAAGGCGTAGGGGTAGTTGAACCCGTCCCATCCTACGACATCAAAGGGATGTGAGGCGTAGATGTAGTTGTGGATCATATCCTCCTTCTTCACCTTGATGGTGAAATCACCTAATTCATTTTTTGCAGGCACGTGGGCCGGCGCACGGAAATCACGTTCGCAATAAGGGCTGTGCTCTAATAATTGGCCAAACCAATTTCTATAGCGCTTCGGCGTATAAATGGGCGAGCCACTTTCCACGATAAATAATCTATTGGCTTCCGTATCAAAATGGAATTGCTGAATCATTCCGCGTGGGATGATCAGGTAATCGCCAGGTCCAAAGGTCAAAGCGCCCATCTGCGTGTACAACGTTCCCGAGCCTTCGTGCACAAACACCAGCTCATCTTGCTGGGCATTCTTGTAGAAATAGTCCGACATGCTCTTTTTCGGGGCGGCCAATGAAATAGTCAAATCGCTATTGGTCAGCACTGGCGTTCTTGACGAGAGGTAATCGTCGGTCGCAGGGACTTTAAAACCTTCCAGCAGGTACGCTTTCATGTTCTTGTCTACGGCGACTTTCGGCGCAACGTCCACACTCTCCAAAATTTCCTTGACCATGGTTGGTGGATGTTCGTGGTAGAGCAGGGTAGACATCCCTTCAAATCCTATAGTTCCAAAGAGTTCCTCGTGGTACAAACTCCCATCGGCCTTGCGAAATTGCGTGTGCCTTTTGTGGGGAATGCTTCCAACTTGTTGATAAAATGGCATACTATTCTGTTTGTGGGTTCCCTACAAATATAGTGTAACTTCGAGGTGTAAATTCTGAGATATGCCATCTGTTTTCGACCATGCCAAGGCCCTTTATGATTCCTTAAAATCTGGTCAAACCATCGCTCCTATTCGTGACTACATTAGCAACGATATTCCTACGGCCTACGCCATACAGCAGGAGCTTATTACATTGCGAATGAAGGACGGTGAACGCATCGTGGGCAAGAAGATTGGCCTTACTAGCCCAGCGGTTCAACAACAGCTCGGGGTAGACCAGCCGGATTACGGCATTTTGTTCCACACCATGGACCGCAGCGCCACAGGCACGATCAGCATGAGTGAGTTGATGCAACCTAAGGTTGAAGGAGAATTGGCCTTCATACTTGGGGCCGACCTTCCCAATGCCGACCTTACCTTAGAGGAATTAAAAGCCGCGATTGCAGAAGTGCGAGCCTCCATTGAGGTAGTGGGCTCCCGCATCGAAGGCTGGAACATTCGTATCTCGGATACCATCGCCGATAACGCCTCCGGCTCGCACTACATCCTCGGACAAGAAGGAAAACCTTTGGCTGAGGTGCAGACGGCTGAGGTGCGCATGGCGTTGAAGAAAAACGGCGCGGTGGCCAGTGAAGGCTCAGGCGCAGCGTGCATGGGAGATCCGTTGAATGCGGCCTTGTGGTTGGCGAAAACCATGGCGGCAGGAGGCCGACCTTTGATAAAAGGAGAGGTATTGCTATCTGGTGCGCTCGGACCTATGGTTCCGGTTGAAAATGGCGATTCCTTTACGCTCGAGGTGGAGGGGTTTGCGCCGGTTGAGGTGCGCTTTACTGCCTAATTGGTACTATTTGACTAATATTGAATCAAATTTATAGCCACATCATCTTCAAAATTAAGGAGTTGCATAATTAAAAGTTGGCCATACATTTGCGCACCTTTTTACGGAAATGAAAAATAAATATCTGGACCTCGTTGAACAGACCTTTGATTGGCCTACCGAGGAGTTTGAACTAAACAATGCCGGGACACTGGAGTGGAACGGACTGGATCTGATGCCTATCGTCAAAGAATACGGCACGCCTTTGCGCATGACCTATTTGCCAAAGATTGACGAGAACATCCAACGCGCTCGACGTATGTTCCATGTGGCCATGGCCAAGGTGGATTACGACGCGGAATACCACTACTGTTATTGTACAAAAAGCAATCACTTCAGCTTTGTCATGGAGCGCGTGTTGGAGAATGAAGTCCACATGGAAACTTCCAGCGCGTTTGACATCAATATCGTCCGTAAGATGAAGGCGAAAGGGTTGTTGGGAGAGGACCAATTCGTCGTGTGCAACGGCTACAAAACCCCCGCATACCTCGATAATATCGCCGACTTGATCAATGCCGGCCACCGCAATACCATCAACGTGATTGACCACGTGGAGGAATTGGAAGAATTGACCTCACGTCTGGAACACAAAGCGAAGGTGGGCATCCGAATCGCTTCGGAGGAGGAGCCAAAATTTGAGTTCTATACGTCTCGATTGGGCATCGGGTACCGCGACATCGTAGATTTTTACAAGAATAAGATTGCCGATAACGATTTGGCCGAGTTGAAGATGTTGCACTTCTTCATTAACACGGGCATTAAGGATACAGCGTACTACTGGAATGAATTGCGCAAATGTGTGATGGTCTACATCGACCTTAAGCGCCTTTGTCCGACGTTGGATAGCTTGAATATCGGCGGTGGATTCCCTATCAAAACAAGCCTGGGCATGGACTTCGATTACGAGTACATGGCCGAAGAAATCATTGCCCAAGTAAAAACCATGTGTGACCACGCCAACGTTCCTGAGCCGAACATTTTCAGCGAGTTTGGAAGTTACACGGTGGGGGAATCTGGGGCCAATTTCTACAGCATCCTCGGCGCCAAGCAACAAAACGACCGCGAGCTTTGGTACATGATCGACAGCTCGTTCATGACGACCCTGCCGGACAGCTGGGCCATCAATAAGCGTTTTATCATGTTCCCATTGAGTAAATGGGACAAGCCTTATGAGCGTGTATTGTTGGGCGGTTTGACCTGTGATTCCGACGATTACTACAACTCCGAGCAGCACGTGAATGCCATCTTCTTGCCGCGATTGCGCAAGATGGATCCCGAGCCATTGATCATTGGCTTCTTCAATACGGGTGCGTATCAGGAAAGCTTGTCGGGTTACGGCGGAACGAAGCACTGCCTACTACCTGCACCGAAACACGTAGTGGTCAACATCGAAGATGATGGCACCGTTTCGACACGATTATTTGCCGACCAACAATCGGCCGACCAAATGCTAAATACCTTGGGTTATGAATAAAGGACCTATTTCACAGTTTATGGCACACCATTATCGTCACTTCAATGCGGCGGCTATGGTAGATGCAGCTAAAGGATACGAAGCCCATCTCGATGCCGGTGGCAAGATGATGGTGACCCTAGCGGGCGCGATGTCGACGGCAGAATTGGGCATTTCTCTAGCGGAAATGATCCGCGAAGGAAAGGTGGACATCATCTCTTGTACTGGAGCCAACCTCGAAGAAGATTTGATGAACCTTGTAGCGCATACGCATTACGAGCGCGTTCCGGAATACCGTGATCTTACCGCGCAGCAGGAAAGAGAATTGTTGGACCGCGGTCTGAACCGTGTGACCGACACTTGTATTCCTGAAGAGGAAGCGTTTCGCCGCTTGCAAGGTCATATCGAGGCCATTTGGAAAGATGCTGAGGCCAAGGGCGAGCGCTACTTCCCGCACGAATACATGTACAAGATGCTTCTATCAGGTGTCTTGGAACAATATTATGAGATTCCACCGGAGCACAGCTGGATGTTGGCGGCGGCTGAGCGCAATTTGCCTATCGTCGTACCTGGCTGGGAGGATTCCACTATGGGCAATATTTTTGCTTCGTACTGCATCAAGGGTGAGCTCCAAGCCACCACAGTGAAAAGCGGTATTGAGTACATGCAGTGGTTGGCCGGATGGTACACCGAGGAGAGCAAAACAGCCTCTATTGGATTCTTTCAAATAGGGGGCGGCATTGCTGGGGATTTCCCTATTTGTGTGGTCCCCATGCTCTACCAAGATTTAGAACTTGAGGATACTCCTTTCTGGGGGTACTTCTGCCAAATATCGGATTCGACTACCTCATATGGGTCGTATTCAGGTGCCGTTCCAAATGAAAAAATTACTTGGGGAAAGCTCGATGCTGATACTCCAAAATTTATTGTGGAAAGTGATGCAACTATTGTTGCGCCTTTAATTTTTTCTTGGATATTAGGCAAGTAATTAGCCGCGTGCGGCCCATTGGTTCTGGGTCGTGATATTAGCTTAATAATGTGTGTTTTAGCCGAAGTACATTACTAGTGATATCAAACATTTACAGCAAATGGCAAAGCGATTTGTGATCAAGGACTACAAGTCCATGACTCCCGACCTAATGGCGCTGCTGGTCGAAGCGTATCCTGACGGTTTCGAATACGACACCGAGTACTTTACCAATGCAAAAGGGGAGCGCGTGGAAGCCGTGCCACTGGAGACCGAGGATACAAAGTACTTGATTAAGGTTAGTACGACCTTGGTTCAGAAGTTTGAGGCATATGAAGACGAAGAAGACAACGATGATTCGGATTCAGAAGAATTTAATGCCGCAGAAGACGTCGAAGAGGAGGACCTTTAGTATTTTGGAGCCATGATACGAAAAAGGCTCCTTCTTACCCTGGTATTTTTGTTGGTAATGACTTCTGTTCATGGCCAGAAAACCTCCACATTCATTCCGGAACCGGGCGAAGGCTTTTCATTTAATTCCTCTGCGCTGCTCGTGAGCGGAGCCCCTGAGGCGTTTTCGCCCGGTGCTATCGCGAACAGTCAAGAAATTCACTTTACTCGAGACAATGTATTCGGCATATCCCATTTTTCATGGGCATGGGGTCTGGGCTATAGCGCACACTTCTATCATGGAAATCTGCATTTGGATGTGAGTGAGGACGGTACTATGACCCCCGTATACCTCGTGGGTAATCACCATTCGAACCGTTTCGCTACCGAATATGTCGATGCAAGTGTCGAGTTGCGGTACCGCGGCAATGTCAACAATAAAGGCCGATACAATAGAGTTTATGTAGGCGCTTTATTTGGCTATCGAACAGATTCGTATTCCTACTACAAAGACCAGAATTACCGCGTGAAATTCTACAACATTGCCGGATTCAACCCCTACCGTTATGGTATGTATACGAAAGCGGGGCGAGGGCCGGTCAATGTGTTTGGGTTTTATGGAATGAGCCCGTTAGTGGTCGACGGACCGTTGTTGAACATGTGGCGGGAGGCCCGTAGCCTAAATCTCGGCTTGAGTATTACCCTATAATTATTTCAACGGCACAGCGCTGCAAGCTTCTCCATAGCTGACTTTCTTGGCAATGGGTTTGAGGTATTGAATGGCTTGCACGTAGGCATCACGTGGAATACGTTTATCTCCACAACCTTTGAGGATTAACGGTTTGTCGGCGAAGATGCTGTAGTCCAATTTTCCCAAAACCTCTCTGAAGTACAGGCTCCAGAAGGTTTTAGAATTTGGCGCCCAGATACTGGCGATACCCAGGTCAGCTAATCTGCTCGAGAGTAAGATAGGTGCCCAGGCGGGGAGAATTAGGTCTTCGCTGAGGTAGAGTCGTACCACGGCATTTTCGTAAGCAGAGAAATCGTGCGCTTTCAGGGCGTTGCGAAAGGCTTCTTCGCGAAGCAAGCCACCATCTACTAGGGTGCAAAGGTCCAGCTCCGCCGTACGGGACGGCAAGTAGTCCTCGAGATTGAAGGTGATCAGCGGACTTTGTGCGACCTTATTAATGATTTCCTTTTCGCTCATTTAGGCGTTAAAGGTATAATCTCTGTAGAATTCTTGGTTCTCCTCAGTGCGTAAACCTGTGAACACGAAGCCTTTTTTGTTCGGTGAGATGGCGCTTTCAAGGCGTTCATTGTGCCAATCTTCATACGTTTCGAAGCTCACCGCGGTGCGGTTTTCGAGGGTGCTGAAGAGGTCTAATTGGGCCACCTTATCCCAACCTTTTTCGACGGTGCCTTGGAATACCTTGGCCTTAGAACCCGAGCCGTAGCCCATGAATCCTATGGTATGTCCTTCGATGTTATGTCCTTTATCTGCCGCATCACAGAGGGTGCTTAAAAGCCCCATGAAGATGGAAGCGGTGTACATGTTGCCAATGAGGCTGGAGGCGCGTTCAGCCGGCGCCAGAGCCTTGGAAACATAAGTGCGGTAGTAGTCGCTCTTAGAGAAAGCGCGCACCCATTCTTTAGCTGCTGCTTTATCCGTAGGCATATCACTGCCCATCACTTCGACGACCTCGTTCCACTTGTTGTTGGCCTTCATCCAATCTAGGTAGAAGTTCACTAACATACGACGGCCTTGGAAGGCGTAAGGAAGGTGCATGACTACTTTGTCCCAATCCAGCGCCGGGTTAATATTGACCTTGGTGCCAAAATTTGCCAACGCTTCTTTGATGCGGCTCACGTAGGCAAAGTTGCTGTATTGTCCGTCGAAAACAGGCTCTTCCACATAACTGCGGAGCATGGTGTTCCCGCCCCAGAAGCCGTTAGAACCTAGAAGTTTTTCTTGGGCCTCTTCTTCGCTGAGTTCTACGCCTAAAAGCTTAGCGGCCTCGGCGAGAAGCGCTGCTTTGGTATGAGTGCGACGCGGTTTGAAGAAATCGCGCTCTCCCTTGGTAGCTACGCCCATCTGCGGATCGATGCTGATCATTTCTGGGTTGGTGCGAACGGCAAGGGCTACAGAGCCCGCACCTTGAGTATATTCCCCAGTGCTGCCAAGGTCATACTTAGCCAAATCTGAGGCGACAACGATGGCGACTTTATCTGGATTTTGGGCAGCCCAAAGACAAGCATTTTCCAAAGCATCTACGGCGCTTACACAGGCAAAGATCATATCTACAGCATCTACATTGCGCATACAATCGCCCCCGTGTTCAGCGGATAATTGGTTCTCCACCAAATCCAAAATATAGGTAGCCGTCGGCTTCGCGCTGTCCAGGGCGCTTTCAGTTCCGAGGTACAGTCGACCTATGGTAGAGGGGTGGATGTTTTCAGATTGGATCAGGCGTAAAACGGCATTGGCTCCCATGGTGGCGGCATCCTCGTCAATATCAGGGAAAGACATCGAAGTTAGCCCCAATCCTTTGTTGAGTTTTGCGTATTCAATATCGCGCGCATTTGCTAACGATTCAATGGGCAAATACTGCGTAGGTACGTAGTAAGAAATGGCGTGTATACCAACTTTCATAAGGCGGTGTTGTGTGTTGTGTTTCTTTTGCTAAAAGCCACAAAAGAAGCGGCTAATTAACGAATACCTAACCATTTAATGCGGTAAAGGTTTGGATTTTGGCTTTTTTTTAGAGAATCCCTAATTCGAGTTTAGCCTCCTCGCTCATCATGTCTTTATCCCATGGGGGATCGAAGGTGATTTCCACCTCTACATCGCGAACTGAATCCAATGCTCTCGACTTTTCCTTCACTTCTTGCGGAAGGCTCTCTGCTACTGGGCAGTTGGGTGAAGTAAGGGTCATAAGAATGTGAACGTCGCGCTCTGTGCTCACTTGGACATCATAGATTAAACCCAGTTGGTAGATATCCACTGGAATTTCTGGATCAAAAATGGTACACAGGACGCCAACGACTTCCTCACCGATCTTTTGCATCTCTGCTCTGCTCAATTCTTCACTCATGATTTCATGTATACCTAAGCAAATGCTAGGGCGTATATTTTCATTTGTTTGATCATACTCATCAAGCCGTTTGCTCGTGTCGGGCTAAGGTGATCATTTAGCCCTATTTCCTCGATGAAACCGAGCTCGGCTTGGGCAATTTCTGCCGCGGGCTGTTCGTCAAAAACGTCAATAAGCATGGCGACGATTCCCTTGGCGATGATGGCATCGGCATCGGCCCAAAACTTCACGGCATCACCTTGCTTTTCGGCCTTGAGCCAAACCTTGCTTTGACAGCCTTGTACCAAAAGGTCTTCCTGCTTATCTGCTTCGCTCAGTGGTTTCAAGCCCTTACCCATTTCGATGATGTGGTTGTACTTGTCCATCCAATCGTCGAAGAAGGCAAACTCGTCTACCAGCGCGTCTTGTTTTTCACGTATGGTCATAGAAAAGGGGTTTATCGCAACATGTTTACGGCACGCTCTAAAGCGGCTTTGAACAGGTCGATTTCTTCTTTGGTGTTGTACATGGCAAAACTTGCGCGGGCGGTGCCTGCAATGCAGAATTGGTCCATAATAGGCTGCGTACAGTGCTGTCCGGTGCGTACTGCGATGCCCTGCTGATCGAGCAATACCCCTAAATCGTACGGGTGAGTACCGTCGACAAGGAAACTCAAGACGCTCGCTTTGTGGTTCGCGGTTCCGATGATTCTAAAACCTTCAATGCTGCTCAAGCTTTCCGTCGCATAGTCGAGTAATTCCGATTCATGTTTGGCGATGGCCTCAATACCAATGCTATTCATGAACTTCAATGCCGCTCCGAAACCAATCACTCCTTCGATGTGCGGTGTGCCCGCCTCAAACTTGTGTGGGATCGCTGCGTAGGTGCTTTTCTCTAGGGTCACCGTGGCAATCATTTCGCCTCCGCCCTGGTAGGGAGGGAGGGCTTCGAGTCGCTCGCGTTTACCGTAGAGCACACCCAACCCGGTAGGCCCATACATCTTGTGCGAGGCCAGGGTGAAAAAGTCTACATCCCATTCCCGTACATCCACCTGGGCGTGCGGCCCACTTTGTGCGCCGTCCACCAGCGTCCAAGCTCCAACCGCTTTAGCGCGTGCCAAAATGGTGCTTACCGGGTTGATGGTGCCGAGGGAATTTGAGATGTGATTGAAGGCCACCATGGCCGTGTGTTCGTCGATGATTTCGTCTAATGTATGGAGAACGAGTTCCCCTTTTTCATTGATGGGGATGTAGCGTAAGGTTGCCCCAGTACGTTCGCACAGCATCTGCCAAGGTACGATATTGCTGTGGTGCTCCAGGGCGGTGATTACTACGTTTTGGTGCGGTTTGATCAAGGCACCCATACCGAAAGCGACGGCGTTGATGCTGTCGGTAATGCCTCGTGTAAAGATGATTTCTGCGGCTTCACGGGCACCGATGTGTTCACGTACTTGCTCCCGTACCGCTTCCATGGCATCCGTCGCACGCTGGCTCAGGCTGTGGACGCCGCGGTGCACGTTGGCGTTGTCGTTGTAGTAATAATGACTGATGGCATCGACTACAGCTTTAGGTTTCTGCGCGGTCGCAGCGTTGTCCAAATACACCAAAGGTCTCCCGTGGACTTGCTGGTCCAGGATGGGGAATTGGGATCGGATGTAGTCGATATCGTAAGCCATTATAGGGCGAATTCCAAGTTGATGCCGAGCTTATCAGCGATGACGCGGTTCAAGCGTTTTTCGAGTTGTGGAATCTTCACGTACTCTAGGGCATCCGAAGCAAAGGCATAAGTCATCAAACCTTCCGCTTCTTTCTTTGGAATACCGCGCGAGCGCAAGTAGAACAGCGCGTTTTTGTCTAATTGGCCAATAGTACATCCGTGTGAACACTTCACATCGTCCGCGAAAATTTCGAGCTGAGGTTTCGTATCCACTTTCGCACGTTCACTCAACAAAATATTGTCGTTCTGCTGGAAGGCATTAGTTTTTTGTGCTTTCTGACGCACCATCACCTTACCGTTGAACACGCCATGGCTGTTGCCGAGGTAAATGCCTTTGTACAACTCACGGCTGTAACAGTTTGGCTCTCTGTGGTCTACTAAAGTGTGATGGTCGACCGTTTGGCCATCGTTAATTATGGTCACCCCATCCATGTGGCTCTCGGTGTGTTCGCCGTTTGCGTAGAAGTGTAAGTTATTACGAACCAATTTTCCTCCGAAGCTGTACGTCCCAACGTGCACATTGCTGCCCCCCTCTTGTACCACGTGTGTGTTGTCGACGAGGGAAGCGTGGAGCGCGTCGTTTTGCACCTTGTAGTAACTCACGCGAGCATCGACAGCCGCAAAGACTTCACTGACAAAATTGGTGAAGTTTGGCTGGGTGCCAATGTTTTGGTGACGTTCTACAATTTGTACCTCGGCATTTTGTTCGACAATGATGAGGTTGCGGTTCTGGGCAAAGGCCGGACCGTTCTCATCGGTAGTGAGGTATATGATCTCGATAGGCTTATCTACGGTTTGGTTGCGCTTGATGCGCACAAAGGCACCATCGTCTGCAAAGGCGGTATTCAGGTCCACAAAGGTGGTGCCCTCTGGCGCCGCTTTGCCGAGGTAGTCCCCAATGACCTCTGGGTACTTATTTAAGGCGGCCGCGAAGGTGCAGATATCAAAGCTTTGATGCGTGCTTTCGCTCAGCCAAGAGCTGTACTTGCCGTTGATAAAGACAAGCTTATAAGTATCGAGGTCGCTCAAAAGGTATTTTTTGATGTCGGCAAAAGACACGGCATCATCCCCTTTGAGTAGAATTCGGTAATCTTGCTTGAGTACCGGCTTTAGGTTGGTGTACTTCCACTCTTCGTCTCTCGTAGTAGGGAAGCCTTGTTGCTCGAAGCGGTCCATGGCTTTTTTACGCAAGGACACGACGCCGAGGTTGCGGCTCCCGTTGAGCTGTGATTCAGCAACGAGGAATGAAGAGAGTAAATCTTGTGCTAAATCTGTCATGCGTTTTCTGCCTTGATCCAATCGTATCCGCGTTCTTCGAGTTCATGGGCCAATTCTGGACCGCCACTCTTCACTATTTTACCTTGATAGAGGACGTGTACAAAATCCGGTTTGATGTAGTCGAGCAAACGTTGGTAGTGCGTGATGACGACCACAGCGTTGTCTTTGCTGCGAAGCTTATTCACACCGTTTGCGACGATGCGAAGGGCGTCGATGTCCAAACCAGAATCTGTTTCATCTAGGATGGCCAATTTTGGTTCGAGCATCGCCATTTGGAAGATCTCGTTGCGTTTTTTCTCACCGCCAGAGAATCCCTCGTTTAAGCTGCGGCTGAGGTAACTCTTGTCCATTTCTAGCAAGGCACTCTTCTCACGCATCTTGGCCAACATCTCACGGGCTTCCATCGGCTCTTCGCCACGGCCCTTGCGGCTCTCATTGATGGCGGTCTTGATGAAGTTGCTCACAGTTACCCCTGGGATTTCAACCGGGTATTGGAAGCTCAAGAAGATGCCTTTGTGGGCACGCTCTTCTGGATCGAGGTCCAAGAGGTCTTCGCCGTCGAAGTCGATGGCGCCGTCGGTTACTTCGTAATCTTCACGGCCCGCAATGACGCTGCTCAATGTCGATTTACCTGAACCGTTGGGTCCCATGATGGCATGTACTTCGCCAGCATTGATTTCTAGGTTAATGCCCTTGAGGATTTGGTTATCTTCTACTTGGGCTTTGAGGTCTTTGATTTTTAGCATGATCTTATCCTACGGAACCCTCTAGCGAGACCTCCAATAGTTTTTGTGCTTCTACGGCAAACTCCATAGGAAGCTGGTTGAGTACTTCTTTACAATAGCCATTGACGATGAGTGCGATGGCTTCTTCGGTTCCAATACCGCGCTGGTTACAATAGAATAATTGGTCCTCACCAATCTTCGAAGTGGTCGCCTCGTGCTCAATCTGAGCCGTTGGGTGCTGTGCTTCGATGTACGGGAAGGTGTGCGCGCCACATTGATCGCCCATCAATAGGGAATCACATTGGCTGAAGTTTCTTGCGTTTTCGGCACGAGCACCGACACGAACAAGTCCGCGGTAGCTATTGTGGCTCTTTCCGGCGCTGATCCCCTTTGAGATGATGGTGCTCTTGGTGTTTTTGCCCAAGTGGATCATCTTCGTCCCGGTATCGGCTTGCTGGTATTTATTGGTCACCGCTACACTGTAGAATTCACCGACACTGTGGTCGCCTTTCAAAATACACGATGGGTATTTCCAGGTCACGGCAGAACCGGTTTCTACCTGAGTCCAGCTGATCTTCGCATTGCGCTCACACAGGCCGCGCTTGGTCACAAAGTTGAAGACCCCACCTTTGCCTTCGGCGTCGCCAGGGTACCAGTTTTGTACGGTGCTGTATTTGATTTCGGCATCGTCCATCGCGATGAGCTCAACCACCGCTGCGTGCAGCTGGTTTTCATCGCGTGAAGGTGCGGTACATCCTTCGAGGTAGCTCACGTACGATCCTGCATCTGCGACGACGAGTGTACGCTCGAATTGGCCCGTACCGGCCTCATTAATTCTAAAATAGGTGCTCAATTCCATCGGACAACGCACCTCTTTTGGGATATAACAGAACGATCCGTCGGTGAAGACGGCACTGTTCAGCGCTGCGTAGAAATTATCGCGTTTCGGAACGATGGTTCCAAGGTGTTTACGGACCAATTCAGGGTGCTCCTGAATGGCTTCACTCATCGAACAGAAGATGATGCCCTTTTCCGCCAACGTCTTTTTGAATGTGGTGGCAACAGAAACGGAATCCACCACCACGTCCATGGCCACTCCGCTTAATCGCTTCTGCTCGTCTAAGCTGATGCCCAAACGCTCGAAGGTCTTGAGGAGTTCTGGATCTACCTCGTCCAAGCTTTCCAGTTCTTTCTTCTGCTTCGGTGCGCTGTAGTAAGAGATCGCTTGGAAGTCCGGTTTTTCATACGTGACGTTTGGCCACTCCGGTTCTTCCATCTCGCTCCATATACGGAACGCATCCAAACGCCATTCCAACATCCATTCCGGCTCGTTTTTCTTGGCACTGATCATGCGAATGACCTCCTCGTTCAAGCCGGGAGGCACCTTGTCGCTCTCAATGTCCGTCGTAAAGCCGTACTTGTAGTCGGAGGCGGTGATTTCGTCTAAGATTTCGTCACTCATAGGGGTTATACTGCAAAGCTTTCGCCACAACCACAGGTGCGGGTAGCATTTGGGTTATTGAAGTTGAATCCTTTACCGTTTAGACCACCACTGTACTCCAAGGTGGTGCCAATGAGGTATAAAAGGGCTTTTTTCTCGACCACGACTTTCACGCCGTTATCTTCATATAGCTCTGAATTTTCCGGCATCTCAGCCACAAAATTCATGGTGTACGATAGGCCGGAACATCCGCCGCTTTCCACGCCCACACTGATGTAGGTGTTTTCTAGCGACTTTCCCTCTTCGCCCATCAACGCGATTAATTTCGCCTTCGCTGTTTCTGAAACTGTGATCATATTATTTAGACGCATTCTAAACACGCGCCACAAAGTTAATGAAAACGGGAGTTTTTTTGTCCCTTTGCAATGGCTAACGCAATAACTTTGCTCTATGTTCGAATCGAAAAACACCCAGCGCACACCAATCTCTGATTTAGGAGAATTTGGACTCATCAATCATTTGACCACAGCCACCAAAATCAAGCACGATAAAACTGTTTTAGGAATTGGCGACGATGCAGCCCTCATAGATATGGGCGATCATTACCAGGCCATCTCTACCGACATGCTTGTGGAGGGGGTACACTTTGATTTGAGTTACATGCCGCTGAAGCATTTGGGCTACAAGAGTGTGGTCGTTAACCTCAGCGATATCTATGCGATGAACGGGTTGGCGGAGCACATTACCGTGAGCATTGCCGTGTCTAATAGATTTCCGGTTGAGGCATTGGAAGAAATCTATGAAGGCATCCATTTGGCTTGTGAGCGCTATAACGTAGACCTTATCGGTGGGGATACCACGTCGTCGCGATCGGGTTTGGTCTTGTCCATTACCGCGGTTGGGCGTGTCGAGAAAGATAAGGCAGCCAAGCGCGCTGGGGCGGGGGACAATGATTTGATTGTCGTCTCGGGAGATTTGGGCGGAGCCTATATGGGCTTGCAGATTCTCGAACGCGAAAAGCAGGTGTATCTAGATAATCCAGAGATGCAGCCGGAGCTCGGCGGTCACGAATATATTTTGGAGCGCCAATTAAAGCCTGAAGCCCGAAAAGACATCGTGGAGTTATTGCAAGCCTTAGAGGTGGTACCGACGTCGATGATAGATGTTTCCGATGGTTTGAGCTCTGAGTTACTGCATGTAGCTGAGGCCTCAAAGGTGCAGGTGAATGTATATGAGAACAAAATCCCTATTGATCCATCCATTTTCACCATTTGTGAGGAATTCAATTTGAATACGACCACAGTAGCCTTAAATGGGGGTGAGGATTACGAATTGCTCTTCACTGTTCCGATCGCAGATCACGATAAAATCAAGGCCAATCCTAATCTAACGGTTATTGGCTATGTGAAAGAGGGCTCTGGTGCAAATTTGATTACCCGTGACGAGAAGGTCATTGGGCTCAAAGCACAGGGATTCAATCACATGGAATAAGCCTAATTTTTATCATCCATAATGCAAAATTTAGCTGAATTGGCTAAAAATTAGCGTGCAATGGTTTGGCATTAGGTGTAACTTCATAGGCACCAATAAGCCACAACATGTAGTATATGGAAGATAAGCTCATCAATAATCTGCTTCAAGGCTTCCCTTTTTCGTTTCCGTTCTGGCTTAACCCTATGGATCAATCAATGCCGCTCGAAGATGCTGTTGCCAAGAATAATTGGGCACATATCAGTGGATGCAAAAATTTGACGAAAGAGCAGATGCAACAGCTTTTGGTTAACGTGCATGAACTCTTTGCCATCTATGCAACGGGCAAGAACACTCATCCTCGTTGGACAGAAGCGAAGCACGCTGTTCGAGCTTTTCCCTATTCCTATAAGGCCACTATGGGTATAACCTCACCCATGAAGAATTGGATTCCAAAGCTAGTTTAAGGCGTATTGGTCTCAAGAGGCATGATACGGCCCCATTGTGCGGCTTCAAACCACGCCAAGCGACCATCTCCTAACTCAAGATAAAGCCAACCTTCGTTGTTTTCGCGTACTCTAGCGGCGCTACCCTCGCTAAGCAATAATATGCGCTTAGCACTTAAAGAGGGCTCGCTGTAACCGTAACTATTTATTGCAGTAACCACAGCAGTATCACTCTTGGGCAGGCTGATCCAAAATATGCCTGCCAATACAGCGCTCATCAAGGTTGTAGTGAAGGGCCACCGCCAGTTTAGCCCAGGCTTCCACCATCTCCTAATGCCCAACATGCCGATGGTTACCACCAACATCGAAATCACTAGTAATAGCAAATTTTCTGATGTCATTAATGCTCTGAAAGTTGACCCGAGCCACTCAAAAAGACTATCTGTTGGTTCAACGACGGCATCGGAAAGCCGTAATTCTAACCATTGTAGGTTGTGCTTGGCATCGGCGTTGTTTGGGTCGAGCAATAGGGCGCGCTCAAAGTACAATCTTGCTTCGCCTAATTCACCAAGCCTAGTGTAGCAATTGCCCAGATTATAGGCTAAATCTGCATCCCATGGAAAGGCCTGACCCGCCTTCTTAAACAAAGGCAGTGCTGCTGAGTAATCTCCAACATCGTACAGCGCTTGGGCTGAGTCTAAATTTGATCTTACATCCATTCCCAAACTGTTTTGAATTCGTCTATGAACCACTGGTCATCACTAACGCCGCCAGGAGCATATTCTGCCATCTGACACCGTTCTAATAGGGTATGAAGTTGGGCGCCTTTATCCCCGCCAAAGGATTGTTGTAGTGTGGCGAGTTTTATATGTTCTTTGTCCAATCCTCTCGACAGCAATTGGGCTTCCAGGGTGTTGAACAAGATTCCATACCTGTCCATTGCGCCAGAACTGAAGGCGGACATAACTTTCTTTTTCTCTCGTTGCATTACCGCCTGCTTTGAAGGCGATTTACCACTGGTTCGTACACCTTGTATGATCCACAATCCAGTTACTAAAGCCGCCAATACCACTGCAACGAGAGACCTATTACGTTTTTGATGCGGCTCCCCAACCCTACGCAGGTAACGTATATCATTATCTATATCTTGTACCTCGCGCTTGAGAACGGCGCCTTTCACATCATTGCTGGCGGGTGCCTCAGCTCCGGAAAGTACCTCAACCTTTTCTTCCTCCAAGACTACTTCTTCGTATCTACCGGTCTCGGTATTGAAATAAGTCCACCGCATTTCTGGGACTATAAATGCTCCTTTGAATTGAGGCACAAGCAGGTATTCCAATTCTTTAAATCCACGTACCCCTGACGAAGTATACTTAATATTTTCATTGAACTTCGGGTCATAAATATCAAACCCTTGAGGAGGGATCAATTCAGGGACTGATATGGTATTGAAGTTACCTGTTCCTGAAATTTTAATCTTGAGCGTGATGCTCTCATCGCCATTAACTTCCTTTCGGGAAAATTCTCGAATTAAGTCGAGTTTACCCACTGCACCGCTGAAACCTACCGGTTTGGGCGAGGGGAGGGGTTTTATTTTCACCGCAGGTATCTTTGCAGTGGCAATCTTATTGGCATAAGACATCAGTTGTCTCCCAAATAAATCTCTTCGTCCAGAGGGAACCTGAACTTGACCTGAAACTTTAAGGTCTTGACCCCCTAAGGTGCCAGGTTGCGTAGGGGTCAAAAGCTTTTTATCAAAATCCAGTACGACGACGCGTTTGCCATCTATAATCTCGCGTCGCTGCTGTTGTGTGAATTCCAAATTATTTTGGAGTACCCCTTCAAAATTTGGGGCCTGAACCATATCAAGATTACGTACCTGATTGGACCAATAAGCTCGTAAGATCATGACAAACGGTTCCCCAACATACACTTCCTTTTTAGAAGTGATAATATCCACTTGAAATGCATCTTCAACCTGTTTCTTTACACCACTTTCCTTTACTGCTCCAGCTTTAACTGTGATCGTTAGGATATTACTCTCCAAGGTACCTTGCCTACTATTCAAAGTAGCCGGCCCTATTTTGAATGAGCCTTCAGATTTAGCGATTAATTGGTAACTGACCTCACTTCGAAAACTCATAGCTCCATTGATGATCTGAGTCTGCTGTGATTGAAACGGGCCGCCAACGATTAAAAAATCATTCATGGCTGGCGGCACAATATTGCCGCCACGAACGTCTGTACTAAAAGTGACTCTGAACGGTTCATCCAGTCCTATGGTCGTATGTGAACACTTAGCGGACAGCGTACCATTCTGGCCCAGAGCAAGGGTGCTCCAAAGCAGTACTGCACCAAACATGAGGTATTTACCAGTCTTTTTCACCACTTTTCTTCCCTCCTTTTACCTTTTTCGCATTTATTTTTTCCGCCGTTTTTTCTTCGGCTCGCTGAATGGCCTCTAACAATCCTTTAATCTCCTCAGGGGTCATTTTCGCGGTGGATTCCCCACCTTCTTCGGGCTTATTTTGTTCGCCTTCTGTCCCCTGATCATCATCTTCAGGCTGTTGACCAGGGTCTTCTTGGTCCGCATCACCATCGCCTTGCTGGTTCTGGTCTTTCTTGCTGTTATTCTGGTCTTCCTGTTCCTCCTGAGGCTGTTCATTCGGATTGTCCGATTTCTCTTGCTCCTCTTCTTGCCCCTCTTCTTGCTCTTGCTCCTCTTCTTGCTCTTGTTCTTTTAGCTGTTCTAAAGCTCGGTTGAGGTTATACATGGCATCAGACCTATTGGGACTTCGCTTAAGACTCTCAATATACGCACCCATTGCCTCTTTAAATTGGCCGGCATCCATCAAAAGATTCCCTAAGTTGTACAGTGCATCGCTTTGCTGTAGTGGATCTTCAGTGATTTGGGAAGCTTCTACCAGAGCTTGAGCGGCACCCTCCATATCACCTTTTTGCATCAAGGCAGTTCCCTTATTAAATTTTGGAATAAAGGCATCTGGCTGCAGTTCACTTGCGACATCATAAGCTTCTGCCGCATCTGCCCATTGTTCTTTTTCATAGGCTTCATTTCCCGTTCTAACCTCTTGTCCGTATGCATGAAGGTTTTGGCCTTCTACTGAATGTATTCCGAGCATAGCTAACATCAGCGCTGCTACTCGTACTCTATGGGGTAATAAGAGGTAGAACAACAGGAAGAATAATGACGGGTACAGGAACCACATGAATTGACTATTGTAGTTCATGGAAATCTCTTCTTGAATATCCGATTTTTCTCCTTCCGCAATAAAACCACTTATGTTTTGGAGCGTACTTTCGGTCATATTCCCATCAATAAATTGCGCATCCAGAACATTAGTGATTTTCTGCAATACCGCATCATCTCTTCGAGTAATGACTACCTCGCCACTTTTATCTTTTTTAAAAGTAGTTCCATTGCGCCCTTTAGCTATGGGTATAGGTCCCCCTGAAGTGGTGCCTACCCCTACTACCAAGATATTTACAGATAATTCAGGGTCGATGGGTGAATTCAAAAATTCGTGGTCTTCACCGTCTGTAAGTACAATGATGAATCGACCGGCAGGGGACATAGGGTTAAAGTAATCTTGAGCAAATTCCAATGCGTCACTGAGGTTGGTTCCCTGTGAAGGAACTTGATCTGGATGGGCACTAGCCAGAGCCATTTTAGCTGCAGCATAATCTGTGGTGATGGGTAGCGCAGGATAGGCGCTTCCTGCATAAACCACAACCCCAACACGGTCTCCACCAAGGCGATCAATAGCTTTTGAGATGAGGAGTTTAGATTTTTCTAACCTATTTGGGGCTATGTCCTCAGCCAGCATGGAACGACTCACATCAAGGGTAAAAACTACATCAGCACCTTGGCGTTGTATCGTTTGTTTTTGACCGCCCATTTGCAAATTCGCCACACTCAATCCGGCACATCCTAAAGCCAAGGCCAGGAGTGTATATCGGGTGAAATAGCGCATGCTGCCCTTCGCCCCCGTGGTAAGAGCACCGCCTTGTTCTTCCAGCCCTAACTTCTTCCATACACCACCTCGCCAACGATGGAATAATATGGCCGCCAACAGGACGGCAACGAATAACGCAGGTCCAATCCAAAGCCACTCAGGATGTTGCCATTTGAACGCCATCAGAAAGCAGTTTTTAGTATGAAGAGGTTCAACAATAATTCTAGTCCAATAAGGGCTAGTCCCAACCATACCCAACGATAAAAATGTTCGGTATATCGATAGAATTGATATCCTTCTATTTCGCTCTTTTCCATCGCATCGATCAATGAATAAATCTCAGTTAAACTTTGATTGTCGGTCGCTCGGAAATATTCACCCCCCGTCGTCGCAGCAATACGTTGTAAGAGATCTTCATCTATCCTAACGGGCTGTTGCTCATACATTAATTGACCTGTGATTGGGTGTGTTGCCACTGGTGTTTGCGCCATACCGTTCGTTCCCAACCCTATGGTATAGACTTTTATACCTAAGCTTTGAGCCAAATCTGCTGCTTGAATGGGATCGACAAGTCCGGTATTATTTTCTCCATCCGTTAATAATATTACGACTTTGCTTTTCGCCTGTGAATCTACTAGTCTTTTTACCGCCGTACTCAAACCCATGCCAATGGCAGTACCGCTCTCGAGTAAGTCATAGCGCAATCCTCGAATTTGCTCGTTTAAAAGGCTATGGTCTGTAGTCAGTGGTACAGGGCTATATGCTTCGCCTGCGTAAATCACAAGCCCTAATCTGTCCATGGTCCGTGCGCTTACAAAATCTTGGGCCACCTCTTTTAATGCCTCTAATCTATTTGGCCTAATATCACGAGAGAGCATTGAGGCGCTTATATCTAAGGCCATGATCATATCTACTCCTAGGTTTTGGGAGGGCTGTTGAATGATTTCCGAGCTCTGTGGTCGAGCCAGCGCGACAATAAACGCACCCATAGCGAGCCATGGTAAAGCGCCTGTCAACTGGCGAAGATGTCCGAATATACTAGTGGGTAATCCTTCGAGTTGCGAATAACGATATCTAGTGAATTGGACTTTACGGCGCCAAATCATCCATACCCATCCCAATGGAATGATCGAAAGAGCCCAAAGCCATTCCGGCTGCGCGAATTCCCAATTATTCCCCATGTTGCTCAGGTTTAAATTGGTCAATCAAGGCCTCCGCTTTGCTCAAACAGTTTAAATGCGTTTCCACATCCATAGAACCCTTGGCAAATTTCACCATATCGGCTCGGCTCATGATAAAGGCATAATCTTCAAGTTGCGTACGCAACCACTTCATTTCCACCAAGGCTATAGCCTCATCTGTAGTATGCTCAGCTAACGGTAATCCGCTACGAATACTTAGATAGTGGCGGACCAAATCTCCAAGTTCGACATAATATTGTTTTACATCTTGCTCCCAAGGCCGGGCCTCACGTATCTTTCTTAATGCGTGCAATGCGCTTTCATAAGGATCCACTATCGCCTCTTGCACATGCACTTCACGATTTGTCTTTTTTAATGAACCCCAATTTCGCCAGAAATACCAAGCCAAAGCAAGCAATACTAGCCCGGTAAGCAACCACCATTTATACGCCAAAATCCACCACCAAAGCGAGAACGGCACATCTATGGGCGCACGGGCTTGCTCTTTCTCGAGCCCTTCCGCGGCCGGTAAGAAGCCTATGACCAGTGGCTTTATCGCCCAGCCTTCGATACGTACCTCGCCGGTATCTACGGCCAAAGCCGTCCAACGATAAACCGTCTTATTTCCCGTAGAGTCGACCTCCTCACCAAGCCATACTAGAGTGCTCACCGTATCTGGCCTCACTACCTTTTCCTTGCTGTCGAACTCGGCCCTCAAAACCACTGTAGCGCCCACGACCTGCTCCGTAGTATCCCAGCGTGCAGCCACTTGGGCCTGTACTGCAGCCCATCCCATCATCAATGCCACTACCAACAATCTTCTCATCGGCCTTTGGATTTTAGAAATTGGAGTAAGGGAGGCACAAAATCATCTTGATCGCTCAGGGCAATGCACCCGGCACCGGCTCTTTTGGCCAAATCTGCCACCTGTGCCTTGTGCATTAGATGTCTCGACTGTAGCGCCTGTTGGAATTTCTTACTGCCGCTTTGGAACCATTTCAATACTCCGGTCTCCGCATCGACTACCGGTACAAGCCCCACTTTCGGCAAGCGTTGCTCCCCGTCGTTGTAGGCATGAATAGCACATAGGTCAAAGCGCTTCGCGGCTATTTTAAGGGCTCGCTCCGGGAGATCGCCCATAAAATCACTCATCACAAAAACGATGCTGTGTCTTTTTTGAATGCGCAATAAATGCTCGAGTGCGAGGTCCACTCTGGTGCCTTCGTGCTGAGGTTCGTGCTCCAAAATAGTCTTGATAATGCGCATGACGTGCGACTTGCCCTTTTTCGGAGGAATGACCTTCTCGACTTGACCGGCGAACAAAATGAGCCCAATTTTATCGTTGTTTCCCATTGCGCTAAAGGCCAAGGTCGCAGCAATTTCCGTCAACAAATCCCCTTTAGACCGGCGCGCCGATCCGTACCGAGTACTCTTGGAAATATCAATGACCAAGAACAGGGTCAGTTCGCGCTCTTCTTCAAAAACCTTGATGTACGGACTGCGTTTGCGCGCCGTTACATTCCAATCAATGCTGCGTACGTCGTCGCCGTTTTGGTACGGGCGTACTTCGGCGAAACTCATCCCACGGCCTTTGAACGAACTTTGGTATTCGCCGGAGAAGAGTTGGTCGCTAAGTCGACGCGTCTTAATCTCTATGCGCCGAACCTTTTGAAGTAGTTCGAGTGCATCCACGGAATTAAGGAACCATTAAAGTGTTCAACACCGTGCTCACGATATCTTCAGTGGTCATTTCTTCGGCTTCCGCCTCGTATGTTAGTCCAATTCTATGGCGCAATACGGCCGGAGCCACAGCACGCACATCTTCCGGTGTCACGAATCCGCGGTGCCTTAAGAAGGCATGACAGCGTGCCGCTTTTGCGAGCGCTATTGAGCCCCTTGGCGAAGCCCCAAAGCTGATTTTATTAACCAAGTCGCCCATCTTATATTCCTGAGGCGCTCGCGTAGAAAAGACAATATCGAGTATGTAGGTCTCGATTTTTTCGTCCATGTAAATTTTATTAATGAATTGACGGGCTTGCAGAATCTGCTCTAAGCTCACTACGGCATTGAGTGCGGCAAAACCCTCGCTCATCTGGCGGCGCATGATCTCGCGTTCATCTTCTTTCTTGGGATAACCGAGTTTAACTTTTAATAGAAAACGATCCATTTGTGCTTCAGGTAGTGGATAAGTACCTTCTTGCTCTACAGGATTTTGTGTCGCCATTACAAGGAAGGGTTTAGGCAGCGGATAGCTTTCCTCGCCGATAGTGACTTGGCGCTCTTGCATGGCCTCAAGTAATGCACTCTGAACCTTGGCGGGTGCACGGTTGATCTCATCAGCCAACACAAAGTTGCTAAAAATAGGTCCCTGCTTGGTTTCAAAAGCATGGTCCTTCATGTTGTAAATCTGCGTCCCAATGACGTCTGAGGGCAAGAGGTCAGGGGTGAATTGAACTCTGGAGAAGCTCCCGCCGAGCGTTTGACTTAAGCTGTTAATCGCTAGGGTTTTTGCGAGACCAGGAACTCCTTCAAGCAAGATATGACCATTGGCTAACAACCCTATGAGCAGGCCTTCCACCATATCTTTTTGCCCTACAATCACCTTGCCTAATTCATTTTTTATGAGGTCGATGAAAGCACTTTCGTTTTTTATTTTTTCGTTTAATGCCAGAATATCTACAGACTCTTCCATAACGTTTTAATTTTCGTTGTTCAAAAGAAGAAAAACTCGTTGAAACCACTCGTTAAAAGAGGGTTAAAAAAGGGGTACGATGCTCTCTTCAACAATCCCGTAATACTGCCCCTCTATGTGTAATGAATGTGCTCCAGTGAAAGGTCCAAAGGCAGGGAGGATTCCAATATGATCGTTGAAGTAGAATGCTTTCATTTTGATATAGCCTTTGCCTTTTCCTCGAACTTTCGCTCCCGGATGGAGATGTCCACAAAGTAGAAATTGTTCCGAAGACGCCATTTGAATTTGCTCGAGATCAAAAGGAATATTTTGGCTAAAATCTGATCCCGGCGGTTCGTGCAAGCATAGAAAAGGCCCTAAGGAAAATGAATCTTTTACTTGAAGAGATGCGGACTTCGGAATATCTACATCGTGGTTACCCTTTATTAGGACAAATGAATGTTCTGAAAATTCGTTCATGAGCTCCAAAAAGTCCTTGGTTTCGGAATTCTGTAGATTATGAAATAGATCTCCTAAAAAAATGATTTGGGCCCTTTCATGCCTACTGAAGGCGTTACGGAGAAGTCGTAAGGCATGCATATGGATTCCTGGAGGAGTTGGAATTCCGAAGGATCGGAAATGTCCACTTTTTCCTAAATGGACATCCGCGATAAATAAGGTATTACCGCCTTCCCAAAATGCGGTACCGTCGGCATGTAACAAGAGGAACTCTGACCCAATCCTATGGGCAATAGCCTCTTCCATCATTTGAATACACTTCGTTGGAATAGGATCAACATAGCGACACCAACCGTTATGGCAACATCAGCTATATTGAAGACCGGTTGAAAGAAAGAGAATGCTTCTCCACCCCAGATGGGAAACCATTGTGGAAAATGGCCCTCAAACAGAGGGAAATGAAGCATATCAACTACCTTACCTTGTAAGAAAGGATCAGAAGATTCGGCTGGCCAAAAACTTGCGACCTGGCCGTTACTCTTGGAAAAAAGTATACCATAAAACAAGCCATCAATGACATTGCCTATAGCGCCAGCTAGGATGAGGCTTATTCCCCAGATTCCAGTAGCTCCTGTACCGCGCCTAACCTTCTGACGAAGCCAATAAGCAATACCAACAATAGCGATTATCCTGAATAAAGTCAGTGCAATTTTACCGACAACTCCTCCCCAAGTAATACCCCAGGCCATTCCAGGATTTTCAATGAAATGTATATGGAACCAAGAAGTGATTTCGACTCTATCATACAATTTCATAGTGGTCTTGACCCATACTTTGACCAACTGATCAAGAAATATGGTGCCAAGGACTATATATAGCGCCTTTCTCAACGTTGTTTCAATTTGGCTTCCATGCTCATTGTTGCATGTGGGACTAATTTTAGTCGCTCCGCCTCAATCAACTTTCCTGTCACACGACAAACGCCGTAAGTTTTATTTTCTATTCGAATCAACGCATTTTTTAAATCTCGAATGAACTTTTCTTGACGAGCTGCTAATTGCGAGTTACTCTCTTTGCTCATCACCGATGAGCCTTCCTCAAATGATTTGAACTGTGGTGACGTATCATCCGTCCCGTTGTTTTTATCGTTGGCAAACTGTTCACGCAACAAATCAAGGTCTTGCTCCGCCTTTTCGATCTTTTTCAAGATAATTTCTTTAAACTCTTGAAGTTCGCTATCTGAGAATCTTGTTTTTTCTGTTCCTGCCATAATTTCTAGTGTTAATCAGAACCCAAATCTGGTTAGGGAAGGCACCGAAAATAATTTTATTTTTTGATAATTGAAACACTTATTTCATGCCCTTCGACATCCAACGAATGCTCGGCACTACTTACATAAGATAATGAATCTGCTAATACCTCAGTGTTGACATATTCCTCGAAGGCCTCGAGTGCGGTGCTAAAATCATCTGAGGCTGCAATTTCGATATCGATGCGGTCCACAACTTCAAGTCCTGAAGATTTTCTGAGGTTTTGTAGACGATTGACTAATTCTCTAGCTAACCCTTCACTTCTCAAAGCATCATTCAGTTCCGCATCCAGTGCAACAGTTAAGCCATCGCCGGTAGCTACCAACATGCCCGGAATATCTTCCGTCACCACTTCACAATCCTCGATAGATATGGTCACCGGCAACCCTTGGTCCTCGAAAGTCACTGATCCGGCCGCTTCAAAAGCATCGATCGCAGCACTGTCCATGCCTTCGACAAAGGCCTTCGCCGCTTTCATGTGGCGCCCTACCTTCGGTCCTAAGGCCTTAAAGTTTGGCTTCACCTTCTTCACGAATACTCCAGCATCAGGGGCAATGACCTCCAACGCTTTCACATTCACCTCGGCAAGTAAAATTTCGCGAATGCTTTCCAAAAGGGCTGCGTCGCTGTCGTTCAGCGCCGGTACCAACACTCTAGAGAGTGGTTGACGCACCTTGAGGTTTTCCTTTTTGCGGATAGAGAGTACCAATGAAGTGAGCTTGCGCGCTGTGTTGATTTTCTTCTCGAGTTCCGGTTTGATCAGGCTCGCATCCGCCTCAGGGAAGGAGGTCAAATGCACACTGCTCAAGCCTTCTTTGCTAATGCCGGCGTAGAGGTCTTGGTATAATTGGTCCGCATAAAATGGCGCCAACGGTGCCATCAAACGGCTCAAGGTTTCCAAACACGTCCACAAGGTTTGGTAAGCGCTGATTTTGTCCTGACCGTATTCGCCTTTCCAGAAGCGACGACGACCCAAGCGCACGTACCAGTTCGACAATTTCTCTGTGGTAAACTCCTGCACCGGACGGAACGCGCGAGTCGGCTCGAAGGCCTCCATTCCCGCTTCCACTTCCGCCACCAATGAATGCAATTCTGAAAGAATCCACTGGTCCATTTCAGGGCGATCGCTCACAGGGATTTCTGCTTCCTCAAATTTGAAGCCGTCGACATTGGCGTACAACGCGAAGAAGGCATAGGTATTGTGCAGGGTTCCGAAGAACTTACGACGCACCTCTTCCAGACCGTCCATGTCGAAACGGAGGTTGTCCCAAGGTGAGGCATTGGTCAACATGTACCAACGCAAGGCATCGGCACCGTATTGATCCATAGTGGTAAAAGGATCAACGGCATTGCCCAAGCGCTTGGACATTTTCTGTCCGTTCTTATCTAAGACAAGCCCATTCGAAATCACCGTTTTATACGCGACGCTATCAAAGACCATCGAAGCGATCGCGTGTAGGGTAAAGAACCAACCGCGTGTTTGATCCACCCCTTCCGCGATGAAATGTGCAGGGTAGGCGCCTTTGTTCTCAATTTTTTCCTTGTTCTCAAAAGGGTAGTGCCACTGTGCATACGGCATAGAACCGCTGTCAAACCAAACGTCGATCAGGTCACTTTCGCGGTGCATCGGCTTGCCGCTAGGGCTTACCAGTACCACGCCGTCCATGATGTGACGATGCAGATCCACTTTATCGTAGTTCTCTTTGCTCATATTGCCCGGCTCAAAGGACCCCAGCGGGTTGCTGCTCATGTGGCCTGCTTCGATGGATTTTTGGATCTCCTCGTGGAGTTGGGCCACGCTGCCGATACAAAGGCGTTCGTCTCCCTCCTCGGTGCTCCAAATAGGTAGGGGAATACCCCAGAAACGCGAACGGCTCAAGTTCCAGTCGTTGAGGTTTTCCAGCCAATTCCCGAAACGTCCTGTACCCGTCGATGCCGGCTTCCAGTTGATTGTTTTATTCAAAGCGATCATACGGTCTTTATTGGCTGTACTCTTGATGAACCAGCTGTCCAATGGGTAGTACAATACGGGTTTATCCGTACGCCAACAATGCGGGTAGCTGTGCTCGTATTTCTCGATTTTGAAGGCCTTGTTCTCAATCTTGAGTTTCAGCGCCAAACGCTCATCCACACTCAAATAGTTCTTGAGTTCTGGGATGATGTGCTTTAATCTGGTTTGTTGAAGGACCAATTCTGCCGCTTGCTCCTCTTCCGACAAATATTCCGCCTTGATGTACTCACCGCCAAGCCCGAACACTTCATCATGAAGTTCAGCACGGAACCGTCCTTGCAAATCCACAAGCGGCACCAAGTTTCCAGCTTCATCTTCCACTAAAAGCGGTGGAACTCCTGCATCCGCTGCGACGCGAGCATCGTCTGCACCAAAGGTTGGCGCCGTGTGCACAATACCCGTACCGTCCTCTGTCGTCACGAAATCCCCGGGAATCACGCGGAACGCCTGACCAGCATGCTCCGCCGGAAGGGCATACGGCAAAAGTTGCTCGTACGACAACCCGACCAATTCTGTACCGACCACCGTCTTTAGGATTTGGTAAGGGATCTTCTTCGCCCCGGCTTCGTAGCTGGCGGTATCGCCTTCCACAAACTTTTTACCCATCAGCTTGCCCAAGAGTGGGGTTGCAGCAATGATGTTTACCGGCTCATGGGTGTATTGATTAAAGGTTTGGACCAAACTGTATTCAATCTTTGGCCCGACGGTCAACGCAGTATTTGAAGGAAGCGTCCAAGGCGTAGTCGTCCATGCCAAGAAGTGCACCTCGAGGTCGCCAAAGAGCGTTTCGCTTTGGACACTTTTCATCATTTTGAACTGCGCCACGACGGTATTGTCTTTCACATCACGATAACAGCCTGGCTGATTCAATTCGTGTGAGCTCAAGCCCGTTCCCGCCTTTGGAGAATACGGCTGGATGGTGTAGCCTTTGTAGATCAGTCCTTTGTTGTATAGTTCGGACAAAAGCCACCAAACGCTTTCCATGTATTTTGGGTCGTAGGTCACATATGGGTCATCCATATCCACCCAATAGCCCATCTGGTCCGTCAAATCTTTCCAGATTCCGGTGTAGCGCATCACGGCATTTTTACAGGCCTCATTGTATTCTTCAATAGTGATGCTCTTGCCGATATCTTCTTTAGTAATGCCCAATTCTTTTTCGACACCCAATTCCACCGGCAACCCATGCGTATCCCAACCTGCCTTGCGGTCGACCAAGAATCCCTTTTGGGTTTTATATCTACAGAATACGTCCTTTAGCGAACGTCCCATCACGTGGTGAATACCCGGCAAACCATTGGCGCTTGGAGGACCTTCAAAGAAAATCCATGGCTCCGCATCCTTGCGGGCCTCCAAGGTTTGTTCGAAAACCTGTTGGTCTTTCCAACGTTGCAAGACCGCCTTATGTACTCCGGCGAGGTCTAGATGGGAATATTCGGGAAATGTGCTCATGTGCTTATTCTACGGTGGCGATACACTTTAGCTCGATCGCAATAGGGGTCGGTAAACTGTTGATTTCAACGGTCGTTCTACATGGCTGGTTCTCCTGAAAGTAATGCGCGTATAAGCGGTTGAACGTGTGAAAATCACGCTTCATGTCTACGAGAAAAACAGTAATATCAACCAACTGTTCCCAGCTAGAGCCGCTCGCTTCAAGGATGCTCTTCACATTTTGAAACACGCTGTGCACTTGGGCCTCGAAATCGAAGGCCTTAAAGTTGCCGTTGTGGTCAAGCTCCAACCCAGGAACGCCGCTATCATTGGCATCGCTGCCGGCGGTACGCGGTCCCACGCCTGATAAAAACAGAAGGTTGCCCACCTTTCTTGCGTGTGGGTACAGTCCTACGGGTTTAGGGGCGTTTGTCGTCGAGATTTTTGATGCATCTGCCATAACTCAAAGGGTATAAGGGTGCAAAAATAGGGAAAGCCAACCGTAAGGCCGTAATGATTTGAAACCAAGGTGAAAGAAAAGTTAGTGTTATTTGTACACTTACTCGTTAATGTTATATATTTGCCCTGTATGTAAAGATTGGTGGTTCTTTCTTTTCATGCTTCTGTGATAGGTTCTAGGGGCTATTTGGCAGAGTTTTCAAGGTGTTACTGAGCCGATTTTTAACACGTGAGAATCCTTCCAAATTCCCCTTTTTTTGTGCTCAAATGTGTTCAATTTCGTAAATGACTAGGCCTCTAGCAATAGATTATTGGGGCTATTCGGCCTTTTTTTAGTCTTTTGGTAGGTCTTGCTCCTTTTTTAGTGGGCAGAAAAGCATCGAACTAGCATGCCATCTATTATTTTTGTGAACTATTCATAAGAATCAACCAGCCCAATGCTGAAAGCAATATCCAAACTATTCGGTTCTAAAAGTGACCGCGACCTCAAGAATTTACAACCTTATGTGGCAGCGGTAAATGAGCATTCCACTCAAATTGCTGCTATGAGCAATGATGAGCTGCGCAATGAAACGGAGTCGTTTAAATTGGCCATCAAGAGCTCTACAGAATCTCTCGAGGAACAAATTAGTGCCCTTAGAAATGAAATTCGGCAAACAGAAAATTATGATGCGAGGGAACCACTTTACGAACAAATTGAAGCCTTAGATAAAGAAATACTGGATAGGATTGAGTCAGTTCTCTTAGAAATCCATCCTAGGGCTTTCGCGGTAGTAAGAGAAACAGCCAAGCGTTTTACTCAGGGCTCCATTACGGTTCGAGCAACAGATTTGGACCGACAGCTAGCCACTGCCTTACCTCATATCACCATAGCAGGTGACCAGGCCACTTACGCGAACAGCTGGAAAGCAGCAGGAGGGGACATTACCTGGAACATGGTACACTATGATGTGCAGCTTATAGGTGGAACTGTTTTACATCAAGGTAAAATTGCTGAAATGGCTACCGGGGAAGGAAAAACCTTGGTTGCAACGCTTCCTGTCTACTTGAATGCATTAGTGGGTAGAGGCGTTCATGTGGTGACGGTTAATGATTATCTGGCCAAACGTGATAGCGAATGGATGGCGCCTATTTTTAATTTCCACGGCCTAACTATTGATTGTATTGACAAGCATCAGCCTAATTCAGATTCACGCCGTGCCGCTTATTTCTGTGACATCACCTATGGGACAAATAATGAATTTGGTTTTGATTATTTACGCGACAATATGGCGCGCCGCGCAGAGGATAGAGTTCAACTCAGGGGTCATCATTATGCCATCGTTGATGAGGTAGATAGTGTGTTGATTGATGATGCTCGTACCCCACTTATTATTTCAGGTCCAACCCCAAAAGGTGATCAGCATCAGTTTAATGAGTTGAAAGGGTTTGTGGATGCCTTGATGAATGCGCAGAAGATACTTGTTCAAAAGGAGCTTAATGATGCAAAAAAACTTATCTCAGAAGGAGATACGGATGAAGGCGGCATTAAATTACTTCGCGCTTATCGGGGCCTGCCCAAATCAAAGCCTTTAATCAAGTTCTTATCCCAAGATGGGATGAAATCACTCTTACAGAAAACAGAAGGAGTGTATTTGCAGGAACAGGGCAAAAAGATGAAACTCATAGATGAGGATTTATTCTTCACTATTGAGGAGAAAAATAATCAAGTGGAATTGACCGGTAAGGGATTTGACTTGATTTCGAAAAATACCGCGAAGGACTTCTTTCTCATGCCAGATATCACCGCTGAATTGAGCGCTTTGGATAAAGAAGCCCTCTCAGCAGAGGAAAAAGCAGCTCGAAAGGATAATATTTTAAGGGACTACACTGAAAAAAGTGAGCGGATTCATACGGTAAACCAATTGCTTAAAGCCTACGCCTTATTTGAAAAAGATACTGAATATGTCATCATGGACAACAAGGTCAAAATTGTTGATGAGCAGACAGGTCGTATTATGGAAGGCCGGAGATATTCAGACGGCTTACACCAGGCTATTGAAGCTAAAGAGAATGTTAAGATAGAGGCGGCAACCCAAACATATGCTACCATCACCCTTCAGAACTATTTCCGAATGTACCACAAGTTATCTGGGATGACTGGTACTGCGGAAACCGAAGCGGGCGAATTTTGGGAGATTTATGAGCTAGAGGTAGTTGTAATCCCTACAAACAAACCCATAGCCCGGGATGATAGAGAAGATTATGTATTCAAAACGGCTCGTGAAAAATTCAATGCTGTAATTGACGAAGTAGTGGAAATGAGAGATGCAGGGCGTCCGGTCTTGGTAGGGACTACATCCGTAGACATTTCTGAATTATTGAGTCGTGCGTTGAAAATGCGTAAGATTCCTCATCAGGTTTTAAATGCTAAACGCCACCAAGCCGAGGCCGAGATTGTTGCAGAGGCAGGAAAGCCCGGAATGGTAACTATAGCAACCAATATGGCGGGCCGAGGTACTGATATCAAATTAACAGAAGAGAGTAAAGCGGCTGGCGGGCTAGCAATTATAGGAACAGAGCGCCATGACAGCCGTCGTGTAGATCGTCAGCTACGCGGTCGTTCCGGTCGCCAAGGTGATGTTGGATCTTCACAATTCTTTGTTTCTCTCGAGGATAAATTAATGCGATTGTTTAATTCGGAACGAATCGCCGGATTAATGGATAGATTAGGCCTTAAAGAGGGTGAAGTTATTCAACATAGTTTAGTCACAAGGTCGATCGAGCGGGCACAAAAGAAAGTGGAAGAAAACAACTTTGGTACCCGTAAGCGACTGCTTGAATACGATGACGTTATGAATAGCCAGCGTTCGGTTATTTATAAGCGACGCGGGAATGCATTAGGCGGAGATCGAATCAAGGTAGATATAGTGAATATGGTATACGATACCATTGGGGAACTTGTTGAGGTATATCTTCCGTTGAAAGATTTAGAAGGGTTTAAACTAGACTTTTTTAGAGTTTTTGCTTTCGAACCTCACCTAGATGAAGATGCATTCACAAGTCAAGATATAGACGAGATATCGAATGATGTTTTTGCTCAAGCCATGCAGTTCTACAAAGATAAAAGTCTTCGAATTGCAGCGGGAGCGCTACCGATATTTAAGCAGGTTCTTGCAGATGAGAGTAAGAACTTTGATAAAATGCTAGTTCCCATAACCGATGGGAAGAAAACACTTCAGGTGACTTCAGTACTCCAGGAGGTAGTGGATACTGAGGGTCAATCGTTGATTACAGATATTGAAAAGGGATTGTCCATTGCAATGATCGATGAGCAATGGAAAGAGCATCTCCGTTCCATGGATGATTTGCGCCAAAGCGTTCAAGGTGCTGTATATGAGCAGAAAGATCCTTTGTTGATTTACAAGTTCGAATCTTTTGAATTATTCAAATCACTCATTGCCCGGGTTAATCATGAAATAGTCGGCTTTTTATTCCGCGGTGGTTTGCCTGCGACGGATCCTAGTCAAATGAAGCAAGCTCCGGTGGTTGCGACAAAACAACCCAAGTTGAAAGAGAGTCATCCAGGAACTGAAGTAGCGGGTTCTAGTGCATCACAAAACAAGAATACGGGCAATACCTCCCCTCGCCCGGTTAAAACTGCACCTATCGTTAATGAAGGAAAAACGTACGGCAGAAATGATGCGGTTTCCATTCGGAATACTCAGACAGGTGAGGTCAAAAATATCAAATACAAGAAAGCGCTCCCATTACTTTCACAAGGATGGATTATTGAAGATTAAAGCATGTTCTGGAATAGGGTTACAAGAATATTGTTGCGCAACCGCCTAGCGTGGTTAGTGACTGTTGGATTGGTCACGGCTTTTTTGGCTTATCAGGGAAGTTCAGTTCAGATGGACTATGGATTTGCCAAGTTGATGCCTGATACGGACTCAGTTTCTGTAGAATACGATCAGTTAGTAGAAGAGTTTGGCCAAGTGTCTAATACCATTGTTATCGCAATGGAGGATCCTGATTTCTTCAAACGTGAACATCTTAAAGAGTGGACCACTTTAGTCTCCGACCTGAAAGAAATAGAGGGTATTGATTTTGTTCAAAGTTTAACGGAGGCATACGGCTTAGTGGTGGATAGCGTCACTGATAAATTAGCTCCGGATACTTTATTTAAGGCATTGCCAGATAATGCTGAAGAAGAAATCGCTTTAGAAGCGCGCGTTAAAAGTTGGCCATTTTACAAAGGTGGGCTGTATCAGGGCGATACCTATATGGCCGTACTGCGCATAGACGAGTCGAGGTTATATAACAAGCAGATCGTTCCCATTGTGGAGGGTGCGATGGAGATCATTTTTGCCTGGGAAGAATCAACAGGACGTGATTTGCATATGTCGGGACTGCCGTGGTTAAGAATTGCAAATGCAAGTAAGCTAGAGAAAGAGATTTATAAAACCGTAGCCCTGACTCTTTTAGTAACCGTCATTATTTTCTTTTTATTCTTAAAGAGTTTCCGCGCGACGGCTATTAGCCTGTTAATTGTGATCCTAGGTGCCATTTGGGGAGTGGGCTTGATGGGGCTATTTGGATTCAATATAACTCTACTGTCTTCTTTAGTTCCTCCTTTGATCATCGTTATTGGGGTCCCAAATTGTATTTACCTAATCAATAAATACCATCAAGAGTATAAAAAGCACGGTCAGCAGATTAAGGCCATCCAAAGGGTTGTTTCAAAGGTTGGATACATCGCCTTTATCACCAATACCACCACTTCTCTGGGTTTTGCGGCATTTACCCTAACCAGTAGTGAAAACTTAGTTGATTTTGGGGTCATCAGTTCATTAAGTATTATGGGCGTCTTCTTTCTATCCATAATCCTTGTGCCTATTATATACAGCTACGTAAGTCCACCGAAAAAGCGTCACCTGAATCATTTTGATGTTGGCTGGTTGGTCAAGTTCTTAGACTTTCTAGACGATGTTGTCGAGAATCATAGAAAAAAAGTTTATATCATTTCAACTTTGGCAGTGATCGCTGCAGCTATAGGAATGTCTAATATAGAAACGGCGGGTAATATCACTGCGGATTTCAATAAGAAGAACCCTATATATAAGGATATAAAGTATTTCGAAAATAAGTTCGGAGGAGTGATCCCGATGGACATCATAATTGATACCAAGCGTGAAGGCGGAATAGAACGTTTGACTAACCTTAAAAGATTGGAGGAGCTTCAAGATAGTCTAGAGCTTATGCCGGAGTTAAGTAGGCCTCTAAGTATTGTTGATTTCGTGAAGTTTGCAAAACAAGGAGTGTTATTCGGGAATCCAGAACACTACTCATTGCCAACTAGATCAGAACAACAGTGGTTACTAGCTTACCTACCCAGGGGATTAAAAGATGAAACAGGCTTGGCAAAATCTCTGGTAACAGAAAACGGACAAAAGGCCAGGATATCCGTTCAAATGGCAGATTTGACAACCCCTAAAATGAGGGTTCTGACCGACAAGGTAAAACGCCTAGTAGAGCAAGTTTTTCCTGATGAGAATTATGATGTGAGTATTACGGGTGCCTCTATTAAATTCATTCGTTCCACATCGTATTTAATAAACAACCTCATTCTTTCTTTGGCACTAGCTGTCGTCGCCATTTCCATCATTATGGCACTACTCTTTATGAGCTGGCGGATGGTTTTAATCTCTTTGATTCCTAACCTTATCCCTATGATGATTACAGCAGGAATCATGGGTTTCGCTGGTATACCACTAAAACCGTCAACCATACTTGTTTTTAGTATTGCTTTTGGAATTTCCGTGGATGATAGCCTTCATTTTTTGGCTAAGTATCGCCAGGAATTGAAATCAAATGGTTGGAATATTTACTGGGCTGTCAAGAGTTCAATCCTTGAAACAGGCCTGAGTATGTTCTATACCTCTGTGGTATTGTTCTGCGGATTCTCGGTCTTCATGACTTCAAGTTTTGCAGGCAATCAAAGCCTGGGGTTATTAACCTCTATAACCCTTTTTGTTGCCATGCTAAGCAATCTTATTTTATTGCCTTCGTTCTTAATGTCTATGGAAAAATGGGTGACCAAGAAGGATTTAAGCGAGAACATTATCGATATTTATGATTCAGAGGTAGATCCAGACGAATCAGAAAGCTAGAATTATGAAGGGCATTATCCTTGCCGGCGGGTCCGGCACCAGATTACATCCATTGACCTTGTCGGTGAGTAAACAACTCATGCCGGTCTACGATAAGCCCATGATCTATTATCCCCTGAGCACCTTGATGCAAGCGGGTATAAATGAGATTCTCATCATTACGACCCCACATGACGCCCCATTGTTCCAAAAGTTGTTGGGGGATGGAGCTCAGCTGGGGTGTCGCTTTGAATACACGGTTCAGGAACGTCCGGAGGGATTGGCCCAAGCTTTTATTTTGGGCGAGGAGTTTATAGGTAATGATAGCGTTGCCCTGATCCTAGGAGACAATATTTTCTACGGATCGTCCATGGCGAACGTCTTGCAAGCGAGTAAGGATCCCAGTGGCGGTGTGGTATTTGCTTACCGCGTGAGCGATCCGGAGCGATACGGGGTGGTGGAATTTGATGGAGATATGAAAGCGCTAAGTATAGAGGAGAAGCCAGCGGAGCCGAAGAGCGATTATGCCGTTCCGGGCTTGTACTTCTACGACAATAGGGTGGTCGACATTGCGAAGAATTTGAAGCCAAGTCCTCGAGGCGAGCTAGAGATTACGGATGTGAACAAGATCTATCTAAAGATGGGCGCCTTGGAGGTGGGCGTATTGGACCGTGGAACAGCGTGGTTGGATACGGGGACCTTTGCCAGTCTGCAACAGGCGGGTCAGTTCGTGGAGGTCATTGAAGAACGCCAAGGATTGAAGGTGGGCTGTATTGAAGAGGTTGCCTACGAGCAAGGGTTTATTGATGCGGCACAGCTAGAACAATTGGCCCTACCTCTCGTTAAGAGTGGGTACGGAGAATACCTGAAGAAACTCTTGCGTTAAATGAAAGACCTTGCCGCCTTACAAGCCTTATTCCAAAAAGAAATAGATGCCTTACAACTAGGATCAGCTCCAGAAAAGCTGTACGATCCTATGCATTACATCATGCGCTTAGGCGGTAAGAGATTACGACCAGTTCTTGCGTTAATGGGCGCGGGTTTGTACGGTGATCCTATGAAGGCCATGCCACAAGCGATGGCTATTGAACTCTTTCACAACTTTTCTCTTATTCACGACGACATTATGGATGCTGCTCCGTTGCGACGTGGCGAGGAGACGGTACACATCAAGTGGGACGAGAATATAGGAATCTTAAGCGGTGACGGGATGCTGGTGAAGGCATATCAATACGTGGCCCAATGTTCACCGGAATTGTTGCCCGAGGTTTTGGCGACCTTCTCTCAGACAGCGCTAGAGGTCTGTGAGGGCCAGCAGATGGACATGGATTTTGAAGGCATAGACCAGGTGTCATTGGACACTTACATCAAGATGATCCAATTCAAAACTTCGGTCTTATTAGGTTGTGCCATGAAGATTGGGGCGCTTGTAGGGGGTGCCTCGAAAGGGGATGCGGAAGCGTTGTACGAGTTTGCCCTGCTGTTGGGAACTTCGTTCCAGATCAAAGACGATTACCTCGATGTTTACGGCAATCCGGAGAAATTTGGAAAGCAAGTGGGCGGTGATATTCTGAGCAATAAAAAGACCTTGTTGTGGATCGAGGCAGAGAAACGCGCGGCGCTGCAGCGTATTGACTTTTCTGAATATGCTGCGATGCCGGCGAACGAGGACAAGGTGGAATCTTTCCAAGAGCTGTACAAAATCTTGGATGTGGATGCCTTTGCCAAAAGCGAGATTGACCGTTACTATCAATTATCTCTTGAAGCCTTGGACAAGGTCTCCTTGGATGCGCATACCTTGGCGCCATTGAAAGAATTTGCGCAATGGTTGCATGGACGAGAATCTTAATTGATTCCCCCATCTTTTCGGGTTATTTTTGCCCCTTGTAAACACACACTTTCATGAACGTATTGGTTTTAGGCTCGGGCGGTCGCGAGCATGCATTATCTCATAAGATTTCTCAAAGCCCAAAAGTAGGTAAGTTATTTATCGCACCTGGAAATGCTGGAACGCATCAACTGGGCGAAAACGTAGCGATGAATATTGAAGATGCTGCTGCGGTGGGCGCCTTTGTGAAAGCCAATGCCATAGATATCGTAGTGATCGGGCCTGAAGCGCCTTTGGTGGCTGGTGTGCACGATGGCTTGAAGGCCGATGCAACCCTGTCGAACCTCATTGTTGTAGGTCCACGTCAGGCTGCGGCAGAGCTGGAAGGCTCTAAAGATTTTGCGAAGGAGTTCATGATGCGTCACCACATTCCTACTGCAGCTTACCAAACCTTTACTAAGGATACTTTGACGGAGGGTCAAGCTTTTTTGGAGACTTTAGATGCGCCGTATGTTTTGAAGGCCGATGGTCTTGCCGCGGGAAAGGGTGTCTTGATCATTGAAGATCTTCAAGAGGCCAAAGAAGAGCTCAAGAATATGTTGGTGGATGCCAAGTTTGGCGACGCCTCGTCACGCGTCGTCATTGAGGAGTTCCTTGCGGGTATTGAGTTCAGCATTTTTGCGTTGACGGACGGTCAAGGCGGCTATGTAATTTTACCGGAAGCGAAGGATTACAAAAGGATAGGTGAGGGAGATACTGGATTGAATACCGGTGGTATGGGAGCGGTGAGCCCGGTGCCGTTTTTTGATGCTGCACTTCGCGAGCGCACGGTCAAGGAAATTATCGAGCCGACCATTAAGGGTTTGGTTAAAGACAACCTTCCGTACCAAGGTTTTGTCTTCTTCGGGTTGATCAACACTTCTAAAGGACCAAAGGTGATTGAATATAATGTCCGCATGGGCGATCCGGAAACAGAGGTGGTGATCCCACGATTAGAGAGCGATCTGATTGAGTTGTTCATTGCCATGCATGAAGGGACCTTAGATCAAGTAGCTCTTGAAGTCAACCCTCAAACGGCTACAACAGTAATGGTGGTGGCCGGGGGCTACCCAGAAGCATATAAAAAAGGAGATACGATTTCCGGTCTGCGTGATTTTCAAGCCACCACTGTTTACCACGCCGGTACCAAGGGTACAGATGAAGTGGTGACGAATGGAGGTCGCGTGATGGCCTTTACCAGCTTTGGTGTAAATAAGGATGAAGCTTTGGCCAAGAGCTATGCCTCTATCGCTGAGGTGAGCTTCGAAGGGATGAATTTCCGCAAGGACATTGGATTTGATTTGTAATTAAGGGGCGAGCGGAGCGAGCCCCCCAAACACTCATAAACAAAAAAGCCCCGGCGTGAGCCGGGGCTTTTTGTATGATATTTTTGTATTAAGCTTCGCCGTTAGCTTTATGTTTTCTCATTTGGATGATCCAATAGAGTAAACCACCGCCGATGATGAGCATAAACAGCGTATTTACGGTATCACCTATTGTTGGAAGTATTGAGAATGTGGATTGGAAAAAGTCACCAAGGCCCTCAAAGAAATTTCTTAACATAGCATGAGTGTTTGAATGGCGCTAAAATAAAACAAAAAAGCAGATGCTTCTTCGCTATTTCAGAAAGATTGATGCCTATTCGGGAATCCGAGTTATAGCTGCTGGTATTATTACGTTTTGTATCATTTGGAGTACAGATTATAGTAATTGGCAGGAGCTATTATTGAGCTTTGCACTAGGATCATTAATGCTTTGGCTATGCTGGACCATACTTCGGGACAGGTGGGTATTGAAAACCAGTGCCCTGCGGTTTATCACTTATTTTCTTTTGAGTATCCATTGGAGTGCCGAGTTTGATATCATGGATTTGATTTTTTTCTCGTTAGTGATTGAAATCAACTGGCATCTTGCAGAATCCCATAAAAGAAAAGAATCAGTTCTGTCGGTTTTGAATAGCGGTACTTTGACAGCATTATCGAGTTTATGGATGCCTCAAGAAATGTACTTTTTAGCAGGAGCAGTACTCCTTATTTGGCTCGTGAGTGGCGGTATAAAGTTTAAAACACTACTTCAGTGGGGGCTTTCTTTTTGCATGATAATCTTGCCGTTGATCTATTTTTCAGAAATTGACTTTAACCTCAAGAGATCCACTGCGGCCTCGAATGCATGGTGGATATTCATGGCAGGATTATCGTTATTGGCCATAGCAGAATTTATTCAATCCTATTTAAAGGCGAATCAGACCAATAAAAATAGGTCACTGATCGTTGGCCTTTGGATTGTATTGGGGGGCATTTGTGGCTGGTGGTATCAATCAACTATTGGAACGGTTACTTGTGTTTTAGGAATGAGTTACCACTTGGCGAACGGTATACGATATTTTAGACGTGGACGGACTGCAGAAACGTTATTTTTGTTCATTCTTGCTTTTGTCATGGTCTCGTATTTTGATTTAATCAAATGGTAAATGACTAATTCCAGATCCATTTTAGTAATTAGGTTATCTGCCATTGGAGATTTGGTGCTGGTAGCTCCAGTAGCGAATGCTTTACATCTTGAGGGATACCAAGTTTCAATGATATGTAAAGATGCATATCGATCGGTTGCGTCTTGCTTGCCCGGTGTACAGGAGGTGTATTCCTGGGAGAAGGATAGGTCTAAACTTGCCGGGGGAATATCTGCTTTTGAAGCGGTATTAGATTTACAAGGAACGTCAACTTCCAAGGGTTGGACTAGAAGATTGGGCGCTAGAGTTTTTACCTATCAAAAGCCTTATGTTCGGCGTATACTATTGCTTGTTTTTGGACCATCCTTTGCATTAGAGCCAGTAGTATCCAGATATTTTAAGGCCGCACATCCTTTGTTGAAAGATCGATCCCTGTGCAATGCAGAATTACTCTTACCTCCGACAAGATTATCACTGCCTTCAGAGCCTTATGTGGCCGTAGTGCTTGGCGGCTCGTATTCAGGAAAGCGATTGAATTATGAGCAGTGGCGATCGGCTATTGTTGAGTTGTTGACATTAGGCTATCCTATCGCTCTAGTAGGAGGGCCGGAAGAGGCAGGAATAGGAGAGAGCTTAGAACAGCCTCTAGGCTCAGGAGTAACCAATTATTGTGGAACGACCACTATTATCGAAGGCATGGCCATAATAAAAGGAGCCACTTTAGTTATTAGTGGAGATACAGGATTTATGCATGCAGCGGCAAATTTTTGCCGTCCACTTATAAGCCTTTGGGGTGCTACACATCCAAGTTTGGGGTTTGCACCGTGGCCAATTTATGCACAACAAAGACAAATAATTACCCAAGGACGAACACCAATAAGTAAACACGGTAAAGTTCAATGGTGGCAACGCAATCCTATGAAAAGATTTCCGGTTGCGCAGATTTATAGTGTCGCTAAAGGGATGTTGGAGGATAGAAAAGAGCCTTAAGTTCTGTGGCATCAGTTGGATCCATTTTCCCTGCAATAATTAACGCTAATTGACGTCGACGTAACGCCGCAGCAAATCGTTCCTTTTCTAATTCTGTTTCGGGAATGATACTTGGAATTTCTAACGGCCGACCCGATTCGTCAACGGCTACGAAAGTAAAAATACCCTGATTCGCCACTATTCTAGGTTCTGTAGGACTTTTCGACTCTAAAAACACATCGGCAATTACCTCCATGGACGTGCGAAAGGCACGACTTACCTTGGCTTCTATGGTGACTATTGAAGCGTGTGGAATAGGGTTTTTAAAGGCAACATTATTGATGGTAGAGGTTACTACTGTTTGTTTACAATGACGGTGTGCTGCAATGGCACAACACCGGTCCATCCAACTTAGTAATTGACCGCCAAATAGATTATCTAAATTATTGGTGTCGTTCGGTAAGACAATCTGTGTCATCACCGTAAGGCTATTTGCAGGAGATTTCCCTTGGGCCATAAGTTTTGAGTTTAAGGCTATTTACACCTGTTTAGTAGGCGTAAATCCAAGCGTGCTGGTTAATGCTTCGTTGGATCTTGGAAAGATCGCGTTTCGCATCTTCTCGGCTCGAGTAATTCCCTACGCCCACTTTCAATAATGAGCCCGGAAGCACGCTTACCTCTAAATCCTCAGAGAGCAGTTCATTTGCTAATGAGGTCGCATTATCTTCTATCTTAAAAGATCCAACAACGATGTAATATTTCTTGGTGGCAGAGGCAGTGCGAACCTTGATTGCTGCGTTTGAAGCGTCATTCTCGGTAGATACTGATTCTAAAGATTCAACAGCGTTCTCTAGCGGTGAGGACCCAGTGTTGCGATCACTGTGGTCTAATTCTATATTGCTTCCAGGGGAGAACCATCCCGCTATTTCTGTACGCAAATCACTTTGATACACTCCAAGAGATACTAATGCGGCAATAGCTGCCGCCACTGCGGTTTTGCGCCAGGTGATTAGGCCTTGTGCACGTTGTTCTGACACCATTTTAAGGCTTGCAGCAACTTTGCTTTCTAAAGCACTAGGCTCATTTAAAGCATGCAGCATGACGGTGGAAAAACCAAAAGAGTGTGCATCAAACTGATTATTTTTTTCTGCTACAAAGGCACCATTTTTACGGAAAGAGCCTAATCCTTGTAAGAGCAAAATGCTACCGGAATCAAGGGTGCTCTGCCATTGATTCACTTTCCTTGAGATCCAACTTTCTGCAACTTCCATGGAGCAACGCATTTGCTTCATTACTGCGGGTAATAGAGAATTCTCTGTAGTAGCGTTAGAAGGGGTGAAGCCAACATATTTCCCCCTTGGAAAAGCAGTGTTCGTAACTGAATCCCAACGGGCCGGTTTTTCCATTAGATAGAACGTGCCCCATGCCGGAATCTGTACGCGACCACGTTCTACTAAACGCTGTATTATGATGACTTCAATTTGCATTACTTACAAATTTGCAAAAAGTGTAGATAACTCTTTTTTATTAGGTCGCACAAGGGGTGTAATTTTTATACACAACCTGTTAATAACCCCGCCCCATGAAACCCTTACTGAGCCTACATTTCTTTCGCTCTTTATCTAACGCAAAGAAGAAGCAATGGATTGCCTCCTTACCAACAGATGTCTTAACAATTGAAAATCAATTTGAAAAGGCGCTCTCAAAATCCTTTCCCTTATCCGGTGATTGGGAGCGTGCTCAAAATCTCGCGTACGCCGAAACGAGGAACGCTCAGCAGGAGGGGTATTTGATAACTTGTTTCAATGAGCCCTCATATCCAGCAATGCTCAAGGAGCTCCCAGACCCTCCTATGGCATTAATGGGACGAGGCCAATGGTCGAATAATAAAATCCCTCTAGGGGTAGTTGGGACTCGAAAACCCACTCAATATGGACTTCTTGCTGCTCGCGAGTTGACCAATCATTTAAGCGAATACCCCATAAATTTCGTGAGCGGTCTAGCTCTTGGCATAGATGCATCTGTTCATGCAGCAGCACTGGATGTGGGCGCCACGACCACCGCCTTCCTAGCCGGGGGGATGAATCACTTCACTCCTCTGCGGCATTCAAATTTAGCTAGGCATATGGTCGAAGGCGGTGGGGGATACTTCACAGAACAACCCTTTTCACAGCTGCCGGAGAAGCATACCTTTCCGGTTCGAAACAGGCTTATTGCTGGTGCGAGTTTGGCCACATTGGTTCTAGAGGCTGCACGAAAGAGTGGCGCCCTAATCACCGCTAACCAAGCTTTCCATTATGGGCGAGAGGTTTTTGCTTTACCCGGCGCTACAAACATGCCTATGAGCGAAGGGCCAAATGCACTGATCGCGGACGAGATAGCCAGCGCGGTAGTGCGCTGGGAGGATTTTGCACCACGTTTTTATCCTCTGTGGCTAAAAAATGACTCTATTTCGCTCGAGGGCGTAACGCTGGAGACTGCGATCTTAAACTGTTTTCCCCACGGAAGGAAGGTGAGTTTGGAGCAGATTTCAAACAGATTAAAGCTTAATAAAGCGAGTATTTACAAGGGTTTGAATACTCTTATAGAATTTGGTTTTTTAGAGTCTTTGGGCGCACAAACTTATTGTCGGAAAACTGTTCGTTAATGTGATTCACAAGTTCAGTTTTGTTCTACATTTGCTATGAAAACCTATCAATTCATACAGACAAAATGTCGAGCCAGTACCAAGGCCTCATCGATGCATTTGTTGCAAAGGTCGAAGCCGCCAACCCGAACGAGCCTGAATTTATGCAGGCGGTACAGGAAGTTGCAGAATCTGTAATTCCCTTCATTGAAAATAATCCGAAGTACAAAGGAAAAAGCTTACTCGAGCGCATCGTGGAGCCGGAACGTACCATTATGTTCCGAGTGCCATGGACCGACGATGAAGGCAATGTACACGTCAACAAAGGATACCGCGTAGAATTCAACAGCGCCATTGGCCCCTACAAAGGAGGCTTGCGTTTCCACCCGACGGTAAACTTGAGCGTGTTGAAATTCTTGGGCTTCGAGCAAATCTTTAAAAACGCCTTGACCACATTGCCTATGGGCGGTGGTAAGGGTGGATCGAACTTTGATCCCAAAGGCAAGTCGGATGCTGAAGTAATGCGTTTCTGCCAGAGCTTCATGACAGAATTGTCTCGCCACATTGGGGCGGATACGGACGTTCCTGCCGGTGATATCGGTGTGGGGGCTCGTGAGATCGGTTTCATGTTCGGACAGTATAAGCGTATTCGCAACGAGTTTACGGGCGTGTTGACCGGAAAGAGCTTGTCGTGGGGTGGGTCGTTGATCCGTCCAGAGGCGACCGGTTACGGAACGGTTTACTTTACTCGTGAAATGTTAGCCACAAAGGGCGAGAGCTTTAGTGGTAAGCGCGTGGTGATTTCAGGGTCAGGTAATGTGGCCCAATTCGCTGCTGAGAAAGTAATGGAACTCGGCGGAGCGGTATTGACCATGAGCGATTCCTCAGGACATGTCGTTTGTGAGGGCGGAATGAGCCGTGCACAATTGGACTTTGTGATGGAGTTGAAGAACGTACGTCGCGGACGTATTTCTGAGGCTGCCGATGCATTCTCAAACATCACGTTCCACGAAGGCACGCCTTGGGGTGTGAAGTGTGATGTGGCCCTTCCTTGTGCTACTCAAAACGAATTGAAGGGCGAAGATGCCCAGAAGTTGATTTCGAATGGCGTGATGGCACTTGGCGAAGGCGCCAATATGCCTTGTACGCCAGAGGCGGTGCACCACTTCCAAAGCAATGGCGTGTTGTTCTCACCAGGTAAGGCGTCGAACGCCGGTGGTGTGGCTACCTCAGGATTGGAGATGAGCCAGAACAGCCTTCGCATGAGCTGGACTCGTGAAGAGGTAGACGGTCACTTGGGCCGAATTATGACTGATATCCACGCCGCGTGTGTGAAATATGGAACCAAAGAAGATGGTTCTGTGGATTACGTACAAGGCGCAAACATCGCAGGTTTTGTGAAGGTGGCGGATGCCATGCTCGATCAAGGTGTGGTGTAAGGTGGACCAATTTTTTTAAAATGCTACGGGCGCCCAGCGGGCGCCCGTTCTTTTTCAATCAGCCCTAGAAGCCTACGCGCCCAGCCACCAACGCTGAACTTCGTCAATGCAGCCCTGCTGATGAGTGATGTGCCCCATATGTCCTGAGGGCGAGGTATAGCGGTAGTTCACCCCTGTTGCCAAGGACCATTTTTCTACGCTATCCAAGGGAATCACGGTATCCAATTTTCCTGCAAATACCCCTACAGGGACAGTGCCTCCTTCGAGGATGTGTGTACGGTCTTTCCTAGTTTTCATGCCTTGAATCGCGGCCACAATTCCCTCCACCGACATCTCGAGACTTTGATCAATCTGTCGGTGAATGGCGGGCTGGAAGGCCGCACGCATCGTAGCATCAAAGAGTTGAGGAATGGCCGCGCGAATGAAGGCATTGTGATTTTGTTGGACCAATGTTGCTGCTTTTTCCCTCATTACCTGACGCGCCGGCGAATCGGCCAGTGGGGTAGAGAAAAACAACCCCAATTGCTCGAGCTTTTCCGGGTGGGTTTCAGCATAGGCTAAGGCGACATATCCGCCCATGCTGTGGCCTAAGAGATGGAAGGAGGGGAGCTGGCAAAATTGGACCACTGCATCCACAGCCTCAGCCATCAACTCCATGGTGTGTACCGGGGCGAAAGAATCGCTCTGTCCATGACCCGGCAAGTCAATCATCAGCACGGGTCCATGGGTGTTCCAGGCCTGCGACAATCCGTCCCACATGCGAGAATCCTCCAAAAAGCCGTGCAGCAACACCAATGGCTTTTGCGCCGGATTTCCGTGCAGCCAATGATAGTGTAATTGACCGTTTTTAAAAGGTAATAGGGCCATTATTGGGCCATGAATGCCTCAATTTCTTCTACGGTCTTCGGGATCGCACGCGTCAAGTTTTCGTGACCGTCTTTGGTGATCACAATATCGTCTTCAATGCGAATGCCTAATCCTTCTTCAGGGATGTAAATTCCTGGCTCCACGGTGAATACCATGCCTTCCTCAACAGGAACAGTCCACAAACCATAGTCGTGAACGTCCAAGCCTAGGTAGTGGCTCGTGCCGTGCATGAAGTACTTTTTATATGCTGGCCAAGCAGGATCTTCGTTCGCTACATCCTCTGCGGTAATCAAACCGATTTTCAGGAGTGCTTCCGTCATCAGATCGCCCACTTTTTTGTGGTAATCGTCCAGCATGATACCCGGACGTAGCAAAGCGATGGCGCCTTCGTGAACGCTCAAAACCGCATTATATACTTCTGCTTGACGGGCCGTAAATTTTCCGTTGACCGGGTAACACCGCGTCACATCGCAGGTGTAATTTCCATATTCCGCACCCACATCAAAGAGCACAAGATCTCCGTCATTACACTGATCATTATTTTCAATGTAGTGCAACACGTTGGCGTTATTCCCTGCTGCGATAATGGGAGTATAGGCGAAGCCGCGGCTGCGGTTCATTAAGAATTCGTGCATGAACTCGGCTTCTAATTCATATTCCCAAACTCCTGGTTTCATGAATTTTAAGATGCGCTTGTAACCTTTTGTGGTGATGCTTGCCGCTTCGCGCATGACCTCAAGCTCTAGTGCAGTCTTGGTCCCGCGAACGCGATGTAAAATAGGCTGGCTGCGCTCGAATTCGTGGGCATGATAGTGCTCCTTGATCCATTTATTCATTCTGTCGTGACGCAATTCCGTTTCCACGTGCGCTCTCAAATGCTCGTTACCATTGAGGTATATACGCTCGGCATTCACGGCCATTTCATTAAATATGCGCTCGAAATCCGACAGCCAGAAAACGGTTTTAATACCGCTGATATTAAAGGCTTCGTCCTTGGTATACTTGGCCCCTTCCCAAACGGCGATGAGGTCATTGGTCTCTTTCAAAAACAAGACTTCCTTGAGGCTATTTTTATGAGCATCAGGGAATAAAACAAGGATGCTTTCCTCCTGATCTGCACCGCTCAAAAACAGAATATCACTGTGCTGCTTGAAGGGTAAATGCCCGTCAGCACTGGTAGGATAGATGTCATTTGAAGTGAAAATGGCTAATGACTTTGGTTTCATTAGGGCGGTAAAACGACTTCTGTTTTCAATAAAAATCTCTCGGTTCAGCTGATGATATCTCATGATAGGGTCTGACTATATTAATTTAGAATAGTTCTATTGTGATTTATATTACTTCATGGGTACAGACTAAAGTCTGTGCCGTAAATTTGACATGCTAAAATTAGGCTATTAAACTTTAAAATTGCTTATGGCATCAACTTCTAAAGGTCTTTTCGGTTCTTCATTAGCTCGTAAGTACTGGATGGCCGCTACAGGACTCTTCTTGTGTACCTTCCTAGTGGGACATTTGTTGGGTAACCTTCAACTTTTTTACACTGGCGTGGAAGGTAGACAGGGATTCAATGATTATGGTATGTTCATGACTACCTTCCCATTGATTAAAATATTGTCGTATATCACGTACGCCTCAGTGCTGTTACATACGGTGGATGGTATAATGTTAGCACGTCAGAACAGAGCTGCACGTCCTGTGAAATATGTGAAAGAGAGAAGAGGGACTAACTCTTCTTGGGCTTCCCGGAACATGGCTTTGTTGGGGATTTTGACCTTACTATTTCTCGTCATTCATATGCGTAGTTTTTGGTACGAAATGCATTTCGGAACCTCTGTACTTGAATATACCCCATCAGGAAAAGTAGAGCCAGTAAAAGATTTATGGACGGTTACGGTAACAGCATTTGAAGATTGGAAGTACACCGCTTTTTATGTCCTTGCATTTTTAGGTCTAGCCTTACACCTCAGTCATGGTGCGAAAAGTGCTTTCCAATCAATGGGCATAAATCATCCAAAATATACTCCCATGATCAATAAAGTGATGACTGCTTTTGCTTGGTTGATTCCTGCAGGATTTATGGCGGTTGCTATTTTCTTGTTTATTGAGAAGCCTGCTCAAAGTATAGAGGCGCTCACATACATTACACAATAATCTACTCGAACTATGGCATTAGATTCTAAGATTCCAGCAGGCCCATTAGGCGAGAAGTGGACAAAACATAAAGGCGAGATCCCATTGGTATCGCCTGCAAACAAAAGACTAATTGATGTAATCGTCGTAGGTACCGGTCTAGCCGGTTCTTCTGCAGCCGCTTCTTTGGCTGAAATGGGTTACAACGTGAAAGCATTCTGTTTCCAGGATTCACCACGTCGTGCACACTCCATCGCAGCACAAGGGGGGATCAACGCAGCGAAAAACTACCAGAACGATGGGGATTCAGTGTACCGTCTGTTCTACGATACGATCAAAGGTGGGGATTACCGCTCAAGAGAGGCCAACGTTCACCGTTTGGCCGAGGTAAGCCGCAATATTATTGACCAGTGTGTCGCTCAAGG
>CAXPFQ010000006.1:0-136410 GCA_964216615.1 Schleiferiaceae bacterium
CGGAACAAAAGTTTGGGGATGGCTTCAAGGGTATGCCGGTTTTTGCCCCATTTGATCGCATCATCGTTACCTGCGGTGCACCCTATGTGCCCAAAGAACTCCTCAAGCAATTAAAGCCCGGAGGAATAATGATCATCCCTGTAGGTGAGGGCACACAAAAGATGGTGCGAATTCAGAAAAAAACCGACGGCACCTTTGTTCAAAAGGTGTTGGGAGATGCAGCCTTCGTTCCCATGCTCAAAGACCGCGAGTAACGTACCTTTGCGGTATGAAATCTGTGGAGATCAAAAATAAACGCGCCAAATTCGATTATGAATGGTTGGATACCTACACTGCGGGACTACAACTGGTAGGCACCGAAGTGAAGAGTATTCGCATGGGTAAGGCGTCCATTGCGGAAGCATATTGCTATATGACCGGCGGTGAACTATTCATCAAGGGCATGAACGTGACGGAATGGTCCCACGGAAATATTTTTAACCACGATCCCATCCGAGAACGTAAGCTGCTCTTGAGTAAGAGGGAGCTCGATAAAATCGATAAGGCACTCAAAGATCAAGGTATTACGGTTGTTCCCACAAAGCTATTTATCAGCGAAAACGGCTGGATTAAGCTCAACATTGCGGTGGCCAAAGGGAAGAAGAACTACGACAAGCGTCAGTCATTAAAAGAGAAGGATGCCAAGAGAGATTTGGCCCGATTGAAGTCCTATTAACATGTACAAAATTCTCATTCGACCCATTTTGTTCCTCATGAACGCCGAGCAGGCCCACCATTTCACTTTTAAGACATTGAAATGGACCTTCCGAATTCCAGGAATAGCATCATTGGTCAATGTGTTCTTTGGTTCTATCAAAGGTCATGAAAAAGAGGTGATGGGATTGAATTTTAAGAATCCAGTAGGACTCGCCGCTGGATTCGACAAGGATGCCAAGCTCTACAATGAGTTGGCCAGTTTCGGTTTTGGTTTCATCGAAGTAGGAACTTTAACGCCTAAACCTCAAGCCGGAAACCCAAAACCGAGGTTGTTCCGCCTGGTAGAAGATGAATCAGTGATCAACCGCATGGGCTTTAATAATGGCGGTCTAGATGAAGCGGTATTGCGACTGATGAAGCGTAAAACGGATCTGATCATTGGTGGAAATATTGGCAAAAACAAGGTGACCCCTAACGAGGAGGCATTGAATGATTACCTCTTGGGCGTGGAAGCCTTGCACCCCGTAGTAGATTATTTTGTGGTCAATGTAAGTTCTCCTAATACTCCGAATTTAAGGGAGTTACAGGAAAAAGAACCCTTGACAAAACTGCTTAAAGCAGTGCAGGAAAAGAATAATGCCTTGGGTAAAAAGCCGTTGCTTTTGAAAATCGCCCCAGATTTAACGGAAGGTCAGTTAAACGATATTATCGACATCATCAATAGCTTGGAGCTGGACGGTATTGTCGCTACAAATACGACCGTCTCTCGCGAAGGTCTGCGTACGCCTGCATCCAAGGTAGAAGCTATTGGTGCTGGTGGATTGAGCGGAAAAGTATTGCGCGAACGCAGTACGGAAGTCATTGCTTATTTGCGTTCAAGACTAAAAAGTTCTATTGCCATTATTGCAGTAGGTGGAATCTTCACAGGAGCAGATGCCAAGGAGAAGTTGAACGCCGGGGCAGATCTAGTACAAGTTTGGACAGGATTTTTATACGAAGGTCCTGCGATGGTGCGTAGAATGCTCCGCAATTTGTAATTTCGGGGGAGAACCTATCCAACCCTCAGAAATGAACCAAATCTCTATTGTAGAGTGTCCTCGCGATGCCTGGCAAGGCATACATGAATTTATCCCTACTTCGGAAAAAGTAGCCTACCTCAAGCAATTATTGCAATGTGGGTTCCATACCTTGGACGCGGGTAGTTTCGTAAGCCCCCGTGCCATGCCGCAAATGGCTGATGCTTATGAGCTATTTGCGGCGCTAGAGGAAGCCAAATCAAAGAGCCTGACTAAGCTGCTGGCGATCGTTGCCAACGAAGGCGGAGCAAGACGCGCCGCACAATATGATTTCATTGACGCCTGGGGTTATCCCTTTAGTGTGAGTGAGGAATTTCAACAGCGCAATTCTAGAAAGGACATAGCTTCGGCCATTGAAGATTTGAAGCGCGTTAAAGACTTGGCTTCTGCACACAATGTGGAACTCGTCGTATACCTCAGCATGGCCTTTGGAAATCCCTATGGGGAAGCCTATGATGTAGATAGGGTCATGGAAAGATTGCATCAAGCCGTGGAATGTGGCGCTGATATTGTGTCTTTGAGCGATACCACCGGGCAAGGCACTTTGGAGAAGGTAGGAACCTTGAGTGCATTGATGAATTCAGAGTCGACAGTGCCCTGGGGGGCGCACATGCACAGTATCTACGGGGAAGCAGCTGCGAAGGCCCAAGAGGCCATAAAGCATGGTTGTAGAAGAATAGATACAGCCCTGCGTGGCTTTGGCGGTTGTCCTTTTGCCAGTGATGCCTTGATCGGCAATATGCCAACAGAAAAGGTCTTGAGCGTCGTTACCGCTGGTGGCTTCGACTGTACCGTGGATCCTTTACAATTAGAAAGTTCATATAATAGTGCGCTCAAGCTCTTTGGGCGTTATTCATAAGCGTACCTTTACACCATAGGTTGTTCAGCGGAAGTTGAACCGAAGAAGGAACCCGGTGGGAGTCCGGGGCTTTGCCAGAAGCTGTAATTCGTGTGGAAAGCACCAATAGCCACTGCCATGGGCGGGAAGGAAGGTGTGGGAGCGAAGAGCCAGAAGACTTGGCCTATGAAGAATATTTAATGGTGCTCTGGGTCAAGCACTGGAATAGGATGAAAAACAAAACGCTTCTTTTTCTAGCCGTAGCGTGCCCTATGTTAATGTGGGGCCAAGTAGATACGCTCTGGACCGCCGATATCATTGGCCAGGTTTCCAAAGGCAGTGAATACCGTACCTCAGCGGATTCCTTGGCTACGGATGTCGAGAGCGCTTCAGATTATCTTCAAAAGGATTCGCGATTCAATCTCAAGCAATATACTCCGGGCAGTGTGGTGGCCTCAAGTTTTGGCGGTGCTTCTAGTGAGCAAAGTCGGGTACTTTGGGACGGCATAGATATCAGCAGTATGGCCACAGGGGTGTTGGATTTAAGCTTAGTTCCCGCCATGATGCTGAGTACCACTTCCATCGTGGATGGTATTAATGGCGGCGCATCGTCATCTATGGGCTCCATGGGCGCATTAGATTTGAACTTAAGCCCGAAAACTGGACGGGGAACAACGACCACCGTGGGCCTAACGAGCATAGGTGAGCGTGCGTTAAACGCTCATTCGTGGGGAAGTTTCTCCAAGATCCGCTACCAAAGCATCGTACGATTTACCAGCAGTGATAATGAATATGATTATCGGCTCGGCTCATTAGAAGGGAGAATGGTCGGCAACGGTTATGGCGATCTTACGTATTTACAACGCTTTAGCGGGGCAATGGGCAAAACGTATTGGAGTTCCGACCTGTGGTATACGCAGAGCGAAAAAAATAACAGCGGATCCATTCTAAGCCCAGGGTACATCAACCATCTTGAGGACGAGGTGGTGCGGTTCAAGTACAAATTAAAAAGGGGGCACAACGAGATGAGGCTCTTTGCTTCGCAAGAATGGCAGGCCTACACGGATACGATGTCCTCTTGGACGTTACGTGATACCAATACCTTTGGCCAATTCACTGCGCAATACACCCGCACAGAAAAGCATTACCATGCACACCTGTCGTTGAACCGATATACGGCAGGGGGGACGAACAGAACAGCAACGGTATGGATGCCGCAGGTGCAGCTGAACCTAAAGCCGAACCAAGACTGGAATGCGGTGCTAAAGGCCGCGCAGTACCACGATCAAGTGTATTGGAGTGCCTATGCCTTGTATTCGCGTTCAAAAGAATCATGGCTGCAACAATGGTCGGTGGGGAGCTATTATCGATTGCCTACACTTAACGAGAAATATTGGAACCCTGGAGGCAATGTAGGGGTGAGCGCAGAACGTTCTTATGGGGCTAAATATTCGTTGGAACATGAGGGTAATTGGACCATTCGTTTCACATCGGACCAATTGTATTACGGCCAGATGATTCAATGGGCGCCGGGAAGCGATGGAAATTGGACCCCGCAAAACTATTATTCCGTCTACACCAGTACCACGTATTTAGGGGTGCAGCGGAAAATATGGCACCAACAACATGCCTTCAATACCACCCATCAATACAGCCGTATCCTAGATGTGGCCTCGAATAACGCCAATATTATCGGGAAGGAGTTGATCTATAGACCGGCCTTACAAGCAATATATACCATAGAGCAAGAATTGCCTGTAGGGACCTTGATGTTGCGCGGCTATTACACGGGACTTCGACACACGCTTCGAGACAACGCTCGTACAGGAGAGTTGCCGGCCCAATCTTGGGTGGATTTGGCATATTCTTTGAGCAGTAAGCGCAAGCGTTGGCAATGGGTATTCCGCATTGAGAACATTACGGGAGCTCAGCGCCAATTCTACCAATATTATCCTATGCCGGGCAGAACCTATTTATTGAACATTAAACTACATTCATAACACATGAGAATTTCATCATCCCTAGCCATCATTGCAGCATTAGCCTTGGCATCTTGTGGCAAAACGCCACCCACCTCAGGTCCTTCAGGATTCTATACAGATTTGCACCTTATCCTCAACGAAGGACCTTTTGGTTCAGGTACAGGTACTATTACCGCTTACGATGCGGACACCGTCATTGAATCTGCCTTCGCTTTAGAGAACGGCTTTCCATTGGGCAACGTAGCTCAGCACATGCTGGAGAGCGACTCTTTGCTATTTATCACCATCAACAACAGCAACAAGGTGCGCGCAATCAACAGGAATACATTGCAGCACAAGTGGACTGTGGATCTAGAGCAACCTCGCTATTTGGCGGCTCACGGCAGCAATATTTTTGTGTCTAACTGGAAGGATAGCGCGGTATACGTGCTTTCTAAGGAGACAGGGGCCCAAGTAGATAGCATCTACGTAGGGAACTTCTCGGAGCAGATGATGGTCTTTGAAAATAAGCTGTTTGTTGGCGTAGGAACCTACGAAGGTCCCTACAAGGTGGCCGAGATCAATGTGAATACTTACGAAGTGACCTTGCACAATACCGGTGATGTGCCCAACTCCTTTGCAGTGATTGGCAACGAACTATTTGTGATGAACTCTGGAGAGCAGAACTGGGGCGTTAGTCCTGATACGAAATCCAGCATCTGGAAATACACAGGTTCAGGGTTCTCAGAACAAGCCGTCGCCCCGAATACCAACAAGCACGCAATTTCTTTGGCAAGTGATGGTACGAACGGCTATTTCTTGAACAACAGCTACGACGGGGCCATTGTAAAATGGACTCCAGGTCAGAACTGGCAAACGTCTACCATGACCTTGCCCGGTGGTTACAAATTGAATGCACACGCGGGCAACCTCTATTTCTTGGACGCTAAAGATTACGCGAGCAACGGTGAATTGCGCGTGTATTCCACTTCAGGAGATTTGTTGGAAACAGTTCCTGCGGGTGTTATTCCCCGCCAGGTCATCTATTAAGCTTTAACCGTACTGAATTTGGTCTCTGCAGCATACGCCATCGCGCTAAACAATGCTGTGGAGATCAACTCAGGTGCGTAGAAAGGAACGGCCGCGGCATAAGTGGCCATCAATCCTCCCCAAGTCATAGGGAACACGCTGTAGGCGCTTAGGAAAACACCAAGATTACTGAGCAAGAAGAACGCTATAGAACCACCAACGAGCAGCGCTGAACCATTTCTCATGTTCGTTGCGTTGCGGCCGAGCAGTGCATAGGCAGCGAATCCGGCGTAGGTAAAGAGCGATCCTGAATACATTAGAACGAATTCACCCGTAGGGTAGATAAGATTGTTGATGACCAAATCACTGATCATCATCGTAGCCACCACCAACGCTAAAGATCCCCATAAGCTCTTGATTCGGGAAGCACCGAAGAAGGCTAGGGCTCCCATGGCAGTGAAGTTAGGGTAATGTGGGGCGATGCGAGATACCAACGCCACAATAATCAATCCTAGTAGTACTTTATTCTTTGTCATCATAGTCCTGTGAATTCCCTACAAATATACGCGGATTACGCTTCTTTGGTATAGGTATTCCACGTCCCGTTTGGATTTAATACCAACAGTTTCTCTGAGGATTTTGTTGCGGGATGCTCTGATGGAGTAGGAGGCCGCTCTGTGTTAACCTCTTGTGGCGGTGCTTCTGTGCGTTGGTCTCCCGTTAGGAGGTAGCGAATATCTAAGGAAGTATCAAAGAGGGCCAATTGTTGGAGCAATTGAAGATTCGGCTTATTACGGCCGTTGAGAATATGTACCAGGGTAGGACGGTTCATGCCAATGGCCTTCGCCAGCGATGTGGCATTGTGGCCGCTTTGGTTCATATACTCCTGAATTCGACGTACTACATCCTCCATAGTTACAAATGTAATACAATTGAAACACCCCTCAAACGTATTCCAAATGAAATTTTCAATGAAAACGGGGTGGGTATTTAGCAGTTTTCTACGATGAGTATTAGTTTAAATAAAAATATTTAAATATTTGATAAACAGTAAATTGAATTTAACTTATCTTATGTTTCACACCTTGTATTCGTATTGAAACAGTGCTTTGCCTGAAGCATCGATTAAAGAAACTACGATTTGCCAATGGTCATTCGAGTGATTCAAACGAAGTGTTCCAAAATGTTGCGTATCTGTAGTGCCCTCGTGCACTCTGTTCGTGTTTTCCTCGTCATGATGGGGGTGAGCGTTTGCAGTAATGGGTGAAGCACAAGCTTCTACAATGGCTTTACCATTGAGCTCTAATAGGTTGATTTCACCGCTGTGACGGTCTCCAGTGAGTACAATAGGTACGCCTGGGGCCTCGGAAAGCCATTCCAGAAGCATTGCACGCTCCCCCGGATAGTTGCTCATATTTTCGAAGACTTGGGCCGTATTAAGCAGTTGACCGCCCATACAGATCAAATGCACCTCAGCCGTTGATTGTTGAAGGGATTTATGAAACCACTTCAGTTGTTCTTCCCCAAAGACGCTGGCATTTGCGCTGTCTTTATGGGTGCGGAAGCTTCTATTGTCGAGCAGATAAATGTCTATCTGGCCTTCGGCCAAGCTAGTACGGCCGTAATAACTGTTAGCATCTGGTTGAGGGTAAGAGGGCTGCCAAAAGTCCTTGAATGCTTTCATGGTGATTGCGTGGCCATTGAAATTAGATAAATCACAATCGTTAGGACCCGCATCATGATCGTCCCAAATGGCCAAATGTTGGCTCTTGCCAAGGATTTCCTGGAAGGCATCACCCCCAAAAACCTCGTTGTAGCGCGCCATGGTGGAGGCATAGGTATTCCATTGACCGTCCACGAGATATACGTTATCTCCCAGCCATATGTACTGGTCGAGTGTATCTAAAGCTTTACTTAAGGTGGGTAGAAGGTCCTGTGTTTGTGAAGGTTCGTTACAGCTACCAAAGCCAATAGTTACAGTTGTTTCATCTGTAACACATGATGTTCCAATGGCGAACAACGAGGCGTAGATCAAGTTTCTGGCGATCATAATGTTTGTATTTGGGGGAATGTCACGGTTGTGATGTAACTTTCACTATAAATCTACGAGAATGTCCACGAATTTCGATTCGACATATTTAACTGATAAACAGTGGTATATCCCATATTCAGGGCTGCAATCAGCGCATAATTGGGGAATTATTGGGTATTCCAGTGAAGAACGCCCCATACTCTACACCACCTTAGGTCATGGTCCGCGTTCCATTTGTATTTGGGCCGGTATGCACGGCAACGAAACGACGGGGGTATTTATCATCCTGTCGCTCATTGAACTGTTTCAAAAGAAACAAATTAATTTAGAGGGGTTTACCCTTCATCTCATGCCGGTAGCGAATCCCGATGCCTATGTACGTTATAGTCGCCGCAATGGATTAGGCATAGACCTGAACAGAGACTTTAATAGCTTTCAGACCATAGAAAGTGCCAAACTGGTGGGTTGGATTAAGATGCATGAACCTGAATTATGCTTTAACCTACACGATCAGCGAACCATCTTTCATGTGGGGGGGCATTCTGCCTACACATCACTGTTAGTGCCTAGCGCAGAAGTTACACGCAAGATTAGCCCCTTGCGTCGAGCCTTAATGAATAGATTAGGCAATGCGCTGACGAGCATGAAGGTTGATCTAGCGGGTATAGGCAGGTATACAGATGAATATTATCCCACTGCCATTGGGGATTACCTCATGGCCAATGGCATTGCCAATATCCTCATCGAAAGTGGCGTAAAAGAAGGTGATCTCGAACGTCGTGCGGCGCGCGAGTTCGGATTGCGTACCATTTTGGCCACCATCAGCGCTAATGATAGTCCATCCAAGGTCTATGATCAGTTGCCTTTGAACGAGCAAGGCCAGTTAGAATGGGTATTTACAAATGTGCTGTATGCTCACATGCGAGTAGATGTGGCGATCAAGCGATTCCACTTTATTAATGGCCACGCAGCGGACTATGTGTACCTCGTGGACGAAATAGGCGATTTAAAGGCCAAACCACGCATGAAGGAGGTCGATGGTACTGCCATTGCCTTGGCGCAGCCCCTGGAGCTTGAGAAGCCCGTCAATGGCCACTTTGGGGACTATCTGTTTGAGGAAGGAAAAATTTTGAGTTTGTAAGGCCCCCCACCAGGCCGGAGGCCTGGTGGGGGGCCTGGTGGGGGGCCAGGCATCAATTTTCGCCGGACTTCTTGTTGCCGAGTAAGAGCATGTCTCGAGCAATTACCTCTGTAAAATACTTCTTGTTGCCCTTCTCGTCTTCGTAGGAGCGAGTGACTAATCGGCCCGAGATCCCAATTTTATCGCCCTTTTTGACGTACTGCTCGATGCTTTGAGCCAATCCGCCCCAAGCGACAATATTGTGCCAGTCGGTCATGGTTTTCTTGTTGCCATCGCTGTCTTTATACACAGTGTTAGTGGCGAGGGTGAAGGTGGCCTTCACCGTGTCATTGATGTTTTTGGCTTCTGGGTTCATGCCCAGGTTGCCAATGAGTTGGACTTGATTTTCCATACGTATAACATTAAAGGTTAGTCCCAAGAAATTGGACCCCGAGAAGGACGTATGCAAAAAAGGTGGAAAACTCCTCGTTATCAACACCTTACTGGGCGCGCTTGATGGTGTTTATGGTGGCGAAAGCGGCGTTAACGTCGTCGTTGTGGACGATGAAGGTCGCCTCGTTTGTTGTGGAGATGATTTCCTTGATGGGCACACCGGCCGAGGCGATGTGCTTGAAGAAAAAGTAATAGAGCCCGATGACTTCCGAGCTGCTGTTGGGCAGGCGTAAGGTGATGGAAGAGAGGTCTTTGGTAATGCCGAGCTGGGTTTCACCGGCCATGGCGTGTTCGAGATCTGTGCCAAAATCCTCGCTAATAACGACGGTGGTTTCCTCCATACCCCCAGTAAAACTGTGAAATCCCGAAGGTTTTGATTTAATCGCTTCTAAGAAAACGGCTTGTTTTGCGGTAAGGGCAGGGGTCTTCTTATAGGTATAAGCTACAAGGTTAGACCGCACAATGATATCTCCTAAGGAAGAAATGAACTGCTGAAGCTTGTGTTGCATCTTGAGTTGAAGCTTTGGTTCGCGGCGGCGGATGGCCATGACCACCGCACTTTCCTTAATTTCTTTACCGATAAGGTATTCGATGTCCGGCTTGATGGCGCGGGCCAAAGAACTGAGGTTGATCAGGTCGTCTTGAAGGGCTTCTTCCACGAAAGGACGTTTGCGGAGGCATTCCTCCAAAGCTTCACGTAAATTCATTTTTTCTATGCTTTGCGTTGCAAAATTACACCATTGTTAGTTTTTAAACACTCATGTTACGACCAAAATTGCCTTAATTTTGCGCTATGAGTGAACGCGTCATCATTGTCGGAGGAGGGGCTGCAGGCTATTTTGCAGCCATCGCATGTGCCGAGGCTAATCCAACCGCCAGTATAACCTTGTTGGAAAAAAGTAAAGATGTATTGGGCAAGGTTTTGATCAGTGGTGGCGGGCGCTGCAACGTGACGCACGCGTGTTTTGATCCAAGGGAATTGGTCCAATTCTATCCTCGCGGCAGCCGTGAGCTCCTGGGGCCATTCCATAAATTCCAGCCCGGCGACACCATGGAATGGTTTGCGGATCGGGGTGTAGAGCTCAAGATTGAATCCGATAACCGCGTTTTTCCGGTGACCGATTCTTCTCAAACCATCATCGACTGCCTGAAAGAAATGGCATCTACCAACGGCATTGAAGTGCTGACTTCTTCTGGGGTCAAGTCCTTTCAGCCTTTGGACGCCGACCGATGGGAGGTAGTGACCAATGCAGGTCAAACCTATGATTGCGATGCTTTGATGATCGCTCCAGGATCGTCCAAAGCGATGTGGGACGGGCTTAAAAAATTGGGCCATAAGATCATTGAACCGGTGCCTTCGCTCTTCACGTTTAATATCAAAGACCCAAGAATAAAGGGGTTGAGCGGCATTAGTATGCCAAATGCAAGCGTACAAATTGCGGCTTCAGATTTGGAAGCCGAGGGACCGCTGCTCATTACCCACTGGGGGCTCTCAGGGCCCGCTATTCTTCGCTTGAGCGCTTGGGGCGCCCGAGAACTTAGCGATAGATTTTACCGTTTCCCCATCCTGATCAATTGGTTGGGTCGCGATGAAGAGGAGGTACTCGACTTCTTATCAGATGAGAAAAAGTCTAACGGTAAAAAGCGATTAGGCAATCACGCGATGTTTGGCATTCCGTTGCGCCTGTGGAAATCTATGGTGGAGGCTGCGGGTATTAAGAGCACTGCGACTTGGGGCGATGTTTCAGGTAAGCAACTGAAAAATTTGTGTAGCGAGCTCACCGGCGCTGTATTCCAAGTCACCGGTAAGAGCACCTTCAAGGAAGAGTTCGTCACCGCGGGCGGAGTAGATTTAAAGGAGATTGATTTTAAATCCTTCCAAAGCCGACTTTGCCCGAACCTATATTTGGCGGGAGAGATCCTAAATATTGACGGCATCACCGGCGGATTCAATTTCCAGGCCGCATGGACCGGTGGATTTTTAGCGGGCAATGCCATGGCCGGTTATCCGCTAGAGTAGGCCGTCTTTACGCAGCCATTTCAAGATTTTATCCCCGCGATTTTTCATTCCGGCGCTGCCGTATTCTATAATTGTTTCTAAGGTCTGTGCCAGTTCTGGGGCCAATTCCGGGTACGCCCCAGCCATCCTATAGGCTATAGTCATCCCGTACACGCGCGGGGCCACCGCAGCTTGCATATCCATCATGCATTTCCAGCTGTAATCCAGCAGCCTGCCTTGCGCCTCTTCGCCTTGTGGAAGCTCATATTTGGAAAAATACCGAAGAATAAACCGCACTTCGGCATCTGTTTTCGCATGGTCCAATTGGTCCATCATCCTCCCCACAAACCCCAATAAAAGCTCGGGCTTACGGTCGCCCACATGGTGCAAAATCCAGCACGCCCTAGTACGCTCCTTATCCGTCCCTTCAAAGGCAAACTTTACTGTTTCCTCGAGCACATCGGCCTCCACCAAAGCCTCCTGAATCCAGTAGGCATAGGCCTCGTCTTTAGCGACAGTACACGTATTTAGAAGTTCTTTCAGGACCACCTTAAAAAATTATTGCACAAATGATGAAAATATTAGAATTCTAACTAAATTAGCATTGTATTCATCTTTTAAAGATACGCTGTATGAACTACGTAAAGAACAACTTGAAATTTCTTCGCAAGAAAGAGGCGCTGACTCAAGAGCAGTTGGCGGTAAAGATTGGTGTAAAGCGCGCCATGATAGGCGCTTACGAAGAAGGTAGGGCTGAGCCTAGGTTGCACACTTTGCAGCATTTGGCGGCGTACTTTCAGGTGCGACTCGATGATTTCGTGAACAAGGACCTCTCTGGTGGGGGATCCATTCCCAAGGCCGATGTTAGTGGTGCGCAGTTGCGCATTCTCCCGGTAGTGGTAGACGGCACGGACGAAAGAGAGTTGGGGACATTGGTACCGGTAAAGGCCTCTGCGGGATACCTCGCGGGGTATGGCGACGCAGATTACATTGGTGCCTTGCCGCGTTTTTCAATGCCCTTCCCGGAATTGCCGCAAGACCGTACGTACCGCGTATTCCAAATCCGTGGGGAAAGCATGCTGCCCATTAAACCGGGTGCCTACGTCATTACAGAATATGTACAAGATTGGAAGTCCATCCGCAATGACGATTGTTATGTGCTTATTACCAAGGACGAGGGCGTGGTCTACAAGCGCGTGATCAACAACTTGCACGTCGGCGAGCTGATGCTCAAATCTGATAACCCACAGTTTGCACCCTATACCGTCCCTGTGGACCGATTAGTGGAGGCATGGAAAGCCGTAGGATATACCAGCTTTGAGCTTCCTGCAGCGGGAACCAACCAGGAGATGTCACAGTTGATGCACATGGTGGCAGACCTGCGTAAGGAGATGAGTACGTTGAAAGACAACTAAGCATTTGTAACATAATAGATCCTTTGTTTGAGCGGCCTTAGTGCCGCTCGAATAGGCTGTAAACACCCCTAAAACAAACCTGTAGGAACATGGACCGCTCCATATTACATCTGGATTTGGACACCTTTTTTGTCTCTGTTGAGCGCCTAATGGACAGCCGTTTGAGCGGTAAACCCATTATCATCGGCGGCACAGGCGACCGTGGGGTCGTTGCGGCCTGTAGCTATGAAACCCGAAAGTTCGGGGTACACTCTGCCATGCCCATGCGAATGGCGCGTGAGCTCTGTCCGGAAGCCATTGTGATCCGTGGCAACTCCGCGAATTACAGCAAATACTCCAACCTCGTGACGGACGTCATCAAGGAAGATGTGCCCGTATACGAGAAGACCTCGGTAGATGAGTTTTATGTCGATCTCACGGGCATGGACCGTTTCTTTGGCAACTTCAAATTTGCCAGTGAACTCCGCGATAAAGTCATACGAGAGACCGGTCTTCCCATCAGCTTTGGCCTGTCCATCAATAAAACGGTCAGTAAGGTGGCCACCGGGGAAGCCAAGCCCAACAACAAAATCTACGTCCAAAAAGGATTAGAGCGTCCCTTCCTGGCCCCCTTATCCGTGCGCAAGATCCCAATGGTAGGAGAGAAGACCTACCAAACCCTTCGCAACCTTGGGGTACGCAGGATACAGACCCTACAAGAGATGCCGCTAGAGATGATGCAAAGCGTCATGGGCAAGCACGGATCCGTTATCTGGCACAAGGCCCAGGGAGTGGATCAAAGCCCTGTACTGCCTTACCAAGAGCGCAAGAGCATTTCTACCGAGCGCACCTTTGCTAAGGATACCATCGACATGGTCAAGCTAGAAGGCATCATCGTCGCCATGACGGAGAACCTAGCCTACCAGCTGCGTCGTGGGGACAAACTCACTTCCTGCATCACAGTGAAGATTCGTTATTCGGACTTCAATACACACACCCTTCAAGCGCGAATTCCTTACACTGCGGCGGACCACATCCTCATCCCCAAGGTGAAGGAGCTCTTCAAGCGACTCTATGATCGCCGCTTATTGGTGCGTTTAATAGGAGTGCGCTGTTCACATTTGGTGGGCGGCGGCTACCAGATGAATCTTTTTGAGGAGAGCGAAGAGCTGAGCAACCTCTACAGCGCCATGGACCATATTCGCCAGCGTTTTGGCGACCGTTCCGTACTCCGGGCGGTTTCACTCGGGGCCAAAACCATCGGGCGAACGAACCCTTTCAATGGGGAACCGCCGCCGTTATTAGCCAATAGACATCAGTAAAAAGAACTTAACTTAGAGAGAGAAAGTACCATGTGCGGTAGATACGTCAACATCAGTAAAATCAAAGCGGTAGAGAAACGCTTTAGCGCCCTTGTCGAGCGCCCAGACCTTTATGCCCCTAATACCAACACGAGCATAGGGGACTTAGGTGCCGTTATTACTCAGGAACACCCCGGCGTAATTAAGCATTACCGCTTCGGCTTTACCCCGTATTGGGCGAAGAAGCCCTTCCACCTGTTCAATGCCCGCTCCGAAGGCGATCACAACTCGGAGAATGACCCTTCTTACCGTGGCGCCAAGGGCATTACTACCAAGCCTGCCTTCCGTCAAAGTATTCGCTCCAAACGCTGCCTAGTCCTGGCCGACGCCTTTATTGAAGGTTCGCAAAAAGAGCGTTTGTCCAAACCCTATGTAGTCTACAAGAGGGACGGGTCGCCCTTTGCTTTTGCGGGAATCTATGATACTTGGGTCAATCCAGATACAGGAGAGATGGTCGATAGCTTCGCCATCATCACCACCGTACAGAACAAGATTACCGCCGCCATAGATCACCACCGTTCGCCCGTCATCCTGCATGAGGAAGATGAGCAGGTGTGGTTGAATAGTGAAATGCCGCTGGCGGAGGTGACCGGTCTATTGGAGCCCTATCCCTCGGAAGAGCTCAATGCTTATCCCATCTCAGCGGCCATTAAGAGCCCTAAAGCCAATGGTCCTGAGCTCCTCAAGCCCACCGGCCAGCGCCTGGTCCCCGAATACGATTATGAAATCTATTCGCACCTCTCTCTTCAGGGCATGGGCATGACCCAAGCACGTCAACGAAAATTGGACCTAGGATTTTAGAACGCAGCTGCACTCATGCTACTGAATACGCACAGTTACTACAGCTTGCGCTATGGCATTCTATCGCCTAAAGAATGGATGGCCTTCTTAGAGGACCAGCCCTGGCCAACCATGGCCCTGACCGACATCAACAATACCTCGGCGTGCATGACGGTGCTCTACCTCATGCGAAAACATCCCACCAAGCGCCCTGCCGTGGGAGTCGACTTTCGCAACGGTATCCAGCAATGCTACATCCTCCTGGCGAAGAATTGGGAAGGCATGCGCCAAATCAATGACCACCTTTCTTGGCACCTTCATCATAAAGTGCGTTTTCCCGATCGCCCACCACTACAAGCCTTAACCCAAGCATGGGTCATATATCCTTCCACCACCAAGGTCCCGCTTGACCAACTCCAAAACAATGAGCTTGTCGGCATTCCTCCACAGGAAGTTGCCTCCATTCCTTTTCGAAAGTGGAAGACCCACCTGCACAAATTAGTGGCCCTTCCTACCGCCACCTTCCGAGGAAAGCGTGATCACAACGCACACCGCCTCCTTAGAGCCATCGACGAGAATACCTTGCTCAGCAAACTCCCGCAGGAAGAGCAGGGGAGTCCACAGGACCTCTACCTAAACGATGAGGCCCTTCGCCATGCCTATGCTGCCATGCCCCAGCTTCTGCGCAATGCAGCACAAATCCTAGCGGATTGCCGCATCACACTGCCCGAGGAATCCGAACTTCTCAACCTACAGACCTATTCAGGCTCCGCAGAGAAAGACATCAAACTCCTGCGCAAACTCTGCTTCGACGGCCTCCCATATCGATATCCCCACGCCGATTTCCGAGTTCGCGAGCGCATTGAAAAGGAACTCGACCTCATCGAAAAGAAGCACTTCGTAGCTTATTTCTTGATTAATTGGGACATCGTAAATTACGCACAGAAACGCGGTTACTTCTATGTAGGGCGGGGGAGCGGTGCCAATAGTATCGTTGCCTACCTGCTAAAAATCACCGACGTAGACCCCATCGAGCTGGACCTCTACTTCGAACGGTTCATCAACTTGCACCGCTCGTCGCCACCGGATTTCGACCTCGATTTCTCCTGGCGCGATCGGGAGGACATCACCCAATACATCTTCAAACGCTTTCCCCACACCGCACTCCTGGCGACCTACAACACCTTCCAATACCGCTCTGTGGTGCGAGAGTTGGGGAAGGTTTTCGGTCTGCCCAAACACGAAATCGACAAACTCAGCAAGGGCGCCATCTCCTCCTCAAACCTGGACCAACTCTCGCACTTAGTCCTTCGTTACAGCACCTACATACAAGGATTTCCCAGCCACTTGAGCATTCATGCAGGCGGGATATTGATTGCCGAGCGCAGCCTGCATCACCACAGCGCCACCTTCCTGCCGCCCAAAGGCTTTCCCACTGTCCAATTTGATATGATTGTCGCGGAAGATATTGGGCTGCATAAGTTTGATATCCTCAGCCAACGTGGGCTCTCCAAGATTCAGGATACCCTTGCCATTGTTGCGAAGAATAGGCCCCAGCATCCGAACATCGATATACGAGACTTGCAGCGTTTTAAGGCAGATGAGCAGATCAAACACTTGTTGCGCAATGGATTAGCCATAGGTTGCTTTTATGTGGAATCCCCAGCAATGCGGATGTTGCTGAAGAAGTTGAAGGTAGATACCTATTTGGGACTAGTGGCGGCAAGCTCCATCATACGGCCGGGCGTGAGCAATAGTGGTATGATGCGCGAATATATTCTGCGCTTTACAGATCCGGAGCGTCGCAAAGAAGCACACCCTGTAATGTTAGAGATCATGCCCGATACCTTCGGGGTAATGGTCTATCAGGAAGATGTGATCAAGGTAGCCCATCACTTCGCAGGGTTATCCTTAGGAGAGGCCGATGTATTAAGGCGAGGGATGTCGGGAAAATATCGTTCAAGAAGAGAGTTTCAAAACATTGAAAATCAATACTTTGAGAATTGTCGGGAGCGTGGGTACAGTGAGGAGTTGAGTCGTGAAATTTGGCGGCAAATAGAGAGTTTTGCCGGCTACGCCTTTGCCAAGGGACACAGTGCTTCCTATGCGGTGGAGAGCTATCAAAGCCTCTTCCTAAAAGCACATTTCCCGTTGGAGTACATGGTGGCGGTGATCAATAATTTCGGCGGGTTTTACAGGACCGAGTTTTACGTGCATGAAGCGCGTAGGAGTGGGGGGCGAATAGAAGCCCCCTGTGTGCAGCATGGCGATTATCCTACGGTCATTGATGGAACCACTATTTATTTGGGGTTTGTATTGCTGCGCAGTTTGGACGAGAAAATAGGGGTACGCATCGGCCAAGAGCGTGAGGAGGGAGGCCCTTATGAAGATTTGGCTGATTTCTTAAACCGCGTGCCTATTGGGATAGAGCAAGTTTCGTTACTCATTCGCATAGGAGCCTTACGATTTACGGGAAAGGAAAAACAAACCTTGTTGTGGGAAGCCCATCATATGCTGCGTGGACGTAATACCAAAGAGGTGTTGGCGGCTCCGCCCAGTCTGTTCAAAGGCAACCAACAAGCCCATGATTACAAGGTTCCCGTACTCCGCCAAAGCAGGCTGGAAGAGGCCTTTGACCAAATAGAGTTGCTGGGATTTCCGTTGCGTGATCCCTTTGAATTGGCCGATGAACCCTTGGAAAACGGTACAAGAGCACGTGAACTACCAGATAAACTAGGACATTTCGTGGTGGCCTACGGCTATTTGGTCACCGTGAAGGATACGAAGACGATTAAGGGCGACCGCATGAATTTCGCCACATTTATTGATCAGGACGGCGAATTCCTGGATAGCGTGCATTTCCCAAACATCGCTGCGCAGTTTCCATTTCGTGGCAAAGGCATTTATCGAGTACAAGGTCGCGTTGTCGAAGAATTTGGTTTTTACAGCATAGAGGCTTCTGCATTGTATAAGGTGGCCATGGTGCCAGATCCTCGTTATGAGGATACCATGGCTCGAGAAAAGGACAACTACAGCAAAACCAGCAATACCATGAAGCGTGGACGTAAATCTGCAGAATCAGCGTAAATTGAGATATGGTTCAATTAATCTGTGAGAAAGGGCACCGCTTTGAAAAAAGCAGCAGTTGTAGGACTTTTCCAACCTGTGAGCGCCAACGACTGAAAAATCTACTGCCTGGATTGGCGGCACCTGCTAAGCGTGCATTACTTGCTCACGGCATCGAGCAATACAGCGATGTGGTTCGATTCTCAAAATCCGAAGTTGCCCAGTGGCATGGAATAGGAAAAACAGCTGTGATGATTATAGAGGAGAATCTCACAGCACACCATATTCCGTGGAGAGAGTAGTTCTATGAAAATACTATTTAACATAATATATATTATAGCAAAAAAGTACATCCACAAAATAAAGCCCAAGCAGTAATACTTGGGCTCTAATAAATGTAAGGATGGTTGCTTATTCCTCTGCTTCGTCAAGAATAGCTTTCATTTCCATGGACTTCTCGTAATTTCCAACCTTACGGTATACTTCCATCAACGCTTGAACAATATCCATATCGTCTGATTTCATTTCATAGGCACTCTCGAAGTACTGTAACGATTCTTGGAAAATACTCTTTTGATCCGCTTTAAGTTTATTGTATTTCGTTGTTTGACTTAAGCTAAGGCTATTCATCTCTTCGGTAATATTGTTGGCACGGTCAATATAGACTAACCCACACATGTATAGCGCATCGCTCATATCTGGCTCAACTTCAAGCGCGGCTTTATATTCTGCCAAGGCACCATCCAAATCCTTCATTTCAGTTTGCATGATGTTTCCTTTTACGAAGTGGTAAATTCCTTTCTCAGGGTTCTTAGCAATGGCCTCGTTCAAGTTGTTCATGGCACCTTCATAATCCTTTACGTCTAGGTATGCCTGTAACTGAATGTCCAATAAATCTTTGTTTTCCGGATAAGCTTCGCGCGCCTCAGTCAACCACTTGTTGTAACTGTCCACTTTGTCCATTTTCTTGGCATTGTTGATTAGGCTGATGTATACACTTGGTCTTACATCCTCACCAACTACTGGATCTGAAGCTAATCCGGCAGTAATCTCTTTTTCCATTGCTTCTTTGTTTGGATATTGCTTAGGTTCACCCATCACATCCGTTGCGGAGTAAGTAATGCCCTTGTAACCCATCTCTATACACTGTGCAAAGGCAGCGCTGCTTTTTTCAAGATCACCTGCGGAACCCGCAATAATACCGGCATTAAACAGTAAATTAGTATCCACACTGGCCACTTTACCCAACAACTCATTTTGCTTGAATTCAAAGGCTGCCATGTAACCATCATAAGCTGCGTTATAATTTCCTGCTTCATAGGCGGCACCAGCTTCCACGAGATAATTAAATGCGATATTCAATGATTCCCGTTGCGCATCTTCCGTGTATAACTGCTTTTTTGCTGTAGTCTCGAATTGCAGAAGGTCTAATAAGCTTTGAGCAGCTACATCTTTGGCTTCAGGAGCCAAAGCTTTTATTTCTGCATCAGGTGAGGCAGCTATTCTAGAGTAGATTAATGCCTTGTTATAGTAAAATTTGGACATAATCTTCTCTTTGATATCCGCCTGGTTTTTACCATCGATTATAGCCGTGGCCTCATCGATAAACTGCTTAGCTTCGACAATTTCGTTTCCTCTTAAGGCTATTATAGCACTGGTTACTTTTGGAGCTTCTTGCGCCGTTGCTATAAAAGTTGCAGCAGTTAGGACTGCGACTAGTAGCTTTTTCATAATTCTAATCTCTTCGTTTTTAAGTGGCTACAAATGTAGTTTTCATAGTTAAATCAAACATTGCGCCAAGATTACTTATTGTTCAGTAGTAGTTTGCTCCTCCCCTTCTGCAGCAGCAGACGGCGTAGTACCTTCAGCGTTGCTTTCTACACCTTCTACATCCAATACTTCATCCTCTTCATCCTCAGAGGCTGGGACTTTAGCAATGGAAGCAATCTCGTCGCCTTTACGTAAGGTGATCAAACGAACACCTTGTGTTGCTCTACCCATGACGCGCAGGGTATCAACCCCCATGCGAATCATAGTACCTTTCTTGGTGATGATCATCAAATCATCTTCGTCAGTAACAGCTTTTAGGCTGACCAGTTGACCAGTCTTGTCGGTCACGGTAATGGTTTTGACACCCTTACCACCACGGTTGGTGATGCGGTAGTCCTCTAGCGCAGATCGCTTACCATAACCTTGCTCACTAACCACCATTACATCAAAACCGTCACCTTCTTTTACGACAATCATACCAACCACTTCGTCAGTTTCACTATCCACAGTGATGGCACGCACACCGGAGGCGTTTCGCCCCATGCTACGCACCTTACTCTCTGGGAAGCGAATGGCTTTACCACTCTTTACTGCAAGCATGATATCCTGCTCGCCGTTGGTCAACTTCGCCTCTAACAAGGTATCTCCTTCCCTTACGGTGATGGCATTAATACCATTGACACGAGGTCGTGAATAAGCCTCTAAACTGGTCTTTTTAATGATACCTTGCTTCGTACACATCACGATGTAGTGATTATTAATGTACTCCTCGTCCTTTAGATTCAACACGTTAATAAAGGCTAACACCTTATCATCCTGTGGTAGGTTGATCAAGTTTTGAATAGCTCTACCCTTGCTTTGACGCGTGCCTTCTGGAATTTCAAATACGCGCATCCAGAAACAACGTCCCTGCTCCGTAAAGAACAACATGTACTGGTGGTTGGTAGCAACGAAAACGTGCTCAATGAAGTCTTGGTCTCGTGTGCTTGCGGCTTTAGCGCCCACTCCCCCACGATTCTGCTTCTTGTACTCCGTCAACGCAGTACGCTTGATGTATCCGGCATGAGAAATAGTGATCACTACCTCTGAATCTGGAATCATATCCTCAATGCTTACATCACCTCCTGAGTATTCAATATCTGTTCTACGGTTGTCACCAAACTTATCTTTAACCTCTTCGAGCTCTTCTTTGATGATAGACATACGCAATGCTCGATCATTCAATATGCTCTTTAAGTATTCGATGGTTTTCATCAACTCTTCATACTCAGCTTTGATCTTGTCGCGCTCAAGACCAGTAAGCTTCTGTAGACGCATGTCCAAAATAGCTTTAGCTTGAATCTCACTGAGTTTGAATTCAGTCATCAACCCGTTCTTCGCATCTTCAGGTGTAGAAGAAGCACGGATGAGCTTGATGACAGCATCTAGATTATCAATGGCGATGAGTAAACCTTCTAGTACGTGGGCACGCTTTTCGGCTTGCTTTAATTCGTATTCGGTACGACGGACAACAACTTCGTGTCTGTGGTCAACGAAATGACGAATCATGTCCTTAAGATTCAATAACTCTGGACGGCCATTGACTAGTGCGATGTTGTTTACAGAGAATGAGCTCTGCAACTGAGTGTATTTGTACAGCTTATTAAGGACTACGTTTGGCACTGCATCACGCTTCAAAACGTATACGATACGCATTCCTTTACGGTCGCTTTCATCTCGAATATCTGAGATCCCTTCTAGTTTCTTATCATTGACGAGATCAGCCGTTTTTTTGATCATGTCCGCCTTGTTCACCAGATACGGAATCTCAGTAACAATAATACACTCGCGACCCTTTACCTCTTCAATAATGGCTTTACCTCTCAGTACTATGCGGCCTCTACCTGTATGAAATGCATCGCGAACACCTTCATACCCATAGATAGTTCCACCCGTAGGAAAATCAGGGGCACTAATATGTTGCATTAAACCGTCAACTTCAATCTCACTGTCGTCAATGTATGCGTTGATGGCATTTATACTTTCTGTCAAGTTGTGCGGGGGCATGTTCGTCGCCATACCTACGGCTATACCTGAAGCGCCATTGACCAATAAACCTGGGATCCGAGTAGGAAGAACAGTTGGTTCTTTGAGAGAATCGTCAAAGTTTAACTGCCAATCAACAGTATCCTTATCGATATCCGACAACATGTCTTCAGCTATCTTGCGCATTCGGACTTCTGTGTAACGCATTGCCGCTGGACTATCGCCATCCACAGACCCAAAGTTCCCTTGTCCATCTACCAACATGTAGCGCAATGACCAATCTTGCGCCATACGTACCATGGTGTCATACACGGAGCTATCCCCATGTGGGTGGTATTTACCCAAAACGTCTCCTACGACCCTTGCAGATTTCTTATATGCCTTGGTGCTTGTGACTCCCATGTCGTGCATTCCATAGAGCACGCGTCTGTGCACAGGTTTTAAACCGTCGCGAACATCCGGTAGAGCACGAGAAACAATCACCGACATAGAGTAGTCGATGTAGGAGCTCTTCATTTGCTCCTCAATATTTATGGGGATAATTTTTTCTCCCTGCGCCATATTGTCAGTATTTAGGGCGGCGAGTGCCGCGTTTTTTCGTAATTTTCAAATATACCTTTTCGACCCCCGTAAATACTTTGCAAGCACTGTGAACTTGTGCCTTTTTTCCACATGCGAATGTTAACAAATCGTTCTGTGAGCAGGGGTACATCGGGTCGAATCTGCCATTAGATTTGAAAGAAAAGGTTGGCACACTATGTGCAGTAACTAAGACGGTAAAAGAACCAGCACATTATGGAAGAGAATTTTAGCCCCAGAGTTCGCGATGTGATCACATACAGCAAGGAAGAAGCTTTGCGTTTAGGTCACGACTATATTGGTACGGAGCACCTTTTACTCGGTATCATCCGAGAAGGTGAAGGCACTGCCATTCAAATATTGAAAGACTTAGGATTAGACTTGAAGCAGGTTCGTTCAAAGATTGAAGGTTTGAGCTCGCCGTATGCGACAAATAATCCAGCCAACGGTAAGAATTTACCTTTGACTCGTCAAGCAGAAAAGGCCTTGAAAACGACTTTCTTAGAGGCTAAACTGTTCCAAAGCCCTATCATTCGTACTCCCCACCTCTTGTTGTGTATTCTGCGAAATGACAACGACCCCATAAGCGGTATTATGGCTCAGTTTGGCGCCTCTTATGATGCTGTTAAAAGTGAATACCAGAGTAATTACATCGATACAGAAATCGAGGAAGATAAAGATGATTCCATTGCTCCATCCTTGAGTTTTGACGATCCAGATGCTGAAGAAAATAACCCTTCCTCCAGCAGTAGTAGAAGAAGTTCTTCGGCCGGTGGTAGAAAAGAAAAATCTAAAACCCCGGTACTAGATAATTTTGGTAAAGACCTCACTCGTTCTGCCGAGCAAGGAAAACTTGATCCTGTGGTGGGACGTTCTAAAGAGATTGAGCGCGTTAGCCAAATTCTAAGTCGCAGAAAAAAGAACAATCCCCTACTTATTGGTGAGCCCGGTGTAGGTAAGAGTGCTATTGCAGAGGGATTGGCCCTACGCATTGTGAATAAGGAAGTTAGCCGAGTATTATTCAACAAAAGAGTGATAAGCTTAGACTTGGCCAGCCTTGTGGCGGGTACTAAATACCGCGGACAGTTTGAAGAACGTATGAAAGCGTTGATGAATGAGCTCGAGAAGAACGACGATATTATCCTATTCATCGACGAACTACATACCATTGTAGGGGCCGGTGGCGCTACGGGGTCGTTAGATGCCTCAAACATGTTTAAGCCCGCATTAGCACGTGGAGAGATTCAATGTATCGGTGCTACCACCTTAGACGAATACCGTCAGTTCATCGAGAAAGACGGTGCCCTCGAGCGTAGGTTCCAGAAAGTGACGGTGGATCCAACCAGCATGGAGGAAACTGTACAGATTTTAAACAACATCAAGGATAAATACGAAGAACACCATAATGTGAGTTATACGCCCGAAGCCATTCAAGCTTGTGTGAGGTTGACTCAACGTTATATGACTGACAGGCACCTCCCGGATAAGGCCATTGATGCTTTGGACGAGGCGGGTTCACGTGTTCATATCACAAACATTGAAGTACCTGCAACCATTACTGAGCTTGAGGCTGAACTGCAGCATATTAAGGAGGAAAAGGTTCGTGTGGTAAAGAGTCAGCGCTATGAAGAAGCGGCTCGCCTACGTGATGATGAGAAGAAACTCGAAGCAAAGTTAATCAATGCCAAAGAATCATGGGAAGAGTCTATTAAACTCAACAAAAAGATTGTAGATGAGCCAGAAGTTGCAGAAGTTGTAGCAATGATGACCGGAGTTCCTGTACAAAGAGTGGCTGCACAGGAAATGGATAAGTTGGCTAAGATGGACGAAGCATTGCAAGGCACTGTAATTGGTCAGGACGAGGCTGTGAAGAAGATTGTGCGTGCCATTCAGCGTAACCGTGCAGGTTTGAAAGATCCAAAGAAGCCTATCGGTTCATTTATTTTCCTAGGTCCTACCGGGGTTGGAAAAACACAATTAGCAAAGGAATTAACGAAATTGCTCTTCGATAGCGAGGATAACATGATTCGTATAGATATGAGCGAATACATGGAGAAGTTTGCGATCAGTCGACTCGTAGGTGCGCCTCCAGGATATGTTGGTTATGAAGAAGGTGGCCAATTAACCGAGCGTGTCCGCCGTAGGCCTTACTCAGTCATTTTGCTTGATGAGATTGAAAAGGCACACCCGGATGTGTTCAATTTGTTGCTGCAAGCCCTAGACGACGGACAGATCACCGATAGTTTGGGCCGTAAGGTTGATTTCAAGAACACCATAATCATCATGACTTCAAATCTTGGTTCACGCCAATTGAAGGATTTCGGTACCGGTGTAGGTTTTGGAACCAATGCTCGGGAGCAAAATAAGGGAGATATAGAAAAGAGCGTTATTCAGAGTGCATTGAAAAAAGCTTTTGCCCCTGAATTTTTGAATCGTGTAGATGATGTAGTCTTATTTAATAGTCTGACTAAAGAAGACATACACAAGATCATTGATATCGAGCTCAAAGGCCTCTTCCACCGTATTGAAGATTTGGGATATGCCATTTCTATGAGCCAAGAAGCCAAAGATCACATTGCTGATGAAGGCTTTGATGAGGCCTTTGGAGCACGTCCGTTGGCGCGCGCCTTGCAGAAATTGGTCGAAGATCCTTTGGCAGAGAAAATTATAGGTAAAGAAATTACGGAAGGTGATTCCATAAAAATTGGCCTTAATCAAAAGGAGCTCTCCTTCAAAGTGACGAAACCTAAAAAACTGAAAGCGAACAAGGACATACCTAAACTAGAGGAAGGTGCTGAAGAAACCCCAGCTGAAGAACCTACCGAATCAAAAGATTAAACTGGAATAATTGAATTTGGTCTGTCCTCCACTAGCTTCATACCTATAGCATTAATGGTTGGAGACGGCTGAACGGTAATGAAGTGTTCTCGAATCCAATGTTCATTATGTAAGTAATCGTCGTCGGTATAAATACCTGTGATGCTCCCGTTTTCAATGAAAAGCGCCCCCTGTTCTGGGCTCAAATCAATGAGAAACTTCATTGCTTGTTGCTGATGAATTTGCTCTATGGCTTCCGATAGGGATATTTCCTCTTGCGTTGCTTGTTCCTGAAGTGCTGCAAGCCACTGCTGTCCGGCTAGGTATGATCCAAACCTCACCAGGGCTCCATCGCCAATGACCTTTTGTATCACGCATTTGAGCTCCCCTCTCCCATTTTTATAGGTGTAAAGCCCAAATTTTAACGCTTGCTTTTTCTGTGCTTTATTCAAAGGTGGCCAATGTTGACGAATTAAATGATCTTCGTAAACCAGCGCCAGTGTTTCATTGGGTAAGCAGGTATAGCTTATAGAATAACACTCTTTCATGAGGCGCTGGTACTTCGTACTGCCTTGCTGAGTACTAAAATGCTGGGTAATTCTCGATTTTATGTTATTTGCTTTCCCTATGTAGAGCGGAAGCCCCATTTGATCAAGAAATTGGTACACCCCGTGGGATTTTGGCAGCGTATCATAAAAGTGCGCCGGCATGTGATCAGGCAATTGAATGCGTTTCAATAGACCCAGTTTTGGGTCGTTCAGCCGCTGCTCGTCATGATCGCCATGCAAACAATGAATCAATACCTCGGCGGCACATAGTGCATCGCTTAACGCTCGGTGTGGATTGTTGTTCTCTACTGCTAAAGCACGAGATAAATGTGCCAATGAATAGCGACCAAATTCAGGAAAGACCGCCTTACTGTACTTAACCGTACACAGTTTAGGCATTCGCCAAGGTTGCCCGGCCTTTCTGAATGCAGCATCAATAAAACTATAATCAAAGTTGACCGAATGTGCTACGAAAATATCCCCTGCCAAATGTTTCAAAAGCTCTGGAATGGCTTCCTCAAAAGTTGGGGCATCTGCAACCATATGATCATTGATGCCGGTGAGCATTTGAATGTTGTAGGGTATAGATTGTAGCGGGTTTATGAAGGTGGACCATTGATGTGTGATCTTTTTATGTGTCACATGAACGATACCGATCTCTGTTATCCCGTTACCATTAGGCTTTCCTCCTGTTGTTTCGATATCTACCACCACATACTTCATAGGGGTAAATCTATTGTATATTTAGCCTCATGGAACCGCAGATTCGCATCTACTTTCTCACAAGAATTCTATCATTCAAACATGATTGTAAATTTTCAGGAACATAGTATTAGCTACCCACAATTAGACCTGAGTCCAGGACTCCACCTGGTCACTGGGGCATCAGGTTCAGGGAAAACTACGCTTTTACGAGTCCTTCATGGTGTTCAGTATGCGGAAAACGCACCAAGAATTCCCCAACATTCAGCATTCATGCCACAACATCCTCAATGGATGAATTACGCTACGTTGCAGGAGCAATTATCAATGATTGTTGTAGACAGTTTTAGAGAAGATGCAGCGGCTTTAGGCATAGATACCTTGTTCACCAGGTTCCCTCACGAGCTAAGTATAGGGCAATTACAACGTATGGCTCTTTTATTAGCGTTACACCAAGGTTCTTCAACCCTGCTCTTAGATGAACCCACAAGTGCCTTGGATGATGATTGGGCAGAAAAATCTTGTGAGCTTTTGCAGCAATGGTTACAAGTAAATCCAGACGGTATGGTCTACGCAGTTACGCACGACCAACGCATGAAGAATTGGTTTAAAAATGCGAAAATTTTGGCCTTGTGAAAGTGTGGATCTTACAATGGAAAAGAAAGGCGGCATCGCTCATCATAGTAGGAGTTTTGGCTTTTATAACCGGCCTATTCATTAAGGCCCCCAGGGCCCTTGAGCATTATATTTTAAAGCAGTGGGAAGAGAGTGCCGCACAAGTGGACGTGATTATTGGCTACAAAGGCAGTCCCATTCAAATTGTAGCAAGCACCTTATATAGACTTGAAAACCCAACCGGGAATATTTCTGAGAGCACCTATGATTTTTGGCGTTCACACCCGTTGGTTGAGTTAGCCACACCGGTTGCACTAGGTGATAATGTCGAGGGGCATCCTTTGGTGGGTACAGATACTAGTTATTATCGATGGTTTCAAATGCCATTGAAGATTGGACGTTACCCGGAAAACTCTGGCGAAGTAATTGTGGACGTTGATTTGGCCGATCAACTTGAAATCAAAATTGGATCAAGTTTAATCTCAGCTCATGGAAGTGATTCCAGAGGTGAGTCTCATCATCATCCTTTAACAGTCGTGGGCATAGTCGAGGCCAGTCGTAATGTTGACAAAGCTGCGCTATTTACACTGCCTCAAACTTATTGGAGCTTGCATCACACTGCTGAACATTCCTATACATCGGTAATGTTAAAGCTGAAGTCTAAATCCGCTATGCTTATGCTATCCAATGTGATTAATCATCGTGCCGATGAACAAGGTGCATTCCCAGTATTCATTTTTGGACAGTTACAAAAACAATGGCAACCAACTATTGATCTCGCCGGACGTTGGTCATGGATAATTGCCTTCGGTGTTATATTATTATTCATCGCATATGTTACAAGTTTGTTTAATGCCGAACGTAATACGATTGCTTTCCTAAAGAATCATCGTCGTTCCCACAATTGGATTTTTATTCAAGTCTTTGGCAACGTATTGCTTTTGACATTTTTAGGTTTTGTTGTTGCAGAATGGTCGATTGAAGTTCTAGTAGGGGTTCAGCCCGTTCTCGAAGAATTACTGGTCATGTTATTTACTCTTATTTCTGCTGTGAGTTTGTTGTGGATTAAACTAAAAAAGTCATGAGAGCTCTGCTTTGGGTTACATTGATGTTCGCAGGAATTCAAGTTCCTGCCTGGGGACAGAAAGTGGTCTCCTGGGATTTGTTAGCGGTACCTTATAGTACAACTCCAGAGGGGCTTTACAGCCCTCAATTTCCATCTTGGTTGGACGGATACAAGAATCAAGAGGTTGTGTTACAAGGCTACCTCGTGCCGGTCGATGTAAAAACCAAACAATACGCATTAAGCCGTTATGCTTTTTCAAGTTGCTTTTTCTGTGGGAATGCGGCACCTAATACTGTTGTGGAACTGGTCTTTAGTGATCAGCCTGATCATTTGGTGACGGACCAATTTGTAGTGATTAAAGGTATTTTAGTATTCAATGAAAGTGACCCTTACAGATTATTTTTCATAATTCAGCAGGCATCATTTCACGGATGAGAACATTCCTTATAATAGCATCATTGATCGCCGGAAGTAGTCTTGCTGCACAAGACAGATTACATTGGAGTGCTCTTGAAACAATTAAGTTCACTGAGGTTTATAATGAATCGATGGCCTCTTGGATCCAAGTACCACAATGGTCGGATTTTCAACGCGATACTTGGAACGGTAAGGTTATGAAAATAACGGGCTATGCTATAGTGCTAGATCCTGTGGAGAATATTTACGCTTTAAGCGCCTACCCTTTTTCCAGTTGTTTTTTTTGCGGAGCTGCAGGTCCTGAAAGCGTGATGGAACTTGAATTTCTAAATCCCATTGATTTGGTCACCGATCAAGTGATTACTGTCATAGGAACTTTAGATTTGAATACGTCCCTAGAGCATTTACCCATTGCGTTGATCAACGCCAAACTCGAATAATGGTATTTGAATCGCCGAACATTTTGTGGGCCTTGCCCCTTGCACTATTGCCTACCCTCATTCATTTATTGGGAAAGCGACCAAGGAAAACAGTTCCCATCCCTTCTTTAATGTGGATGAATACATTTAAAACTAGCCAACGCCGTAGACAAAAAGTACGTGACCTCATAGTGCTCGCTTTACGAACATTAGCCATACTTGCTGTGGTCCTTGGTTTAAGTCGTCCTAATTTTTCGATGCAGGTTCAAGAATTAGTGATTGATAATCATCCGGCCTTATGGCAACAAGGTACATGGTTAAAAGAGACATTAAATGAATTACCAGATCGCAATTACAATGTTACCACAAGAGATGGAGCGAGATTCGAGAACATTCCGCTCTATAATCTAGAAACTCTTCTAAATCAATGGCCTGCTAGTGCTCTTCCCTTACGTGAAGATTCAAATGCCCTTTTAGTTACTGCTGCATATACCCCTATTCCATCTGGATTTAAAGCTGTTTTAGCACCCGATCGCGATTCACTAAGTAATTCATGGATTTCAGTAACGACAAATGGCAATCTAATTATAGCTCAACTATCTGGGCTCCAGTCCAAAACTAATTGGTTTCTAGCATTAAATGATAGACTGATAATGGAATGGAGGGATGAAGAAGCAATAGATATTCCCACTGAACAATTATTGCTTGACTCATCCTATGTGCTAAGTATGAATGCGGACAGTGTTGTTGCAGATAATGAGGTGAAATTCACCTTAGGTATACCGAGAGAAAATTGGTTGATTGGAAACGGAGCGGCCACGGAATTATCGCATTACAAGAAAATATTTAAAGTGGATTCTACTATATCTTATTCTTCTAATGAAATTTGGTCAACATTGGGTTCAGCAAAAAATTTAATGCTTGTAGGTTTTAATTATGTACCACAGGAATTGACTGAATTAAATCATAATGTTTTGATTTTTCCTTCCAACACCGGTTTAAAAAAATTGACTGCTGTCATGCCCGTGCTTGATCATCCATTTTATGGGGAGCATTTTATTGCTCCCTCGCTTAGAAATAATTGGCCCAATCCTAATAATTCTAGACTCTTTCAAGGTGATTTTGAGCCGTTACTTACGAGTCCCCAGGGCATTATTGCGGGTTTTTTACCGAGCAGTAGCGGTGCTATAATTTATCAGCAAGGTTTTGTGCCTCAAGATTTAGAGCATCCTTACTATCGAGCATTACATCAATGGATCATGCGTGATCGGGACATCCAATGGACCATTACAACACCTCTAGGGTTTGATAATTACTTGAGCAATGAGCGGAAAATAGGCTTCCAATCCCCTGTAAATACTGATGTTAGTGAAACCTTGCTCGCATCTCCTATGCAAATTGGATTGCTTTTGGCATTGGTTTTCGCATTAATAGCACTTATTTTTGTCAAAATTTTCTGAGATGCAGCTCCTTATCAAGAACGCTCACATCGTTGACATCAACAGCCCGTATCACTTGCAAACCGTTGATGTATTGATTGAAGGAGATACCATTACATCTATTGGCTCACTTACATCGGATACCGCCCAGGTTTGGGATGCGGCCGGTGCTTCTGTGTACCCAGGAATGGCAGAGCTTCATAGTGATTTGGGTGAACCGGGTAATGAAGAATCAGAAACCTTGTTATCAGGAGCCGCTGCAGCTGCTGCAGGAGGATTTACCGCTGTAGGCGTAGTTTCTAATGGACATCCCTTTGCCGACAACAAAACCGGTGTAGAATTCATAGCCAATAAGAGCGACCAAAGCCCTATTCACTTGATTCCTATCGGTACAGCCACCAAAGGGCGTGCCGGCGAAGAATTAAGTGAAATGTTCGATATGCACCAGCACGGTAGTCCAATGTTTGGAGATTACAAGCACGGTATTACCAATGCCAACGTATTGAAATTAGCCCTGCTGTATTCTCGTTCTTTCGGCCGAATCATGGTGCATCCTGAAGATGAAAACTTGGTCGCAGGCGGTAAAATGAATGAAGGCGAAACCAGCACTTTCGTTGGTCTCAAAGGCACTCCTGCCCTGTCCGAATACCTCAGAATTTCGCGTGACTTGCAGTTATTGGAATATACCGAAGGTGCCCTTCACATCGCCAGTATCAGTACAAAAGAAGGTATCCAAGCCGTAAGAGCAGCCAAAGCCAAGGGCCTCAATGTGACCTGTAGTGTGAACATACACCACTTGCTCCACACAGACCAAGCGGTAAGCACATACGACACTAGTTTCAAAGTTAGCCCACCACTACGTACGAGCGAAGATCAACAGGCCCTTATCGATGCGGTAATTGACGGCACTGTAGATTGTTTGACTGTAGATCACCTACCAAAGGATATTGAGCAAAAGCAATGCGAGTTTGATAATGCAGTGTTCGGAATGGCAGGCTTCGAAGGAGCAATTTGTCATTTACTCGATGCTTTGGAACTTACCCCAGAGCGTATTCAGGCATTACTTAGCACCCATCCTCGTGCGCTCTTAGGCATGCCCGAGATTTGTATAAAGGAAGGTGGCGTAGCGGAATTGACAGTAATTTCCCAAGAAGGTCAAGACTGGACAGGTTTTGCAAGCAAGGCGTTCAATAATCCAATGATTGGAAGCACAACCAAACATGCGGTGAAAGCAGTGGTTGTTAAAGGCGCAATCCTAGGACTTTAACCCAATTTCACCGGTAATCTAAGACCATCGTACGCGATGTGCATCCCTTCAGGCAGCTGAGCCTCAGTTTGTTCATGCGTACCCATGTGATGGCTTAGATGAATAAAGTAGGTTTGTTCGGCACCTATTTTCTTCGCCCATCCCACGGCCTCCTCCAGCGTACAATGACTCTGATGCGGGTAATGATGTAAGGCATCAAATACCAAGGTTTTCAATCCATGTAGTTTCTCGAGAGAGGCATCCGGAACCGTTTTTACATCTGTGATGTAGGCCATATCCCCTATTCTATAGCCTAAAATGGGAAGTTGACCGTGGTATACCGGGATGGGTTGAACAACAATACCTTCAATATTGAGGGTATCCAATTCATCTATAGCGTGCACATCGAATCTAGGGGCACCTGGGTAAGGTTGCTCCTCGAAGGCGTAATGGAAGGCTTTTTTGATTCTGGCGATGACTCTTTCTTGACCAAATATGGGCATCGCTTTTTTCGTCCTGAAGATCATAGGGCGAACATCGTCTAAACCTGCTATATGATCCTGGTGCTCGTGTGTGAATAGAACTGCATTTACTTGGTGCAACCCTTCACCCAACATTTGGGATCTAAAATCTGGACCAGTATCTATCTGAATTCCTACTCCTTTAAAAATAAAATGAACTGAGGATCGAGAACGTTTATCTCGTTGGTCTTCGCTGCGACATACTTCACATTCACAGCCAATGACCGGGACCCCTTGTGAGGTTCCCGTACCTAAGAAAATCAATTCACCGCTTTGGTCCATTTATTGCTCGGAATTAACCTGTAATCTTCTGCAGAGATACCTGAGGAAGCCTTACTTTTGTTACTTCAACTACCTATCAGACAAAGTATGAAGGACCGCGTCATTCTTACTACCGCCCAAAAGGCACTTAAAATTAACCTAAACTCGGATATCTACGGGATATTCGCAGAAATAGGTGCCGGGCAAGAAACTGTTCGTGAATTTTTTAGAGCGGGTGCAGCCTCAGGAACCATTGCGAAGGCAATGAGTGCCTACGACAAGGCCTTTTCGGACGACATCTACGGCATCGAAGAAGATCGTCGCTATGTTACCGAAAGCAGATTGAGAAAGATGCTGAAGCACGAGTATAATCTCATCGAAAAGCGCCTAGATCGAAATGACCACCCAAACAAAACCTACTTCGCCTACGCCAATACCGTAGCCACCATCAACTTTACCAAGACCTTCAAGGGTCACGGCTGGATGGGCATTCGATTCCAAACCGCTCCAAATAAAGGCACGAATGATATCATCATTCACTTTAGGTTGCACGAAAACGAGGCTAAGCACCAACAGGAAACTGTGGGTCGCTTGGGCACCAACCTTATTTACGCCGCATACAATTCCTACGAAGATTGTAAGGAGTTTTTGAAAAGCTTGTACGACAATATCGATGGTGCAGCCATTGAGATAGATTTAGTGAATTTTTCGGGACCAGATTTTGAAGAAGTCGATAATCGATTAATGTCGCTCCAACTCATCAAAAACGGCTACACAGATGCAGTGATTTTCGGTCCAGAAGGAAACAACCTCCTCCCTGCCGAACTATTATACAAGAAGCACATCCTTGCGATGCGTGGTTCGTTCCGCCCTGTAACCAAGGTGAACATGGATATGATTAAGCGCGGTTACGAAGTATTCGCCAGCGATAAACGCGTTAATCCAGATAAAACCGTAGTGCTGTGGGAGATCACCCTAAACAACCTTTTGGCAGATGGGGAGATTGATGAGCAAGATTTCTTAGATCGCGCAGAAATTCTATGTAGCCTAGGACAGACGGTATTGATTTCAAACTACCAGGAATATTATAAGCTCGTCGACTACTTTGGACGATTCTCCAAGAAGCGCCAAGGCCTGGTCATGGGGGTAAACAACTTGAGCGAGCTTTTCAACGAGAAATATTACCGCGATCTACAAGGGGGCATTCTTGAAGCTTTTGGCCGTATTTTCTCCAAAGACCTGAAGATCCTTGTATATCCATTCCAAGAGGATGCCGCCTCAAAGGTGACAAGGAAGGAAGATGCAGAGGTACACCCTAGGTTCCGCCCAATTATTGATTATTTGATTTTCCACAACCGCATTCTCGATATCGAAGAATACGATGAAAGCATCACAAATATCTTCTCACGCGAGGTGCTCAACAAGATTCGTTGCGGTGAAGACGGATGGGAAGATTGTTTGCCCAAATACGTGGATACGGTGATCAAAGAGAAGCAACTCTTCGGATATTCCACTTCGGAATAACTTAGGTTAGCGCCTCCTTGAACCTTTCTAGGCAACGTTCTCGGGCCCACTTGTGTTCCACAATTGGCTTAGGATAGAGATGTGTGTCCAATTCCGGCACCCATTTCCTAATATACCTCAGGTCCTTATCAAACTTCTCCATTTGAGCCGTCGGATTGAACACTCTGAAATAAGGTGCTGCATCTAATCCGCTACCACTGGCCCATTGCCACCCACCGATATTGCTGGCGAGATCAAAGTCCAATAGCTTCTGAGCGAAATAAGCTTCGCCCCATCTCCAATCGATTAACAGGTGTTTGGTCAAGAAACTCGCAACAATCATACGTACGCGATTGTGCATGTGCCCTGTGGCATTGAGTTCACGCATACCTGCATCCACAATGGGATACCCCGTTTTTCCCTTGCACCAAGCCTTGAAATGGTCTTCGTTGTTCTCCCAAACAATGCGGTCGTATTTCGGCTTGATCGCTTTCTCTCTGCTTTCTGGAAAATTATACAACGCCATTTGGAAGAAATCCCGCCAGATTAATTCATTGACAAAAGTATCGTTATGCTGTAAGCCATGGCGCAACAGTGCTCGAATAGAAATGGTTCCAAACCTCAAATGCAGGCCAAGCCTTGTGGTTCCTTTCTTCTGCGCGGGGAAATTGCGCGTTTCATCGTACCGTTTAATGATAGCTGTATCTATGGCCGCGCTTGGGATCTCAATGCCAGTGCGTTCAAAATTCATGGCTACTAGACTTGGCACCTCAAAAGCATCACATTGATGGAAACGATCAACGTATTTATGATTCGGATAGCTCTTGTACTGGTACGCGTCCAATTGTTTTCGCCACATCTTCGCATAGGGACTGAATACCAAATACGGCCTGCCATCAGCTTTGACCACTTCATCCTTTTCGAAGATCACATGGTCCTTAGCCCCTACAACAGCTATATCCTTAGCCTTCCAATACTCAAAAACTTCAGTATCTCGAGCGCCCGCATAGGGATCGTAGTCCCGGTTAATATACATACCACGGACATCGTAAGCATTAGATAATGCTTCCATAGCTTCCATAGGTGTTCCATAGAATACCTTCAGTGATGAACCCAATGCTTGTAGTTCTTGATCTAAGGCTGTAATTCTATCGTGTAAGAAACTGACTCGTGCATCACTGCGGTCTTCGAGTTTATCCAATATGTTGCGGTCAAAAATAAAGATAGGGAGTACCGCCTGACCGGATTTAAGGGCCTTCCAGAGTCCGGCATTATCCTCTAGCCGCAGGTCCCTGCGAAACCAGAAAACACTAACTGTATCCATTATTTAAACGATTCTAGAAATAGTCGTTTGTAGTTTTCTTCTTCGAACTTCCCGTGGAAAGCCATGGTGATGGTAGAACTGCCATTGTCCTCAACACCACGAGTCTTCACACACATGTGATCGGCTTCAAGGTAAACGGCGACATGAGAAGTCCCTAGGCCTTCCATCAATGCTTCTGCAATCTGGCGCGTCAATCGCTCCTGAACCTGAGGGCGCTTTGAATAGTGCTTAACGATGCGGTTCAGCTTGCTAAGCCCTACAACTTTACCGTTTGGAATGTAGGCGACGTGGCACTTGCCAATAATGGGTACGAAATGATGCTCACAGTGAGAATGCACCTTGATATCCTTTTCAATCAACATTTCGCTGTAGGCGTACTTGTTCGAAAACAGCTTCATTTCAGGCTTATTCTTCGGATTCAAGCCCGCGAAAGCCTCAGTGACATACATCTTCGCTACGCGCATCGGCGTACCTGAAAGACTGTCGTCTTTGAGGTCTAGGCCTAGGATATTCATGATGTCTTCGAATTTGGAGGCAATCAACTTTATTTTCTCCTCGTCCGATAGGGCAAACGCATCCTCACGCAACGGTGTATCAATAGAGGTGCCCAAATGCGCTTCTACTAGCTGCTCTAACTCTTCTGCAGTGAATTTAGGGTCATGTGTCGTCATAATAATATTTTTTATAATCCACTGTATTCCACGTAGTTACGTGGAGTTTCGTAGAGCGTAACTTTAAGTTCTAATTCCTTCGGTAATACTGCGTTCAAGCGATTCCAAATCACATAAGCGATGTGCTCAGCGGTAGGATTGAGTGTTGAAAATTCAGCCACCTGAATGTTTAGATTTTTGTGATCTAAATAATCTTCCACTTCATTCTTGATGTGGTCGCGCAAGACCTTCATATCAATGAGGTAGCCGGTCTTGGGATCAACCTCCCCAGTTACGTGCACGATTAAATCGTAATTATGCCCGTGGTAATATTCGTTGTTGCACTTGCCAAAAGTCTCTTGGTTTTCCTCGAGGGATAATTCTGGATTATGCAAACGGTGTGCGGCGTTGAAGTGCGCTTTTCTAGAGACCGTGATCCTCATTGTGCCAGTACGTTAAGAATCGGTCATAGATGATTTTGAACCATTCTGTGTACTTCTCTGGGTGCGATTTAATATCCTCCGCTACCCAATCCACAGATTTCCAGTCAAAACTATCGACTTCATCAGGATTAATATTAGGATCGTCATTATAGCGAGCTACGAGTACATGGTCTAATTCATGTTCTGTAAGCTCATTATCCAATTCTGCTTTGTAGATGAAACTAAAAATGCGCTTCACATCACAGGTGAATCCCATCTCTTCCATTAATCTACGGGTGGCGGCGGCTTCAACGGTTTCCCCATCCCTTGGATGTGAACAACAGGTATTTGTCCATAACCCTCCACTATGGTATTTGTGAAGCGCTCGGCGCTGAAGTAAAATTTCATTTTGATCGTTCATGGCGAAAACAGAGAATGCACGGTGCAGTTTCGCCTTTCGGTGCGCTTCCATTTTCTCCATCAGTCCAAGAGCATTATCGTGCTCATCGACCAGGATAACTTGTTCAAGCATTTCTATTAATTATATCCAGTTGATGGTGTGTCTCAAGTAACTACTTAAGAACAATCCATATTTTCTCTTATTACTTATTCGAACCCTCTCGTTCAGAATGAGATCACAATGTGTATTTCTGATTTTTTTAAACAGGCTGTAATAGTATACATAGGCAATATATACACCAAACCTTGCTCCTTTTGGCAGCTTCTTTATGCCTTCATATCCTGCTTGGAAATCAACGGCAATATCAGCTTCTATGCTAGCCTTGACCTCTTCATTAAAATCGTTTAAATCTACACCTGGGAAATACGTTCTACCTAGACTTTGGTAATCTGCATGTAAATCTCTCAAGAAATTAATTTTCTGGAAAGCTGATCCCAATTGCATGGCAGGTTCTTTTAAGGCTAAATAACGTTCTTGATTCCCATCAACAAAAACCTTTAAACACATAAGCCCCACTACCTCTGCGCTCCCTAATATATACGCTTTGTAACCCGCTTCATCATATTCATTCTTGTACAGGTCCATTTCCATAGACTTTAAGAATGTCTCGATTAATTCTCGATCTATGTCATAGCCATGAACCACTTGTTGGAAACTATTTAAGATGGGATTTAAACTGATTTTATTTTCCAACGCCTTGTGAGTATCCTTCCAAAATTGTTCTAAAAGCTCTTTTTGAGGATAACCTTCAAAGGAATCTACTATTTCGTCTGCAAATCGTACGAAGCCATAAATAGCATAGATAGGGTCATGATATTTTTTGTCAAGGCCTAATATGCCTAGGGAAAATGAAGTACTGTAGGCTTTAGTAACCATCCTACTGGATCTAATACTGATGCTGTCAAATAAGGCTTTCATTACTTCAATTTAAACTCTTTTTCAATCTCTTTACTCACAACCTCCCCACTTATTAAGGTTGGTGGCACTCCTGGCCCAGGCGTAGTCAGTTGTCCTGAAAAGTAAAGATTAGTAATTCTCTTGCTTTTCAAACGCGGTTTTAAAATGGCGGTTTGATCAAGTGTATTTGCTAAACCATAAGCATTTCCCTTAAAGCTATTGTATTCAGATTTAAAATCAGAATACGCGAAACTCCGCTTTACCACTACTCTATCTCTAATGCTCGAACCTGTAAATTGTTCAAGCCGCTCCATCATAATATGGTAATATTTCTCTCTCAGCTCCTCAGTATCACCTGATAAACCAGGAGCTGTGGGCATTAACAAGAAAATGTTTTCGAAACCATTAGGTGCAACGCTTGGATCCGTCTTTGACGGTGCACTGGCGTAAAATAAAGGCTTAGATGGCCATTGTGGAGATGAATACAGTTCCGCCGCATGTTGATCTAATTCGTGATCAAAAAACAGGTTATGGTGAAGCATATTTGGCACCTCACCTTTAATACCTAGGTAAAAGAGTAAGGAAGATGGTGCCATTTTACGTTTTTCCCAATATTTCTTAGTGTATTCCCTTTTGTTAGCATCCGATACCTCCTGGTCAATGTGATGGTAGTCCGCACCCGCCACAACTATATCAGCACTGAAACCACCAGTTTTAGTAAGTACACCTACAATCTTTTTACCTGCATACTTGAAGCCAGTAACTTCTGCTTTGGTTCTGAATTTCACACCCTGTTCTTTGGCCACTTTTACCATTGCCTCAATAATCTTATGCATGCCTCCCTCAGGATACCAAGTACCCATGGACATATCAGCGTAATTCATAAGGCTGTATAGCGCGGGTGTATTTTGAGGTAAGGCTCCCAAAAACAGCACAGGGAACTCCATAATTGCTTTTAATTTGGGATGAGTACTTACTTCTGCAACATGCTTCCGCATATTTTTAAGGAGATCGAGCTGAAACAGCCCTTTCAGTATTCTAAGATCAGCAAATTCCAAAATGGACCTGGAAGGTTTATGGACTAAATCCTTTATACCAACTTCATACTTATAAGCGGCCTCTTTAAGAAACTTTCTCAGGCGACTACTTGACCCTGGATCGAGTCTTTCAAACATGGCTTCTAATTCTTCCATGTTTGCGCTTTGATCCTCATAATCATTCGGACCGAATATTACTCTATACGATGGATCAAGACGCTTGAGATTATATAATTGGGAGACCTCGTATCCAAAGCTTTTAAAATACCGCTCGAAAACATCGGGCATCCAATACCAGCTAGGGCCCATATCAAAACGAAAACCCTCAGTTTCCCATACACGAGCCCTACCCCCAAGACTATCGTTCTTTTCTAATATGGTAACATCATACCCCGCTTTAGCGAGGAATGTGGCGGAGCTTAGGCCCGCGAATCCGGAGCCTATGACAATGACTGTCTTCATGTTGGCGTTTAGGTTGACTTATTAATAGCGAAGATCACCAAGTTTTTCCATCATCTTCTGGCGGGCTAGGAAAATTCTTGACTTCACGGTTCCTAAAGGTATGTTGAAATGTTCAGCAATTTCTTCATACTTATAGCCTTCATAGTGCATAAAGAATGCCTCAGTGTAATGCTTTTCAATACTATCAATTTGGTTCATGATGTATTCATTATCCACATTGGCTTCAGTATGAGTGCCCTTACTGGCTTCCTTGGAATTCAAGAAATACTGCGAATCAGTTTCATCAACAAACGTATTTTGATTGCGCTTGCGACGATAATTGTTGATGAACGTATTTTTCATAATGGTATACAGCCACCCTTTTAAATTCGTTCCCGTAGCAAATTTATCCTTATTCTTCAATGCCTTGTAATAGGTATCTTGAATAAGATCTTCTGCATCGTCTTTTTGCTTTGTCAACTTCATTGCCAGTTGATTGAGAAATTCATATTCTCTATCAATTAATTGACCAAATTCCACGGTAGACATAATAGTTTGTTTAACAATTCGAGAATAAAGTTAAACAAAGTGTTTGAACAATCTGTCTAACTTTTTAAAAAATTTATTAAACAAAATGTGAAAAACTTAGACAGACTCGCTTAAGTCCCTTAAAGACTCGTGTATACGGATATTTTTCCAACGAGGGTTTAGATTAAATTGTTGGAATTGGTAACCTGTCAGATGAACTTTTACAGAATTTTCGTCGACCATATCGTCTAATTCTGTCAAATAATCTTCCAATTGCTCTACATCAGGATGTGTAGTGAAGGCACTGATTAGATGTGTTACAGGTTGATGGTTAAGTAAATCTGCGAGATACTCTTTTGGTAAACTTTGACCTAGGTAAAATACATGTTCTCCTCTTTCCTTCAATACATACGTCAAATACAAGAGTCCTAATTCATGGAGCTCATTGGTCGGAAGGAATAATGCATAAGTTCCTTTCTTAGGCTTTGGGGGACTCTCTAGACCGTCAATTGCAGAAAATAACTTTTGGCGGATCAAGGATGACATAAAATGTTCCTGAGATATACTTACATTACCCGCGAGCCAAAATTTACCTAACTCCTGAATATAATCTCCGATGATGTTTTGGAAAGTTTTGTGAATGCCGAATTTTTCAATGCAATGAGCCATGACCGCCTCAAATCTTGGAAGATCAAAGTTTAATGTCGACATTTTCAATTCATTCAACTCGTAAGTATAGAGTCCAGTATAAGGACTCGCCTCTAAAGCTTTATCGCTAATTTCTTGAGCGGACAGTTTTGCTATTTGGCCAATTTTAAGCCCAGACTCTAGCAATACAGAGGTGTTTAGCACAATCCGCAAGTCATCATCGCCATAGTAACGGATATTCGTACTGGTACGTTTCGGGATGATTAATTTATGCCGCTGCTCCCAGGCCCTTAGAGTATGGGCTTTAATGCCGCTAAGCTGCTCTAAATCCTTGATTGAGTATCTACTTTCCACGTTGGGTAAACACTGAAATTCAGTAAAGGTTTATTAATTGCATGCGAGTATACTAAATTTCCGCCGAAGAGCAGGTTTAGCTTTGATATATTTGCACTCTAATTGTTCACGGATGTCCATAAAATCTGAAATTCAAAAGCGCAGAACCTTTGGGATTATATCCCACCCAGATGCCGGAAAGACTACATTGACAGAGAAATTACTGCTTTTTGGTGGAGCTATTCAAGAGGCAGGTGCTGTTAAAAGCAACAAGGTCAAAAAAGCAGCGACTTCGGATTTCATGGAAATTGAAAAACAAAGAGGTATATCTGTGGCCACCTCCGTGATGGGATTCTTTTACAAGGATAAGAAGATCAACATCCTTGATACTCCTGGTCACCAAGATTTCGCAGAAGATACCTACAGAACCTTAACTGCCTGTGACAGTGTCATCGTAGTCATAGATGTTGCTAAAGGGGTGGAAGCGCAGACTGAAAAATTGGTTCAAGTTTGTCGAATGCGCGACACTCCCATTATTGTTTTCATTAATAAATTGGACCGAGAAGGTAAAGATGGCTTTGATCTTATCGATGAAGTAGAGCAAAAACTAGGACTTAACCTCTGCCCCATGTCATGGCCAATAGGTATGGGGCAAAGATTCCAAGGAGTTTATAACAAGTGGGAATCGAATCTGCATCTATATAGTTCAGAGAACAAGCAGAAAATTTCGGAAGGCGTGGCCATAAGCGATCTAAGGGACCCTTCATTAGATAAAATGATAGGTATTGAAGCGGCTGAAGAACTCCGAAATGAGGTTGAACTATTGGAAGCCGTATACCCCTCATTCGACAAAGGGGCCTATCTTAAAGGAGAACTGTGTCCTGTATTTTTTGGCTCGGCGTTGAATAATTTTGGAGTGAGAGAATTGCTGGATTGTTTTCAGGAAATTGCACCATTCCCTCAGCCGAAGGAGGCAGAAGAACGGTTAGTTCGGCCAGAGGAGGATGAATTCAGTGGTTTTGTGTTTAAAATACACGCCAACATTGATCCCAATCATCGTAACAGAATTGCATTCTTAAAGGTAGTTAGTGGCAGGTTCGAACGCAATAAACAATATACGCATACAAGAACAGGTAAGACATTCAGAGTAAGTGCTCCAACTGCTTTCATGGCCGAGAAAAAGAGCACCATAGATGAGGCATTTCCAGGTGATATAATTGGTTTGCCGGATAATGGAACGTTTAGAATCGGTGATACGATAACCTCAAAAGAGGATCTGCATTTCACAGGGATTCCCTCATTTTCACCAGAACACTTTAGGTTCATTAATAACGATGATCCATTAAAAGCTAAACAATTGGCTAAAGGAATAGACCAATTAATGGACGAAGGTGTAGCACAGCTATTCACATTGAAACAGAATAATCGCAAGATCATCGGGACTGTTGGTGCGCTTCAATACGAAGTCATACAATATAGGTTAGAACATGAATATAATGCGAAGTGTAGTTATGAGCCATTTCCAGCCTTTAAAGCTTGTTGGATAGAAAGTGAGGACGAGAATCAGCTAGAGGAGTTTAGTACATTAAAACAACGATACTTAGCAGAAGACAAATTTGGTCGGTTAGTTTTCTTGGCGGATTCACAGTTTTCATTTCAGATGGCACAAGAGAAGTTTGATCGTATTAAATTTCATTTGAAAAGCGAATTCTAAATGAGTCATATAATAAATAATAGGTTCAACCAATTCTCATGGGCCGTGGCTGCGCTGTTACTCTTGCCCTTGCTGTTCACTCAGGGTATGTTCTTTGATGGATTGACTTATGCCACAATCGCAAGAAATCTTGAAGAAGGATTAGGATCATTTTGGATGCCGCATTACACTGATTTTATTCACCCAGAATTTTACGAGCATCCACCATTTTCATTTGGAATTCACAGCATCTTTTATCGATTATTTGGAGATCAAATTTGGGTAGACAGAATATATGCCTATACCATGTACGGCCTGAGCATACTAATGATGAGACGTTTATGGACGCTGTTCATTTCTGCCGGTCACAGAGCTTGGATACCTCAATTAATCTGGACCATCACGCCAGGTGTTGTTTGGGTACATCAGAATAATATGTTGGAGACTCCCTTAAACGCAAGTGCCTTGGCAGTTACTTGGTTACTTATCGAAGGGACCATTAAAAGGAACTACTTCTGGAGTTTTTTGGCGGGAATTTTATTTTTCATTGCTATTGGGATAAAAGGACCAGTTGCAGGGTTTGTCATCATGGTCCTTCCTATTTTAGCGCTTCTCTTCCCGGAACATAGGAAAGCAGCTATGAAGAGCGGATTATTCATGATCATATCCTTCAGTGTCTTGTTCAGTTATTCGTATATCTATATACCAGATTTCGCAAAATTTTTTGAAGGCTACCTGAATAAACAACTCTTTCCCACCTTCGGCGGAGTCCGTGAGCAGGTAGGTTCTATAGGCTCAAGTTTGTTCACGATTGCCAAGCAATTAGCTATTCCTGTAATTATTCTAATAATACTTAGAATAAGAAAAAAGGAGGCCTATAGAATGAGGAGAGAATCGTTGTTTTTTTTCATTCTCGCTTTATGTGCCACCCTGCCCTTCTTATTTATGACTCGCCAGCAACATTATTACTTCATGCCGGCAATGGCTTATTGGATGTTAGGCTTTTCCATTTTGATGGAGCAGCATGCCTGGCCTTGGAGTATTCAACGTAAGAAGTGGGCAAAGCGCTTGACTCTAGTAAACTTAAGTGTATGGGTTTTAGCTCTTGGACTAAGTATTTATTTCAGTAAGAGTCCTTCTAGAGATAGACATATTATCAGGGCTATGGACGAAATAGGTTCAATATATCCTGAGGCTAATATTCAGGTGAAACATTTACCCACTCAATGGAAATTGTCTGCAATAGCCGCGAGATATGAAAAAATTCAATTAAGTGAAACGCCTCAAGCATTATATCTATTAATGAAAGGTGATACGCCGCCTGTTGAATTTAGTCTGTTTAAGGAATATCCTAAGGCAGGATTTGATCTCTACAAAAAAGCCACCCCATAAGGGTGGCTTTCCTATTGTTGTGCACTTGGATTTTACTCCTCTCCTTCCATGAATTGAGCCATCACTAGATCGCTAACCCCCATGTTGCTGAATCCTCCATCGTTGTAGAGGTTTTGCATGGTAACACGTTTGGTCAAGTCAGAGAACATAGCCACACAGTAGTTGGCACAATCCTCCGCAGTAGCGTTGCCTAATGGAGACATTTTCTCAGCGTAGGCTATAAATCCACCAAAACCTTTTACACCACTACCAGCCGTAGTTGGTGTAGGGCTTTGTGAAATGGTATTTACACGAACATTTTTCTTCACACCCCAGTGATAACCGAAGCTGCGCGCAATACTTTCTAAGTACGACTTATTATCTGCCATGTCGTTGTAATCTGGGAAGGTGCGTTGTGCTGCCATGTATGTGAGACCTAGGATAGAGCCCCACTCATTCATCGCATCAAGGTTCCATGCAGTTTGCATCACCTTATGGAAGCTAACGGCGCTTACGTCCCATCCCTTTTGCAACCAATCGTAATTTAATTCTGTGTAGTGCTTGCCTTTACGGACGTTGACACTCATACCAATAGAGTGCAAGATGAAATCTATTTTACCTCCGAAGTGCTCCATGGCGCCTTGAATGAGTTTTTCTAGGTCCTCCATGCTTGTGGCATCTGCGGGAATGATTGGAGCATCGATGGCCTCAGCCAATCCATTGAGCTCACCCATTCTCATGGCAATAGGTGCATTAGTCAATACTACCTTTCCGCCTTGAGCATGAATTGCCTCTGCTGCTTTCCAGGCGATAGAATCTGAATTAAGAGCACCAAATACGATACCGCATTTACCACTCAATAGTCCATTTGACATAGTTATTTGTGTTGATTTGAACCGCTAAAATAGTCTTAATCACGGTACAACAATACCTCTGCCTGCTTCAGAGCAGCATTTGTTATTAACGCTCCACTCAACATGCGAGCCACCTCCTGTACTCTTTCTGAATCTCTAAGGGAAATAACAGAAGTATTGGTTGCTGTATCGGATTGAATTTTTTCCACCTTCCAGTGCTGGTCACCGTAAGCGGCTACTTGAGGTAAGTGGGTAATTGTAAGGACTTGCTGACGCTTCGACAGTGCTTTCATTGCAGCGCCTACGCGTTCGGCAGTAGAGCCACTCACTCCAGTGTCTATCTCATCAAAAATCTGACAACTCAAACTCATATGTTCGCTCAAAACGCTCTTAAGTGCCAGTTTTACCCTGCTCATTTCTCCACCCGAAGCTACTTTGGACAGCACTTCCATGGGCGTACCTGGATTCGCAGAAAACTTAAAAACAGGTTTGAAAGTGCCATATATAGTAGGTGAAGTTTCTTCCCACGCCAATTCTAACTTGGCATTTGGAAGATCCACACTAGCCAAAGACTCATTTAGTGCTTGCTGGATTTGTGTGGAGGCATTTATGCGCAACGATTGCAGGGTTTCCCCTAGCTCTTGAACCTTATTGGACCAATCGTTAATCAAAGAGTTCAGTTCCTGAATACGATTGCTCTTGTGGTGAATGGCATGAATGCGTCCGGCAATCTCATCGAATTTATCAACGAGATCATCGGCATTGAACAGTTTATGTTTACGAACTAAGGCATTGATCTTTGAAAGCCGCTCTTGTAGCGCATCTACATTCACCTCTTGATTGAGTGCATTGGCTCTTAGGGCGGTAGACTTTTCTAATTGCTGTAATACTGCGATTACAGACTGTATTTCAATGAGTTCACTTTCAAATTCAGGTTGATCACTAGCTAAGCGTTGCAATTTAGATTCGAGGGTAAATAATTGGTCCATTAGCCCTCCATCCTTGGAATACAACTGATTTAGTTCCTCAATACGCTCCGAATATTTGTGCTGATCTTTTACCCTAGATAGCGTGTTTTCAATGTCGTCGACTTCCCCTTTTTTAACGTTGGCTTTATCGAGCTCATGGTAGAGAAATTCGAGGTAGTCCAGATCGTTTTCTTCATTTGAGGATTGAAGCTGGTTCAATTCTCTCATGCATCCTTTCCATTCCTTATATGCAGCGGCATATGCAGCCTTCTCAACTTCAACAGATTCGAAGCTATCGATGAGATCTAATTGTTCTTGAACATTTTGTAATAGTCCACTATCGCTCTGGCTATTGATATCCACCAATAGCGATGCGAAGAAGTTTAGATCGGCGCTTTTTGCAGGAGTATCATTGATAAACCCTCGTGATTTACCGGTAGGCAACAACTCGCGACGAAAAACTGTATTGAGCTCAAAATCAAAGTCCTTGGATTCAAAGGCGTCTCGCATGATTTCAGAAACTTGGAAACTAACTTCTACAATAGCCTTTTTACTTGGATCCTTCAATAATCCTTTAGACGGCATTCTGTTGCCGAGTGCAGCACCTAAGGCACCTAATAAGATACTCTTACCGGCACCTGTTTCACCAGTCAATACGGTCATTCCCTCCCCTACATTGATGTTTAGGGAATCGATAAGAATGAAATTCGATATGCTTAGTCGTGTAATCATTTCTTAGCCCCGAGATTGGCGTATTCACTAGAATGGGTTTGATCGATATTTTCCAGAGTGGATTGGAGATTCTTTGTGTCTATGCCCAATGAGGAAGCGGTGCTGAACACATTAACTATTTCGCCGTGTTTGGCATCGAAGAAGATGTTCAACAGCCAACTGTTTGGACGCTTTTGATTGGGTTCTTGAAGCTTTTGCAGGGCAGTGCTCATAGTGGACAAGGCCTGTTCGTGGTTTTCTACCTTGTACATAAGGTCTAAGCCTTGACGGTGGTATAGGTACCAACATTCTTTTACGGGTTCAAATACCGGGCTATTGAGTTGATCCGCAATCCAAAATCTGTTTTTGGTACCGTCGAAGCTTTTCCAGCCGCTCGCCCCTCCGCCACTTTGTGCCGTGGTAACAATGCTTTGCGCGATGGCGAACTCCGCATCGCCCCCATTGGCCTTAAATGTAGTTCTATCGGCCCCTATAATGGTATACGCGTAGAAGGCTAGTATCGAGCTAAGATTCGTAGTGTATGAGTTTTGTTGGAAATCGATGGGTTCATTTTCACGGTAACTAAAGACTACATCCTTGTCTAGGATATTTAGTACCGGGCTGCTGTATTTAGAGCCATAGATGGGTCTAGAGTATTGAACCTGAAGTGTCGCATCAAATTTATTCCCGTTCAAACTCTTTACAGTTAAGATGAAACTACATTCGATTCGCTCCTCATCGGCATATTTATAGTCCGTCCATGAATTCCCGTTGAGAAAATTATCTAGACTAGTTTCTAAGGCTTGAAAAATGTCCTTGTTGGTAGCCTGTACTTCGGGACTCAGGACCTTTACGGTAGCCCTAAGTTCTTGGGCTGAAAGCACATTGCCCAGAAGTAATAGAAAGATGAGGATTCGAATTTTCATTCTTATAAGTTAAACCAATGGATGAAATCTTGAACTAATTGGCCCCCTAAATCTTCTTTGGATTGCAAGGGATAGTTTTTAGATGTACCATCGGATAAGAAAACGGTGACTTCGTTGGTTTTCGTGTGGAAGCCAACGCCCTCTTTACTCAGCTCATTGAGTACGATGGCATCTGCATTTTTTTTGGCAAGTTTGTCTTTAGCGTATTCCGCGCCCTTCTGAGTCTCTAGTGCAAAACCCACTAACCTTTGACCCGCACCCTTCAGTGCTCCCAGGGAGGCAAGAATATCTCTAGTAGCCACCATTTTAATGATGAGCTCGGACTCAGATCCTTTCTTAATCTTTTGTGCACTTTGGTTTTCAGTCGTAAAATCAGCGACTGCAGCAGTACAAATAATTAAGTCCGCATGTGCGAACGACTCTTTCATCGCCAACCACATGTCCTCAGCGGAAGTAGTTCGAATGACATTCAATCCTTGTAGGTCTAAGACCGTATCTGTTGGACCTAGCACCAAGGTAGTATTAGCGCCAAGTTTTCTAGCAGCCTGAGCAAGGGACACTCCCATCCTACCTGAGCTATTGTTGCCAATGAATCGGACCGGGTCAATATGTTCGTGGGTAGGGCCCGCATTAATAAGCACCTGTTTCCCGGTCAAGGGCAATGATTTTGCCAAATCGGCTTCGATCGCTTCCACTATATGTTCTGGTTCTGCCAGACGTCCCTTGCCTTCGAGTCCGGAGGCAAGTTCTCCTTCTTCACTGTCGATGATGTGCACGCCTCTTGCACTGAGTGTGCCAATATTATCTTGTGTCGCACCGTTGGCATACATGTCTAAATCCATTGCCGGTGCTACATATACTGGACATTTAGCGCTCAAGTAAACGGCAGTCAATAAATTGTCGCATGCTCCTGTAGCGATCTTAGATAAGGTGTTTGAGGAGGCTGGTGCAATGAGCATGAGGTCAGCCCATAATCCCATATCTACGTGATTGTTCCAAACACCATAGGCTTTTTGGTCATCTTCAATAAACTCACTGTATACAGGTCGTTTACTTAAGGTAGATAATGTAAGAGGGGTAATGAAATCCTTAGCAGCATGGGTCATGACTACCTGGACTTCAGCACCCCTCTTAATGAGTTCTCGAACAATAAAAGCGCTTTTGTATGCGGCAATACTCCCGGAAACACCGAGCAGTACCTTTCGCTTATACAAAAGGCTCATGTTGTGATTACTTTTCTTCTTCCTTGCGGAAGTAAATTCTATTTTCCAACCACTCTTGTAATGCTAAGGCTGTTGGTTTTGGCAAGCTTTCATAAAACTTACTCACCTCGATTTGCTCTTTGTTTTCAAAGATTTCCTCTAGTGATTCAGTTGAAGAAGCAAATTCCTCAAGCTTCGCGTGTAGCTCTTCACGAGTAGAATCGTTGATTTGCTCGGCACGTTTCGCGATAATCGTCAATGCTTCATATACGTTATCCGTTGTAGCATCGATTTCGTTGATGTTGTGCGTACGGGTAGTTTTATCCGCTTGCATTTTTTTAAAATCCATAGTTATTAAGGATGTTTTAAGGATTCATTTTCTTTAATCCTTCAAGCTTCGCACTTGAAGGGAACGCCACTTCAAAATCATTCAGAGCAGTTCTTGCTTCGCGGTAACGCTCTTCTTGAAGTTGCTCAAGACTGTTATCCGCTAGTTTGTACGCGGCAACAGCCCTGTAATACATCGCATCCTCGCGGTACGGTGTATCTGGGTATTCGCTCAAGGTAGTCGTAAAGGCAGTTATAGCAGCCTTATAATTCCTTGTGCGGTAGTACTGATAAGCGATTTCATAACTTTTTGTTTCCAATCTGCTGCGCAAATCCTCCATATATTCATTGCACTCCTCTATTTTATCTGAGCCTGGATGCGTATTAATGAATAATTGAATTTCGTTAATGGCCTTGTAGGTATAGGCCTGATCTAAACTATGTTCAGGTGCTTCTAAATAGTAACAATACGCCGTTAAAAATGCTGCCTCATCAGCCTTTTCATGGTTTGGAAAAGTTTTGTAGAAGTTCTTGAAATGGTATCCTGCCAAGATGAAGTCTCTTTGTTTGTACAAGGTGTGTGCGTAGTAAAAATAAACCTCTTGTGCCTTGTGCGTGCCACGATAAAGTGTGATTAACTCATTAAAAATCGGGTACGCTTTGTTGTACTCACCGGCATCGTAATATTCCACCGCTTTAGAGAATTTATAATCCAAGTCTTTACTCTTCAGCACTTCTTGGTATTCTCCACAGCTTGACAGTAACAGGGAAACCCCGACTAAATATGAAATCAACGGTATCTTCATGAAGGTGCAAATGTAGTGTTTTTACCACACTTGTAAAGAGGAAATATCGTCGAGTGGTACTCCGTTGTGAGCATTTTTAACAATCCCTTTTACTAGCTCAGTAGCATAATCTGGCCAGGCCATGCAATCCATTTTCGGAGCGGACAAGAATTTGTCAATCTCAGGCTTAAATTTTTCCGACAATTCTGGAATCATTTTTAGTCCAATTTTCTCAGCAGCCAATCCGTTACACAACTGCTCGTATTGCCCTTTGACCGGAATGACCAACACCTTTTTGCCCAAGTGAACCGCCTCAGCAGGAGCTTCAAATCCGGCCCCACAAATGATACCTGTACAAGTGCGTAAAGATTCCTTAAATCCTTCCACATTCGCTGGTTTCACAGTGATGTTGTGATCTTCAAAACTTATCTTGTCCTTAGCAAATATTTCGAACTTGGTCCTTGGGAAATCCTGAAGTAACCTCGCAATGTATCTACTATCATACGAGGGCAGATACACGGTGTAATGCCCATGATCCGTAGGTGTTAGCGATCGAATCTCAGCTCGAATAATGGGCGGCAGTACCTTTGGTCCATAGGCTTGAAAATGAAATCCAATGGCATAAGTAGCTGGAGACATGTTGCGTAATACCCACTCCCAGTGCCCTATTCTTTTCGATGGTCTAGGTGCATCTGGCGATAAATACGCTGCTTGATGACTTAATTGGAGCGCTTTCACCCCTCTTAACTTACAAGCATAGGCAGTAATAGCTTCGAAATCAATGATCACTAGATCGTATTGTTTGACCGGAAGGCGTAGGACGTCCAAACAAAATTGAATCAATTTATTCTTCCATAAACTTTTCCAATAACTTACAGCGCCTCGTTTGTCGTAGACCATGGTCAAACCATGAAAACTGTATCGTATGGGAACGCCAACATCTAAATCAGATTCGGTACCGGCTATCAATACATCCACCTCACCGTAGGCCGCAAAACGAGGTATGAGATCCCTGGCACGTGCGACATGCCCGTTCCCAGTGCCTTGGAAAGCGTACAGGATTTTTAGAGGCTGATTCATCAGGCCAGTTCTAGACGCTCGAGCCAACCATTAAAGCTCTAAAGCTGATAAGGCGGTTTGTAATTGCTCTTTTAAGTTGGGGCTCGCTGATACCAATGGAAGACGAACGGTAGAACCGCAAACTCCTCGCAATTCGAGCAAGGCTTTAATACCTGCTGGATTTCCTTCCGCAAATAATAGATTTGTCAGGTCAAATAGCGATAAATGCGCCTCTCTAGCGGTGAAAAAATCACCATCCAGCGCAGCATCAACCATTGAACAGAACACTTCAGGAACGCCTTGTCCACTGACTGAAATAACTCCCTCGCCCCCAAGAAGCATCATGTGTAAGGTCAGGTTGTCGTCGCCAGAAATGACTTGGAATCCGTCCGGGCGATTCATTAAGATTTCAGTGATCTGATCCAAGTTTCCACTCGCCTCTTTGATCGCTACTATATTCCCAAAGTCCTTGGCTAAGCGTACGGTAGTTTCTGCGCTAATATTACTGCTGGTTCGACCTGGTACATTGTACAAAATGATGGGCAACGCGCTGCATTGACTCAAGGCAGCGTAATGTTGGTAAATCCCCTCTTGTGTAGGCTTGTTATAATAAGGACTCGCACTAAGTATGGCGCTCACGCCCTCGACATCGAAATTGGAAATTTCATCCATCAAGGCCTGTGTGTTGTTGCCGCCGATGCCATAAATTACAGGTACTCGGTCCTGTGCTTGTGAAATGACCGTTTGTAAAATCAACGATTTCTCTTCCGACGTTAACGTTGGATTCTCTGCTGTAGTCCCATTGACCACAAGGTAATCTACCCCATTCGTAATACAGTGCTCGACCAATTTTTCAAGGCCTTCATAATCTACACTTCTATCTTGGTGAAATGGAGTGATTAATGCCACTCCAACACCTGTTAAATCAATGGTTCTCATTTGGTTATAACGTTCAAGGTCTTCTGTAAGGTATGTAATTTGTTGCTGAGGGTATCGGCACTCCCGGGTCCTATTTGAATGTCTGCATCCTCATACACTCCGCACAAATCTACTTTAAAGTCGTAGCTTCGAGCATACCAGTACCAAGTTAAAATTGGAGTGTTCGCTTCAAGATTTAATAATAGGTGATTACCTTCCGGCTCCGGGATAGTCCTCTTCGGGACGCCTCGATAGTCAAAATCATCCTTGTAGAGATGTGAGGTCTTAGCCGGATATCCTTTAGGCCGCTTTAAATCTTCATAGAACACAAAATCTACTCGTGTAAAGTACTTTTTCACCACTTCCACCTCTACCCTATTTCTCGTGAGTACGGTGATTTTCGGATCGTTGTTCTTTAATCCCTTGGCACTGGGTTGTGCGTGCTGTAGTCCCTTCTTCAGAAAGTATTGCTGAATGCGTCTCATTGAATCATGGCTTTAAACTCTTCCTCGCTGAGTACAGGTATGCCGAGCTTTTCCGCTTTGGCTTTTTTCGAAGGGCCCATACCCTCGCCTGCCACCACATAGGTAGTTTTAGAACTGATACTGCTCACATTCTGTCCACCCAAGGTTTCTATTAATGTCTTGAGTTCATCGCGCGAGAAAGATTCAAATACGCCACTCACCACGACTTTAGCCCCTACTAAAGGGCCCTCAGATGGTGTATCTACAACCTCCATTTCAAACTGAAGACCGGCATGCTGTAACCTGGCCAATTCTTCCAAGTTTGCATCCTCATTAAAGTATTCCGTAAGCTGAAGAGCAATAACTTCACCAATATCGTCAACTGCCTTAAGCGTCTCAAAATCAGCTTGTAAAAGTTGAGTCATACTTCCGAAATGGCGTGCCAGTTTCTTTGCCACTGTCGCCCCAACATGGCGAATACCCAAGCCAAATAAGACGCGATCAAAGGGGATTTGTTTGGAGGCGTCGAGGCCTTCGAGCAAATTGGTCACACTCTTTTCTTTAAACCCTTCAAGCGCTATGATTTGATCATACGTCAAATCGTATAAATCCGCAATCGAGTGTATGAGGCCTTTTTCTACAAAGAGTTGCACCGTTTCGCTTCCCATACCCATGATATCCATGGCTTTACGAGAAATAAAATGTTGAATGCGACCGCTGATTTGGGGCGTACATCCGCTGGCATTTGGGCAATAGTGTTGCGCCTCTCCTTCTTTTCGGACCAATTCTGTTTGACACTCCGGACAGTGACTAATAAACTCTACGGGCACTGCACCTTCCGCTCTCGCATCCAGCTTTATGCCCACCACCTTAGGAATAATCTCACCTCCCTTTTCCACAAAGACCTCATCCCCTTCGTGTAAATCAAGCAGGGCAATTTGATCTTGGTTATGCAAGGAGGCGCGCTTCACAGTAGTCCCACCGAGCCATACGGGTTTCAAGTTGGCCACAGGGGTAATGGCGCCGGTGCGTCCAACCTGGTAACTCACGTGCTCTAATCTCGTACTTACCTGCTCTGCCTTGAATTTGAACGCAGTGGCCCATCGAGGGGATTTTGCGGTGAAGCCCAAATCTTGTTGAGCCTTGTAATCATTGACTTTGATAACGATGCCGTCGATGTCGAATGGCAGATGATGACGCTCGACATCCCAATATTCAATGAACGCTTTGATTTCTTCCATCCCTGAACATTCAGCAATGTACTTGTCCGATTTTTTGGGCACTTTGAATCCAAGTTCGCCAGCCGCGTCGATGGTTTTACTATGCGTATCTGCAAGAACTCCATCCGGCAGTACAAAGTAGAGGTAAGCATCCAGTCCTCTCGAGGCCACAACACTGCTGTCCTGAAGTTTAAGTGTACCCGAGGCGCAGTTCCGTGGATTTGCAAATTCAGGCTGACCTTCCGCCCGTCTCGATGCATTCAAACGTTCAAAAGCGGCATGTGGCAACAAAATTTCCCCGCGAATTTCAAAACGCTCAGGTGCTGGGCCATTTAGCTGTAAAGGCACACTTTTAATGGTGCGCACGTTGGTGGTAATATCATCTCCTTGAGTACCGTCTCCCCTAGTCACTGCTTGGACGAGTTTGCCTTGCTCGTATCGAATGCCAATAGCAACACCATCATATTTGAGTTCACAAACGAAGGTTGATTCTGGGGCCAATTTCTCGACGCGCCCAATCCAATCGGCCAACTCATCCCAATTATAGGTATTGCCCAAAGACAACATAGGATATTGGTGCACCACTGTGTGGAAGGACTTCACGACACTTCCGCCCACACGCATGGTTGGGCTGTTTTCGTCGTAGAACTCAGGGAACTGGCGCTCGAGTTGATCTAATTCCTTGAGTAATTGGTCAAATTCAAAATCTGAAATAGTGGGTTGATCCAGTATGTAGTACCTGTGGTTGTGCTCATGGAGCGCAGTTCTAAGGTCGGCAATACGTTCTTGTGGATTCATCGCTGTGCTAATATCATTCGGTCGCGCCCTTGCAGGTCCTTCCGTAGTTCTATTCGATCGAACCCAAATTTAGCCAACATCTCCCGCATTTCCTTGCCAAATTCCATGTGGATTTCAAAGAAAACCGTGGACGTCTGCTGGGCAATAATTCGGTAAAACAACAGTGGATCATTATCTGGCACAAACAGCGCTAAACCCGGTTCGTGATCAATAACATGCTGTTCCATCGAATTACACTCCATCGACGGGATATACGGTGGATTGCTAATGATCATATCTGCTGTCGGTAAGGGTTGCGCCAATACATCAACTTGGATAAATTCTATGGTTGCTCCACATTTAATTGCATTACGGCGGGCGACATCAAGGACATTAGGATCAACATCTATGGCAATGACCGTACAATCTGGTCGAGCACGTTTGAGGGCAATAGCTATGGCTCCACTGCCTGTGCCCACATCTAATAAGGTGAGTTTTTGCGGTGGCAGAGTATTTAGGACCCAATGGACCAATTCTTCTGTCTCGGGTCTCGGAATTAACGTATCCCTACTCACCTCAAGCCAAAAGTCCAAGAATGGAGCACGACCGCATACATATTGTACCGGTTCATGTTGCTGTAGGCGAGATAAATCCTCCTCGTAACTTGGGAAATCAATAGGCTCTTCTAGCTTCAAAACGAAATCCGCTCGACTAAGCCCCAAGCGTTGCTCAAACCAGTATGAAACCACGTTTTGCGCCTCCCGCTCGTCATAGAAGTCAGCGAGTGCGGACAACGCCGCGTTTCTGTATGTCGAAAGTGATTTCATAGTTATCGAAAATAGCCACACTAACCTACCTTTGTTACATGTCAGATCGCAAGTTTCTCACACGTTGCTTACAATTGGCCAATTATGCTCGCGGCAACACCGCTCCTAACCCGTTGGTGGGTGCTGTGGTCGTACACAACGATCGAATAATTGGCGAGGGCTACCACCACCGCGCCGGCGAACCCCACGCGGAAGTGATGGCCATCCGATCTGTGAAAGACCCATCGTTACTCCCCGAATCTACCGTTTACTGCAGTCTTGAACCCTGTTCTCATTTCGGTAAAACACCACCCTGCAGTCATCTTCTTGTAGAATGTAATGTCAAACGAGTGGTGATCGGATGTTTGGACCCCAATCCCTTAGTTGCAGGTCGCGGCAAAGCTTACCTCGAACAACACGGTGTCCAAGTAGATACGTATGAAGCCCCTGAAGCGTTTGAATCACTGAATAAGGTGTTCTTCACTAACTTCTTGAAAAAGAGGCCTTATATCGCTTTAAAATGGGCGCGTTCACAAGACGGATACGTAGATCATATTCGAGAAAGTGCTGAAATGCCGGCTGCATCTATATCTGGTCCCTTAGCGGCCATTAATACCCACAGATTAAGGGCTGAGTACGACGGCATACTCATTAGCGCGAAAACGCTAGTATTGGACCGACCTAAGTTGAACCTCAGGCATTTTGGAGGTAAAGCGCCGCGGCCAATTATCGTAGGATCGAGTTCTTTAACAATTGGACCCAAGGAATTATCAGCATTAGAAAGTTCCCCATTGATCGTAACCCAACAAGTAATCCCAGGATTTGATTGCATTCAAGCAGATCCAAGAGATGTGGCTTATTGGCTGCCTAAACTCCTCGAGCATGGGGTGTATAGCGTATTGGTCGAAGGCGGTCCCACCATGCAATCTTCCTTCGTCCGCGCGAACCTCGTAGACGAATGCCACGAATACGTTAGTGCTGAATCCTTAGGCCAAGGGATACCGGCCATTTCAATACATCCGAATTCCACCACAATGTTGGGTTCTGACCAATACAACAAGCGCTTTGGATAGTTTTCGTACTATAACAGAGCCTTGTGTTGCAGATATCAAAGAGAAAGGCAGTGTATTCAAGGCTTACATGCTTCCGGTGCAATCAACGGAGAGCTTTTTCAACCAATTGGCCCTTATCAAAGCACAAGAGCCCAAGGCAAATCATCATTGTTGGGCCTACAGGATTGACCCAGACGGCCTGTTGGAACGTTCTTCAGACGACGGTGAGCCCTCTAATACCGCCGGTGCGCCCATACTCAGAGCGCTGGTATCCGGTGAATTGTACAATGTAGCAGTGGTTGTGGTTCGGTATTTCGGAGGTACAAAACTTGGTGTTTCTGGATTGATTTCTGCCTATGGTGATGCTACTCGGGCTGTTATAGTTAGCGCGCCTATATTGAAATGCAAACTGACTTGGCCCATGAGCATTAGGTTTGGCTATGATCAAATCTCCTTCGTGGAGCGCATCTGTCAATCCCCTGCAGTCGAAATAATCGAGCGCAATCAAGAGGCAACGTTGACCTACCATATCTCGGTAATAAGAAGTAATTTCGAAGAAATCAAAGGTCAACTTGAAGCCAATCACCTCCTTACTGTTCGCGCTGATCTGTAGCGCCACTTTCGCGCAAAATCACCCAGGCGTAGCATACCGTCATACCTTCACGAAAAAGACGCCATTCGCTACCTATGAGCGGTATGCCATAGAATACAAAGGTTTGGCGATTGTTGACGGGCAATATTTGGAGGCAAGATCCTTCACTGGTCAAAAGTTGAAGTCATGGAGAAGCATTTCTATTGAAATGTTGGACCAATTACCTGCTTCTCCTCAAGGTCCCGCATTGTTATATGCCGATAATACTTGGAAGTCTGTGGAAGTAGATACCGTTCTTTCGGGATCACAACACGAGTTGGTCATTTCTCAGAATGGAAACATACTAGAACGACGTGATCTCACCGCACATGCCCTTGATACTACCGTTGCCGTTCGAGTATTTAATCCAGATCCCCTCACCCCGTTCGGATATAGTTATGGCGGAAGCTATGTGGACATGAACGATGGGAATGGAAGCGTTTTAGATTCCTTGGCCATCATAGATAGCATTACGGTTAATACCAATGCAGGTGGTGCTATGCTGGAGAATCAATACCTCAAGGTAGTGGATTTTGATGCCCCGTATATTGCCCCTAGTACCAATGCCTCACAATGGATGGCCAGCCGTTCTGACGATGCCTTTGAACAAGTGATGGTCGTCTACCACATTACGCTTTGGAACCAATACCTAGATAGCTTGGGATATGATAGTGTATTGAACTATGCCATTCATGTGGATCCACAAGCGCTAAATGGTCAGGACCAAAGTATGTTCAACTTTGGGTACAACCCTCCCCGCCTGTATTTTGGTGAAGGTGGTGTCGATGATGCAGAAGATGCTGATGTGATCATCCATGAGTTGAGTCATGCCATATCTCATGGAGCAGCGCCTAACACAAATTCAGGTACGGAAAGACGCACGTTTGATGAGGCCTTCGGAGATTACTTTGCGGAACGCTACGGTCGCCGACTAGGCATAACTAGTACTCGAGTATTTGATTGGGACGGGAACAATACGTTCTGGAACGGACGCTCCATCAGTTATGATGGATCCAAGAATTACAATACGATATTCTTCTCTAATATCTACCAACACACAGATTTGATATCTAGTGCCATGCTTGAGTTTTCCAGTGCTACGGGGGTTCATCCTGCAGTTGCAGACCAAATCATTTTGGAAGCAGTACACATGTTAATGCCGAACCAGGGATTGAGAAAAATTGCTCAAAACATACTTTTTGCAGATTCATTAATTACTGGCGGATCTTATCAATCACAGATTCAGCAGAGCTTTGGGGCGCCAAAAAACATCCTTAATCAGAACGATATTAAGGAACTAGCGGAATCAAAGAGTTGCCAATTATACCATACGGAAGATGGGTGGTTGTTGAAACCTATAACGGCTACTGAAATGAGTGTGAGTTTATTCAATACTGCAGGTCAACTATTACGAACAACAAGCACTGCGGAATCACTATTAATCAATGATAATCAAGTGATTATGATTGTTGTAACCCTTGATTCGGGTGAAGTGATATCCTTTAAAGTGCCTTAAGCAGTGCTTCTAAATCCGAAGGACAACTCTTGGGCTTGAAGGTTTTTGTATCACAAAAAACAAGGACTACTTTACCGGTAACTAGTGTATTACCTGACCCATCTCGAAGGTGGTGGTAAAATGATATCTTCCTCGTAGGGAGCTCGATCAATTTGGTTTCCAAAAAGATTTGCTCGTCGTACTTCGCACCACGCTTAAAATCGATACTCATATGCACCACAGGGAGCATAGTCCCAGTCTCTTCCATTTTTGCGTAGGTCATTCCTATTTGACGGAGCAATTCTACCCGGCCCACTTCAAAATAAGAGGCGTAGTTTCCATAGTAAACGACTCCCATCTGATCCGTCTCTGAATATCGGGGTCGAAATTCTGTAATATTTGAAAAATTTAGTTCCATTCTAAGAATCAAAGTAACCGTTTTTGAAGTTGCTTTTCATTAGTATAAATTATTCTGAGTGTACTATTTATGCACAATACGGCTGGGTAGCAGTAATTTATACCTAAAATTTTTGGTCAATTATTTAAATAGCTGATTAACAGATATATAGCCGCCCCCTTAGCAAAAACTTTTTATTAACACAACCCTCTAAAAATTTTTTTAAAAGGGAATTTATAAACACATTTGTAATGCAAGTCATGGAGGCCTCACTCACCGCCATTTTTGCCGCCCACATAGATTTTTGTTTAATCAATGACTAACGAAGGAATGAACGGCCTTCGATAAGAGATTTTTGACCATGGATAAAAGCGTTAACGCTGTTTGGAAAGATACCCTTCAATTCATTAATGATAACGTAGATGAACAATGTTTTGCAACTTGGTTTGAACCGATCAAACCACTCAAGATTCAAGGGAACGTATTAACTGTTCAGGTTCCCTCTAAGTTCTTCTATGAATACCTAGAGGAAAACTACATCCAGCTGCTTAAATCAGCCATCACCAAGTGCATGGGCGAAAATGCAAAATTGGTATACAGCATAGTATTGGAGAATGCATATGATAATGCTACTCCTCCTACCATGAAATTGCCTAGTGCAGGCCGTAAAAAGCTTAGCCCTCAATCTGTCCATATGCCAATGAAAATTGGCAATGATAAGGGTATCAAGAATCCTTTCGTGATTCCTGGACTTCAGAAATTGAATATTGATAGTCAACTCAATCCGAGCTATAACTTCGATAATTTCATCGAAGGCGATTGTAACAGATTGGCACGTAGCGCAGGATTTGCAGTATCTAAGAATCCAGGAGGTACATCCTTTAATCCTTTAATGCTCTACGGAGGTGTAGGTCTAGGTAAGACCCATCTTGCACATGCCATAGGCGTTGAAATTAAAGATAATTATCCGGAGAAGACTGTCCTGTATGTTAGTGCTGAGAAGTTTACTCAGCAATTCATAGATAGCATCAGAAATAACACCAAGAATGATTTTGTGCATTTCTATCAAATGATAGATGTATTAATCATAGATGATGTTCAAAGCTTTTCAGGTAAAGAAAAAACCCAAGATGTATTCTTTGAGATTTTCAACCACTTGCACCAGAATGGTAATCAAATCATTTTAACTTCGGATAGAGCCCCTGTCGAGCTTCAAGGTATGGAGCAGCGCTTGTTGAGTCGTTTTAAATGGGGCTTGAGCGCAGATTTGCAAAAACCAGATCTTGAAACGCGTGTAGCTATTCTAGTAAAGAAACTATATAACGACGGTATAGAGATTGATCAAGAAATTATTGAATACATAGCCTACGCCATTAATTCAAATATCCGTGAATTAGAAGGGGCCTTAATTTCTATCCTGGCGCAAAGTAGTCTGAATAAGAAACAGATTACCATGGAATTAGTTAAATCCATGGTAGATAAGTTTGTGAAGAGCACAACTAGAGAGATATCTATTGATTTCATTCAAAAGGTGGTCTGTGATTATTTTGATATGCCTCTTGAATTACTCAAGAGTAAGACACGTAAACGCGAAATTGTACAAGCGCGTCAATTGTCTATGTACTTCTCTAAGCAGTTAACTAAAAATAGTCTTGCATCCATAGGCCAACAATGTGGAAATAAGGATCATGCGACCGTACTTCACGCCTGTAGAACCGTTAATAATCTTCGAGAAACGGACAAGCGTTTTAGAACTTATGTCGAAGATCTACAGAAACGATTGACTTTATCATAATTAAATACGAGCGAATGCTAAATAGAGTCAGTATCTTCGGGTACTGACTCTTTTTTGTTATGAGAATTTTAATGGTTTGTCTCGGGAATATTTGCCGGTCCCCCCTTGCACACGGAATTTTAGAATCCAAGCTGCCTGAAGGTTGGATTGTGGATTCAGCAGGCACTTCTTCATGGCATGAAGGTGAGCGCCCAGATACTAGGTCTATACTAGAAGCAAAAAAGAATAATATCAATATAGATCATCAACATTCTCGTTCAGTTCGAGCTCAAGATTTTTACGACTTTGATATCATATTCGCCATGGATTCTTCGAATTATTCCAACTTGTGTAAAATGGCGCCAGAAGAGGGGTTGAAAAGTAAAATTCGATTGATAATGAATGAAGTAGAACCCGGAAAAAATATTCAAGTTCCAGATCCTTACACTGGAGGTCAGAGTGGTTTTTCACATGTATTTGGGATGTTGGAAGAAGCCATTGACGCCTTCTTAGAAAAGAACACATGAAAGGGACTATTTATTTAATACCCAATACTCTGGGGCCAACTTCTGGCGACAAAGTTTTACCAAAAGATGTCCAAGACACATTACGGAGACTTTCCTACTTCATTGTAGAAAACGAAAGAACTGCTCGAGCTTTCATTAAAGGTATCCATCCGGATAAGAACCAAAAAGAATTGAGATTTGAGATCATTGATAAACAAACCGATCCATTAGATTTACCCTTGTTTCTGAAACCCGTAGAACTAGGTGAGGATGTCGGTATTATTTCTGAAGCTGGTGTGCCCTGTGTCGCAGATCCTGGCTCAGAAATAGTGAGTATTGCTCATAGAAAGGGATTACGAGTAGTTCCATTAGTGGGCCCCTCCTCTATTCTATTGGCCCTGATGGCCAGTGGATTCAATGGACAACAGTTCACATTTAGAGGATACTTACCTTTTGATAAGCCCATCAGGAAGCGTGTATTTCAGGCCATGATTAAAGATTGTAAAGATGGCATTACGCAGATTTTCATGGAAACACCATACCGCAACAACAAGTTGATGGAAGAATTGGCCTCAACTTTGCATCCTGATACCAAGCTTTGTATCGCTGTAGATATTACCTTAGATACAGAGTTTATTGCTACTAAGACCATTGCTCAATGGCGAAACGAACACGTTGACTTGCACAAGCGGCCTACAATATTTTTAATTGACTAAAAGATGACCGTAAACGAGGATAGAGATCAAAAATTGGTAGAGGGCGCCTTCAAGGATTTACTCAATAGCATTGAGTATAAAACTGAGGAAGCAGACAATCAACTCATTACTCGTGCATTTCAATTAGCTAAAGATGCTCATAAAGGTGTTCGCCGAAAATCAGGTGAGCCCTATATCACTCATCCCATTTCCGTTGCACAAATTGTGGCTACCGAAATTGGATTGGGTCCCACCAGTATTGCCACTGCCCTTATGCATGATGTAGTGGAGGACTCTGATTATACACTGGAGGATATTGAAAACATGTTCAATCCGAACATAGCTCGGTTAATTGATGGTCTAACGAAGATTTCTGGGGTAGTTAGCATGGAGAGCAGCATGCAATTAGAGAACTACCGTAAAATGTTGTTGACGATTTCTGACGATGTTCGTGTCATTCTTATAAAACTTGCCGATCGTTTGCACAATATGCGAACGATGCAAGGAATGCCCGCACACAAACAGTTGAAAATTGCCTCAGAAACGCTCTTTATTTATGCTCCTCTGGCCCATCGCTTAGGGCTGTTTCGAATAAAAACAGAACTAGAAGATATCAGTCTAAAATATACTGAGCCCGAGATGTTTGATGAGCTTTCGAATAAAATGGAAGAGCTTGTCAACAAGGATTTTAAGTACTTGAACAAATTCACTCGAACCATAAGTGGCGAATTGAAAAAGGCGGGATTGAAATTTGAGGTAAAAAAACGTACAAAGAGTATTTTTTCCATCCGTCGTAAAATGCGCAATCAGCAAGTTTCGTTTGATGAGGTTTATGATAAATACGCCATTAGAATCATTTTAGACTCAACGCTAGCAAATGAAAAATCTGATTGTTGGAAGGCATATTCTGTAGTTACTGAAAACTACAGTCCAAATCCAAACCGTTTGAGAGATTGGATATCCTCGCCCAAAAGCAATGGTTATGAAAGTCTTCATTCAACTGTGATGGGCCCAGATGGTCACTGGGTAGAAGTTCAGATTCGCACCAAACGTATGGATGATATTGCTGAGAACGGATTTGCAGCTCATTGGAAGTATAAAGAAGATAGCTCGGGCAGTAATCAACTAGATTCCTGGCTGCGTAGAATTCGAGAATTTCTAGATAATCCAGACAACGACAGCGAAGATTTCATCGATAGTTTTAAGATGAACCTCTTTTCCTCAGAGATTTTCGTCTTTACACCTAGGGGTGAAATGGTTACCTTACCAAAGGGGGCCACAGCTTTGGACTTTGCTTTTGACGTGCATAGTGAAGTTGGCGCTCATTGCTTGGGAACAAAGGTGAATGGTAAATTAGTTCCGCTCAGTTCTCCATTAAAATCTGGTGATCAAATTGAAGTATTAACTTCTCTTAAGCAAGAGCCCAAAGAAGATTGGTTGAGTTTTGTGAAAACAGGAAAAGCAAAACAGCGCATTCGTCAAAGTCTGAAGAAAGAAAAACAACTAATCACTGGTCAAGGTCAGATTACGCTTGAACGAAAACTGAAGGTGCTCAAACTCAAGGCCACGCATAGTAACATTCAAAAGCTTGTTAATTTTTTTGGTTTAAAAAACCCCGACGAACTGTTTTACAAGGTTGGATTAGGAGTTATAGACAATAAAAAGCTTCGCGAATATGCTAGGGAAACAGCGGGTCTCGTAAATTACTTTAAGCGTAGAATAGTAAAGAGCTCTTATGCTAAGCAGAAGCCACTTTCAAAGGTGGAGAAAAAAGACCTCATGCTTGTCTTTGGTACAGATGAGCACGAAATGGAATACACCTTAGCTAAATGTTGCAATCCAATACCAGGAGATCGTGTGTTTGGATTTGTAACGACGGCTGATGGATTGAAAGTTCATCGTGATGATTGTCCGAACGCTGTATTGCTTCAAAGTCGATTTGCAAATAGAACGCTAAAAGCTAAATGGATTGACAAAAAAGGCAGTTTTGCTACTATAAACCTTTTAATTGAAGGGATGGATAGATTAGGCCTAGTGAATGACGTCACAAAAGTCATTTCAAATGAACTAAGCTTAAATATAAAGGCTATTTCTTTTGCTGTTGACGACGGTTTATTCACAGGTCAAGTTACCATTGAAGTCGCGGATAAAGTGGCCTTAACGGATACGATCACAAATATTAAACAATTAGAAGGTATTAGTACGGTCTCCAGGGTAGGTAAATTCACCTGAATCGACGTATTTTAGTGCTTTAATTCTCATGGGTACAAAAGAGGCATACGAGAAGGTTAAGGAAGTGTTCGGAAACTATTTGGAAGAGAACAACCAAAGGAAAACACCGGAGCGCTTCGCTATTTTGAAAGAGGTCTATGAAAATGACGATCATTTCGATGTGGAAACCCTATACCTTAACATGAAAAACAAAAACTACAGGGTTTCTCGCGCCACCTTGTACAATACCATAGAATTATTGATTACCTGTGGATTGGTTAGGAAGCATCAGTTTGGCCAAAACCAGAGTTTCTACGAAAAATCATACTTCAACAAACAACACGATCATGTGATTTTAACAGATACTGGTGAAGTATTCGAATTTTGTGATCCTAGAATTCAAAATATTAAACAAACCATTGAAGATTTATTTGGTGTTGAAGTAGAAAGCCACAGCCTATACTTTTATGCTAAACGCAAACCTTCTAACAATAACTAAATATGGCTGTAGATGTGCTGCTCGGGCTCCAATGGGGTGATGAAGGCAAAGGTAAAATTGTCGATGTATTGACAAAAAAATACGATATCATTGCTAGATTTCAGGGAGGTCCTAATGCCGGACATACGCTTGAATTTGAAGGGAAGAAGCACGTTCTTCACACCATTCCATCCGGGGTTTTTCACCATAATGTGATGAATGTTGTAGGCAATGGAGTGGTTATCGATCCCGTCATTTTTAAAGGGGAATTGGACAAGCTTATTGCTCAAGAACCAGATGTACTTCAAAGACTGAAAATTTCGCGTAAAGCACATTTGATTTTGCCTACTCACCGTCTTCTTGATGCTGCTAGCGAGAGTGCGAAAGGCAAAAAGAAAATAGGATCTACGTTAAAAGGTATAGGTCCTACTTACATGGACAAAACAGGCAGGAATGGCTTACGTGTTGGAGATATTCAGCTTGATAATTTCCAGGAATTATACGACCAATTGGTCTCTAAGCACAAACAATTACTCACGGGTTATGCAGGTTTCGAGTATAACCTAAATGAACTTGAACCTACTTGGTTCGAGGCAATAGAATATTTACGTTCGTTAGATATCATTGACAGTGAGCCTTATTTCCATTCAAATTTAGATGCTGGTAAAACGATACTAGCAGAAGGCGCTCAAGGAACTTTATTGGATATTGATTTTGGATCTTATCCATTTGTTACCTCTTCAAATACTACTTGCGCCGGTGCTTGTACAGGTATGGGTATTGCGCCGAACACTATAAAACGTGTCTATGGTATTTTCAAGGCCTACTGTACTCGGGTCGGAAGCGGTCCCTTTCCCACGGAGCTCTTTGATACTACGGGAGAGACTATTCAAGCTAATGGGCATGAGTTTGGTGCGACTACTGGTCGACCTCGGCGCTGTGGTTGGCTCGATTTACCTGCCCTTAAATACGCTATCAACATCAACGGCGTTACAGAATTGATGATGATGAAAGGAGATGTTCTATCAGGCATAGGTAATTTAAAGATTTGTACTGCATATAGATACAAAGGAGAGATTATTGATCACCTACCCTATAAGCTCCAAGATGATTTAATAGAACCTATTTTCACTGAGGTTCCCGGCTGGGATGAAGATTTGATGCAAATGACTTCTGAAGATGAATTCCCAGATACGTTTAAGTCATACATCTCCTTTATAGAAAAGGAAGTAGGAGTGCCCATTTCGTTGGTCAGCGTAGGTCCAGATCGTGCACAAACAATACACAGGAATTAATGAGACAGGCCATACAACTTTGTGTGGCCCTTTTTCTCTCCACCGCTATTTCCGGTTGGGGGCAAACAAAAATTCAAATTCTCAGCAGCGATATTACGGATATCGCCAAGGGCAAAAGGAATAATAGGACCTACTACCTAAGAGGCAATGTCGGTTTGAAACATGATGTAGCCTATATGTACTGCGATTCGGCAGTATTACAACAACCAGAGAATACATTTGAGGCTTATGGTAATGTTCGCATTATTCAATCTGACACTGTCCTTATCAATGGAAAAGAGTTGTTTTATTCAGGTGATGAACGTGTTTTTACGATAAAAAAGGAGGTCATTCTCAAAACGCCCTCCTCGCGATTAGCCACTACTGTTCTTCGCTACGATCGAAATAATGCCACTGCTTATTATTTAACGCGCTCTACACTGGAACGTAAGACGCTTTTATTAACCTCTGATATAGGAAGTTACAACACTGATATTGATTTGGTGAAATTACGTGGTGATGTGATTGCCGTTGATTCATCCTTCTTAATGAATACTGATACATTATTGTATTATCCCAAACGTAACCTCTACAATTTTGCGGGTCCCACAAAGATGGTAAGAGACAGCACCACATTGTATTGTCAACAAGGCACTTATGAAGTAGATCAAACGCTTTTGCGTCTTGAAGGGGGCGCCTCCATGATTTCTCCTGGCCAATTCATTAAAGCCTCGACCCTCACCTACAATCTCAAAGCAAATAGCGGAGAACTTCAAGGTCAAGGTCTAGTAGCCGATACAACCCAAGGCTTTGTTTTGGAAGGCCAGTACATTGAATATTTTAAATCACCTGTTTTCGTAGATGCATATTCCCCTGTGTATTATCGTCAAGAAATGGATGGGGATACTCTGTATTCCAAAGGCGACACATTACACATCCGAGAAGATTACTTGGGGTATAAAAACGTTGTGTTGAGGAATAATACACAGTTCTTTAGTTCTGATTTTCAAGGGATAAGCCCTAATTTTAATTACAACGAGGGCAAGGAAGAATTAGCCCTTTACCCCTCACCTATTCTTTGGAGCGATAAGAGTCAATTTGCTGCTGATTCCGCTGCATTGTTATTGAATGAGGATCGTTTAGACAGTCTATTCATGGTGGGTTTAGTCCGTATCTCAAGTCAAACAGACGATTCCATCTATTTTAATCAAACCACTGGTAAATACCTTCGAGGAAATTTTGAGGACGGTCAGTTACAAACCATTAGGCTTGACGGTAATGCACAAAACTACTTTCACAATGTAAATGAGGGCAAGGCCATTGGGCTAAACAACAGCACTTGTTCTTGGCTTCAACTGAATTTTAACGAAGGTAATGTAAGTAGTATACGCATGGCGAAGGATGTTCAAGCTACTTATCGTCCTATTCAAGACGGCGAGCCTATGTGGTTAGATGGTTGCAAGCCAAATTTTGATTTGAAACCGTCAAAGTCAAGTCTTAGGCCTTGAGGTGATCGTCTATGATGGCGCTAATATTAGGCTTAAAATAATTCGGGCCTTTCATCACTTTTCCATCTTCTCTGTAAATCGGTTTGCCGTCAGCCCCTAGTTTACTCATGTTACTGGCTTGAATTTCTTCGAAGATCTCTTCAATGATATTTTGCATGCCGTGGCTTAAAATAGTTCCACACAAGATGTACATCATATCCCCTAGGGCATCTGCCACTTCCACAAGGTCGCCAGCCTTTGCAGCCTCCAAATACTCTTCGTTTTCTTCCGACATTAATCTATGGCGGAGGGCAATGATATCCTCACCAACAACAGCTTTAGGTTGGTATTTATTGGTGATTCCGAATGTATCATGGAATTTTTCCACATGGTCCAATTGTTTCTTCATAAGAGGCTAAAAAATGATTGAATGAGACGTAAATTTACAACATGGAAAACATTACTTCGGGACATTGGATTTTTGCAATAATATTTGCTGTTGTCTTTGTGTCTTACCTGATCTATAGCTACCGAAAAGATCTAAAGCTGCATAAGGTTCATTATCGAAGTGGAGGAATTCAAGTGCTTCTTTTCGTCGTAATTACTCTTTTCGTATTGTTCGTTTTCAAGCGAATAATGTAGCCCTCATTCTGTCGTATATTTGTGGGGACTAATGTCTACCCTATCACATGACAGAGAAACATACCAAAGAAATAAGTTATCAGGAGTACAAGGCTCAAGTTCTTGAAGACTATCGCATTGCGACTATGTCCAGAGAATGTTCCTTAATGGGACGACGTGAAGTACTTACTGGTAAGGCAAAGTTTGGCATTTTTGGTGCCGGAAAAGAATTGGCCCAAATTGCTTGGGCGAAAGCATTCCAAAAAGGTGATTTCCGTTCTGGTTATTATCGTGATCAAACCTTTATGATGGCCTTAGGAGAAATGGACGCCACGTCCTTCTTTACCTCCCTATATGCTGTAACCGACACTAAGGTTGAGCCCATGGCCGGTGGTAGGCAAATGAACGGTCATTTTGCTACACGTTCATTGGATGAACATGGCCAATGGGTTGATCTTACCAAACAATACAATAGTTCTTCCGATATTAGTCCTACCGCGGGGCAGATGCCTAGACTTCTTGGTCTAGCACAGGCATCGAAGGTGTATAAAGAAGTTTCTTTCGACGGTTCTAAAAAGTTCTCTAATAACGGAAACGAAGTGGCTTGGGGTACCATAGGAAATGCCTCCACATCAGAAGGATTGTTTTTTGAGACCATTAATGCCGCTGGGGTATTGCAAGTCCCTATGGTAATTTCTGTTTGGGATGATGAATACGGTATTTCCGTAGGAGCTGAATACCAAACCACTAAAGAGGACATCAGTGCCATTCTTAAAGGATTTCAGCGCGACCAACAAGGTAAAGGGTACGACATTTTTATTGTACAGGCATGGGATTATCCAGAGCTTATCAAAACCTTCTTGCGCGCATCGAAAGTGGCTAGAGAAGAACATGTACCTGTGATGATTCACGTCAAGGGCATGACGCAACCTCAAGGTCATAGTACATCCGGTTCTCACGAGCGCTACAAATCCCCAGAGCGTTTGCAATGGGAAAAGGACCATGATTGTATCCTGAAGTTTGGACAGTGGATCGTGGATCGTGGCATTGCGACTCAGGATGAATTAGACGAAGTAACTCAAGAGGCAAAAAAGGCCTCTAGAGAAGGAAAAAAGGAAGCGTGGAATATATTCCAAAGTTTACCTAAACAACTTCATAGCGAAGCCTTATCTCTACTGAAAGGCATTCAGCAAAAAGGTGAGAAAGGTATTTTTACTACTAATCTCATTCAGGAATTAGAAGCCCAGCAAGATCTTGATGTGGCGATGTCCATACGTGCCGTGCGTAAGGCCGTACGTTTGGTGAACAGTGATGCTGCTATAGATACTACCCCACTAAAGGCATGGTTAGCTTCGGCCACTGCAGAACAGGAACATCGATACAGTTCACATCTCTACAATCCAAACGATGAGGAAAAGCTCCTCGAATATGTTGCCCCTGATGTCGAGAATGCGGAACAGGTGGATGCGCGAATAGTGATTAGAGATAATTTTGATGCACTCTTCGCGAAACATCCTCAGGCCATGGTCTTTGGTGAAGATTCGGGAAAGATTGGCGATGTAAACCAGGGGTTAGAAGGTATGCAGGCGAAATACGGAAAGACCCGTGTTTCCGATGCAGGTATTCGTGAAGCCACTATTATGGGTCAAGGAATAGGATTGGCCATGAGAGGTTTACGCCCCATTGCCGAGATCCAGTACCTGGATTATTTATTGTACGCCCTTCAGATTATGTCTGATGATTTAGCTACAGTGCACTACAGAACTGTTGGAGGTCAAATGGCTCCAACTATTGTGAGAACTCGCGGTCATAGACTAGAAGGTATTTGGCATTCAGGCTCTCCTATGGGTACGATTATCAACTCTATTAAGGGAATGTATGTGTTAGTACCTCGCAATATGGTGCAAGCCGCTGGTTTCTACAACAAATTGATGGAGCTCGAAACACCTGCCCTTGTGGTAGAATGCTTGAATGGCTACCGAAGAAAAGAATCATTGCCGAAGAATTTAGGGGATTATACTACACCAATTGGAGCGGTCGAGGTATTGCAAGAAGGCTTAGATCTAACCTTATTGACCTACGGCAGTAACTGTGTCTTAGCGCAGGCGGCTTGCGATGAATTAGCCACTTTAGGTATAAGTGTTGAACTTATTGATGCACAGTCCCTTATTCCTTTCGATTTAGAGCATGAAGTGGCTGCGAGTGTTCGTAAGACCAATGCCTTAGTAGTGCTTGACGAAGATGTTCGTGGTGGTGCCAGTGCTTTCCTGATGCAACAAGTATTGGAAGATCAAGGAGCCTACGAATATCTTGATGCGGCGCCTATGACCATTACCTCTAAAGATCACCGACCTGCCTTCGCATCCGATGGAGATTATTTCTCGAAACCAAGCGTGGACGATATGGTAGAGCGCATCTATGGGTTAATGCACGAACGAAATCCACAGCAATACCCTGCCCTTTAAATGTCCATTCATACCCAAAGGTTGTTTCCGAATACCGTTGCTGGGGTTCTAGAAGCCTTAGAAATCACCTTTGGGAAAGGGATATATGCGGATAAGGTAGTCGAGCGGATTCTGCGCCAGAACAAGAAGTGGGGATCCCGAGACCGTAGTTTTGTAGCCGAGCATACTTATGAAATGGTGCGCTGGTGGGGGCTTTTATGGGCCATTCTCGAACAAGAGCCCAGTACAAAAAGAAAAGATCTTCAGAAGCTTTTTGGCGTGTATTGGATGTGGCGTGGAGGCATTCTTCCAGATTGGCCAAAATTCGATGCTATTCGCGATATAGATGTCGCTAAACGAATGGAAACCATCGACAATGTTGCCACGAAGGAAAGTTATGCGCCATGGTTTTCGGCCGTTGCAGAAGAACAGTTGGGCCCTGAGAAATGGTCTCGAATCGCTGCGGCAATGAATATCCCAAACACCGTCAACCTGCGTATAAACACCTTAAAAGCAAGTGTGGAACAGGTGACTGAATCTCTTGAAGATCATGGAATTACCTTATACGAACACCCCACATTTAAAGGTGCTTACTACATAGAAGGACGTCCACGGTTGAATCACATTCAGTCCTTTCAAGAAGGATGGTTTGAAGTACAAGATGCAGGATCACAAAGTATTGCCCCTTATTTACAACCTCAACCTGGTGCGACAGTCATTGATGCTTGTGCCGGAGCTGGTGGAAAAACATTGCACCTGGGAATGCTGATGAACAACCAGGGTCGATTAATTGCCATGGATGTCGAAGGTAGGAAGCTTGGGGAACTGCTCAAGCGTACGCAACGAAGCGGTTTGGACATCGTGGAGACTAAGGCATGGGAAGAGCCTGGAGTATTAGAAGGCTTGAAAGACAGTGCAGATTATCTGTTGTTGGACGTTCCGTGCTCTGGTACGGGCGTGATCAAGCGTGAACCAGACACTAAATGGAAGTTGGAACCGGAACACTTGGAACGTTTAGAAGGCGTACAGCAAGAAATCATCAGCTCCTACTCTACTATGGTTAAGCCTCAGGGGACCATGGTATATGCCACTTGTAGTATTTTACCTCAGGAAAATGAACGTCAAATACAACGCTTTTTGAAATCTCATCCTGAATTTGAATTGGTTGAAGATCAAAGTGTAGAGCCTTCCACTTATAATGATGGATTTTACATGGCCCGATTGAAACGAAACGCATGAAAACGACAGAGCAAAGTTCAAATTACAACCATCTAGAACGTATGGCCGTTGGCGATATATTGCGAGGAATCAATGCAGAAGATGCGACCATAAGTCAAGCCATTGTTGCAAAGATACCAGTAATTGAAACATTCGTAGTGGCATTAGTGGAACGAATGAAAAGCGGTGGAAGATTGTTTTACATCGGTGCGGGAACCTCAGGGCGTCTAGGTATTTTGGATGCCAGCGAGTGTCCACCTACTTATGGTGTACCGCATGATTTAGTTATTGGCTTAATCGCAGGCGGCGATAGCGCCATTCGCAAAGCGGTGGAGCATGCAGAAGACGATTTAGATGGGGCTTGGAGGGATTTAAGCGATTATTCGCCTACTCCGTTGGATACTTTGGTCGGCATCGCTGCGAGTGGATCCACCCCTTATGTGGTGGGCGGATTAAAAGAAGCTAGAGCAGCTGGTATGCTTACGGCCTGTATTACGTGTAATGAAGGCTCGGCATGTGCTGAAGCCTCGGAACACCCTATTGAAGTAGTTGTCGGGCCTGAATTTGTTACGGGCTCCACAAGAATGAAAGCGGGAACAGCCCAGAAATTAGTGCTGAATATGATTTCTACTGCCGCAATGATTCAGTTAGGACGTGTGCAAGGCAATAAAATGGTCGACATGCAGCTCAGTAATGCCAAGCTCGTAGAACGCGGTACCCGCATGATTGTTGAGGCCTTGGGCATTAAAGCCTCTGAAGCAAAGGAGCTCTTATTAACTTACGGCAGCGTTCGTGATGCCGTTGAAGCTTGGAATAATGGGAAGAAGTGATAAAGATAAAATCATTATGGGGTTGTTTAGACTAGCTTGGTCCTTCCCTTTTATATTCATAGGTCCAGCCCTGTTCAGTGGTAAAGGTACGGGCGGTCATTGGTCATGGACCGCCATTTCATTGGTGATTATGGCTACTGGCGTATTCCTTGCCGTGGCTGGCCTAAGATCAGTGCTTAAAGGGTTCTTTAACGACTAAAACCGGCTTTTTAATCTGAAGAGATTTAGAGGGTTTTGATCACGCGTATTCGTTGGAATTCCGTACCTCTTCTCAGATTTAGAATGTACATCCCAGGAGGCACGTGGTCTCCAGGGCTCCAAATAGTTTGATAGCGTTTACCAACCAAGATGCCTTCTGCGACCTTTCGATCCATCAGATCGTATAATTCCAGCTCAATATTCAAGGCTTCACCATCCGGCAGGAACAATTCAACGTAATCTGCAAAGGGATTAGGATATACCAAAGTGCTAAGGACTTCCCCTCCTACCACGACATCAAGGCTGCGCTTGGCTAATCCAAGATTTGGGATTCCATATCCTATGCGGATATTGTGGCTGTAATAATGTGAGGCACTTGTTTCGAGTGCTTTAATGACCTGTTGGGCCGTCGCATTGGGTTGGGTTTGCCATAGACAAGCCGCTGCTCCTGCCATGATGGGCGAACTGAAACTGGTGCCGTTTGCCCAGGCTAATTGTCCGTCGGGACGAAATACATAAGCACCTTCGCCTCGAGCGCATACATTTGGTTTAACTCGCCCATCGACTGTATAACCTCTAGAACTAAAGGCGCTGGCCATGCCGTATTGATTCACACTACCTACAGTGAGCACGCTATCTGCATCTGCCGGGAAGGTAATTTTATCCCATGCGCTACCTCCGGCGTTTCCGGCGCTGGTCACTACAAGCATTCCTGTGCGTGCTGCAGCTAAAGCACCTAAGGAGATGATGCTGGTGCGACCGTCGAGGTCATTTACGGTGTAATCGTCAGCAGGATCGTCAAAGGTGCTGTAGCCTAGTGAACTGTTAATGATATCAGCACCAATGGAATCGGCAAATTCAGCACCAGCGATCCAGTTGAACATTTCCTCAGGTGTTTCACTCAGTTCTTTTTCGGTTTTAATCAAAACATAAGAGGCTTCTGGCGCAGTTCCTACATAGAAATCAGGTTGGAATGCGGCCATGGTAGAAAGCACACTGAATCCATGAGAGGATCCTTGATAGACATCTGAACCTCCCTCTACGAAGTTTCTCGTGGTGAGGATATTTAAGTTGTCGTTGATATTGACGGAATTGGCCCCAACAAATCCCGCATCTAAAACAGCAATGAGCATGCCCTCGCCTCGAATTACATCGAGCTCATATCCCAGATTCTGCTGCACAGCTTCTAGGTTAATCTGGTCATTCTGAGACTCCGCGTACCCGTAAAATCCATGCGTGGCTGTACCGCCAGTAATGGGTTGAACGTTTGCGACAAATGAAAGGTTCTGGATTTGAGCAAGTTCGGAAGGTATGGCCTCGACATATATGCCATTCAACCATTTGGAGGTATGTCCCGCGTAAGTAACGATGTTTTCGACGGTTTCTCTTCTAATGTTAGAGACGGGGATATCAGTGGGCCTTAAGGTAATCCCCTGTCTTTCGCGACGTGCGATCGCCCTATCGGAAAGGAACGTAGTGGGTTGCTGCAGTTGCCAAAGGTTTTCTTTCGCAGTGAAGGAAACGAAATAGGCCTGCTGGTCTTGGCCATGAAGGGACAAGGTACTCAGTAGGAATGCGATAAGGCCCAATTTCTTCATCCTATTCCGCAATTATACCTGATCCTATGAGTTCTTCTCCATCGTACCAAGCAGCGAATTGGCCCGGTGTAATGGCCTTCTCCGGCGTTTCAAACTCCATATACAAACCCTCCTCAACCTTGTGTAAGGTTACGGGCACCAAAGGTTGACGGTATCGAATACGTGCAGAATACTGCGCCGTTTCACCAGGCTGCATGCTACGGTCTGGTCTCACCCAATGCTCTTCGGCAGCCGTGATGAACAATGCTTTGCGGTAGAGGCCTGGGTGATCCTCGCCTTGTCCCACGTAGATGGCATTGTACTGTGTGTTTACCCCAAGTACAAACAACGGAAGTGGACTGCCACCTATATTCAATCCTTTGCGCTGCCCCACAGTGTAATAATGTGCTCCGCGGTGCCTGCCTCTTTTTTCTGAATGCTTAGGATGGAAATCGAAAGGCTTGGCTTGTTCCTCCAAGGTATGACGTGGTTCTTGTAGAAAAGATGCCTCTCTCGGCACTTCCCAAACATTCCCATTCTTAGGTTCCAGCTTCTGTTGAAGGAAATCTGGCAAGCGCACTTTACCTATAAAGCATAGGCCTTGCGAATCTTTCTTTTCTGCAGTGGCTAAACCTGCCTCGCGTGCAATATCGCGTACTTCGGACTTTAGCAGCTCGCCTATGGGAAAGAGTGCTTTGGATAATTGGTCCTGGGAAAGCTGACATAGAAAATAACTCTGGTCTTTATTTGGGTCCTTCCCTCCTAGCAATTGATATACGGTTTGGCCATTGATTTCCACGGAAGATTTGCGCGCATAATGTCCTGTTGCTACAAAATCAGCACCCAATGACAGTGCTGTCTTTAGGAACAGGTCAAATTTGATTTCTCGATTACAAAGAACATCCGGATTAGGGGTGCGGCCTCGTTCGTATTCACCGAACATATAATCCACGATGCGCTCTTGATATGGGGCGCTCATGTCTATAACTTGAAATGGTATACCCAATTTATCCGCCACCAACATGGCATCATTGGAATCCTCGACCCAAGGACATTCGTCGTGAATGGTCACGCTCTCGTCCACCCAGTTACGCATGAACAACCCGATAACCTTATAGCCTTCTTGCTGCAACAGATAGGCCGTCACAGAGGAATCAACACCACCACTTAAGCCGACCACTACTGTAGTATCACTCTTCGCTTTCGCCATAGACTGTTTCACCTTCAAGTGTTCCGTATCGGTATTCTTCCTTTCTAACGACTTTATTGTCTTCGAAATAGGTCCAAGTGTTGTGTTTTAGATTATGGTGATATTCTCCTTTTGCCACGATTTCCCCTACACCATTAAAATACTTACATTCTCCTTCAAGCAATCCATTGACATATTGACCTTTAGTACGAATGGTTCCATCTTCCCATTTTCGTAACCAGATGCCCTGTTCAATGCCCTTTTCAAATGTGATGCGTTCCGCAATCTTGCCGTTCTCGTAATACGTAGTTTGATTGCCATTCAATAACCCCTCTTGATATACCTCACGCTGAGTTATGTTTCCTTTGGGATCGTAGTATGTCCAGGTGCTATCCTTTTCTTGACCTTTATATAACCCTTCCGCTTGGATTACGCCATTACGATGATAGGCTTTGGCTAGACCAATTCCACTCTGTCCGCGATAATAAATTTCCGACATCATGCCGCCTTCTCCTTCGTAATAATATACGAAATGTCCTACGGGTATATCGTTAACAAAATTTCCTTCATAACGTTTTTTACCACCTTCATACGATTTAACCCAACGGCCTTGTTTTAATCCATTCGAATCAACTTGATTCAACTGGCCAGACATAGGAATAGATAGAATTAAAATAAATGCGGTGATTGAATATTTCATAAATGATAAAGTTACGCACTAACCTAAGGTATTAATTCCTGATGCATACTTGGTTCTGATCTTACTCTTAAAATCAACGATTGACTCAGTGTTAATTGTATTAGAATCAATAATTTTAACCCATGAAGTGCAAATATAGTTTATGCAGCTTTTTAGCCCTATTCATGGCATTTAGCATCAAAGCGAGTGGTCAAGGAATTGTGGATTCTAGTGATTTCCAAGAAATTATAGTGTATTCGACTAGAGGCGTGAATCCTTCTGGTGCCCGGTATCACATCGATGGATGTCGGTATTTAAAGAATGGGCAATTTAAAATAGACGAACGAAAAGCACTAGAGAGAGGTTTAATGCCGTGTTCTGTTTGTTTACCAGAACGACCGAAATATCTTCCGTTTTTAAAAACAATAAAAGAAACCTCAAAAAAACAAGCCTTTCGAAAATGTGTATACAAGACCAAAAGTGGTTCTAAATGTGATCGCGCTGCGTTAGAGGACAACCGCTATTGTGAATTACATGAAGGTAGAGGAAAGCCCAAAAAGTAACTGGTATTGGACTAAAGTTAAAGGGGCTTTGTTTCCTAGGACTTGATACAGTGGAATAAAAAAACCCAAGAGCAAATGCTCTTGGGTTTTTTTGAGCGATCCGGACGGGACTCGAACCCGCGACCCCAAGCGTGACAGGCTTGTATTCTAACCAACTGAACTACCGGACCGTTTCCTCAGCGGAGTGCAAATGTAAAAGGGAATTTCAATCTTTCAAGGGTTAGCACGAAAAAAAATGAAATATTTTTCGAGGCACCTTTTACCCCTTGCACTGTGGTAATTGCATGTGATTATGTAGGTTTGACTCAAATATTTTACATCCATGGAAACAGCTGTAATTCTGGCGGGAGGAAAAGGCACAAGATTATCCAAGATCCGAATGGATATCCCGAAACCTATGATGCCCGTTTTAGATAAGCCAATTCTGCAATACCAGATTGAATTATTGGTAGAATATGGTTTTAAAAGAGTTTGGCTTGTAGTTGGACATTTACATGAGCAGATTCAAGCACACTTTCAAGATGGTGCTCCATTTGGTATTTCTATTAAATACTACGTGGAAGAAACTCCACTAGGTACTGTTGGCGGGTTAAAAGCTATTCAAAATGAGCTGAAAGAGCCGTTTCTAGTGCTCTATGGCGATGTGATGATAAACATGGATTTGAAAAAACTCATCCGCTTTCACCAATCCAAACAAGCTGATGCTACCCTGGTCGTACATCCTAACGACCACCCTTACGATAGTGATTTATTAGATGTTAATGAGAAGGAACAGGTAGTTGCATTCTATCCCAAACCACATCCTGATGGATTACGCTACCGTAATTTAGTGAATGCCGCAGCCTATATTTTTAACCCTGTAGTGCTTTCTAAGCTTGAATCAGGAATAAAAGCAGATTTTGGAAGAGATATATTCCCTTGGTTATACAAAGAGCTCAACGTGTTTGCTTATAATACTTCAGAATACTTAAAGGATATGGGTACACCCGATAGATTGGTAAAGGTTGAACAAGCCATTGCATCTGGAAAAGTATCAAAACGTAATTTGAAAAATCTTCAACGATGTATCTTCCTTGATCGGGATGGCGTAATAAATATCGATACAGACTTGATCCATCGTGCTGAAGATTTTGAACTCTATCCGCATGCGGGTGAAAGTATTCGAAAGATTAATAAGATGGGGTTCTTGGCGATTGTTGTAACCAATCAAAGTGTTTTAGCCCGCGGTAAATGCACCATTGCAGACTTGGATGATATTCATAAAAAAATGGAAACAGAACTGGGCCGTCAAGGTGCGTTCGTTGAGGCCATTTATTACTGTCCACACCATCCTGATGGAGGTTTTCCTGAAGAAGTCCCAGAACTCAAAATAAATTGTGAGTGCCGCAAACCGAAACCCGGTATGTTATTGGATGCAGCAAAACGTTTCAATATTGACCTTGCAGGAAGCTACCTCATTGGCGATAGTCCTCGGGATATTGAAGCGGGAAAAAATGCTGGTTGTACCACCATTCGTGTTAAAACAGGTCACGGACTCAGACCAAATACTGTTGAACCAGATCATTACGTTCAAGATTTGTCGCATGCCGTAACTTTAATACAGGCATTGGAAAATTAAACTATTTTCCTTCAAAGTCCTTACGAAATTGAATACCAACCCCTTGTGTATATGGACTCGTATTTTGAAGTAACGGGTCGTTCCTATTGGACCTATTAAAAGCGCGTAGAATTGTTCTTCCGTCTTTGGATATACTGTATTCAATTTGCGTATCACCCAATATCAACGTGGATGAACCGTCTTGGGCGATGGGAACATCTAGCGATGAGTTAATCCGTAATCTTCCGTCTAAAAAGTCCTTACTTACGCCTAATCTGATTTCATCTCCGCTTTGGATTAATGTATTATAAGGATTATTACCAGTGGTATAGTCTAATTCTAAATCTACGTAGGAGCCTAACCCGGCGGTGATCCATGTCCCAAATTGACTCACGAGTACTTCAGAAGTAGTTCTAGTGAAGGAATCTCCAAGATTAACTCCTTCTTGAACGCCCAAATTTTGACGGTAAAAATCACCTAGCATGAGTAATGAGAAGGCCTGATAATTCATGACATCAGCCGTCAGGATTCTGCGATCCAATTCTTGCTGGTATGAAGAAGGACTATTAGGTAGAAGAATATTGAATTCTATTTCAGGTTGCATTAGAGATCCAGATAACGAGATTATAAGGTCTACATCAACATTTTCATTAGAATAATTGGCATTCGTAACCAAGCCTTTGAGACTCGTGTTCACTGTATATTTAGCTTGAAGATTCACCTCTGCTTCGTACAAATTTCCGGACCAAAGAATGGTTCCCCCAGGGATTAATTCAAAGGGTTTATTTATAATGCCTTGAAGCGTAAATAGATAATCACCGGAAGCAATCGTATACAATCCGTATAACTCGAAAGATTCGTCTTCTAAAATCTTAGCACGCATAGAACCAGATCCTCGCGATGAGATGATATCTCCCATGACTTCATCGAGAATCAATTCTACCCTTGCATCGGGTACTATCTCTATCTCCATATCCGTAGTGAAATACTCATGATCACTCATCTTTATCGTATCAGCAGGCATTCGAGATTCATTTGAAACGAAACGTAAAAAAGAGGGTGTTTCTACTTCGGTAGGGTTATCGAATGGAATCTTAAGAACTGACCCGCTTTTTGTTTTGGCATTCAGATCAAGATGAATTTGCTCAATAGGCCCATCTAAACTCAGTGAACCATCGATTATGCCCGTTCCAAAAAATGAAGAATTATACGCTCGATTTAGCTGCATACCCATCGCACTATCCGCTTGGAGATGAAGGTCAAAGTCAAACGCAGAGAATCGATCATATTCAATTTCCCCCCAGGTTAGTGCTGCTGAATTCTTCAATCCATCCGTCCAATGGGCAGAGTCCAATTCAATTTTATTTTCGTCTAGACTGAAATTGATCATGGATGATGATAGCTGAGCGCCTACAATGGGTATGTTGAAATGAGGGTCAGCTAAGTAGAATTCGCCATCTGCCTCCCAACGTTTTATGGGTCCTACTACCCTTGTACTTCCACTTAATGAACCTGTAGTTTCAGTCAGGATATTATTTAAAATTGGCTCAAAAGGATGAATTTCAAATCTTTCAAAAGCAAGTACCATATCTAGATCATCTGAATATGGATCGTAGTGGCCAACAATACTCGCATAAGTATCCCCTTCTTCTATGAGTTTACTGTTTACGTAAATATCTCTATCTGCTGTTGACCATCGAATATTGCTAGTATAATTACCTAGTAGTTCATTATTTACCAAAAGACTTGACCATTGTACGCTACCCACACCTTCTGGTCCAAATAAGGCCTCTTGAATGTTAAAATAACCATCTATTTGTCCGTCAAGGGATAATGAAGGGTCTCTATACCAGTAATTTATAAGGCCAGCATCGAAATTTGTGACGGATAGATTTAAAGGGAATCTTGCTTTTTCTCCAAACCCACCGCGTATTCTCAAGGTACCAAGGGAACCATCGAGAATTATGCTATCGGTATGAATACTCGTAGGGCTCCAATATAAGGGAGCAGCGTTTTGTAAAGAAGCTTGGTACTCCCCTATTTCTAGGTCAACAAATTTTGGTCTGATCACTCCCTCTGAATACTGTGCTCCAGCAATAAAATTAGTCGGTATAGAATCCCGTACAGAAGCTGAAACTGTGAACTGAGGCATATTGTTAGGTGATGCCCATCGCAGTTTGACACTGTCTAAGTAAGCATTTGATCTATTAACAGCATCAGCAGTTATTGAGGCCTGAACACTTTGTTCCTCTTTACTCCCGGTTCCTTGAATGGCGAAAACGTGCAATCCGTCAAACTTCAATTCAGGAACATTAAGTTTATAATTCCAATGATCACTAGAATCCATAAAACTTGCCGTTAAATAGCCACCTTCTGGCAGATCTATTCCAGTATGAAGTAATTGACTCAACCAATCAACAGAATTCGCTTCAAATGCTAAGTTTGCATTTACCGAACAATCTACAGGCGGCCCACCGGCTAAATCTTCAAAAAGTACTCCCGGTATTGCTCGCAAACCATTCCAGTCAAAGGATCCTTCTAAATAACCCTGCATAACATTACTGCTTATGCCTATGATCCTGGAGGCGCCATTAATTTCATGGACAATATTTAATGAATTGATCTCAATCAAATCTGTAGGTCGTATCAGACGAAAGTCCTGAGCGTTAAGGTGTCCTAAAAACTCCTTATTAATGGCTCCGGAAAATTGAGCACTTAAAATTTGTCCGGTATCCAGAGGGTCTAAGATCTCTAATCCTAACGCGTTTATATTTCCTTTTGATTTCCAGGATCCATCAAACGAAAGCAAATAACCATCCGTATCCATTAAACTGTCTAGGCATGACCACCATATGGAATCTTGACCTAATCTATGGTTCCAATTAAAACTAAACCCTCTTACTGAATACTCGTTAAAATCAAGAATCGGTGCTAGTCCTATAATTTCTGTGGATTCATTATTTATGAGTGCCTCAAGGTTTGGTTTAATCGCCGCTTTCAAAGAACCTCCATTAAGAATGCCTTGTCTGAAGTTCGGTAAATTCACTTCAACTCTTGCTATTTCATTCCAATCTTCAGACCATACACGAGCGGTGTTCCATCCTTTTTTAGCCTTTACATCGTAATATAACCTTCCCGTTTCTTGAGAGCCCTGTATCTTATAATCCACTGTAGAAGCTTGCCAAGTTTCATTTTTTAACCATTCAGGTAAATTAGAATAATTGTAGGCTTGGTCATTGAGATCTATGGACCCATAGATTCCATAATCATTGAAACTTCGCGTGACTGTAGCACTACCTTCTAATGATTCTTGAGCAAATTCAATTCGCGCTTTAAAGGAAGAGAATGATTCACCATTTGCTCTGACATCTAGAGATAGACCACGGAAATAAACGCGCCATTCTTCAGGTATCCATTTTGAGTTGAAATCGGAGGATATATCAGCCCCAAAATTGACCGAAATTATACGGTCGTTGTAACTTACAAAGCCGTCCACATTCATCCCCAAGGGGCTTTTTGCGTCCAACTCGAATGTACTGCTGTCTCCAAGAATCATATGGTTGATTGACCAGGAAAAAGGAACGGTATCGAAGCTAGCAATACCTTCCATTTTATTAATCGATATATGGTCATTCCAGGAAAGATCAGCAATGGATAAATTACCATTCCACAAGCGTTGCATAGGAAGGTTAACACAAAAATGATCTATGACCACTGAATCTGTCTTTAGTGGATAACCGCCGTTTGTATTTTTTCTTTGAATTTCCTTATACCAATTATATAAGGCAGCTGTATCCGATGCTTCAACATAAATAGAATCTATGGTCACGGTATTCAAATAAATTCCACCGTCTTTCCATCTTAGTTTCTTCAACGACACTCCATACAAGAGAGCTGTTTCAGTTCCATTGATTTTGATTTCTAGATCTTTAGTGCTGAATGTATCGTCTGAATAATCGAATCCTGAAAAATTTGTAGTCACCCCGATTTCAGCAAGAGAAGGGGCAGCAAAGTAATTATAGAGGAACTGTTGTGTAGGTTTAGAATAAAGCACAAGTAGCACAGATAGTAGGCCAATGCATAATAGCATTCCTAATCCTATTGTAAGTCTAAGGATGATCTTTTTGGCAGTTCTTTGACGTATTTTTGGGGCATTCATGAAGCAACAACCTTATATACTAGCTATTGAAAGCTCTTGTGACGACACAAGCGCTGCTGTATTGCATGGCAACACGTTGATGTCCAATATTGTCGCTTCCCAAAAGGTACATGAAGAATACGGCGGAGTAGTACCAGAATTGGCCTCCAGAGCGCATCAACAAAACATTGTACCCACGGTGAATCATGCGTTAAAGGTAGCAAATATCAAGCCCCAAGAGTTAGACGCCATCGCTTTTACCAACGGCCCAGGACTTATGGGATCCTTACTGGTAGGAACCTCTTTTGCCAAGAGCTTAAGTTTAGCGCTGGACATTCCGCTCATTCCAGTGCACCATATGCATGCCCACATTCTGGCTCACCTCATCGATGGAGCTCACGCAGAGCCCATCACCTTCCCATTCCTATGCCTTACGGTCAGCGGCGGCCATACCCAACTCGTCCAGGTGGATGGACCAAAGCAGATGACTGTTTTAGGAGAAACCATTGACGATGCTGTTGGTGAGGCTTTTGACAAGGCGGCTAAGATCCTTGGGCTTCCCTATCCTGGTGGACCTATGATCGATAAGCTTGCAGCTGACGGAAATGCTCATTTCTTAGCTTTCGCAAAACCTAATTTGCCTGCATACGATTTCAGCTTTTCAGGCCTCAAAACAAGTTTCCTTTATACCCTGCAGCAAAAGGTAAAGGATCACACAAATTTTGTCGCTGAACACCTGAATGATATCTGTGCCAGCTACCAGAAAGCCTTAATAGATGCGCTGATGCGAAAGGTTAAAAAAGCTTCGAAAGACACTGGAATAAAGAACGTTGCAATTGCCGGGGGCGTGAGCGCGAACAGCGCCCTTCGCAAAGAATTAAAAACATGGGGAGCAAAGCATAAGTTGTCTATTTTCGTGCCCCCGTTTGAATACACTACGGACAATGCAGCCATGATTGGTATAGCAGGATTTTACAACTATTTGGCCGGTGAAAATGCGCCCATGAGCACCGGAGCACAAGCGAAAATTAAATTTTAGTAAATTATCTCTACCCTATTGATTCTTAAGAAATTAAATAGGTAATTCGCGCCATGAAAAATTGGAATATTTTAGGTGCTACTGCAGACGTTTCTTTTCCTGATTTAGGAATCAAAAGTGTGCAAGCACGTGTCGATACTGGAGCCGCTTCTTGTGCCCTACATGCCTCGTTTATAGAGATCATTGATGAGGAAGGAGAAGATCCTTTGCTTAAAATAATACTATTTGACAAGGATTCCGAGTGCTACACTGGCGAAGTGCTAAAATTCAATGATTTTGTGATTCGTAATGTTCGCAATTCATTTGGAAAGAAAATGGCACGACCAATGATTAAAACCACGGTCAGTATTCACAAGCAAGCTTTTCAAGTATTGGTTGGGTTTAGTGACCGCAGCAAACTAACTTACGACATGTTGATCGGTAGAAACCTTCTTGAAAAAGGATTTATCGTGGATGTCACGAAATAATTATCAGCCATGAAACTAGCCATTTTAAGTGCCAACCCTTCCCTCTACTCCACCAATAGATTGAAGGAAGCAGCTGAAAAGCGTGGACACGATGTAGAAGTCATCAATCACAATCATTGTTATGTTGCCATGGAGACTGATGCTAATTCTGTGTATCTAGGCGACCACGAACTAGAGGGATTCGATGCGATTATTCCAAGAATTGGGGCTTCTGTAACGTTCTACGGGTCAAGCATTATCCGACAGTTTGAGGTAAAGCATGTGTATACCACGCTGAGTTCATTGGCATTGGTGCGTTCTAGAGACAAGCTTAGGGCTACTCAAGTATTGGCTAAGCATGGCATTGGCATCCCAAAAACAGTATTTGCCAAACAACCCCGTGATGTACAGAACCTTATCAAAACCGTAGGTGGTCCCCCTTTGATCGTAAAGTTACTTGAGGGTACCCAAGGTCTGGGCGTGGTGTTGGCAGAAACAAAAACAGCCGCTAAAAGTGTTATTGAGGCGTTTTACGGACTCAATGCCAATATTTTAGTGCAAGAGTTCATCAAAGAAGCTGGTGGCTCTGACATTCGTGCCTTAGTGGTGGGTGGAAAAGTAGTCGCCGCCTATAAGCGTCAGGGTCAAGAAGGTGAGTTCCGTTCAAATCTTCACCGCGGTGGCATGGGCGTAAAAATCAAACTTTCGGCCTTAGAGAAAAAGACAGCCATTGCGGCTACTAAAGCACTTGGCTTAAATGTGGCAGGTGTTGATATGCTCAGATCCGAGAGAGGTCCACTAGTACTTGAGGTAAATAGTTCGCCGGGTATCGAAGGTGTGGAACGAGTTACAGGCATTGATGTTGCCGATAAAATCATCGCTTTTGTCGAGACTCAAATCGATCGTCCACTGACCAAGACAAAGGATAAAGTAGGCGTATAATGCAACTCTTTTATGGACATATAGCAGGAACCGAATTCCATTTAGATGCTGGCGAAGTACAGCATTGTGTGAAAGTCCTTCGAAAATCTGTTGGAGATCATATACACTTTATCACTGGTGATGGAGCGCTATACGAGGGAGAAATCTTTTTTGTTTCAAAATCAAAGGTTTACGGCTCTTTTACTGAAGTAAAACATGAATTTGGTAAGGTCCCATATCATTTAACTGTTGCCATTGCTCCTACCAAGAGTATGGACCGTATTGAGGCCTTTGTCGAGAAAGCTGTGGAGATGGGAATCAGTCGAATTATCCCTATCATTTGCGAGCATAGTGAACGACGTACCATCAAAACAGATCGCCTTCGTAAAATAGCGTTGAGTGCCACGAAACAAAGCCTAAAAGGAGCATTAGTGCACATAGACGAAGCGATCAGCTTTCATGACTTTCTAGCTGAAGGGCAAGAACAACTAATGATCGCACATTGTGCGGATGATACTTTTAAAAAAGGTATTGATGAAGTGTTGGAACCTACTAGACCCTTGTGCATCATGATAGGCCCAGAGGGGGATTTCTCACCTTCTGAAGTGCGGGCCGCGGCATTAGCCGGCGCTAAGCCAATTCATCTGGGCTCGAGCCGTCTTCGTACCGAAACTGCGGGCCTTGTGGCCGTGGCGACGGTGTATCACTTGCTGGGCTGATTTTTTCATGGTCTAGCTCTCTTTCAAAGGGGTGCTTCCAGTCGTCCCACAATACTTCCTCCTCTACACGTTCTTCATTGCGCAAGGATTCAATAGGTTCTGATTTTCTATAATACAGTGCCAGTATGACGCCAACGACGGCACCACTTAAGTGACCTTCATAGCTAATAGTAGGGTCATGGGGCAATACGCCCCATACAAAGCTTCCGTACAAGAACACCATTAATAGACTCTGAGCCAACAACTTAATATGCATCCGAAGTACCCCGCTGAAAAATACAAAAGCTACCATGGCGTATAACCATGCGCTCCCCCCTATGTGTACATTAGGTCTACCAATGAACCATAGTAAAAAACCAGGCACGATAAGACTCATAAACCAAACGCGGTCGAATATCTTAGGAAAACTGTATCGAATTAATGTCCCAACAAAGAATAGGCTGATGGTATTACTGAAAATATGATTTACATCACTGTGTAACCACGGGAATGTAACGGGCCCGTACCAAGTATGAACATCTCCCGGAACAATACCGAATCTTCGAAGCGGAATACCTGTACCTTCCTCCAAAAGAAAGATTGACCAGGCTAATACGAGCCAAATACTTGGCCATAAAAACAAACCTTTATGAATTCCATATTTGCTCCAACGGGACATAGCGAAAAGATAGTTACTTTCGAGGTATGAAACCGCTTGCAGAACAGCTTCGACCCCAGAATTTAAACCAATATTTGGGCCAAGAGCACCTCGTAGGTCAAAATGGCGCATTACGCCGCAGCTTAGATGTCGGTAGATTACCTTCAATAATCCTTTGGGGACCGCCTGGAGTCGGGAAAACCACCTTGGCGTTGCTTCTAGCCAAAGAATTGGAAGCCCCACTATACCAACTTAGTGCCGTAAGTGCTGGTGTTAAGGATGTACGTGAAGTACTCGTAACGGCTGAGAAGAAGAGCCTTTTTGACAGCAAGCGCCCTATCCTCTTCATTGATGAAATCCATCGATTTAACAAAGGCCAACAGGATAGCCTACTTCACGCAGTAGAACGAGGATGGATTACGCTCATTGGTGCCACTACGGAAAATCCTTCTTTTGAAATAAATGCGGCCCTTCTTTCTAGAATGCAGGTCTATGTGTTGAATTCACATTCTAAGGAGGATCTTACCAAGATGATTGATTTGGCCAATGCGACAGAATACGCCAGCCAAAAGGACCTCAAGATCACCGCGCACGACTTTTTGATACGTCAGAGTATGGGCGATGCAAGGAAACTATATAACCTTGTAGAACTATGTTTTCAGCAAGGAAAACGCGGTGTTCCTATCGATGAGGAGTTTGCACAAAACGTCTTGAGCAATGCACAAATTCGCTACGACAAAGGCGGTGATGAACATTACAATGTCATTTCAGCCTTCATTAAATCCATCAGAGGCTCCGATCCACAAGCTGCTGTGTACTACCTCGCTCGTATGATTGAAGGCGGTGAAGATGTGAAGTTTATAGCGCGTAGATTAATCATTTCTGCCGCGGAAGATATTGGCCTTGCTAATCCAAACGCTTTAATGCTCGCCAATGAAACTTTTAGTGCGGTGGAGCGCGTAGGTTGGCCAGAGAGCAGAATTATCTTAAGTCAGTGCACCATCTATTTGGCTACATCACCGAAATCCAATAGCGCCTACCTAGCCATTGGCAAGGCGCAAAAACTGGTACAACAAACAGGGAATCTAGAAATTCCGGATCATCTTAAAAATGCCTCTAGCGCTCTAGCCAAGGATTTGGGACATGGCAAGGGCTATTTATATCCTCACGATTACCCAGCAGGCTTTGTGCCTCAAGAATACTTGCCAAAAGAGGTTCAAGGAAGTGTGTTGTGGTCACCAGCATCAAATGTTAAAGAGCAACAGATCAGCGCCCAGCAAAAGGCTTTGTGGAAAGACAAATATGAAGGTTAACGCAAGAGAACCTCAGTACGTCTGTTCAAGGCTCTACCCTCTTCGGTTTCATTGGAAGCAACAGGTTTATCCATTCCTCGACCTTCTGAGGTGAGTCTGTTTGGATCAACACCGTGCTGTACGAGCCAACTCAATACTGCAGCCGCTCTAGCCTCACTTAATCTTTGATTGTAGGCCCGTCCTCCTTGGTTGTCCGTATGTCCGATGATGGTGGCTTCGAGTCCCAAATTGTCTTCAAGCATTCGTAAAAGTGCTTTGAGTTCTTTCTCACTTTGGAGCAATAAAGTACTTTGGTCCAATTCGAACAGAATGTTTCGTAACGCGAAAACCTTGCCTGAAGCAATTGGAATGAGCTTGATGGTGGCCACATTGCTCCCATGCAATGGTCTGGCGATGTAGTCCAGCTGAGAAATAACACCTGAATACGGCAAATATCCCTTGTGATATACCGATAATCGCACTTCTCCGCCATCGGTCATTAAGCGAACCATGCCCGTGTTTTTAGCGCTCGTTCCAGAAAAGAATTGGACACCATCTAGATTAAAAAGCTGGACCGATGCCCCACCTATTGGTTTAAGTGTTACACTATCTTCTACAACGAGATCGTAATTATTTCTTATTTCAGGCTGCAAATGTTCAGGTAAATCAAACCTATAGAGGTCTAAGGAACTGAGTCCATTATAACTAGGCACAATGGTTTGACCTCGATCAGAAGCCAGATATCCAAATTTCCCGCTTTTGTCGATGACTAGCGAAAATTCTTCACTGAAACTATTCAATGGGAATCCCAGATTTATAGGGTCTGACCATGTGGAATCATCAATGCGGGTAGATTTGAAGAAATCTGATGCGCCTAAAGAGGGACTGCGTTCGGACAAAAAATACAATGTTTTACCGTCAAAATGTATAAATGGGCAACTCTCCTTTTCGCTGCCGTTGATATTCGAAGGGAGCTTTTGTCCTTTTGTCCAATTCCCTTCATCATCCTTAGTGGATACAAAAATATCCCGGTCTTTTTCCATGCTATTACTTGCCCTAACAAAATAAATGGTTCTACCATCCGGACCAAGACTCGGCTGACTCTCCCACCGACCCGTATTAATCTTCCCCGGAAGAGGCTTAGGGGTTTCCCATCCATATGTTGGATTCCAATGGCTATAGTATAAATCACAACTTCCTGCACCATCCGCTCGATCACAAACCGTCAGTACCATGAATTGGCCATCCGGACTTACACATGCGGCCCCCTCATTTAATTGGGAGTTCAGATTTCCTTGAAGCGGCGCTCCAAAATTCGCAAATCCGTCTAGCGCCGCATCGTAGAGGTTTTCATCCTTAGGCTTGGCGCCAGAAATGAAACGATGCGTATAAATAAGATGCTCATTTCCCCCTGTAATGGTTGGGAAATATTCCAAATGCTCCGTAGAAAAGCTAAGTTTATGAATGTTGTAGTTGAAATCTGATTCTTGATACTCTTTGTATTTCTGTTTGGCAAAGTGCAGGTTATCCAATTCTGATTCTGCAGCCATACGGCGTTCCTTTGATATTCTTGCGCTGTTTAGATACATTTCCCACTGTTCAATACTTTCATCCCAGTGAAATAAATGCTTATGGGCTAGGCTCTTTTTGAGATAAGTCGTGGAAAGGATTCCGATGGCAAGACTTTGATCGTAATATTCTAGAGCTAATTCATAGTTACCTTCTCGAAAGCATTGGTCTCCAGCGAATATAAATGCCTGATAATAGGTCTTTTTGCCCTTTTTCATGCTCTTATTCAAGAACTGCCACCCTTTTTCATGCTCGCCATTGCGGAAACTTTCCTTCGCATTTTGAAAGGCAGTAATGGCCGACTTTGGTTGGGCTAATGTGGATAAGCTCAAAAAAAGTAGTAAAGCAATTGCATGATAAAATCGGACCATTAGAAGTACATTTGAAGTTCTACGAAGATATCTCATACCCATTGAAAACGACGAGAATTGCCATAACGGGGTCTCCTGCCACAGGAAAAACAACGCTAAGCCTTGCTTTAGAGCAACATGGCTATCCGGTTTTCCACGAACAAGCCCGGGAAATTATTCAAGATTCATTGGACGAAGAGTCGGATTTAGTACCCTGGAAAGACCTTTTAGGATTCACTCAACTCGTATGGGATTTGCGAAACGAGCAGTACCATAATGCTTTGTTAGAAAAAATTAATTTCTACGACCGTACTAATGTGGATGCCTACGCTTACCTTAATAAAGGAAACGCAGATCTATCTGAAGAATGGAAGACGGATTTACAGGAAATGCGATTTGAAAAAGTCTTTTTCTTGCCCGTTTGGCCTGAAATTCACAGTCTCGATAAGCAGCGCATGGAAACTCTAGATGAGTGCTATGAAGTGGAAGGACACTTGAAGGCGGCTTATACTGAATTAGGGTATGAGTGTATTGAAGTCCCTACAGCCTCAGTAGAAGAACGCGTTGCCTTTATTTTGGCACGTTTATGATCCTTCAACAGGCAAAAGAAATACTAAAACAAAATTGGGGTTATCCTGAATTTCGGGGATTACAGGGGGAAATTATCTCTTCAGTTCTCTCGGGAAGACACACTATAGGATTACTCCCCACTGGCGGCGGTAAATCCATTTGCTATCAAGTCCCAGGATTAGCATTGGACGGTATCACTATTGTTATCAGTCCCTTATTGGCACTAATGCAGGACCAATTACACGGTCTCACCAAGAGAAACATCAAAGCGTACCAATTCACCGGCTCCTATTCCCCAAGACAGTTAGATGAAGCCTTTAGAAACATCAAACATGGTGGGTATAAATTTGTCTTTGTTGCTCCAGAAAGGCTATCTAACGCCTTATTTTTAGAATACTTGCAAAATGCGGAGGTGAGTTTAATTGCCATTGACGAAGCCCACTGTATTTCGCAATGGGGATTTGATTTTCGTCCTTCATACCTCAATGTTCACCTACTCAGAGAACGATTCCCAAATATTCCGGTCTTAGCACTGACCGCATCCGCAACTGATCGGGTCAAAAAGGATCTAGCCGAGCAGCTTCAAATTACGGACGCCACGATGTATGAAGGCAATATGCGCCGGGACAACTTACAGCTTGAAAAACGCCTCACACCCAATAAAGACAAGCAGCTATTGCGATTATTGGGGCGCTTGACAGGTACGGGGATTATTTATGCGAAGACCCGATCAAGTTGTGAATCCATTAGTCATTACATCAATGAAAATGGATTACACTCCACATTCTTTCACGCTGGTTTGGATTTAAAAGAGAAGAACGAACGCCAGCAACGTTGGCTCGACAATAAAGTCCCTATCATGGTCAGCACCACCGCTTTTGGAATGGGTATCGATAAAGCAGATGTAATGTGGGTCATTCATTGGGATGCGCCGGATACTATAGAGGGCTACTACCAAGAGGTTGGCCGTGGAGGTCGCGGGGGCCAATTATCTCAAGCGTACCTACTCTACAATCAGCAAGATTTCGCCCGCATTTCAAAAGGAATCACAGACCTTCCTAAACCCGAAGAGGTAGAAGCCATGTATCACAAGATTTGCAGTCATTTTCAAATTGCCGTGGGCGCAGGTCAAAATCACCAAGAAAACTTCTCGTTGGTGAATCTGGCCGCTAAGCTTCAAACCTCAATCCCACAGTTATTGACCTACATCAAGTTGCTTCAACAACGAGGGGTTTGGCAGTTTATTGAGAGTAATCAACTCTATCCAGAGTTACTTTTTCTGACCAGTCCTGAAGATTGGTCTGGATTGTCAGAGGAAGATCATCAATGCTTGATACGATTGTTTCGTGTCTACAGCCACGCGGCACAACACTCTTCGAGAATTCAATTAGATGCCTTTGCCCCCATGCTACATAAAACCGTGAAGGACCTTGACCTTTGGCTACAACGTATGCATCAGAAAGGATTGATTCAATACAAGCCGGAACAAAACCAATGTGCTCTACTCTTTTTAGAAAACCGCATAGACAAACGTTATTTCAAATTGTCAAAATCCTTCGTAGAATCTTGGATCACTAGTAAAAAAGAGCGGTCCCAAGCTATTCTCAACTTCTTGGCTTCTGAGGAATGCTTAGCCAAAGATGTAGAACGATACTTTGGTCAAGCACCAGGAGAGGCTTGTGGTATCTGCAGCAATTGTACGCTTAATCACTACCCCGATGGAGAAACAGTTCAAGCCATGCTCAAAGACGGGCTAAGTTTTGACGATATTTGGTTCGATTTAAATTGTCCACCTGATGCCTTACGACAACATTAGCATAGTATATATGGGTACACCAGAATTTGCTGTACCGCCACTGCAAGCATTAGTTAGCGCCGGATATAATGTTAAGGCCGTTGTTACGGTGGCAGATAAGCCTTCTGGACGCGGAAGAAAGCTCACGTCCAGTGCCGTTAAGCAAGCTTCATTGGAATTAGGCATACCGGTACTGCAACCAACTTCATTAAAAGATAAAGCATTCTTAGAGGAATTAGGTGCTCTTGAGGCAGATCTCTTTGTTGTAGTGGCCTTTCGAATGCTACCTAAAGAAGTTTGGGCTAAGCCAAGGTTAGGAACATTCAACTTGCACGGATCTTTATTGCCTCAGCTCAGGGGGGCTGCCCCTATTCATTGGGCGGTAATTAATGGGTTGAAAGAAACGGGACTCACCACCTTCCTTATAGACGAGCAAATTGATACCGGGAATATCCTGCTGCAGGAAAGACTTGCAATCAAACCACATTGGACCACAGGTGAATTGCATGATGCATTATTGCCGATAGGCGCACAACTGGTCGTAGATACCGTTAAGGGCCTCACTGAAGGCTCGCTATCTCCTCAAATTCAAAACGATGAGAAGGCAACTCACGCTCCTAAACTTACTAAGGAGAATACTCGACTAGAATTTAAGCGTTTGCCTAGTTCGTTAGTGCAACTTATCAAAGGTTTAAGTCCTTTTCCTTGCGCTTATTTTGGGGAATTTAAGTTTATAGACGCCCAATTAGGTGAGGAAAATATTTGCTCATTACATCCGAAATTGGTCATCCGTAATAAGCGGTTATTCCTTGATTACAAACTTGGGTCTATAGAAATTACACAAATTAAGCCCGCAGGCAAGCGTACCATGTCAAGTAAGGACTTTATAAACGGCTTGAATGTTGATGAAATACTGCTTTAAAGGAAGATTTAAAGGGTAAAATCACCACTTTTTGTGAATAACTACCCATAGTTATTAACTTTTTTTACCTCAAGGCCCGAAAACACTTGCATAGATGCAATTTTCATCTATATTTGGTAAGCATTCGTTAAATAAAATATTAATTAAAACTTAATTGCAATGAACAAAGCACAATTGATCGATGCAATGGCAGCAGACGCTGGCATCTCTAAAGCACAAGCTAAAGCAGCTTTGGATTCTTTTACTGGTAACGTGGGTTCTACCCTAGCGGGTGGTGGTCGTGTATCACTAGTTGGTTTCGGTTCTTTCTCTGTTTCTGAGCGTGCAGCTCGTGACGGTCGTAACCCACAGACTGGTGCAGTTATCAAAATCGCTGCTAAAAAAGTAGCTAAGTTTAAAGCTGGTGCTGACCTAAACGGTAAGCTCTAATAGCCTGAACTTATTAGATACAAAGAAGCCCTCCTTGGAGGGCTTTTTTATATTCATAGGTTACGGTTGTAACCTAACAGTAGTCCATACGGATCCGTCAAGCGCATACACTATTCTATCGTGGAGGCGTCCTTCTCTGCCTTGCCAAAATTCAAATGAGATGGGTTGTATGGCAAATCCTCCCCATTTTTCAGGCATAGGCACAGCACTGCCTTCTGGATATTCACTTTGAAACGCTGAGAATTTAGACTCCAGGGCGGCTCTGCTCTCAATAGGTTGGCTTTGATCTGAAGCCGCTGCTCCTATCTGGCTTAAATAAGGGCGAGTAGCGAAATATGCCTCACTTTTCTCTTTTGAAATTTTAACCACCTTGCCGTGAATACGTACTTGGCGTTCTTGTTCTCTCCAAAAAAAGAGTGCACTCACTACTGGATTATTCAACAAGTCTTGACCTTTGGCACTGGAGTAATTCGTGAAAAAGATCAATTCATCGTTCTCCACTGCCTTTAGTAGTACAATTCTATTGCTTGGAAACCCATGAGAATCTACTGTAGCAATGGCCATGGCATTAGAATCTTTAATGCGCAGCGCTGCATAACTCTCGTACCAATGCTGAAATTGATCGAAAGGATTCTTTTCTAAATTGGATTCAACCAATGAATCAAACTTGTAGCTTTCTCTTATGTTGTGTAAATCCATATATCTAAATTAGTGTAATGTATTTGAACAATCAGCCTGCAAAAGGAACTCTTCTTATTTCTAAGCCACTTATCGGAGATGGCTTTTTTGAACAGAGTGTTGTATACCTTACCGAACATAACCATGAAGGTTCACTCGGGTTTACGCTAAATAAAGAGAGTAATCTATTGGTAAAAGATCTAGTTGATGAATTTGAGCGTGATACCGCTTTAATGTTTGGTGGACCGGTAGAGCAAGATGCGCTCTTCTATTTGCATGAAGAGCAGCGTATTCCTAACAGCACCCAAGTTGGGAACGGCTTGTACTTAGGGGGAGATTTTGATGTTTTCCAAGAATTAATACTTCAGGATTCAAAAACATCGTTTAAGGCGTTTTTAGGCTACAGTGGCTGGGCGCCGGGTCAATTAGAGACTGAAATTTCCGAAGGCACATGGGTGGTACTACATCCACCTTTCGACAAGAAAATCCTAACGCTGACAAAAGATGCATGGAGGACGTATATGCATACTTTAGGTGGTGAATTCCGCGTATGGGCTAATGCACCAGAGGATCCTTGGATGAATTAAAGTTTACTTAGGACCTCTAGTTTTCGATTAATTAAATTTACAGCTTCCGCTGCCTTTGCCCTGGAAAAAGTCTTTTTACGATAGGTCTTAATGGCTTGAATTCCCTTGACCACATTTGTTATCCAGAGTTCATCTGCCTTTTGAAGATCAAATGGAGAAATACTTTTTTCCTGGAGTTCAAGTCCTAATTCCTTCGCCCATACCAACATATTCTTCCTAAAAACACCGCGTAAGGCACCATCTTCAAGAGGTGGTGTTATAAGTTCGGAACCTTGCAACAAGAAAAGGTTACCATAATTTGCTTCTACCACCATCTTTTGGTCATTGATTAACAATACAGCATCCAAATTATTCTCGCGCGCAAAGATTCCGCTAAGAACATAAGGTAATGCATTGATAGATTTAACTGTGCTCAATAATCCAGATTGCAGGTAATGATCCTTGTACAATCCGGCATTTAGATGATCTTCTAAGACATAATCCGCTTCACTAAGGGGCTCTATCTCTATCCACCAATGAATACCATTAGAATGCATGGGTGTATAAGAGCCTGTGCCGTCTCGCACTACTTGCAAGCGTAATCTTGAGTTTTCATACCCAAAATGATGCGCTAGTTTTTCGCATTCTGCTACCAAAAACTCAGGTGTGAACTCCATGGGAATAGTCATTCTCAAAATCCTCATAGAAGCCATAAGACGGAAGTAATGGTCTTCAATAAAGAGCACCTTTCCCTTGCGCATTCTCATCGTTTCGAACAAGCCATCGCCATAGCACAGAGCACGCTTGACTTGAGAAATGGGAAGAGTATTTAGGGCGACTAAGGAACCGTTGTAATTGACCATTGGTAGGAGATTTGAAGCAAACTTAGAGCAAAAAAAAGCCCCACACTAGCGTGCGGGGCTCTAAAAATGTTTAGATAGTATTATCTAATCGTTATTCGCTTGGTTATTTCTTGTCCATTCGAACTAATCTTCAGCAAATACATCCCCGATCTCAGATGCTCTGCGTGAATGGTTTTACTCATTGCATTTACTCCTTCATCATGTACCAAACGTCCTGTGATATCCAAAATCTGAACACGGTCCAAGACTATTCCGTTAGATTTCAATGTAATCAAACCATTCGAAGGGTTCGGGTACACATCAACAGAAAGCTTGACTTCGCCAATTCCAGCTGGCACACCTTCCGCTTGAAGTACAGTAGCCATACGTGGAACGATGAAAGACATCACAGTATCGATCCAAGCCTGTGAAGTTGCCTCCACATTTGGATTTGCAGGATTCTGGTTTGCGTATGGATCGTTTGGATCATACCAATTCCAAGGAGCAGTATGAACAATCCAAGGAGTAAGAGCATTGGCCGGGGCGATTTCTATCGTATATAAACACTCCTCACCTGTAGGGTTTGTGGCTTGTTGGTCAACCCATACCGCATCCGTATAGTTCGCGTTCAAGAACACATCATTATTTCCATAAGCATTGGCGGCTTTAATTGCTCCGTATGATCCCGTTACGCTAACTACTGGGAAGAATTGTTGACCTATTGGTACATAAACCATCCCTGTATCATACGGTGCAAAGAAATCGTACTTACTGTGGATGCTCAACATTGGGACATCACCTTGTTCCAACCAAGCACCATCACCCAAGGCGCCACCCATATTGATGACCATCAATACATCATCAGGCATGCCCGCATGGTTTTCGTAATTGCGACCTGGAGTACTGTAATCCATTGTAGGGACACCAAAAGCGTTTTGTCCTGTCACGGTAATGGCTGCACCGAAACCATCGATATCACCCACCATACTTGTATCTACATAAGGATCGCCTGGCAATACCGGCTGACCGAAAATACCAGTAGAATCCTGATACTTAAATTTAGCTGGTCCAGCTACTTCCGAATACTTATCAATGGTAGCATACGCAAAGGTGATATACCCACCAGAGCCTTGACCTACCATAATGGTATTGCTCGCATTAATTCCATATGGATTTCCTGCACCCAATTGTGTTAAGTTCAAGTAACGTACTAATGCTTTCGCATCTTGGATAGAATAGTACACTGCTAGTAGATTCGATCCACGACGAACATCTAAGTTCGTACTGTTTGCTAACCAACCAAGACGGTAGGATGCTGCAACACTGACGTATCCCATCTTTGCGAAACGCTCACACATCTCAACTACAGCGCTATCTTTTCGAGTGCCTAGAGGAGATCCGTTCAATCCCTTAGGAATGAATGAACCTGTGTGCCAAATAATTACTACTGGACGATCCGTAGCTGTATCCACCGCAGGAGATGGCATGTAAAAATCAGCCTGAAGAGGCTGAAGATTAGTACCCGAAAGCGGGTTAGTTGCACTCGACGTTGTATCCACATAAGGGTTGAAATTCACCCCATACGATACATCCGATTGTACAACGATTTCTGAATCCGTGAAGATCTCAGTAGTATAACGTTGTGCAAACGCTATGGAAGAGATCAACAAGGCTCCCATTAAAAGAGTAATCTTTTTCATACACTAGTTTTTGGGAAGGTTAATTTATTTGAATACTCAGGTAGGCCAACCTTCCCACTAAGGGCCCTCCGAATACTTGATACACTTGATTATTCAATGAGTTGCTCGCACCGATTTTATAGGTTATTGAAGTTTTCTTATCGTTTTTATTCTTGATCTGGGTATATGAACATTGTGCATCCACTAGACCATAAGAGGGTATACTACCGGTAAATTGAGGGGATCCTTCAAAAAGAAAGCCTTGTACCCATTTGTAGTTCACACCTGCCCCAAGCAATCGTTCTTTGTTATTATTGATAGGATAATTCCGGATGTTCCAGCCCACATTGAATTTATGTTCTGGTGTATTGAATGCGGGCACAATAGGATCCGAAACTGCAGAGGTCAACTTATTCCAGCTGTAATTCCCAGAAAGCGTTTGATAATCTCCTATGAACGTATTCATACCTATAGAAAAACCTTGTGTAGTGACCTGTTCCGTGGCATTAGCGGCAATTCGGTAAACTTGTAAAGACTTAAGTCTATCTATAGCCGTAGTCCCCTCCTCTATATCAGCACCAATAATGTACCCAATGAAATCATCGTACAATGAATAGTAATAATTGGCATCTACGAAAACTCGTTCAAACAAGGTAGCTCGGTATCCTCCTTCTAGCGTCTTTACCTTTTCGGGACGAATAGCATCAACATTAAAGTAGCCAAAATCATGAGCTAGACGATCCGAGGCTGTTTTACCTAAATAATCTACGATATTATCTAAGGTAACTAGGCTGTCGAATCCATTCAAATTGCCTTTAAGCACCGCTCGCCCGACATTATAGTACAAGTATTGATCCGCCAATGTAGGATTTCTGATAGCGCTTGAGAAACTAAGTCGAAGGGTTTGATTTTCGTCTAGTTTATACACCATAGAAACAGCCGGTGATACAAGTGGTTGGAAGTTTTGGTTTTTATCTACACGTCCCGTAATACTCAGTTTAAGCCTATCGTCCATTAGATCATGTTCGTATCCACCATATACACCAAATTCTTGATTAATGATGTTTATCCCCGCCGTATCAGAGAATATGGTTCCTGCACTTTTCGGAGTGTATCTTCTAAAGTTTGCTCCTACGCGGAACGTGCCGCTGTTTTCTAAAGTAAACATTCGCTCACCTTGAGCATGGTACAATGCAGATTTATCATAAAACCTACTACCGCCTTCTGTGAATAATGTGGAGGTAATATGATTCTTCAAATCTTGGAAGGCTTGAGTTCCTGGTGTGAGTTGATTGGCGAAATTTTCTAATTCCTCAGTAGTAGTATAACCTGCTGCAGAACCTGCAGCATAGAGGACGGTAGTTTGATTGTTTTGATGAAGCTCAGCAAAGAAATCTAGGTTGGCAGCAATTAATGAATCCATCACTGTTTGGTATTCACTCATGGGAAGGCTGTTCGCGGGAGCACCTGGTAGTGCCCGAACTTGTGGCCTGTTGGTTAAATGCCAAAAGGTTCTGTAGTAATTACTGTAAAATTGATTTGTTGCAAGGCTATCCTGCATTCTCAACGCTGTGAAATAGGCGTCATAACTGTTTCCTGCATCTTCATGGGTAGAATATGCACGTAAGAACCACTTATCGTCCTTACGAAGTTCAACTCTATTTTGAAGGAACAATATGTCCTTTAGACTATATCTATTATCACCTTGATACACAGTTGTTCCGGAGCCAAAATTTACCGCATAAATAGCACGTAAATCATCTTTTATCTTGTAGTGTAGTGCAGTTGTTAATTTGATGTTCTCGGTATCGTAGTCGACCAAATACTTTTCTTCAATGCCAGGACGGTAGAATCGACCTATTCCTGCGTAATATTTAGAATCACCTCCATCATCCCACCATTCCTCATCACCGTAGCGATTGACCGCATCGTATCCTCCTGGGTTAGTAACTCCATCGCGACTTATATCTGTGGGATTCATGTTTCCAGCCTCCCAATCATCTGCTTTCAAAGCAAATAGATTGATCTTGTAGGCAAATTTATCATTGACCTTATTCGCCCAACGAACCGAAACTTCTGTTAGATTTCTTTCCCCTACCTTGATACTGCTACTGAGCCCAGTAAACGTAAAAGGATCTTTGGTAGTCATTGAGATGACACCGTTGAAGGCACTAGGCCCATAAAAGGCGGTTGATGCTCCGGCGATTACATCAACGCCTACAATATCTAAGTCTGGGGCGCCTAAAAAATTTCCCAAGGAGAAATTAAGTCCGGGACTTTGATTATCTACGCCATCTATCAACTGAAGCGAGCGAACTGGAGAGGTGCTGTTGAACCCTCGAGTATTAATTATTTTAAAGCCAATACTTGCACTTGTTAGGTCCACCCCCTTTAAAGTTCCCAAATGGTCGTAAAAACTAACACTGGGGCTTTCTTTAATGGCCAGTGCATCCATGCTTTCAACTGTGAGCGCACTTTTTTGCTGTTGTTCGGACAAGCGTTGTTGAACAACACTCACTTCTGCTAATAAATTTTGATCTGGCACTAGGTCAATAGTAACGGGAGTGTTAGAGCTAATTTTTACATCTTTAGTAGCAAAACCTAAGCTAGCCACCCTAACAGTTACCGCCGGCTGTTTATTCGTTAGATAAACATTTAGGGACCATTGTCCATTCAAGTCTGTAACTGTACCTATGTTCGAAGGAGAACCATCTCGAAGGAATATTACACTAGCACCAATAATAGGATCCTTGTATTGATCTACGATTGTGCCACTAATTTGCGCGTGCAAAAAACCCCCAAAAAGAAGAGTCAAAGTGAGTATGGTTTTGTTCATACCACAATTTAACAAAGTTTTTCATAAAAAGGTTGGCTTACCTCTTTATGTCTCAACCTGTTGCAGCTGCTCGTACTAATCTATCGTTAATAGCTCGTCCTAAACCTTCTTCAGGTAATCTAACTACATGAATTTCAGGATATTTACCGCCTAATTCACGCAACATAGCGAATAGGTTTCGTGCCGCTTCAGTATAGTTTTTTGATGCACTTAAACTGTATTGATGTTCATAACCTACGTCATCCACAGGTCCAAAGAGCAGCACTGCCCTATCATTCCTTAAACCCACAGCATTTAAAGCTTCATTGATCGTTTCGTGTAATACAATCTTCGCTCCTGGATTATAATGTGCACTGAGCATTCCCGGTGCATGAGGTGTTGAACTACTAGTTTGTATTGAAAGTTTACCTAGTACCAACTCTAATTGGGCCACATCCATCCCTCCTAATCTCAAGACCTTGGGCGACTCCCCTGTAAAATCAACAATGGTACTTTCAAGACCGACTTTACAAGGTCCACCGTCCAACACCCCGCCGATACGCTCACCAAGCTGCGCCAAAACGTGCTGTGCTGTTGTAGGTGAGGTATAACCGAAAGGATTGGCACTTGGAGCTGCAATGAATAAACCGCTTTGTTGTAAAACTTGAAGCATCATGGGATGCGCTGGGATGCGCACAGCCACCGTTGGATGACCGCTGGTCACTAAATCAGGAACAATGGACTTCTTCTTCAACACCACTGTAAGCGGTCCTGGTGAAAACGCGAGCAGCAAGGACTCAGCCTCAGGCGTGAGCTCGGCAATACTCCGCACCCCATCCAAATTTCTTACATGGACAATCAACGGATCAAATGACGGTCGGTTCTTCGCTTCAAACACCTTGGCAACTGCCTTGGTATCTAAGGCATTAGCACCTAAGCCGTAGACGGTTTCTGTAGGCAATCCTACTACTTGTCCAGATTGCAATAAGCGCACTGCCTCATCTATGTTGCAGAGCCCAGCCATCTTAAGGAATTCTTAAGTATTTATGCGTTTGAAGACTGATCTTCCATTTAGGATATTCCAGAATATAATCCACTAGCAAGGGCATAATTTCCTCGCGTTTGCTCCATTCTGGCTGAAGGTATAGCGTACACTTATCATTTACCTTGGCCGCATGTTCTTCCGCCCACTTCAAGTCGTGGCGATTGTACACAATGACTTTAAGTTCGTGCGCATGCTCGTAGAAGCCGTCTTTCACCATAGCCGTTTTCTTAGGACTTAAGGTGATCCAATCCCAATCGCCGGTTAACGGATAAGCACCACTGGTTTCGACGTGTACCTTAATACCTTCTTCATGTAAGCCATCCACCAATGGCTTCATATTCCAAGTAAGGGGCTCACCGCCCGTCACCACAACCGTATCAGAGTATTTCTTGGCTTCCTCAACGATGCGATCAATAGGTGTAGGAGGATGCGTATCTGGATTCCAACTTTCTTTAACATCGCACCAATGACAACCCACATCACAACCTCCAATGCGAACGAAGTAGGCGGCCTTTCCTGTGTGAGCACCTTCACCTTGAATAGTATAAAACTGCTCCATAAGCGGTACTACCTCGCCGCGTCGAATAATATCTTGAGCAAAACTCTGTGATGTGCTAATGTCCTTCATTAGGCGTTGCCCAATTCTATTACCTTCATTGTGTTCATCATCAACGCAGCTCGTGTCATAGGTCCTACGCCACCAGGAACAGGGGTGATGAAACTGCACTTTTTCGCAACAGATTCATAATCTACATCGCCTATTAAACGGAAGCCAGATTTTTTAGAAGAATCGGCTACTCGCGTGATCCCAACATCAATAACACAAGCCCCTTCTTTGACCATTTCAGCAACGACAAATCCAGGACGTCCTAAAGCTGCTACGATTATGTCAGCTTTTTGACAAATTTCTATCAAGTTTTTAGTTCGACTATGGCAAAGGGTTACGGTACAATTGCCAGGATAATTGTGTTGACTCAACAAAATTGACATTGGCGATCCTACAATATGTGAGCGCCCAATTACCACGCAGTCTTTGCCCTCAGTTGGCACTTCATAACGTCTCAACAATTCTACAATACCCAATGGAGTTGCGGGTATATATGTAGGTAGACCAAGGGTCATGCGACCAACATTTTGAGGGTGGAACCCATCAACATCTTTAATAGGGTCAATAGCCATTAATACAGCCGTTTCATCGATATGTTGGGGCAACGGTAGTTGAACAATGTAACCGTCTATATCGTCGTCATTATTCAGCTTGTGGATAGCCTTTAGCAGCTCATCTTGAGTCGTCTCAGAAGGAAGCTTTATCAATGTTGACCCAAAACCCACCTCTTCACAGTCACGTACTTTTGCATTGACATATGTCTTTGAAGCGCCATCTTCTCCGACCAATATTGCAGCTAAATGTGGAATTTTTCCTCCCTTAGCTTTTAGGGCTTTTACTTGCTCTGCTAACTCTGCTCGGATTTGGGCAGAAGTCTCTTTTCCATCTAATACTTTCATTGCCGTGATATTATCGCATTCCGCGCATCATGTTCATCATACCTCTTCTACCCCCTCCGCTCTGCATAGTCTTCATCATTTTTCGCATTTCAGTGAATTGCTTCAACAAACCATTCACATCTTGAACCGTTCTTCCCGAGCCATTCGCAATACGTTTACGCCTTGATCCATTGATCATATCAGGATTTTGGCGTTCATCAGTAGTCATGGAATTAATCATAGCCTCAATGTGTTTAAAAGCATCGTCGTCAATATCTATGTTTTTTAACGCCTTCCCCATACCAGGTATCATGCCCATGATGTCCTTCATGTTCCCCATTTTTTTGATTTGCTGGATTTGTTGCATAAAATCGTCAAAACCGAAAGAATCGGTGGCGATCTTCTTACTCATTTTTCGAGCTTCAGCCTCATCAAATTGTTCTTGAGCCTTTTCTACAAGGGTGACAACATCACCCATGCCCAAGATTCTATCTGCCATACGATTAGGATGGAACACATCAAGCGCATCCATCTTCTCACCCATACCTACGAATTTGATAGGTTTGTTCACCACAGATTTTATAGTCAATGCGGCACCGCCTCGGGTATCACCGTCTAATTTTGTCAGAATTACACCATCGAAGTCAAGTACGTCATTGAACGCTTTAGCTGTATTCACCGCATCTTGACCCGTCATTGCGTCCACTACAAATAGTGTTTCCGACGGAGTGATTGCTTTGTGAATGTTGCCAATTTCTTGCATCATTGCTTCATCCACGGCCAAACGACCCGCAGTATCAACAATCACTGTATTAAATCCATTGGATTTAGCATGAACTAGAGCATTCTTCGCAATGCTTACCGGATCGTTATTGCCTTCTTCAGAGTAAACCTCAATACCTAATTGTTCGCCAAGCACATGCAGCTGGTTAATGGCTGCTGGACGATACACATCACAAGCAACGAGCAAAGGTTTTTTGGTTTTTTTACGCTTGAGGTAATTGGCTAATTTAGCACTATGGGTAGTTTTACCAGACCCTTGAAGTCCGGCCATCAAAACCACTGTAGGTGAACTAGTTAGATTCAGTCCTTCCGCCTGGCCGCCCATGAGTTCGGCCATTTCATCGCGGACAATTTTAACCATCATTTGACCGGGTTGCACCGCGTTGATGACACCCTCGCCTATAGCCTTGTCTTTGACCTTATTAGTGAATTCTTTTGCAATCTTGAAACTAACGTCCGCTTCTACTAAAGCCCGACGAATTTGCTTCACACTATCTGCAATATTTAACTCTGTAATCTTGTGATTACCCTTTAATGCTTTAAACGCGCCTTCTAGACGATCACTTAAATTTTCAAACATAATTTTATACCGTTGGTATGTTTTCTAAAGTTCTCAAGAAGAATTCCCAACTCTTCTGTACGCTGCTGATTTGACATTTTTCGTCTGGACTATGCGCCCCACGAATATTCGGTCCAAAAGAGATGAGTTCCATCTCGGGGTAATTGGTCCCTAAAATTCCACATTCTAACCCTGCATGGCAAGCCGCTACGTGAGGTTGCTCTTTAAACATCTCAACGTATAGGTCGCGCATAGTAGTTAGGATGGCGCTGGAAGGATTAGGCGTCCAACCTGGATAGTTCCCGCTGAGTTCCACGCTGCAACCCATTTGTGCGAAGTTGCGCTCAATAGCACGTGCTACATCCATCTTCTCTGTTTCCACTGCACTACGTGTCAAACACATGATCACTAGTTGACCATTCTCAATGGCCACACGCGCCAGATTGTTCGAGGTTTGTACCAGACCTTCTATATCTGGGGACATCCGATAAATGCCATTAGGACAAGCATAGATGGCACTGATTAAGGCCTCCTTGAAATCTGCACTCACTACTTCCGCAGGCACTGCTGTTTCTGTCCAAAGGACCTGAGCACCTGCATCTGTTGTGCGATGCTCGGCTGTAATTTCTGCAGCTACGGCCTCCAAAGTTGCTACAACATTATTTACTGTAGCCGCATCAAATACGACCACAGCGTTGCTTTCGCGAGGGATGGCGTTCCGCAGCCCGCCACCGTTTAGGGCAGATAATTGGACATGAGCACCTAACCTATCTAAGATTCTATTCATTAGCTTGTTGGCGTTGCCTAATCCCTTGTGAATATCCATACCACTGTGGCCACCGTTTAATCCTTTCACCGACAGCGCTAGAGCCTTCACTCCTGTAGGTGCTGCTACCATTGGTACAGCGGCAGTTGCGGTTACATCAATACCTCCGGCACAACCGATAGTTAGCTCATCGTCGTCTTCCGTATCAATGTTGAGCAAAATCTTCCCGTTCAGCATGCCTCCTTTTAGCTCGAGCGCCCCGGTCATACCCGTTTCTTCATCAATGGTGAAGAGGGCATCAATGGCCGGGTGTGCGATATCCGATGAGCTGAGGATGGCCATGATAAAGGCTACGCCTATACCGTTGTCCGCGCCTAACGTGGTTCCCTCGGCTTTGACCCAGTCCCCATCCACTGACATGCGGATGCCTTCTGTATCAAAATCGAAATCTGTGCCGTTGTTCTTTTGGTGTACCATGTCCAAATGTGCCTGCAATACCACTGGAGTTCTTCCCTCCATACCTGTTGAAGCAGGTTTGCGAATAAATACATTGCCTATGTGGTCTACCTCCGTGGGCAGGCCTAAGGAATAGCCAAAGTCCACCATGAATTTGATCACGCGCTCCTCTTTTTTAGACGGGCGAGGTACTGCATTTAAATCTGCAAAATGGTTCCAGACACTCGAAGGCGAAAGGGATCTTACTGCTTCACTCATATTACATTCTATTTGGCACCTGAATACCCAGGCAATTCATCGACGAGGCTATGACCTCACCTACTTTCTTACTCAATAACAATCGGAACGCAATTCGTTCACCACTCTCCGCATTTAGGATGCTGTTGTTTTGGTAGAACCCGTTGTACTTCTTGACCAAATCGTAGGTGTAATTCGCCAAAACTGCTGGGCTCAACTGCTTAGCGGCTTGCTCCACCATCGAAGGGTACTGCACCAAGGCTTTCATCAAGACTACCTCCTCTTCGTTTGGATTTAAATCGGTCCAATTCACCATTAATCCCTCAGGCGCTTTGCGTTGCAAGCTCTGAATACGCGCATAGGTGTATTGGATAAACGGTCCGGTATTCCCATTGAAGTCGATACTTTCCGCAGGGTTGAACAGCATGCGTTTTTTCGGATCTACTTTAAGGATGAAGTATTTCAATGCTCCTAGTCCGAGGGTTTGGAATAACTGATCCTGTTCCTCTTCAGGCATATTATCTAATTTGCCCAATTCCTTTGAGATTGCAGCGGCATCCTGGACCATAGAATCAATCAAATCATCTGCATCCACGACGGTTCCTTCGCGACTCTTCATCTTTCCAGAAGGTAAATCCACCATGCCGTAGCTCAAGTGGTTAAGGCTCTCAGCCCAATTGTATCCGAGACGCTTTAGAATAATAAAGAGTACTTTGAAGTGGTAATCTTGTTCATTACCCACTACATAGGTCATTCCCTTGGCATCAAAATCTTTGAAACGCTGAATGGCCGTACCAATATCTTGAGTCATGTATACGGAAGTACCATCGCGGCGCAATACGAGTTTGTGGTCTAATCCTTCATCCTCGAGATCAATCCAAACCGAGCCGTCCTCTTTGCGATAGAACACGCCATCTTCCAATCCTTTGAGCACATCGTCTTTCCCAAAAACGTAGGTATCACTCTCGTAGTAGTTTTTATCGAAGCTAACGCCAAGTTTTTTATAGGTATGGTTAAATCCTTCATACACCCAATGATTCATGGTGCGCCACAAGTCCATTACGGCGGCATCACCCTGCTCCCATTTCAAGAGCATCTCTTGTGCTTTTACGAGCGATGGCGCTTGCTTTTTAGCATCGTCCTCGCTCATGCCACCGGCGACAAGGGTTTGAATTTCACTTTTGTAGACTTGGTCAAACTTCACATAGTACTTCCCGACCAAATGATCTCCTTTCATCCCTGTGCTCTCAGGAGTTTCTCCATTGCCGTATTCAGACCAAGCCAACATGGACTTACAAATGTGAATACCGCGATCATTGATGATCTGAACCTTTGTGACGGCCACCCCATCGGCCTCAAGGATGTTAGAAACGCTGCTTCCTAAGAGGTTATTTCTAATGTGTCCAAGGTGCAGGGGCTTATTCGTGTTTGGCGAGCTGTATTCCACAATATACTGACCCTTACTGCCAGGTGCCGGTAGATTTAGATTCGCATCCAACGCAAAGGCTTTGAAATCGTTGACGAAAACGTTTGAATCCAATACCATGTTCAAGAATCCCTTAACCACGTTATAGGATACAATAGCACCCTGATCCATTAGGGCAGCACCAATATCTCCCGCAACATCCTCAGGTCTTTTCTTCGCTGCACGCACAAACGGAAAAACCACCAGGGTGAGATCACCTTCAAATTCTTTGCGGGTTTCCTGCAATTCTATGGTGGCTTCTACTTGGTAGAGGTTCTGTACAATGTCCTGAATCTGAGTCTCTAACATGGTTACGATTTTTGGGGTAGGTAAATTTCTGCAAGCATACATCTCGCACTACCGCCGCCCAATGTTTCAATGGTGGGAAGGTCGGAATAAATGATTGTATGGTCCAATTCTATTTTGGCCACTTGCTCCGGGGTAAGCGCGCGGTAGGCACTACCGCTCATGACCAAACATAATTGGTCCATTGCACCCTTCACCAAAAGCATGTTTCCAGCGAATTGTATTTTCTGTTCTTTTGTGATTTCAAGAATATCTTTACCGCTGTCCTTGATCGCCTGCACCACTGCGGCGCGTTCATCAGCGTCGTGAATGGTATCCAAGCATATAAGCGCATAGGTATTGGTCATGCACATCAGCACATTCGTGTGGTAAATGGGCTGAGGTCCCGCGGGGGTATCCTGGAATGCGCTGAATACTACGGGTGTATATTTTAATTGGCCGCAGAGCGAAACAAAGGCCTGTTCATCGGCACGTTGACTGCGCGCTAGATAGGCCATGCGCTTATCGTGATCAAAAACGATAGAACCTGTTCCTTCAAGGAACACCCCCTCTTCTTCCAACCCGGTCAAGTCAATAAGCGCATCTGTGGTAAAACCCCATTTTTTGAGGATTTGGAAAATTTCTTCGCGACGCTCTAAACGTCGGTTTTCAGCCTTCATGGGATAGAGCACTACGGTTCCGTCCGAGTGCATACTAATCCAGTTATTGGGGAAAATGCTGTCCGGGGTGTGTGGCTCTGGAGTATCCTCCAACACATGAACGTTCACGCCATGGGCGGTAAGGGTAGCTACGAAGTGTTCAAATTCCGCTAGAGCTTTTTCTTGGTCCGAGGCACCAGCGGCAGCTTCCACATTCTGATAGAAATTATCCACCGCAGTTTGCGTGTTCATACCAAAACGAACGGGACGGACCATTAGAATATGTGAACTAGCGTTATTCGTCATAAGCTCTATGTAGTGGCATGGTACTGCAACGGAGCAGTCCACCCATTTTTACGATTTCATTGTACTGGACCAAATGAGTGTTATACCCTTGTCCCAGCAACCATTGGTTTAGCTTCGTCGCGGAGGCCGGCAAAATGATGTCATTTGGGCTTACGCTAAAGAAATTGGTATTCAGTTCGTACGCCTCGTCGGCATCACATTCATATATATTTTCTTCGCCGAAGAATTCCTTAAGCCACTGTACGTCTTTTTGGTGCTTGAACAGGTGTGGTGCCATCACGGCCCCTCTTCCAATGGGCTGAAAGGCACAATCCAAATGTAAGCTTCCACCACGAGGATTCGTATCGTCCTTGAGCAACTCAAATCCTTTGAATTCTTTGGCCGGAAATTCATCGTTTAGGTATTCCATACCTGCATAATTGGTTCGAGCTGTCTTGTAGTGTTCAAAATCCTCATCATTGCTCACACCAATGAAAATGTGGTCATGATGCACAATCACATCTCCTCCCTCCGCATGACATCCCGAAGGCATCATAATGATTTGAGCTGAAGGTATACCGGCTTCAATGAGGGCCATAGCATCGCGTTCCTCTACCCGATCTTCAATGATATTCGGTATAATAAACTGATTATCAATAATAAAAGCAATATCTCGGGCAAAAACCTGGTTTACAGCAGGCAATACCTCGGGACGCAGTACCTGCACGTCCAAGGACTCTAAAACCTCAATCAAACCTTTCATTTGCGCCATGCACTCCTCCTCTAAAGGGTAGATTTTCAGTTGTACGGATTCATAGCTTCGGGCATCGTAGCAATCCTCGAGATTTGGAGTCCCTCCCATTCTTCGAGCCACGCCCACGACGACACTAAGCAACCTTCCATATTCGTTATGAATTTCCGGTTGTATCTGCATGCATTGAGGTTTAAGCGACAAAAATAGGACTTAAAAGTGTTGATAACGCTATTCAACCGCCCGAGTTTACTAATACTTCAGACATTATTTTTGAATAAAACATCCTAAGTCAGCTATGGCGAAAAAAGCAAAGTCTTCGAAGTCAAAATCACCCTCTAAAATTTCCTTACGTCTGAAAAGTATACGGGCAAATTTTAAAGAAGTCTTAGGTGATCCTACTGTTAAAGTTTTTACAGCCGTTATCTTAATATTTCTTGGGTTGTTTGCTTTTATCTCCGGCTTGAGTTTTATGATTAATTGGCGCAGTGACTTCACACTTCAATGGTCCACGTCTTTAAATGACCATCAAGGAATAGGAAATGTTTTTGGATTGTTAGGCCACAAGCTTGGTTGGATTCTGATCATGCGTGGGTTTGGCCTTAGTGCGCTTGTTTTTCCGTTTTGGTTCATGGCTGTTGGAGTGCGTAATGCTTTCGCACTACATCGAATTAAACCAGTAAAGTTACTACTGCACATGATCTTCTTTGCTATGGTCGTCAGTACGCTAATCGCTTGGATAACCCCTTTACACCCAACTTTTTGGAGTGGACTTTCTGGTCATTACATCTATAGTTTTTTGGCGATCATCGTAGGCCATGTGGGAGTAGCACTAGTAGGATTCGTTGCGTTGCTTTTGTATGTAGTGGTCGCTCGGAGATTAGAAACTCTTCGCTTGCCGAAAAGGCGTAAAGAAAAGGAATCTGTAGCTGAAGATGAGGAACCACAAGAGGAAGTCATTGATTTGAACCAGCACATAGTCCAGGAAGATTGGGCACCGGACGAGACGACGGATGAAGTAAACGAGGAGGCCATGCCAGAGCCAGAGGTGGTCATGACTGAGCCTTCTCCTGAACCACCACCGGCCCTTGAGAAAGAGGAGTCTGAAGAGGACACCATTGATGTACAGGTAGAAGTGCATCACGAGCTGGTCGAAGATGATAAAGCGATTAACAGAAAGGTTAAAGATTTCGGGGAATACGACCCCACGCTTGACTTGAGTAGGTTCCAATTGCCAAAAATTGATTTGCTTCAACAGTACGGAGACGGTCAAATCACCTTTGATAAAGACGAGATTGAAGCCAACAAGGATCGCATTGTAGAAACGCTTCAGAATTACAACATTGAAATCAAGGAAATCAAAGCCACCATTGGTCCAACCGTCACCTTGTATGAGATTGTCCCTGCTGCAGGTATTCGTATTTCCAAAATCAAAAACTTGGAAGATGACATTGCATTGAGCCTTGCAGCCCTAGGCATCCGTATCATCGCTCCTATTCCCGGAAAAGGGACTATTGGTATCGAAGTGCCTAATGCCAATTCACAAATGGTCAGCATGCGTCAAGTTATTGCTTCTAAGAAATTCCAAGAAGCGAAAATGGAATTACCTGTGGCCATGGGTCGTACTATCACCAATGAGAACTTCATTTTTGACTTAGCCAAAATGCCACACCTTTTGATGGCAGGTGCTACTGGTCAAGGAAAGTCAGTGGGACTAAATGCCATTCTCACGTCATTGCTTTACAAAAAGCACCCTAGTCAATTAAAATTTGTTCTAGTGGATCCCAAGAAGGTCGAACTCACACTCTACAATAAAATTGAACGCCATTATTTGGCCATTTTACCGGATTCAGACGAAGCGATCATCACCGATACCACCAAGGTAATCAACACGTTAAATAGTCTCTGTATAGAGATGGACAATCGCTATGAGTTACTTAAATCGGCCATGGTTCGGAATATTAAAGAGTACAATTCGAAATTCATTTCTCGACGTTTAAACCCTGAAGAAGGACACAAATACTTACCGTATATCGTTCTGGTCATTGATGAATTCGCAGATCTGATCATGACGGCGGGTAAGGAAGTAGAGATGCCTATTGCTCGTCTTGCACAACTTGCACGTGCCATTGGTATTCACCTCATTGTAGCCACACAACGTCCATCAGTCAATGTTATTACAGGGATAATAAAAGCGAATTTCCCTGCGCGGGCAGCATTCCGCGTAACCTCTAAAATAGACTCTCGCACCATTCTAGATGCTGGTGGTGCTGATCAACTTATCGGTAAAGGTGATATGCTTTTCTCACAAGGTTCGGATTTGGTCCGATTGCAATGTGCTTTTGTAGATACGCCTGAAGTGGAAGAGATTTGTGATTTTATTGGTAACCAACAAGCTTATCCTACTGCATACCAACTTCCAGAGTACGTCGGTGAAGAAGGCGGTGGCGTCGGAGATATAGACCCTTCTGAAAGGGATGCTCTGTTCGCAGATGCCGCGAGATTGGTGGTTCAAACACAGCAAGGATCAACGTCTATGATTCAACGAAAACTAAAACTTGGATACAACAGGGCCGGGCGTATTGTGGATCAATTAGAAGCAGCAGGAATACTAGGTCCGTTTGAAGGATCGAAAGCAAGACAGGTATTAATACCTGATGAAATAAGTTTGGAACAAAAATTGAATGGAGATGTTTAAATTCGTCCCTATGAGAATACTAGCCCTTTTACTCTTACCTGTAATTTCAATAGCGCAAACTCATAATGAAGCAAAAGAGTTGCTTAACAAAGTTTATGAGAAAACTTTAAGTCTTGAAACTCAACAGATTTCGTTTACAAATACTATTGAGGCACCCAGCAATGGAGGTACCAAAAAGCGCAGTTCTAATGGTGAATTATATGCCCTTGGTGAAAAGGTCCGCATCAAGACAGATGCCTTCGAGTTTCTATCTGATGGTAAGAATGCCTATTTAATCTACCCTGATGATGAGGAAATCGAAAAAACAGTTTCAGGAGAAGAAAGCTCATTAAGTCCCTCCGACATTTTAAAGAATTACCAGAGCGGCTACAGTTATAAACTAGCTGGTAAAGCCACAGAAAACGGGAAGCAGATTCAGTACGTCGTACTAAAACCAGTAGCTAGCGAGGAAATAAGAGAGATTATGATAGGCATTGATACCCAATCAATGCTTTTGGAAAATTATAAACAATTTGGCACTAATGGTATCAATACTACGTTCTCTGTCAACACATATAACGTGAACATTCCACTAAACTCGGATTTATTTAATATTAACAGTAATGAGTTTGAAGGTTATTACCGTTTATAAACATGAATAAACTAGACCGGTACGTCTTAAAAAGTTACCTCAGACCATTGTTCCCAACACTGGGAATCATGGTCTTTTTCTTTTTGATGCAAATGGTTTGGAAATACGTTGACGATCTCGCCGGTAAAGGTATCGAATGGTACGTACTTCTCGAACTCATGATGTACTGGGCGGCAAGTGTAGTTCCGTTTGCCCTACCCGTGAGTGTATTATTCGCTTCATTACTCACCTTTGGCAATTTCGGTGAACATTACGAAATGGCCGCTATGAAAAGCTCGGGAATCAGCCTGTTTCGGGGAATTAGATCGCTGATCATACTTAATGTAGCCATAGCAATTGGCTCCTTTTATTTTTATAACAATGTCATACCCGTAGCGAATCTCAAAGGGCAAAGCTTATTAATAAACATATCTAAGAGTAAGCCAGCTTTTCATATTATACCGGGCGTGTTTTATAACGGTTTTGAGGGGTATTCTATTAAAATTGGCGAGAAATCTGGAGAAGGAGAACAAAAGCTTAATGACATTTTTATCTACGATCATAAAGAGAACAAAAAAGGTAACAACAAGGTATTAACCGCCTCCAGCGGAATAATGCGTTCCATAAACAACGATCAATACCTTGAAATAGAATTACATGATGGGGCTACCTATGAAGATGTCATAAAAGCGGATAGAGCAGAACGAAAGAAAATGCCTTGGGCTCGTAGTACATTCGACACGGCTTACCTCAGATTCAATCTAGGAGCGTTTGAAAACGCCAATCTATACAAATCGCGCAAGAAGGATTTCATGATGATGAATACTTCACAACTCAAATTAAAGGCCGATAGCCTAAAAGATCAGATGGTTGAGCGACAAAACAATTTCAAGAAGAATTTAAAGGGAAAATATAAATTCGATTTCATTGACGTTTCAACTGCAAATGCGAGTGAGGTGCTTCGCAATGATTTAATGAAGAATTTATTAAGCGGAATGCGACTTAGAGCCTCTCAAAACGCTATTAGACTTGCCCGATCTAATCTCGATTATCTACGACAGATGGAAAGAGAAATGGATTGGAGGAATGAAACAAGGATGCGACACTGGTTGGAATATTATAAGAAATATGCTCTAGGTGTAAGTGTTCTTATCATGTTTTTCATTGGGGCTCCTTTAGGCAGTATCATACGTAAGGGAGGTATAGGTCTTCCTCTTGTTATAAGTACTGTGGCATTTTTAATCTTCCATATCTTAAATACCACCTTTGAAAAAATGGGTCGTGAAGAAATATTAGACCCATTTATTGCAACATGGTTACCGTCAATCATACTCGCTCCAATAGCCTTATGGCTGACATATAGTGCTTCCACAGACAAATCACTTATTTCTGGAGAATGGTTTAGCCTGTTAAGAGCAAAATTGAATAGCAAGACGGATGAATAACAACGTTCTTATTCTTTCTAATAAGTTACCTTATCCAGATAATGATGGAAGCTCAATTGCTATGGCCAGAATGCTGGAAGTCTTGGTGATGAAAAAATTAAGTGTGCATTTTTTGGCCATAAATACAAATAAGCACTTTAAGGACGTCGGGGTGAGTAAAAAACGTATACCAACCGTAACATTCGAGGCGTTTCCTTGGGATACTTCACCCAAAGTACTTTCCGCCATTACTAACCTATCCTCTAGTGCTCCTTATCACGTTAGTCGATTCTACATTCCTACCCTTTTGACTAGGTTAAATGAATTCAAGGACGGCATGTTCGACACCATCATTCTAGAGGGGGCTTTCATGGGTATGTACCTGAACGAATGTAACAGAATAAGTAAGAGAATAATTTTAAGGGCTCATAATGTTGAGCACCAAATTTGGACGAGATTAGCCGTCAACGAAGTTAACCCCTTGAAAAGATGGTATTTGAAGTTGCAATCTAAGCGATTGCAGCGCTTTGAATCAAACTTGGCTAGGTCGGTCAATCAAATTTGGTGTATTTCGAAAAATGATCTCGAATGGTTCGAAATATATACGAATGAGGGTCATTTCATACCTACCGCTGTACTACCTCACAAGGATCCTGAGAGAATTGTCCCCTTAAGATGTCACCATCTTGGTGCTTTAGATTGGGCACCAACTATTCAAGGATTACAATGGTTCATGAAGGAAATATGGCCTAAGGTGATTAAAAAAATTCCAAATGCGGAATTCCACATTGCGGGTAACAATCCGCCCAGCAACTTTAACGTACCAGAGAATCTGAATATATTTTATCATGGTCAAGTTGAAAGTGCCGTGAACTTCATGCATAATCATGGCATAAGTATAGTGCCGCTATTAGCCGGATCAGGCATGAGAATTAAAATCCTTCAGAATAGTGCTGCTGGTGTCCCTACCTTAAGTACTGTTATAGGCGCAGAAGGTATCTTTAAAAAAGGTTCAGATAAAGCTATTATTGTCGAGAGTGAGCAAGAGTTTATTACAGGGTTAATCAGGCTTTTTGAATCGCCAGATACCACAAAGGTATTGGCTAAAAAGGCTAAGGAAGATATTTTACGGAGGTTTGGAATACAAGCTACCTTAGAACGTGTTGAGGAGGTATGGTCATAATAGCAACCACAGTATTTTTCGTTTGTGTCCTTTGGGTCACTATTCCATACTTCTGGTATCCGTTGTGGCAAATAATCTTTCCCGGCAAACCTGTAGACATTGTCTATCCCAAGGTCTATCCTAATATCAGCATCATATTTGCAGCTTACAACGAGGAATCAATAATTGCTAAAAAGATTCACAGTATTTTCAATTCTAAATACCCTAAAGACCGCATTGAAGTTTGGGTAGGAAGTGACTTATCTGATGATGGACAGGATGCAATTATCCTTGAATTACAAAAACAATACCCTCAATTACACCTTCATATCAACCCACAACGATCTGGGAAATCATCGACAATGAATACGTTGGTGGAAAAGTGTTCGGGAGAAATTATAATTGCCACAGATGCAAACATACTCTTTGACGAGCATACGCTTATAGAGTTAACCGCTCCTATTCTCACTGCAAATGTCGCCGCAGTTGCTGGTACACTTACTTATGGCAACGAAAAACTTAAGGGTACTACTGCGAGAACTGAACGACAGTATCTTTCCATAGAGAACAAAATTCGCCAAGCAGAAAGTCAAAAATATGGTTTCTGTTTGGGCATGGAAGGTGGACTTTATAGCATGCTTAAGACAGCATGGAAGCCTATTCCCCAAAATACATTTATGGAAGATTTCTTCCAGACCGTTCAACTTATCGAAAATGGCCATCAAATTTTCTACAATAGCAAAGCCTTTGGATATGAAGATGTGAGCACCTCTCTTAAGGAAGAATTCAATCGTAAAAAGAGAATAAGTATTGGGAATTATCAAAATCTTAAAAGATTTCGTGGCTTACTATTGAAGGAAGCAGTGCCCTTTGGATTTATTTTTTTGTGTCACAAAATATTAAGATGGACTACCCCACAGGCTATGATTATAGGGTTGATTGCCCTATTCTTTACTCCGTTTGCATTGTACGTACTAGCGGGTATAGGCGTTTTATTTCTTTTAGAATTAATCGTCAGTAACGGTCCAGGACCTTTGATTTATTTTTGCACTATGAACATTGCGATGATACAAGGTTATATAGGTTATATAAAAGGTGTAACATCAAGTGTTTGGCAACCAACGAAACGAAATCAGAATGAGTCTTAATACTATAGAGGAAGCTATTGAGGACATCAAAGCCGGAAAAGTGGTGATTGTAGTGGATGATGAAGACAGGGAAAACGAAGGTGATTTCGTGGCTGCTGCGTCAAAGGTAAGTCCCGATATGATCAACTTCATGGCCACTGAAGGTCGTGGTTTAATCTGTACGCCTATTCTTCCCGGTCGAGCTACAGAATTAGATCTGCCTCCTATGGTTAATCACAATACAGATCCCAACAAAACGGCTTTTACTGTGAGTATTGACCGTATAGGAGAAGGATGTACGACCGGAATTAGTGCTTACGACCGCTACATGACGGTAAAATCATTAGTTGATCCTAATATTTCACCAGAACAACTAGCACGTCCCGGCCATATATTCCCTTTAATAGCCAAACAAGGTGGTGTTTTAAGACGTGTTGGACATACGGAAGCCGCTGTAGATTTAGCGCGTTTGGCAGGGCTAGAACCGGCTGGTGTTATTGTTGAGATCATGAATGAAGATGGAACTATGGCTAGATTACCTCAATTGCGGAAAATTGCTGCGAAACACCATCTAAAAATAATCTCCATTGAAGATTTGGTTGCTTATCGAATGGCTCAGGAAAGCCTAATTGATTTGGCAGAAAAATTTTCAATTGATACACCACACGGTACATTCTGGTTACATGCTTTCGAGCAAAAAACTAATGGACAAGTACATATTGCGCTCACCATGGGTGATTGGAAAGAAAGCGACATAGTTCCCGTACGAATACAAAGTGCTGGAGTAGCAAACGACATTTTTCACTTGCTCACAAGTAACGAAAGCACTCAGCTTGAAAAGTCGCTGAAAGCCATAAGTCAACGTGGAAAAGGTGCTATTATTTACATGAATCAAGAAGCTAATGGCGACAGATTGCTCAAAAGAATCCGTTCATTCAATAGAGGCAAGGCTGAGCAGAGAACCAGTTTTAGTAAAGATGCTCGTGATTTTGGAGTTGGTGCTCAAATCATTAGATTCCTTGGCATTAAGAACATTAATCTACTAACAAATAATCCAATAAAAAGAATTGGGGTCAGTGGATACGGACTAGAAATTATCGAAAATTCACCGTTAGATTGAAAGAAGGAAATACCATATTAGCGGCGATAAGGTTTTATAGATCATTTGATAAATTACCTTCTATAGCGAGTATGCTAGTATTAGTAGGAATAAGTGGAATCTTCGAAACTCTTCCTATCCTCGCATCTCTACCCCTGTTGCGAACGATTTTTCTTGATCAGCAAAGCATACAGATTGCAGGATTAGAATTCCAATGGATAGAATACGCTACTATTCTCCTGGCTATTCTTATCACTCGCCTATTCTTAGGGTATTTCAGTCAATACAAGAATGGCTCAATTAGGATACAATTAATGACAGAATTCCGCCAAAATTCATCCAACGACAGAAGCGCTCGTTTTGAATTTGGAAAACGTACCCAAGGATTGAACTTCCTGTTCGTAGGTTGGTCTCAATTCGTTCCCGGAATAGCATTTATGACCCTAGGGGTACTGCTCATGCCGAAATTTGGAGGTCTTGTTCTTGCCGCCCTTGTATTGTGGTCGTTCTTGATTCGTCTCCTTAAAAAGAAGCAAGACCATCAACATCATTTAGTTTCGGAATTGCAACAGCAATTGGACACTGAAGCAAATACGGCCCTTATTGAACAATGGGGACAGGCTAGACAACGGGCTATTCATTGGGATTCACTCAATAAGAATGCTCGCGAATTCATAATTCTTTCCACATTGATACTCAGCCTTTGGACGGCCGAGCAATGGGGATGGTTGGGTAAAAATGCATCGTTGATTTCCATCATCATGCTCCTGCGAGGCATGCAGCAACTCTACACGGCGTATCATATGTCACAGCAATTATCTGGATTGCGTCGTTACTTTATAAGGTAGCAACTGCAAGTTCACCAAGGGTTGGTTAACTTTGCTACACTAAACACAACCTTGATTTTTCATATACAATGAAACGTATTCTTCCTATTTCAGTTTTAGTGGCGCTCGGTTTGTTCAGTTGTCAATCGGATGTCGTAAATCCCACGGATATAAATATTGTCGCTGAGCCGGCCTTAGCCTTTCCTCTTGGTAGTATAAACCTTACCATGGAACACCTGCTTCCGCCTGATAATAGCTTGATTTACAATGATAATGCTAACTATAAGGTTGTGGTGGCACAAGACAGTGTCTTTGCTATCAATGTAAACGATCTTATTACCATACCTGTTCAAAGCCCTTCTTCAAGCGCCATTAGTATGGGTCCAATAGCAGTTGATAACATCACAATGTCTCAGAGCATCGCTCTTGGCACTGTAGCGAGCGATGCAGGGTTAAGCACCATAAACTCTGCTCACGGCACAAACGCCCCCTTCCCTGCCATGAATGAAAGTAATGTCGGTACATATGGCAGTAGCGCTTTTAGTTCGTTTAGTAGCGCATCTTTTTCCAATGGTTCATTAACCCTAGAATTGACCAATAACTGGCCCGTGCCAGTATCTCTAGGAGTCGATTTGGTAAATACGTCCACTGGTAGCACCATCGTTTCTTACTCGTTGTCTAATGCCAGTGCGAATGGAGGAACAGTTACCGATACTGAGTCGCTAATTAATAAAACGTTACCTAGCAGCATCGGTTTTAAGCTTACCTCTTTGACTTCACCCGGCTCGGGGACTTCATTTGTTGGTATTGACACCACAGATAACCTTGTCTTGGACATCTCTTCAGCAGATTTAGAAGTCTATACTGCTGTCACACAGATAACGTCTCAAAATATATCATCAGATACTCAATACGTTGATTTGAGTACCGGTGGTAGCGAGGAATTGAGAGAACTCATGTTGTCCACCGCCAATTTCGATTATGAATTCACCTCTTCACTAGCCACAGATTTGGAGCTGAACCTGAATTTTCCTGGATCGGATAAAAATGGCAATGAAATAGATACCACTATCACCATTACAGCCGGCGCCAATACATCAGGATCAATCAATCTAAACAATACTATCCTAGACCTCACACAAGATCCCGCACAGAATCACAGCAGATTACCCATAGCGGTTAGCGCAACCCTCTTAGGTTCCACCAACATGGTTACGGTAGATAGTTCTGATGCCTTAAACATGACTTTCGAAATGACCAACCTTCAATTCGGTCATATCAAAGGGTTCTTCGGTTCACAACAGATTACTATTGATCCAGGAACAGTGGATTTAGCCATAGACTTCCTTGATCACTTTGAAGGATCGATCAGTTTTGCGGAACCAAGTATATCTATGGATGTGACAAATTCTATAGGACTTCCCATTCAACTAATCCTAGATTTCGCCTCTTATTCAGATGGAACTGCTTATGCCTTAAACGGTCCAAATTATGTATTGCCATACCCTACAACTCTGGGCAATACTGCTACAGGAACATTGAGCTATGACAATACAAACTCATCTATCGTAGATGTCTTCACCCTCCCTAAGGATAGCATTGTATATGGCGGAGAAGTCAATGTAAATCAAGATACCGCGACCTTCGGCACAGATAACTTTGTGACCAATACATCTTCTATTTCTGGAGATCTTCTCATGGAAATGCCCTTTTACTTCACGGCTGCAGGTCTAGTTTTCCAAGATACTCTTGCTACCAATCAGGATAATGCCAATCGGTTACCAGAAGGCGCAACTATAGAATATGCTAAACTACTGTTACAGTCGACCACTACCCTGCCGTTGGACGCAAACGTTCAGATTAAGTTCTATGATGCCGGTTGGAACGAGGTCATGATGAAGGATCTTGGGATAATAGAAAGTGGTACGCCAGATGCTACAGGTATCATTACCACTGCCAATATTCTCGATAGTGAATTAGCTCTCGATGCTAATGAGGCGATTACACTTTTGAATACTAAGCATATTATCGCAGAAGCAACCATGGATACCTACAATGCGGGCAATGATCCTGTGAAGTTGAGGACGGACGCTACGCTAAAATTGGACTTAGGGGTTCAATTACAAGTGAAATACGAACGATAAACAGTACTAAAGATGAAAAAGATAGCACTACTTCTATTGACCATCGTTACTGTTTCTAGTAACGCACAAAACTTGACCACTTTCGGTCTATCGGGGAATGCGAACAACTTAACGCATAACCCGGCCGCGGATCCATTGACGTCCTTTCACTTAAATTATGCTGGCCTTAATAGTACTCTTGGCACGAATCAAACGGCAGGAGCGATTTTCGCCACGACGGATCTTCTTGCAAATTTGAGTAACCTGAACTCAGATGTTTTGAATCTTTTAGGAGAAAGTAGCATTGATGTATTCCACTTAGGTTTCAAATCTGGCAGGAACTTTTTCTTTGCTGGGTATACGCAAAATGTAGCCTTTGCTACTCATATCGACCAAGATTTCGTTCAATTTGCGAAATATGGTTTGAGTGATGGAAATGGTAACTTGAATTTGAACTACCAAGGGGATTTCAGCGATCTTGGTGCTTCGCTCGATGTAACGAACGATGTATTCGTAGGGCTGCAACGTTCTTTCATGGAGAACAAGCTACGTTTGGGCGTTACGGTACATCAGATAGGGTATGCTTTAGGTATGAGAATGCAAACAAATGCATTCAGTATTAACAGCACGGAAACTTCCACTCCTGGACGTAATAATGTAGATGTGAACTATGATTTTACTTTAGCGACATCGAATATATTGGATGCATCAGCATCAGCGAATCAATTAATGGATTTAGGAAATGCCATTCCTGATACCTATGGTTTCAGAACCAAGCTAACCAACTTAACCAACAGTACAACAGGATTTACATTTGGAGCTACTTATCAACCCATCGATAAACTTAGCTTTCAGCTCAGCATGAGTGGCTTGGGTACAACACCCATTAATATTTCAACAGATTTCGCTAAAAAGCTTGCGGGTGGCGTTGCAATCGATGGTTTTGAATATATCAGCAATGCAACAGATACGTTAAGTACTGCTGTTCGCAATGAGATTCAGAATTTTACGGACGATATCTCCAATGGCCTTAATACAAACCTTGAGAATACCATCTTCAATTACGAATATGCTATACCTAGAGTGACCAACGCAGCAATGAATTTCTACCTTAAAGGACAAACCTATGTGGGAGTTCATTATACCAGCCGTGTAAATTCTATTGTTGATTATGAATACATTGGATTCACTTCGTTGATGTGGTTACACAAGAACATTCAGCTTAAAGGGGCCTACTACCTCTCCATGGACGCTAATAAAGAAAATTTATATACAACTGCGTTGCAGTTCAGAGTAACTCCTATTTTACAGATCTATATGGGAACCTCTACTACTGGAGATATCGCCACAATTGCAGGAAATTCCAAAGAATCAATTATGATAGGCACTGCAACTCAAAAACTAAACTTAACTGCAGGTATGAGTATGGTATTCTTTGATAATCGTTTTAAGAAAAATAAGAGTGAAGGTGCTGAGATTAAAAGCAAAGAAGCCACTTCATTATCTCCCGAAGACGTAAAAAAGGTCGATGATGCACATAGCAACAGCGAAACCGTTAAGAGGAATAAATAAACAATCTTTCGAAAGATAAAGCCCGGCAAGCCGGGCTTTATTATGCCAATAATTTTCGCAGCAATACAACAGGATCATCGTCAAGATTCAATGTATCGATAGATAGCCCAGCACCACGTGCTAAAAATTCGATTGTTTTAAGCCGATCTTTGCAGAATAAGGTGTAGCGTTCAACATCATCTTCTGTAAGAAAGGTCTTTTTACCAGTTTCATAATCTACAACTTGATTCCCGGATAAACCTCCACCTTTTATTTCAAACTGCTCGCTATACATAATCATTAATCGCACATGATGACGATTATGTTTAAATTTAGAAAGCACTTGAATCAAGGCTTGAACATCACCATGATACATGTCGGTAAATATGAGTATCTGACTTCGCTTTGGTAATCTGGCGTGTAAAGAATTGAGCTCCTCTACAAAAGATTGATTGCCCTTTTTCTGGTCTTGTAATCCTCTAATATTATGGAGCAAAAGTTGAATGTTTTCTTCTTTATTGGAACTCTGGAAAAAATGGCCACCTCCATCATTCACTTCAAAGAGCCCTAGAGAATCTCGCTGTTTTTGAAGCAAAGTGGCAATGAGTGTGATAATTTTAACAGTAGCCTCCCACTTCCCTGCCTGCACATCAGGAAAATACATACTCGAACTTGAATCCAAGACGAAGAATGTTCTCATATTTGATTCCGCCTCGTAGAGTTTGGTCAAATAACGATCTGTTTTGGCATATACAGACCAGTCTATGTGCTTCGGAGAATCACCAGGTACATATTGACGATGCTGTGCAAATTCTACGCTAAACCCAAAGTCTGGACTTCGATGAAGCCCTGCCATATATCCTTGTACCCTCTCTTGAGCCCACCAATACAAATCGTTAATTTGATCCTTCGTCATTCTGTGTATTCCAACTTTTTTCGTGCCCATGCCGATAATGTAACATAATCAACAGGGGCTTTAGACTTGAATAATTCCAAGACTAGCTTTATTCTCCAATGCAATAAACGAATTCGATGAATTAAATCCGAAGGAAATCCCCCTCTAATCATTCTTGCAGAATTGGCAATTCGAATATGCTCCAAGAGGAGTTCAATACGATGTAAGGCGTTTTCGTAGTAGTTCACAAATGTATGTTCGAAACGAGCGCTGACACCTAAGTCTAAGTCATTGCATATACTAATGATATCGTCCTTAATTTTAAACGCAAGGTTGAACGTGCCATTACTGTGATAGCCTCTTGTTAGGTTTTGGATAAGTCTATTAATGGCTAACGACTCTTGGTACATAGGCTGTGTTATAGCTGTTTTCATGTATTTAATTGAATCTGTTTAAGTTTTGTATTTGGAATAGATGGATCCTTTTTTGTCCTATTTCATTTTGAAGTCGGTAATACAACTCGTGGATTTCATAAAGAACTTGCTCCATACCAGGGAATTCAAGCCCTTCATGAACAATGAATTGAAGCAATGCCTTGAATTCAATGACCTGTTGTACTAAAAAATCATAGATAGAAATTTGCTGTTCAGTAGTTCCTTGTTCATTGAAATCACATATAGCTTGTGTCATATTGATATGACACTGTAACATTCGATCATAGATTGGTTGGTCCTTCAAATCATGAAAATAAGTTAGAACACGATGAGCCGATTGTTGTAACCAAAATGTTGACTTACTATGAATCAGATGAGTGTTGTTGTACATATTAAGAGGTTTGAGTGTTATTCGTTGATTGGAATTTGTGTTGATTTCCATATTGTGAAATAGCTAATGTTCGCTGTTCTCGAAAAAAGTGCAATTCACTCCAATCATGTCGAGGAGTTGGGTTGGTTTTCATCATTGGAATAGGTCTTGTTCCATTTTAAAACTACGAGCATATCCTTTAAAAAATTGTGAGGTTGGAAAACTTTAGGTTATCCACAATACCTATTTTAGGGCCATGATTATCACCAAGACCCCATTCCGTATTTCCTTTGTTGGTGGCGGTAGCGACTTACCTGCCTTCTTCGAGAAACAAAAAGGTGCAGTGCTCAGTACGAGTATTAATAAGTACATGTACATCAGCACACACCAGTATTTCGAAGCGGACAAAATCCGTTGTAAGTATTCTCAAACAGAGACGGTTGGGGATGTGAACGAATTGAAGCATCCCATTCTAAAAACGGTGTTGAGCGATTTTAAGCTTAACGGTATAGAGGTGAGTTCCATCGCAGATATTCCTGGCGGCACAGGTATGGGCAGCAGCTCAAGCTTTACCGTAGGTTTGCTCCACAATCTGAATACCTATATCGGAAGAGAAGTAAGCAAGGAGGATTTGGGTGACGGGGCGTGTCGCATCGAGATTGAGCTTTTGGGCGAGCCCATTGGCAAGCAGGATCAATATGCGGCGGCTTATGGAGGCTTGAATGTGATTGAATTCAATCCTGACGGAACGGTTACGGTGAGTCCTGTGAATATTAGAGATGAGATTAGGGGCCAATTGGACCAAAATCTAAAACTCTATTATCTCGGCAATCAAAGATCTGCCAGCGCCATTCTTTCCGAGCAGAAGAAAAACACCTCGGCGGAGGATAAATTCAAGGCCTTGGAACATATGGTAAGTCTTGTTTACAAACTTCGAGACAGCTTGGAAGCAGGGCGATTGGATGATTTTGGGGCTTTGATGCATGAAAATTGGCTGCTTAAACAACAGCTCGCTTCTGGAATTACCACTCCTCAAATCACTGAAACATACGACGCTGGCTTAAATGCAGGTGCCTTGGGTGGGAAGCTGCTGGGAGCGGGTGGTGGCGGCTTTATGCTGTTCTATGCCCCTGCTGATGTACACGAAGCACTGGATCTGGCCATGGAAAGCGTCGGGGCTACTCCGTTTGAGTTCTCTATGGAAACGGAAGGTTCCAAACTCATACATGTGGAAAGATAATCCGCATAAGTACTTGCATTCAATTACTTTCCTTACTTTTGCGCCTCATTAATTATTAATTAACTGGGTTTCGGACCCTTGTAAAACAATTAATTATGGCAACAAAGATTCGTTTGCAACGTGGTGGACGCAAAGCACGTCCTATTTACTCAATCGTAGTGGCAGATGCTCGCGCTAAGCGTGACGGTCGTTTCATCGAGAAACTAGGTACGTACAACCCTAACACCAACCCGGCAACAATCGATCTAAACTTTGACTCAGCTCTATCTTGGGTCATGAAAGGTGCTCAGCCTACAGACACAGCGCGTGCAATTCTATCTTACCGTGGGGTAATGATGAAAAAGCACTTGTTGGAGGGTGTTCGCAAAGGTGCTTTGACTGAAGAGCAAGCAGAAGCAAAGTTTGAAGCTTGGACCAACGAGAAGGAGTCTAAGATTCAAAACAAAGTAGAATCTCTAGCTAGTGCAGAGGCTAAATCGAAGTCTGACCGTTTGGCTGCCGAAGCTGAAGCTAACAAAGCACGTGCTGCGGCTATTGCTGCTGCAAACGCACCTGTAGAGGAAGCACCAGCTGAAGAGGTTGAAGCTACTGAAGGAACTGCCGACGCAGCAGAAACTACTGAAGAAGCCGTTGCTGAAACTGAAGCGGCTACTGAGGAAGCACCGGCTGAAGAAGCAGTTGCTGAAGCAGAAGAATCTATTGAGGAAGCACCGGCTGAAGAAGCGGTTGCTGAGGCAGAAGAAGCTACTGAGGAAGCTCCAGCTGAAGAAGCTCTTGCTGAAGCTGAGGAAACTCCCGCAGAAGAAAGCGCAGAGTAATTGTGCAAAAGGAGCAGTGTTTTTCACTTGGTAAAATCACGAAACTCCATGGGTACAAGGGAGGGCTTATTTTACACATAGACTCTTCTACCCCGCAGTACTTTAAAGATTTGGAATCAGTTCTACTGGACATAAACCAGGAACTGGTTCCATTTTTTTTGAGCCAAAAAGGAAAGCTCAACGGTAAGAAGCTGCTTATTTATCTTGAGGATGTCCGTGCTGAGGATGCCCATAAATATGTAGGACGCGAAGCTTATTTACCAGAATCCATGCTTCCCAAAACTGAAGACGGTTCTTATTACGACAAAGCCATTATTGGATATACTGCTTGGGACGTTGCTAGTGCAATAGGTGAAGTGGTGGATGTGGTGGAGAATTCGAGCCAAAATTTATTCGTATTGGCAAAAGGTGAGCAGGAATTCTTGATACCAGCGGTAGATGCTTTCATCAAAGGCATCGATTCCGAACAAAAAATCATTTATCTTGAATTGCCTGAAGGTTTACTTGACCTTTAATTCAAGATGTACGAAAAACACCATTACGATCCTAGTTCCCTTCAGCTCATTTATTCTGTGCTGTTAATGGCTCAGTTAGTTGTTACGGGTATAGTCATGTACTCATCTCAGGACACGGCAAACGTGCGTTTTAATATGGAACATTGGAATCACCTTATTATTCCTTTAACCGCAGGAGTTCTGGACTCTTTAGGAAGAACCATATGGAAACGAGGATTGATCCGTATTAATCAATCGGAAGAACTAGAGGAAAAACTAAAAGTTTTGACACGAATTCATATCTGGCAATGGATCATGGTAGAGTTAGCCACCATTCTTTTGTTGACCTATACCTTGATAGAATCAAACTTTCTTTACTTCATTTTTGCCTTGGTTAATATCATCTATTTTTTCACCTTGCGACCTAAGATTTTTAGTTTGACCGGAGGAATATGAATTACCTCAAACCGTTCGAAATGAAAGAATTCACCGTAGCGCACGACCAATGTGCAATGCGTGTGAATACTGACGGCTGCTTGCTTGGTGCAATAGCAGGAGAAGGCTTGTCCCCCAATGAAGTACAGCATGTACTTGATGTTGGCACTGGCAGTGGAGTAATAGCGTTGCAATTAGCACAGCGATTTGACAAAGCCTATGTCGATGCCGTTGAAATCCATGGTCCTAGTGCCAAACAGGCTTCAGATAACTTTAGTAAGAGTCCTTATGCCAATCGTATGGTATGTTATTATGAACCTATACAGGAATTTGAACATAATTTGCAATACGATTTAATCGTAAGTAATCCACCCTATTTTGAAGACGGTCCTACTAAAATTGATCAAGGAATTGCAGCAGCAAGACATGCGCTGACCCTAGATTTCAAAAGCTTGGTGATGAGCGCTTCTCGCTTACTTAAAAACAATGGCCAATTTTGGGTCATACTCCCTTGTGATCGGAGTGATCGTTTTCTGGATGAAGCCTTGGATGAAGGATTGAATCTTAAAACTATTGTTCACGTGCACCCGAAAACAGGCCGTGAAGCCAATCGATGTATTTACGGCATGTGCAAATGTGATGTTGATGAGCCTGAACGTAAAACCATTACACTTTACACTGAGGATCATAGTTACACTGATAAAGCGCAAGAAGTACTTTCTCCGTTTTACTCTTCCCTTTAGTATCCGCTGTAGGGGACAGATTTCTCATAGAATTGGACCCCGAAATCTGCACTTAATTCTTCTAAAATAGGATTATACCATTGTGCTGTCATGGGTAATTGAACTCCTGTACTTTCAATTTTGCCTTCCAAAATTAATCGGACCGCTATAGCCAAGGGCAGTCCTACAGTAGAGGCCATGGCAGTTTGGATTGAACTCTTCCCTTCTACTCCCATAGAACTTTCTATCATAAATCGCTCGCCGTTCTTTTCCCAGCCAATTTTATGGTACATCACAATCAAATCCTTGTCTGATTCTTCCAATGTCCAAACTTGACGTAGTATGTATTCCAAACATTGGGCTGGTGAGCCGGCTTCAAACGGAAATTTCTGAGATGAGAATAAACCCGCCCAAATCAACTTATCCATTAAATCTGAATCCTGTGGAATACCCAGGTAATACTTCAATTTTAATTCCACACTATCACTAGGGTTGTAAGCCAAAAAAAGATTAGTAAACTCACGAAATGAAAGCAAGTGAGTGTTGGCAATCTGATAAGAATCATCCGTCATTCCCAGTTTAACAAATGAGTCCCAAGCACGTGCAAAACCTGGTCGGCGAAGCGTTCCTCTATATAATGTTTCTACATTCTCAAGACCATAAACTTCACGATACTTTAAACTATCTCTATTCGCTATACCTTCAAATTTTCCGAATCCTTCCACATTCATGAACTCCGTCCTACGGAATACCATATGTGGCGGAATGTATTTATACTTTCCTTCTTGAAGAAATTTAACCGCCCCTCCCTGTCCTGCGAGAACCACATTTCTAGGATTCCATGTAAACTTATACCGCCATGGGTTACCCTCTTCTGAAGCTGGGCTCAATAAACCGCCAGTAAAGCTCTCGAAAAGCACCACTCTACCCCCATCGTTGCGAATTGCATCCAAAAGCTTCATAGCACTCATATGATCAATTCCAGGGTCTAATCCACACTCATTCAAAAAGATTAATCCTTCACGCTGTACCTCCGCATTTAATTCGTGCATCTCAGCAGTAGCATAACTAGCCGTAACCAGATGTGCACCGAACTTTAAACACATCTTAGCAATGGGAAGATGCATGTGTGCAGGTACCATAGAAATAACCAGTTGACAACCTTTTATTTCTCTAGCTAAAACCTGCTCGTCTTTTATATCCAATGCACCAGAAGAAGTATATGGAATAGATTCTCCCAATCGTTTTGCTGCAACAGCTCCATCTCTATCTAGTACCCGTAGCTCCCATTGATGAGATTCGATTTTATTCTTTAGGTAAGGGACCAATTGCTGTGTACTCAAACCAGCACCTATGAGCAGTATCTTTTGTCGCATGCAGCGTGATTTACTAAAATGTATTTGTTACGATTTCAACTATATGAGTTGTTACCGTCATAAATATAACACATCTTACACCCGATTTGAACGTAACTTAGAAGTATGAAAAAAATTGCGGCAATTCTTGGAGGCCTAGCTGTCATATTAGGAGCATTGGGCGCGCACGCACTTAAAGACGTTCTTGATGCTGATGCGATGGAGAGTTTTAAGACGGCCACTACGTATCAACTATTCCATGCAATAGCTATAGTGGCTATTCCCAATCATCTTAGGTTCAGATGGACCGCTAAGTTTTGGATAGCAGGTATTTTGCTTTTTTCATTCAGTATATACTTACTGGTCTTCGACGAACTTATAGGTTGGGATCTATCCATTTTAGGGCCAATAACACCAGTAGGAGGGCTTTGTCTTATTTTAGGATGGGGCATGTTGTGGTTTGCATGGCCCAATAATTCTAGGGATAAGGATAATTTATAGTGTTTCGAAGATAATTTTTGCCAATTTTAGGTTCAATTCTGTCGTAAGGTATATACCTTTGTTCTACCTATTATAGAACCAACTACATTACGAATGACCACCCAGAACCACCTTGAGTTTCTAAACTCATTGGGTATCATGCCGAGTGTTGTGCACAGCAACTTACCCCCTGACCGGTTAGAGCAGCACAGCATAGAACGCAATATGGCAATCCGCTCTTCTTTCGGGGCCATAGCCATACAAACCGGTACATTCACCGGTAGGAGCCCGGAGGACCGATTTATTGTACGAGATTCATACACTGAAGATGCACTTTGGTGGGGACATATAAACAAACCTTTCTCCCCTACGCATTATGATCTTTTGAAGCAAGATTTAAGTCAGTACTTGAATGCAAAGGAAGTCTATGTTCGTGATGCTTATGCAGGATCACATCCCGCGTACCGTATGCCCATTCGTGTGGTGAACGAATATCCTTGGTCCAACCAGTTCTCGTACAATATGTTCCTGCGTCCTACCGAAGAGGAATTGCAAACGTTTTCACATGAATGGACCATTTTGAATGCCCCAGGCTTTTTGGCAGATCCTAAGAAGCACGGGACGAGACAAGAGAATTTCGCCGTTTTAAACTTTACTGAAAAATATATCCTCATTGGCGGCACAGGCTATACCGGAGAGATTAAAAAAGGTATTTTCAGTGCACTAAACTTCATTCTTCCCTTCGAGAAAAATGTATTGAGCATGCATTGTTCAGCTAACGTAGGCGTTCATGGAGATACAGCCATTTTCTTCGGCTTGAGTGGGACTGGAAAAACCACCTTAAGTGCAGATCCAGAGCGTAAACTCATAGGAGATGACGAGCACGGATGGTGTGCCGATAACACTATTTTCAATTTTGAAGGTGGGTGCTATGCTAAAGTCATTGATCTTTCAGAAGAAAAAGAACCTGAAATTTATCATGCCATAAAACGGCATGCCATTCTTGAGAATGTACTCATGGATGAAAATGGTGATGTCGATTTTGCGGATACGAGCCTCACACAAAATACACGAGTAAGCTATCCAATTGATCATATAGCCAATATTCAACCAGGCAGTCTCGCTAAAAATCCTAAGAACATATTCTTTTTAACGGCTGATGCCTACGGAGTCCTCCCTCCTATTTCAAAATTAAACGCGAATCAAGCCGCATATCATTTCATCTCTGGATACACAGCAAAAGTAGCAGGTACTGAAGAAGGTATTACTGAGCCTAAAGCTGTATTCAGTGCATGTTTTGGAGCTCCTTTCATGCCCCTACACCCTACCTATTACGCCAATATGCTTTCCGAAAAAATGGAGGCTGCAGGTGTAAATGTATGGTTAATCAATACAGGATGGGTTGGAGGAGCATACGGGACTGGAAACAGAATCAAGCTTAAGTATACACGATCGATGATCAGTGCTGCGCTTCACGGCATGCTAGATCATGTGGAATACGAAGAGCATGATATTTTTGGATTAATGATGCCTAAGCAATGTCCAAATATTCCGAATGATTTGCTCCACCCAAAAAACACATGGGCGGACAAAGAACAGTATGATAGACAAGCCATTATTCTTGCAAAGAAATTCGAAGAAAACTTTAAAACATTTGAGGATCAGGCTTCCCCTGAGATTCTAAAAGGTTCCCCTAACCTCTATGTATCGGCTAATTAGCCAGACGTAGATGTGTTGTGTTCGAGCCCGCGTGAAAAGCGCGGGCTTTCTTTTCCACAAAATGTCGTTAGTAACTCTTATAGAAATCTAAATTCTCTATTTCTTCCTAGTCCAGTCTTTCGGTATTTTCAGCTAAACATCTCTGCTATGCCTGCTAAAAAAGCTACCCCTCGGAAGAGTAAGCTCAGAAAAATCTTTGTTTTAGATACTTCGGTTATACTATACGATCACAATTCGATCAATTGTTTTGAGGAACATGATGTTGTTCTACCCATTTCAGTACTCGAAGAATTGGATGAGTTTAAAAAAGGACATGATTCTAAAAACTACGAAGCACGAGAATTCATTCGCAATCTGGATCGAATAACTGAAGGAAAGGACTTTACGAATTGGATTCCACTTGAAGGAGAACACAGCGGCTCAATCAAGGTCATAATGGACACCTCTAGGAAAGGATTAGACGCAGAGAAGGTTTTGGGCCGCAAAATGGATCATCGTATCATCAATGCTGCTTTGAACATAGCTGAGGATGAACCTGAGCGGCCCACTATTTTAATTACCAAGGATATTAACTTAAGGCTGAAAGCCAAAGCTCTAGAACTTGAAAGTCAAGATTACCTTACAGGTAAGATTAAAGATGTGGATTCCTTATTCAAGGGTAAAGAAACAGTTGAGAATTTTAGTGCCCATACTTTATCCAACCTCTACGAGCATAAAGCTCTTGATATAGATGATGTCATACAAGAAAATCCGGGTTTCACTCCTATTCCGAATTGTTTTTACATCCTTAAGTCCGAAACGAGCAGTGGGTTGGCCTACTATAACGCACACAACAAAACGTTGGATCATGTTGAGAAACGAAGTGTTTATGGTATTAAACCTCGTAATGCTGAGCAAGCCTTTGCTTTACATGCTATTTTAAATCCTGATATCAAACTAGTTAGTCTAACCGGTGTAGCAGGAACAGGTAAAACGCTCATTGCCTTGGCGGCTTCACTGGAACAACGCAGGGATTTTAAGCAAATCTATCTAGCAAGACCCATTGTCCCGCTCTCTAACCGCGACTTAGGTTATCTCCCAGGTGATGCAAAGGAAAAAATCAATCCTTACATGCAGCCGCTCTGGGATAATTTAAAGTTCATTAAAAACAATTTTTCAGATCGCGACAAGGAGTATAAACAACTTGAGGCGATGGTTGAAAAAGAAAAGATAGTGATCACACCCTTGGCCTACATACGCGGACGCTCGTTAGCCAACATTATTTTTATAGTTGACGAAAGTCAAAATCTTACGCCGCATGAAGTAAAGACCATTATCACACGTGCTGGTGAAGGAGCTAAATTTATTTTTACCGGTGACGTTCGCCAAATTGATACTCCTTACCTCGATGAACAATCTAATGGATTAAGCTATTTAGTGGATAAGGTGAAGGGACACGAGATGTATGCTCATATTACTTTGGAAAAAGGTGAGCGCTCGGCCTTGGCAAATTTGGCAAACGATTTGTTGTAGTATGTGGTCTAATAATCAAATAGTATGGGACAAACTATTTTATATACTGCCGTTTCCATTGACGGCTACATAGCGGATAGCTCGGGAAATATAGATTTTCTTGATCATCCTCAATTTCAGATTCCAGAGGAAGATTATGGATACAATAACTTTCTCGAGAGTGTTGATACCATAATTATGGGCTACAGAACATATGTGCAGATCATTAATTTTGAAGGCGAATTCCCGTACAAAGGAAAGCACACCATTGTATTAAGCCGTGATGAAAACATTACTGTAGTTGATGAAGAAATAGAGGTCTTCACAGATAGTTCTATTGATCTACTCAAAGATCTAAAGAAAAAGGGTAAAAAGATTTGGATTGTGGGTGGTGGAGCAACCAATGCCCGCTTTCACTCTGCTGCATTAATAGATGAAATGATACTAACCTTTATTCCTACAACCCTTGGAACAGGTGTCCCATTATTTCGGGACAATGACAATAAATTACATTGGACCACTAAAAATGTAAAGTCCTACCCTAACGGTCTTGTTCAAGTCCATTTAGCCAAAGCATCATCTACTTGAATCAAAAGAGACTCCAAACTAGAAGAATTATCTAAACGTTGAACCCCAACACCATGCCGATCGTGATCCTCAAGTTGATTCTTCATTCTTTGGACAACATCTTCTCTGGACCAATTAGGGTTTCGGTACAGGATTCTTTTTAATCTCATTTCTTCAGGAGCAGTCACTAACCAAAGATCATTGCAGGATTTATCATGAATTTCAATAGCTATTGGGCTTTCTTTGAATACCAAAGCCTGATCATGAGTACGTAACCACTGATTAAAATCTTCACGCACCTTCGGATGGACAAATGATTCTAGCTTCAATTTTAATTCCTTGTTTGTGAAGATCATATTGGCCAATAAAGCCCTATTCAAACTGTTGCCTTCATAAGCTTCGGATCCGAAAATAGAGATGATCTGCGCACGTAGCTCTTCATCATTTAACATCAATTCTTTGGCTCGTTCATCGCTATTATAAACTGGGTAACCTAGTGATTCCAAATATTTACAAACCGTAGTCTTTCCTGATCCTATTCCGCCCGAGATACATATTACATGGTTCATAGTACTATGTGTTCAACATTTCCACTTCTCTATATCGCCTATAGCTGATTAATATCTTGAAACACCTTCTTACGGGTATTAATGGATATAAAAAAACCGGCGTGAGCCGGTCTTTAAATTACAACCTTAGCTGTTGTATTGTTCACTCATGTTCTTGCTTATGGCGCTTTTCTCAATTTTAAACCTAGAGTTTTCACTCTCAATAATTAAGTAGGTATCGCCAACATCTAAGATTTTACCATGAATTCCTGAAGTAGTAACTATACGTGTCCCCTTTTTGATTTCTTGTTGAAACTGTCGCTCTTCATTTTGTCTTCTCCTTTGAGGTCGGAAGAAGAACATATACATGATTAATATGATCAGTCCATAGAAAACTAGTACCTCCATTCCACTACCTGCACTTTCTTGTGTTTCAGGGGCTTGTAAAAAAATTGATTTCATTATTGTTCAGTTGAAATTACCGTTGATGTAATGTTAAGCACCTTTGTCTGGGGCACTGCATTCGTTGTTAAGGTCACACGCTTATCTTGACGTCCAGCGCGATTCTTAGAATCAAAACTTACTTTAATTTGACCTTTTTGTCCTGGGGCAATAGGTTGACGTGGCCATTCTGGGACAGTACAACCGCATGACCCGGCGGCATTAGAAATAATCAATGGCCCACTCCCTTCGTTTGTAAATACGAAGGTGTGCTCCGCTACCTTGCCTTCTGGTATTTCACCAAAATCGTGGAATTCTTCTTCGAACGTGATGACGGGTAATGCCTCCATCATTGCCTCTGAACCTTCTATCAAAGATCCTGAACCCGAGTCTGTAAACTCCTCTTGGCTAGTAGTATCCTTATCTTTAATACGATCTTTTGCATTGGAACAAGATGTAATGACAAGACCGCCAATGGCCACTAAAATGTATAATCGTTTCATTTCTGTTGAATTTTATTGAATAATTCCTCGGCCTGTTTTTTGGATGAGGCCTTCTTCTTGCAAATTAGCAACGATTTTATCAAGTATCCCATTTATAAAGGCAGAACTTTTAGGGGTACTGTACTCCTTACTTAAATCTAGGTATTCATTCATAGAAACCTTTATGGGGATTTCATCAAAGCCTCTCCATTCGGCAATGCACAGCTTCATTAAAATGTAATCCATTTTCGCAATTCTATCGCTTTCCCAATTACTGCTTTTATCTTCAATTCTCAGTTGACTGTCTGCATTAAACTGAAAATAGCTTCTGGCTAAGAAAGAACCGAAAGACTGATCTGACTCATCTTTAAACAATGAAGGAACTACAATAAAATCTTCACCTTCCTTCCAACTGCCAATGACCTTCGCACTCATCATTTGAGCTGCATCCAAATCATCACTCCACGCGGCTTGCATATCTTCATATACATCGTGCAAAAATTCGTTTTCGGCTATGTAGAATTGATAGACTTCTCGTAGAAATCTTTTCTGATGAGTGAAGTCTTGTGATGAATTCAAGAATGTATCGTATGTTTCACTGCCTAACAATCGCTCCCACAGATTGCGGAAGTGTTGATCAAATTCTGACCATTGTACCTCAGAACTTGTTAAAAGGGTATTTAGGGAGGCGTTAGATTCACACAGCTCCCAAAAATTTAATCCTGTAAATTTTTTAATTCTATTTAATAATTCTTGGTCTGGAATCTCCCGTTTTGATATCCGATTATACTGGAGTTGTGCCTCGTTCTGTAATCTCAACAAGGCTCCTATATCCCAGGCAAATAATTTGTAAATCTCATTCAAACCATCATTCAAATTTTTTAATAATTGTGCTGAATCATAGTTTTCTTCTGCGCTTTGAGCAAAAAGTTGGTGCAAGACCTTAATACGTATATGGCGTCTGGTTAACATAGTTACAGGAAAATGTAGGTATGCGGATTTATAATGAACGAGTTCATCAAAGAGGTGTTAGTTTTGTGGTTCCGCATGTAAAGGACTTTTTTACATCGACAAATATACACTGACACTGAGCCATCTCGAGACATGCAGGCATTAAAAAAACTTAATCCTTATTTCCTTAAGCATAAATGGCTCCTATTATCTGGTGCATTTTTCGTGATCATATCGGTGATATTCAAACTGTTCCCGGCACTGTTCATTCGAAAAAGCTTTGACTCCATCGCTAACATCATTGAAAATTATCGCAACGGAGCAGCTCAACAGGACAATGTTGCGTTTGAACTCATACAATATGGCTTGCTCATTATTGGTGCTGCCATACTGCAAGGCATTTTTATGTATTTCATGAGACAAACGATTGTCGTGATGTCCCGACATATTGAGTTTGATTTGAAAAACACTGTTTTTGAACATTATCAGCGGCTCACCCAGAAATTTTATAAGAATAACAGCACCGGTGACTTAATGAATCGGATTTCGGAGGATGTAAGCAAAGTAAGAATGTATGTTGGCCCTGCGATAATGTATGCCTTGAATACCGGGTTTACGATCATCTTGGTTATTAGCATCATGATAAGTGTAAGCCCTAAGTTGACATTATTGACTCTAATACCGCTTCCTTTTCTTGCCTTTCTGGTATACCGAGTGGCAAATTTAATCCACCGTCGCTCAAGAAAGGTTCAGGAACAATTAAGTAACCTAAGCACTTTTACGCAAGAGTCCTTTTCAGGAGCTAGAGTTATAAAAGCGTATAATAAAAATGGGTTCTTCAGTAAAAATTTCAAAGATCAAGCAGTTGAATACAGGAGAGTCAACGAAAGACTATTTAGAGTCAATGCCACGTTTCAACCCTTGATGATCTTAATGGTTGGTATCAGTACGCTCATCACCATATATATCGGCGGCTGGCTCTATTTCGATAATGAAGTAAGCGCAGGTAATATTACCGAATTCATATACTACGTTAACCTTTTGACTTGGCCCATTGCCTCCATAGGTTGGGTTACATCATTGGTTCAAAGTGCAGATGCGTCAATGTCCAGATTGGATGAATTCTTAAAGGAACAACCTGAATTTTCTAATGGGACCATCAATAGCATCCACTTTAACGGAAAAATTGAATTTAGAAATGTTTCTTTCACCTACCCTAACAGCGGCATAATAGCTCTGAACAATATCTCATTCACTATAGAACCCGGAACAAGCCTTGGAATTCTTGGAAAAACTGGATCTGGTAAAAGTACCATTGCTGCCTTGATGGTGCGTCAATACGATCCTACCGAAGGGCAAATCCTTGTTGACGGTATTGATGTCAAGGACTGGGATCTTTCCAGCCTTAAGTCTAGAATAGGATGGGTGCCTCAGGAAGCATTCTTGTTCAGTGATACACTCGCAAACAATATAGCTTTTGGTATGGATACCATGGACATTGAAGCGGTGATCAATGCAGCGAAAATCGCAGGAGTACATGAAAATATCATGGAATTTGATAAGCAATACCAAACTAAGGTAGGAGAACGCGGAATCACGTTGAGTGGAGGTCAAAAACAACGCGTTAGTATTGCTCGAGCTCTGATTAAATCACCTAAAATCATCATTTTGGATGATTGTCTAAGTGCCGTAGATACGGATACCGAAGAGCAAATTTTAGTAAATTTAGGCAAAGCCACGGCTGATTTAACCGGCATCATAATTGCGCATAGGATAAGCAGTGTTAAAAATTGTGCGCAAATTATATGTTTGGATCAAGGTAAGATAATTGAGCATGGAACACCAGCAGAATTAGAATCTTCAAACGGGCATTATTCTGAATTGGTGAAAATGCAACTCGAAGGACAATTCGAAGGTTCTTAACCATAGTGTTCATTACTTTTTTAGCTTTTCGAAAAGCAATGGTTTACTTTTGAATTTACCTTTTCAGAAAGCACATCTATATGTCACACATTATTGCTATCGCCAATCAAAAAGGCGGTGTTGGAAAAACAACTACCGCCGTTAATCTCAGTGCGGCGTTGGGGGCACTTGAAAAACGTGTTTTATTAGTAGATGCCGATCCTCAGGCGAATGCGACCAGTGGTTTAGGGATTCAACCGGATCAAGCATTGCAAGGCACTTATGAATTAATAGAAGGTGCTAAGCCGGCAACCGAATTAATTCAAAAAACTGATGCCCCGGGTGTATCTATTATTCCAGCGCATTTAGATCTTGTTGCGGTAGAATTAGAAATTATCGATCAACCCAAACGTGAGTTCTTTTTAAAAACGGCGCTTGAATCTGTCGTGGATGACTTCGACTTCATAATCATAGATTGTGCACCGTCCTTAGGCCTTATCACGTTAAATGCATTAACCGCAGCACACTCTATTTTGGTTCCGTTGCAATGTGAATATTACGCCTTAGAAGGATTAGGAAAATTATTGAATACCATTACCAAGGTTCAGCAGCTGCATAATGAAGGATTGGCCATTGAAGGGCTACTATTAACTATGTTTGACAGCAGACTTCGTCTATCCAATCAAGTAGCTGAAGAAGTTAGAAATCACTTCACAGGTTTAGTATTTGAAACCGTTATTCATAGAAATGTGAAATTAAGTGAAGCGCCTAGCTATGGTGAGAATATTTTGA
>CAXPFQ010000007.1:0-36385 GCA_964216615.1 Schleiferiaceae bacterium
CTCGACAGTGATGCGTACACCATCGGGGTGATCGGGCATTTTTACCGCAAGGGTTATTTGAAAAGGTAGGCGACGCTCACCACGAGTTGGCTGTTGCGCGCATCTAGATTGAAGTCGTACGTCGTACCGGCATCGGTCGTATAGGCCACGTTTTGCGCAAGCATGCCGAAGCCTCCTTCATACTTGATTTCACCCATCAACCTCCACAGCTTTAAGCCTGCATGGACGTGCCAGCCCCAAGTGAATTGGGCCTCCACATCTGGTGTCCAAATATCATTGGCATTGGCAAAAGGAATGGACGGGGTAGCGCCTAAGCCGGCCCACGCCGGCCCAAATTTCATCCCCGCGCTGATGGGGAAATCCAAACGCTGAACGGTCGTACTCATATCAACCGTTTGACCACCATCCACTATCATTAGATTTTGATTGAACTGGGTATACAATGCTTCTCCATGGATATATGCTGGAATCAATGGCACGGCGATGCGCGCTATTCCACCAAAATTAAAACCATTGGTTACGTCTGTTTGTACATTGGAAATGTCGTAGTTCTGGTTGGTGTACAGATCTATGAGGTCTTGCGTACTTAAATTGGCTTGAGGATAATTCACACCGCCTTTCACCCCAAAGCGCAGGATTTTGAATTGAGCATGGCCTTGAAGCCCCGCACACATCACAATCAATACAAAAAGTAGTTTCCTCATAACTAAATCTACTCAAAATCCGGGCCAAATAGAGTTTATACTACGCCCAGAAAGTGGCCAAATATTTCTCAACATTCAATTTAATGCGTTCTTCGGCTCCATCTCCGGAGGTTGGCTGGAAAGTTTTCCCAGTAATGCGCTCGAACAATTCTTGGTATCGGCTGCTGACTAACGCGACGAAATCATCCGTCATTTCAGGAATCTGCTGACCTTCTTTGCCTTGGAAGCCATGGTCCATGAGCCATTCGCGAACGAACTCCTTGCTTAATTGGCGTTGTGCTTGCCCGGCGGTTTGGCGCTCCTCATACCCTTCTGCGTAGAAATAACGAGAGCTGTCCGGTGTATGGATCTCATCAATCAACACAATGGTACCGTCGGCAAGCTTACCGAATTCATATTTGGTATCGACCAGTATCAACCCTTGTGCGGCCGCCATTTCTTGTCCTCGTTGGAACAGAGCACGAGTGTATGTCTCTAGCTGCAAGTAATCTGATTCGCTCACAATGCCCTTGGTAATGATGTCCTCACGAGAAATGTCCTCATCATGCGCACCATGATCTGCTTTTGTTGCGGGGGTGATGATGGGCTGAGGAAAGGCATCGTTCTCTTTCATTCCCTCAGGTAATTCAACCCCACATAATTCTCGTAGACCGCTTTTGTATGTTCGAGCTGCATGACCGGCGAGATATCCGCGGATGACCATCTCAACCTTAAAGGGTTCTGCACGGTGACCTATGGTTACTTGTGGATCGGGAGTGACTAAGCGCCAGTTTGGTACGATATCCTCGGTAGCCACCAAAAAGTGCTCTGCAATTTGATTCAACACTTGTCCTTTCCCAGGGATTGGGCGTGGTAAAACAACATCAAAAGCGGAAATGCGGTTGGAGGCCACCATGACCAAAACATCTTGACCAATGGTATAGACGTCGCGCACTTTACCGCGGTAAAACTTTGTTTGACCTGAGAAGTGGTAGTCCGGTTCTTGATTCATGATCAATCTTTTTGTTCGTATGCTTTAATAATCTTTTTCACCAGCGGGTGTCGTATGACATCTCGTCCATCAAGTTTGACAACGCCTATGCCTTTGAGTCCCTCCAACTTTGATAAGGCCTCTTTTAAACCACTTTTCTGGTGTTTCGGCAAATCTATTTGTGAGGCGTCTCCGGTAATAATGAATCTCGCATTTTCGCCCATACGTGTTAGGAACATTTTCATTTGCGAGGTAGTTGTATTTTGACTCTCGTCAAGAATAACAAAGGCATCATCCAAAGTTCGTCCACGCATGAATGCTAACGGAGCGATTTCAATGGTTTTATTTTCGATAAAATATTCTAATTTCTCCTTTGGCAGCATATCACGCAGGGCATCGTACAAGGGTTGCAGGTAAGGATCCAATTTTTCTTTCAAGTCGCCTGGTAAAAAGCCCAAATTTTCCCCAGCTTCTACAGCTGGTCGCGTCATAATGATGCGGCGAACTTCACGGTTTTTCAGTGCACGCACGGCTAAAGCTACGGCCGTATATGTTTTTCCCGTTCCCGCGGGTCCCACGGCAAAGACCAAATCATTTTCGACCGAAGCTTCGATAAGCTTGTACTGGTTGACTGTTTTAGCCTTGATGATTCTTCCATTAGGCCCGTGAAGTATAATCTCGTCTTTCAGCAGGGTATGGTTCACTTTCGCGGCGTCTTGCGCTTGAATCAGGTGGTCGAATGCTCTCTGATCCAACGTTTTATTGGCGCTAACATAAGCGAGAATGGCTTCGAGCTTATCTTCAAACTCGTCCATTACATCGTCCGGACCCAAGACCTTGATGGCATGCCCTCGAGCGACAATTTTTAGACTGGGAAAGTAGGTTCCGATCTGTTTTAGGAAGGTATTGCTGGGGCCGTATAACTGGGCCGGTTCAGCTCCGTTGAGTTCAAAAACGCGTTCTGTCAATTACTGGTCGCTTTGTAGATGAATTAGAAGGCGGAATTGCCTTACTTTTGACAAAGTAACTACATTTTCATCAATCCTCAACGCGGCTTTTGACCTTCTATGGCGGTAATCACTGCAACTTCTGATTTCGGATCAAAAGATCCAAATATAGCCATAGCTCAGGCACACTTTATTCGCCGGGTTAAAGACCTTCAATGGGTGAATATTAGCCACGCTATCGAGCCGCATAACATATTGCAGGCAGCCTTCGTACTTAAGAGAGCGTATACTTCATTTCCTCCAGGCAGTATTCATATCATGTATGTAGGCGGTGCGCCCCGGAATGGATTGGAATACATTTGTATCAAGGCTGATGGACAGTTTTTTTTAGCTCCAAACAATGGTATCCTTGCCAGCGTATTGGATCAGGCAAAAATTTCCGCTGCAAGTATCTTAGATATTCGTGGAATTGATCCCATGGATGTGAATGGCCTTTTTGCTAGTGCGGCTGCACATTTGGCGGAGGGAGGTAAAGTAGATCTTTTGGGTCCAAGTTTAACCAAGCTGAAAAAACTAAAAACTTCATCTCCTCAGATTGATGAGTATGCTATTCGAGGAAATGTCATTTATATTGATCACCATGGAACTTGCGTGACAAATATTCATAGAACGTTGATTGAGACCCATAAGCAAGACCGCCGAATTTCTATAGAAACCCCTAGGAATAGAAGTATTTCGGTGATTCATGAAAGAATTGGCGAAGTTCCTCAAGGTAAAATAGCAGGTGTTTGGGATGCACACGGAATGCTGTGCATTGCCGTAGGTGTTAGCGGAGGCGAACATATAAAAGGATCAAATGAACTACTTGGTCTAAATATTAATGATTGGGTTCGAATAGACTTTGTATGATCACTCGAATTGTAAAACTACCTATACATCCTCAGAGTAAAGAAGGCAATGCTTTTGTCGAACTTTTTGAAAAGTATAAATCACAAATTGCAGGGGCAGAAGGCTGCGAAGGTGTGAAGATGTTGCGCGGTGAGAAATACTTTTTCACTTACAGTCGATGGGAATCCGAAGTACATTTGAATGCTTATCGTTACGGTAAGGTTTTTGAGGAGGTATGGCCACAAACAAAAGCCTTATTTTCGGGCCGGCCAGAGGCGTGGACCTGCGAAGAATTATTTGACCAACAATCATGATAGCGCAACTCAAGAAAGAATTAAACGCATACTTTTCTGGAATCCTGGGATACTTGATTATCGGGATTTACCTATTGATCAATGGTCTTTTGCTTTGGGTATACGAAGGCAATCCTTATAACATCTTAGACGGAGAAATTGCCACTTTGGAAAATTACTTCGGTTTAGCACCTTGGTTATTCTTATTTCTCATTCCAGCTGTAAGTATGAGGGTCTTCAGCGACGAAATTAAATCAGGAATGATGGAATTGCTCGTTGTGCGCCCTCTCACAATCGCCCAATTAGTCTGGGTTAAATTCTTAGCAACATTCATCGTTGTGATATTAGCCATCGTACCAACCTTCGTATATATATGGAGTTTGAGTTCTTTAGGTTCTCCCGTAGGTAATTTGGATTGGGGCGCAACGATGGGCTCATATTTTGGACTATTTACAATGGGGGCTGCCTACACTGCCATAGCATTAATGGCCAGTGCATTGACTTCTAATAATGTAGTGGCTTTTATTCTTGGGGTTGCCTTTAATTTTTGGATGTATCTGGGGTTCGAATATCTGGCTGATCTCTATAAGTATTTTGGACTCGAACTCACCATAAGTAGCCTAGGGATGAATGAACATTTTACCAGTATGGCCCGGGGAGTTTTAGACTTAAGAGATTTAGGATACTTTATAGCAATAGTGGTGATTTTTATTGGATTCACTTATGGTATAGTAGCTAGAAATCATGTTAAACACTCATGGAAGAAATCGTTAATCTGGCTGGGCATAGGAGTCATTATTTCCTTTGGTGTTCAAGCTAAAAGAATCCGCTGGGATTTGACCGAGGAAAAGCGATATAGCTTGAGTGAAGGAACCGTGAACTTAATTAATCTTGTTGAAGAGCCTTTGTTGATTAACGTCTATTTAGGAGGCTTACTACCATCAGAGCCAGAACGTTTAAAGATAGAGACACGCTACATGTTGGAGGAATGGAGCGAGCTAAATGATAATGTTTACTTTGAATTTATTGACCCTAGTAATGTCGAAAACGCGGGAGACTTTAAAATAAGCTTAAACGAAAAAGGAATAAAACCTGTGGTTTTTGAAGAGTCTAAAGGAAATTCAAATGTTGCAATGACAGGCTATCCTGGAGCTATTATGACATATCAAGAACAGGAAGAGGTAGCCGTGTTATTGACATCAGATGGTCCGTTAAAGGGTAAAGAACTAAAGGAGAAATCGGAATCTGCTATTAAACAGTTAGAATTCAATTTGGCGGAAGCGCTCGATAAATTATTAGGAGGAGGCCCACCTAGGATAGGGTTTGTAACTGGCCATGGTGAGCTTTCTTGGCTTGAAACATTCGGAATAGGAACTGCATTAACGGAAAAATACGAGGTTGGTAGATTTTCATTAATAGAGTACAAGGCAGACGCTAACGGAGAGGCAGATGTAAGCGATATGGTTCGCCGAATGAATACCCATGATTTATTAATAGTAGCTAAGCCTACAAAGCCATATCCTGAACTAGATAAGTATTTAATGGATCAATATCTAATGGGAGGTGGTAAGATACTTTGGTTTATTGACGGAGTACATGCGGAAATGGATAGCCTGAGCTTCGGTCCAGACTTCCTTGCGTACCCAAACATTTATGATTTAAATCTGACCGATCTATTGTTCCGATATGGTGTTCGAATTAATGGCGACGTAGTCTTGGATGATCGATGTGCGAAGATCTCGGACAGACGAGATACCCTTCCTTGGGTATACTTCCCGCTTTGGGGAGCAACTAAGCATCCTGCCATAGCTAACGTCAATTCTATTAAGGGTGAGTTTAGTTCAACATTGGATACAGTTGAGGCTATAGGAATCAAGAAATCTCCATTATTAATAAGTTCGCCTAACGCGGTTGCAGTTCCTGCGCCCCATACTGTTAGTTTAGAAATGCTTTATAATAAGCCTGATCCTAGTGTGTATACCGCGAATTCCTTGATGTCAGCAATATTGCTTGAGGGAAAGTTTGAGAGTGCATATGCGAATCGTTTAGCACCCAAAAAAGGCATAGGACTGCCACAAATTAAGCAAAGTCCCAATACGTCAATGGCTGTATTTAGTGATGGTGATTTTATTAAAAATCAATTAAATGTGGCTAATCCGAATTTAGAATTTAAAGAGCCGCTTCCTTTAGGATATGATCAATATTTAAACATTCAATACGGAAACGATGATTTAGTGCTCAACCTAGTTGACTATATGGTTGATGATTTTGGACTCCTTCAAACTAGAACTCGAGATGTGAAATTGCGTCTATTGGACAACAGATTAATTAATAAAAAAGCTGGTTTTCACAAGTTTATAAACCTTGTATTACCGGAACTCCTCTTGGGAATGGCCGCATTAATCTTTATATTATTAAGAAAGAGAAGATATGCATCTCATTAAACGTCTTTCTTTTTTATGGGTTCTTCTTGCTTTAGCAGCCTGTCAGTCCAGCAAAAGCGATGGCCTCGATGAGCTCAAAGCTCAATATGATTTCGCCGTACCGGATGTCTCACAAATTACCAAAGTGATTATAAGCGATAAGCAACCAAGCACAGTAGTATTGGAGCGTATTGGAGGTCGTTGGGTAGTAGGAGTACAGCATTGGCCAGTGCGTACAGATGCCATTGAGGTGTTACTTGAAACATTAAGCAAAGTCACTTTGAAACATTTTGTGCAACAAGGTGCCATTGCGACGGTGAATCAGCGCATGGATGTCTACGGAAAGTGGGTTGAAGTGTACGCTGGTGATCAATTAATAAAAAATTATATCGTCGGAAGCGAAACTCCAAATATGTTGGGGACCTATTATAAAATGGTTGGCTCTGAATTACCATTTGCCGTATATATTCAAGGCTTTAATGGTTATTTAACTACCCGATTTTTCACTGAGGAAAATCTTTGGCGAGACCGTACAATTTTTGGTTTAGCTCCTGATGATATTGAGGCACTAGAATTAATTTCCCCTTTGAACCCTAGTCAGGGCTGGATGATTTTCCGTCAAGATCCTAGTGTAGATCCCGAGGCAGAGGTTGAGATTGATGCCCCAAACTGGTCTCTCGTTGGGGCAGAATCTGAGTCTTTGTCCGTATCAAATCCACTGGAATTGATGACGGTGGTTGGTAGTATAGAAACCTTGAAATACGAAGGAGCTATTGTTCCAAGCGATAACATTTGGGAAAAGAAGGACAGTATTTTTAATAGTCAGCCGGCATTTGAATTGCATGTGCATGAAAGAAATGGTGAAACTTTAAAAGTTCGTGCTTTTTGGAAACGCCCGGACAGAGAACAGCTCGATGCGGAAGGAATACCACACCAATGGGATCCGGATCGTTTTTATGCCGAATTGCCCGACGGTCGCATGGTGCTCATACAGCGTTACGGCTGGCGTAATTTGCTGAAATCAAGATGGGATTTCGTTGATCAACAGTGATTTAACCTTGCTTTGATTATTAACAATTGTGTAAAATAAAATTGGGTCTAGCGCCCCACTTTAGGGCCCTGCCCAATTATATTTGTTAGACACGCATTTAAATATTTAACGCGATGAAGTTTATAGTATCCAGTTCCAAACTCTTAAAGCAATTACAGCTCATTGGCGGTATTGTACAGAGTAATAATACGCTTCCTATTCTCGATAACTTCTTGTTTGAACTCAAGCAAGGCGAGCTTTCGATCAGTGCCTCAGATTTAGAGACCATGATGAGTGTGAGCTTGGAGGTAGAGAGTGAAGATCAGGGCAGTGCTGCGGTTCCGGCCAAAGTGTTGATGGATACCTTGAAGACATTCCCAGAGCAGCCGTTGACCTTCACCTTTGATGAGGCGTCGCATACCATAGAATTGGCTTCTGATTATGGAAAATACAGCTTGGCCTTCATCGATGGAGAGGAATTCCCAACCTTCCCAGCGCTGGAGGATGCCAGTAAGGCAACTGTTCCAGCGGAAGCGTTGGTTACCGGTATTTCTAAGACCTTGTTCGCTGCAGGAAACGACGAGCTTCGCCCAGTGATGAGCGGGGTGTTTTTCCAGTTTGATACCAACAGTTTGACTTTTGTAGCGACAGATGCACATAAATTGGTGCGTTACCGCCGAACAGATCTAGGTGCGCCGAATACGGCGGAGTTCATCATGCCGAAGAAGCCATTGAACATGTTGCGCGGTTCGTTGAGCTATGATAGCTCCGAGGTAGAGATGGTGTACAATAACACCAATGCGCAATTTACTTTCGACAATGTGGTCATGATTTGCCGATTAATCGATGGTAAATACCCGAACTACGAGGCGGTCATTCCTCAGAGCAACCCGAACATCATGTTGATCGACCGCGGTGCGTTCTCTTCTTCAGTGAAGCGCGTGGCCATTTTCTCAAACAAGACCACGCACCAGATTAGATTGAAACTCGCCGGAGCGGAAATTTCTGTGAGTGCAGAGGATCCAGATTTCAGCAACAAAGCACACGAGCGCATTTCATGTGATTACCAAGGCGACGATATGGAGATTGGCTTCAATTCTCGCTTCCTTTTGGAGATGCTCGGAAACTTGGGCAGCGATAATGTGCGTATGGAAATGTCAGCACCGAACCGTGCAGGGATCTTGATTCCGGCGGACGGAATGGACGATGGTGAGGATTTGCTCATGCTCGTCATGCCGGTGATGCTCAATCACTAAAGCAAAGAATTTTTAGATATACGAACGGCGGCCCGCAGGGCCGCCGTTCGTATATTCAGGCCATCCGCGGCGCCTTAGCGGCGCGGATCTAGGTTGGTGGGCACCCGGTCATTGGTGGGAGCCACGTCCAAGTTTCTTATTAGGGGATAGGCTTCGTCCATCTCCCATTTTCCTTCACTCCAGTGGATGCGGTCGTACGAGAAATCTGGTCCATAAGCAAACCAACGCTCGATGAGCTCGGCTTGCGAAGGGGCGAGATGATCACAGATAATGCCCCGGTGCTCGCGGTCGTAACGTACAGCCGCAGACAGGGTACTATTATATCGGAATTGAAGCCTGTAGGGACGGCGCTGGTATCGCTCATCACCGTTCGCACGTATATTAAAGATGCGCGAGCCAAAATGGACGCGCTCGGCACGCGTACCCAATTCTATAGCGTCGATGTATTTAGTATGGAAGGAGGTTCCTGGACGGAAGGTGAGAAGGGTATAGTGCTTCCGTCCGCGGTGCCGAGTCGTTAAAATATCGTAACAAATACTGCCGACCCATTGTCCGCCTTTGAGCCAACGGTAAGGGGCGTCTTCGGTGCCGTAATCTTCGAGGACTAATCGCGTTTGCCCTTTCCAATTCTTGTTCCACAGAAAGCCGTGGAAGGCGAAGGTGCCGTTCTCATGGGGTACGGCCCAAGTATATAAGGCAAAGCTTTGATCGTCCGGTAATTGGACGCTGAGGTTGCGTACACTAGGAAGGGTTTTTCCGTAATTCGAAGGGATGCTTATAAAGTCCCAGAGGCTATCGGCAAATACTTCGGCGAGGGAATCTGCTTTTGGGGCGTTTTGGGGAAGAAGATAGGCTTGTCCCAAGTCGGCGAGGCGCTGCTCGCTCACCTGAGCTTGGAGCGCTCCTACGAATAGGAGGGTGAGGACAAAAAGAAATGGGACCCTACTCCTCAAAGTGCATAAAGTCTTTCTTCGCCATGAGCTCTTGCTCTGTCTCTTCGTGGTCTTCATCGGGTACACAACAATCTACCGGACAAACTTCCGCACATTGCGGCTCCTCGTGGAAGCCAATACACTCCGTACATTTGTCCGTTACGATATAATAAACGTCGTAATCTACGGGCTCTTGTGCTTCATCGGCATTAAATTCTTTACCTCCAGGGGTCAAAATCTTGCCTTTTAGGTCTGTACCTTCGTTGAATCGCCACTCCATGGCGCCTTCGTAGATGGCGTTATTAGGGCATTCCGGTTCACAAGCACCGCAGTTTATGCATTCGTCTGTGATTTTAATGGCCATATGTAGGTGGTGTGTTTTAGTTTTGCAATCCAACACAAAGGTACACGCGAATGTTTTTCTCAGACCATAGAATTAATGCAGTTTCCAACTTAGGAGCATTTCTTCGTTCTGTGGCTTCGGGCGCTCCTGCTCCTGAGGGCCTAGAGGACCTGGCGGAAGCATTGCGCGCAGCGGCCACCAAATCCCTCCGTCACAACGGTTGGTTTACAGAGGCCAACGTGTACCACGCCCTTGCCTCTTGGGGCGAGGCCTTAACCAAAGAGAACCTTTTGGCGTGGCGCGACCGTGAAGGCGGTACACGCGAGGTCAACCGCCACAGAGTGGGCATTGTGATGGCCGGGAACATTCCATTGGTCGGGTTGCACGATTTCTTGAGTACGTTTCTCAGCGGACATTTCGCGGTGGTGAAGATGAGCAGTGATGATGAGGCGTTGACGCCCGTATTGGCCACGGTGTTATTGCGCCAGGATCCCTTGTTTGAAGGGGATTGGGTGTTCGTGGACCAATTAAACGATATGGGCGCCGTCATCGCTACAGGCAGTGATAATACCGCCCGTTACTTTGAATATTACTTTGGGAAATACCCAAATATCATCCGTAAGAACCGCACGTCTTTGGCGCTTTTGGACGGAAGTGAGAGCGACGAGGAATTGGTCGCCTTAGGCAGCGATATTTTCCAATACTTTGGTTTGGGTTGTCGCAATGTAGGCCATCTCTTGGCGCCGGCAGATTTTGATATTCAACGCATTTTTGCCAACATCGTGGATTGGAGTGATGTAGTGAACAACAACAAATACGGCAACAACTACGATTACTACCGAGCACTCTTCCTGCTGAATCAGGAAGATTTCTTGGAAAATGGTTTCATCATTGTCCGTGAGAATGAGGAACTACACACCCCAGTGGGTATTCTTCACGTAAGCCGATACCAAACGCAGGAGCAGGCTGCTGATAAAATCGCACAATGGGGAGAGAAGCTTCAATGTGTAGTAGGGCACGGCCACATTCCTTTCGGAAAAGCGCAACAACCCGAGCTATGGGATTACGCCGACGGCGTGAATACCATGGCGTTCTTGGCCAACCTTTAACTCTTACTGGGGCTCGGCAGCGCCGAGTGTGATGGTATTGCCACGGGCAGTGCCGTGGATATCATGCGTGGCTCCCTGAGGATCACGAACGACAGCATCAATCAATGTACTCGCACTATCCGGCAAGTAAGAATATCCGGCGTTGGTGAGTATAGGACCCGGTGCATAGGTCCAAAATCCATTGAATTGTAGGTCATTCCCAAAGAACATAGTGGTATCGCCTAGGTCGTAATGGCCGCCCTCGGGATTAGGCTCTATGCTCAAGGCACTTTTACCAAAGCGTACGTCAAAGGCTGCGCCTGGGTCGATGGCCATGCCTACTTCATTATCTAAGGAACCGTCGATGATGCTCTCAAAAAACAGCGCTTGTAGGTCGCGCGTGTAGCGAGTTCCCGCACCATCTTCGAAGTAATTACTCAAGCCCACTGATGTTCCTCCGCGGGTGGAGTAGCTCCAAGTATTCAAGAACGTACTATTCTTCGCGGTGTATTGACCGCCCAAGGCGTAGAGTCCGTATACACCAGCCGGTCCGCTGATGAAGTTGTTCAAGGTGGCATTGCCGTAGCCGCCATATAGGTTCACGCGGGAGCTGTGGGTAATGATGCTGTTATTGGTCTTGAGGACGGCGGCACTGTCTAATCGAATACCGGTTGTTGCGTTTTTAATAACGGTGTTTTGGATAAGGTGCTCTTGATTTGAGCGCATCAGGAAGATACCGCCTAATACACCGCCCCATTGTCCGGGTACCCACTCGTAGCCGGGCTCTAATCTGTCTCCTTGGAACACCACGGGATTGCTCATGTTAGTAGCGCCTTGAATGGCGCTGGCGTCCACGGATAATTGGCCGTCGCGATACACCCAAAGGCCCCCGCCCTTGTGTACATGGATTTGCGTGCCGGGATCAATGCTCAAACTACAGGCGCTGTCTACCACAGCGTACCCATAGATCACATGTGGCTTATCGTTGCTCCATTGCGCGTTACAGGGAAGGATGGAATAGGGGATTTTAATGTCCGGGTAGGGCTCGGGCTGGGTAATGGTCAGCACATTCGTCGGAAAATGATAATAGGCGTCCCACACTGCCGTAACGAGATCGACGTGCTGGCGTTGGTTGCCGTTTTCAAACCAAATACTGTCGGTATAGACTAAGGCATCGGTCCCTTGCGCATCTGGGCTTATTTCAATGAAGAGGTAGGCAGAATCCCCTGCAAGAATCTCGAGGTTGTCCACACTTTTGCCGCTCACCCCGTCGACGTTCATGCGGTAATAACTCTGCTCGCCGCGGGCCAGGTATACTCGGTCCACAACCATGTTTTCGTTGCTGGTATTGTACACCTTGAGCGTGCGGGTGGAACTCCCTAACCCCGTGAAGACGGTATCTAGGTAAATGGTGTCCTGAGAAAAGGAAAGTAGAATATCAGTCCCCTTAAAATCAATGGTTTGCCTACAGCTGAAGAGGCCGAGCGCAATGAAGATTAGGCTTATTTTAATATTGAGTTTCACAACAGCGAAGCTACTCCATGAATTTCGCACTCGCAATGAGTGCGTTATGAACATTTGTTCTATATTTGCGGTCCAATTTTGAACAAGGGGTCTGGGCAAAAACTCAGGCTATACATAAAACAAAACGAAATGAAAAAAGGCATTCATCCAGAAAACTATCGTCCAGTAGTCTTTAAAGACATGGGAACAGGCGATCAGTTCATCACTAAATCTTGTGCAGATGCAAAAGACACTATCGAAGTTGATGGTGTTGAGTACCCATTGATCAAGATGGAAATCTCTAGCTTCTCTCACCCGTTCTACACCGGCAAAGTGAAGTTGGTCGATACCGCAGGTCGTGTGGACAAGTTCCGCAACCGTTACGGAAACCGCAAATAAGCATTTATTGCATCAAAATAGAAGACCCGCTTCATGCGGGTCTTTTTTTGCCCTAACTTTCCGTGACTAAGTTTATCACCAGCCATGCGCATACAACTCGTCGATACTTCAAGCAGAGATCATTTACTTCCTTTGACCTTCACACGCCCGGTCGCCGCGTTGCGCTGCGGCATATTGACGGTAGCCGAGAAATACATTCGTCGCGGTCATGAAGTGGGGTATGGAACGCAGGAATATTTGAGTAAAAAGTTCCCTGGACTTCAGTCGCCAGAGGTTTGTATTGACGGTGGCGTGTGTCCCACGGACGCATTCTTAGAAGCGGTATTATCTCTTGAAGAGGGGCAAAGTCTGTACAAAAGCGATGCGGTCATTGCCTGGAAGGGCGCCCAACCCTCGGATACAAGCGGCAGTATCTGCTACAATGAGCCATTGACGATTTTGGCCCGCCCTTGGGATGTATGGACGCAGAATGCGGCGGAGATGGACAACGATTATGCCTTGTTGACGGCAGGTCGCACAAGCGCGTCGGTAGATCCTACATGTACGGTCATTGGCGATAGAATATTCTTGGAAGAAGGCGCTAAGGCTACGGCCAGCATATTAAATACGACCACTGGACCCATTTACTTGGCCAAGGATTCCGAAATCATGGAAGGTTGTGTAGTGCGCGGCGGATTGGCGTTGGGCGAGCACAGTGTTTTGAAATTGGGTGCAAAAGTATACGGAGCTACAACCCTAGGGCCTCATTGTAAGGTAGGGGGCGAGGTGAATAATTCCGTGATCATTGGCTACAGCAACAAGGGACACGACGGATTCCTAGGCAACAGTGCGCTGGGCGAGTGGTGTAACCTCGGTGCGGATACGAATAATTCCAATTTGAAGAATGATTACGATGAGGTAAAGGCTTGGTCGTATGTACATAAGCGCTTCTCTAAAACCGGACAGCAGTTTTGCGGTTTGGTGATGGGTGATCATAGCAAATGTGCTATTAATACCATGTTTAACACCGGCACGGTAGTAGGCGTGAGTGCCAATATATATGGAGCCGGATTCCCCCGAAACTTCATAGCTTCCTTCTCGTGGGGTGGCCCACAAGGCACGATGGAATACAAAATCGACAAGGCCTTAGATACGGCACACCGTATGATGGAGCGCCGCGGTTTAGGCGTGGACGAGATGGAGCGAGAAATTCTTCAGGCCGTGTACGATCAAACGGCTGAATTCCGTCGTTAAAGTGCTTTTAGAGCAGCGATGGTCGCCTTTGGATCTTCGCTTTTAAAGACAAACGAGCCGGCCACGAGGGCATCGGCACCTGCGGCTACTAATCTTGCGCCGGTTTCCAAATTCACCCCTCCGTCAATTTCGATAATGGCTTTTGATCCGGTGCGATCGACCAATTCTCTGGCTTGGGCAGTTTTCTTGATGGTGTTTTCGATGAACTTCTGACCTCCAAATCCTGGATTCACACTCATCAGCAGTACCTCGTCCAAATCTTGTACGATATCCTCCAATACGCTCACTGGAGTATGTGGGTTCAACGCAACACCGGCCTTCATTCCGGTATTGTGAATCTCCTGAATGGTGCGGTGCAAGTGGGTACAAGCTTCGTAGTGCACGGTAAGTATGTCCGCGCCACAATCTTTAAACGTTTGGATATAACGCTCTGGCTGTACAATCATCAAATGCACGTCCATGACCTTCTCGCAGTTGTCCGCCATCGTTTTCACCACGGGCATGCCGTAGCTGATGTTTGGTACGAAGACCCCGTCCATGACGTCGATGTGGAACCAATCGGCCACACTTTCATTGACCATTTGGCAGTCGCGTTGAAGGTTTCCGAAATCTGCGGCTAGAAGGGAAGGTGAGATGATAGGTGCGGCCATGCTTTGTGCTTTATGTACGTCACAAAAATAAAACACCCCGCCGTGGTCGGCAGGGTGCTAGTGTAAAAACTTTATACCAAGGTTATTAACCAAGGTAGGTCTTCAAGATTTTGCTTCGTGAGGTATGCTTCATACGACGGATGGCTTTCTCTTTGATCTGACGAACGCGCTCACGCGTCAAATCGAATTTTTCGCCGATCTCTTCCAAAGTCATCGGATGCTGGCCGCCTAGACCGAAGTACAAGCGGATCACATCCCCTTCACGTGGTGTCAATGTAGCCAACGAGCGCTCAATCTCTGTGCGCAAGCTGTCCATCATCAAATCCTCGTCTGGGTGTGGACTATCTGAAGAGTTCAATACATCGTACAAGTTGCTGTCCTCGCCTTCTACCAACGGGGCATCCATACTCACGTGACGACCACTGTTGCGCATGCTTTCTTTAACGTCCGATTCACTCATCTCCAAGTGCTTCGAAATTTCAGCTGCGCTTGGCGGACGCTCGTGCTCCTGCTCCAAGTATGCGTAGGCTTTGTTGATCTTGTTAATGGAACCAATTTTGTTCAATGGAAGACGAACAATACGGCTTTGCTCGGCCAATGCCTGCAAAATGCTCTGACGGATCCACCATACAGCGTATGAGATAAACTTAAAACCGCGCGTTTCATCAAAGCGTTGTGCCGCCTTGATCAATCCCAAGTTTCCTTCGTTGATCAAATCTGGAAGGGTCAAACCTTGGTTTTGGTATTGCTTGGCAACAGAAACCACAAATCGCAAGTTGGCTTTGGTTAGTTTCTCCAACGCTACTTGGTCACCCGCTTTAATGCGCTGTGCCAACTCTACCTCTTCCTCTGCTGTAATCAATTCTACCTTTCCAATTTCTTGTAGGTATTTATCGAGTGAAGCGGTCTCGCGGTTGGTAACCTGTTTTGTGATTTTTAACTGTCTCATGTTTGGCCTTTACTATTTGACTGTGAATACGAGCGCCGCGCCGCGCCGCCCGTATTACAATGGTAAAATATATGAATTATGCGTCAGTTTTTTCCGGCTTTGGAAGAAGCACTTTTCTACTGAGCTTCATTTTACCCGCCTTATCAACGTCTAGCAACTTAACGCGGACTTTATCGCCTTCTTTCAAGACATCTTCCACGTTCTTAATTCTTGTCCAATCGATCTCTGAAATGTGCAACAATCCTTGAACTTTCGGTGCGATTTCAATAAATGCTCCATAAGTCTGAACGCCGCGAACGATACCTTCGTATTCAGCCCCCACTTCAGGTTCGAATGCAATGGCGCGAATCATTTCTAGCGCCTTATTCATCATGTCGTAATCCTTACCTGAGATTTCGATATGACCACGATCTTCGATTTCTTCGATGGTAACCGTTGTACCGGTATCCGCTTGGATACCTTGGATGTTCTTACCACCTGGACCGATAATTGGTCCAATGAATTCTTTCTTCACAGTCAATGTCATGATCTTCGGCGCATTTGGTTTCAATTGCGCACGAGTTTCAGGCATGGTTTTCAACATCTCACCTAGGATGTGCATACGTCCTGCGCGGCTCTGCTTCAAAGCATTCACCAGGATTTCGTAGCTCAAACCTTTGATTTTGATGTCCATCTGACATGCCGTGATACCGTTCTCAGTACCTGTTACCTTGAAGTCCATATCACCTAAGTGATCTTCGTCTCCGAGAATATCAGAAAGTACTGCGTACTTCTCGCCGTCAGAAATTAATCCCATGGCAATACCACTTACAGGGCGTACCATTTTCACCCCCGCATCCATTAAGGCCAATGTACCCGCACAAACTGTTGCCATAGAAGACGAACCGTTGGATTCAAGGATATCACTGACCACACGAATGGTATATGGGTTTTCTGGATCGATCATTTGGTACAACGCACGTTGTGCCAAGTTACCGTGACCTACCTCGCGACGGCTTACGCCACGAATAGGACGGGCTTCGCCTGTAGAGAATGGAGGGAAGTTGTAGTGCAAGTAGAATTTCTCTTCGCCAGTGAATGTAGCGTCGTCGATTCTGTTTGCATCCAATGATGTTCCCAAGGTAACCGTAGTCAAGGATTGAGTTTCCCCGCGGGTGAAGACGGCAGAACCGTGTGCACCTGGCAAGTAATCAATTTCAGACCAAATAGGACGAACATCAGTCGTAGAACGACCGTCCAAGCGCTGACCGTCATTGAGGATCATGTTGCGCATGGCTTTGTATTCAACATCGTGGAAATAGCTCTTGGCGAAACCAGCGTTGGCTTCTAACCACTCTTCGTCTTTGCCTTCCAAGTATTCGTTCAATACAGCTTTAAAACCTGCAGAACGCTCGTGCTTAGGCAAACCACTTTTAGCTATTTCGTATACTTTATCGTAAGTCATTTGCATGACTTCTTCGCGAACTTCTTCGTTGTGTGTTTCGTGGCTGTACTCACGTTTCACTTGAGCCGTCTCTACTTGAGCAGCCAAGTTCAATTGAGCTTGAATCTGAACTTTGATGGCATCGTGAGCGTACTTGATGGCTTCTACCATTTCCTCTTCAGAAATTTCTTTCATCTCACCTTCTACCATCACCACAGAGTCCATTGAAGCACCGATCACCATGTCCACTTCCAAATCAGCGATTTGAGCTGGAGTAGGGTTGATGATGAGCTCGCCGTTAATGCGACCCACACGAACCTCAGAAATAGGACCGTCGAATGGAAGGTCGCTTACTGCGATGGCAGCAGATGCGGCCAAACCAGTCAATGAGGTTGCTTCTACGTTTTCGTCGTAGGAAATCATCTGTATCATGAGCTGGATCTCAGCGTGGTAATCCTTTGGGAACAAAGGACGCAATACGCGGTCGATCAAACGCATGGTTAAAATTTCGTTATCTGATGGACGACCCTCACGCTTGAGGAATCCACCGGGTACACGACCGTTGGCCGCAAACTTTTCACGGTAATCTACCGTAAGCGGAAGAAAGTCTACACCGTCTTTCGCTTCTTTGCTAGACACGACAGTGGCTAACAGCATTGTCCCACCGCACTTAACGACAACAGAGCCATCCGCTTGTTTGGCCAGTTTCCCGGTCTCAAGCGTGATCTCTCTTCCGTCTGGAAGTACGATAGTTTCAGTAATTGCTTTAGGAATCATATATAATTGAAATAGATACTTTTTTATACGCAAAAAGGCAATTGTAAAAATTGCCTTTTTGTCGTTTGTATAGTCAAGCTTACTTTCTCAAGCCTAGCTTCTCAACAATTGCACGGTAACGTTCAATATCGTTATCCTTTAAGTAGTTCAGCAACTTTCTACGCTTTCCTACCAAGGCGATCAAAGAGCGCTCAGTGTTGTGGTCTTTTCTGTTTTGCTTCAAATGCTCAGTTAAGTGGTTGATGCGAAAACTGAACAAAGCGATCTGACCTTCTGCAGATCCGGTGTCTGATGCAGAGGCTCCGTATTCTGCGAAGATTTCTGCTTTTTTTTCTTTTGTTAGGTACATACCAAAATCACATTTAGATGTTTGTAATGCTTGAGGGCGCAAAGATAGTTAAATAATTGAGGCCGAGGACTTTTTTGTTATTTATCTAACCAGTACACTTTTGTACCTATGTCAATGCCTTGGGCTGCTGCTTCACCGCCGTAAATTTCAAGTACATAAGATGCAGGTTGTCCGCTTGGCAAGCTGCGTTCTGAATAGGGTTCTGCATTTGCTTGAATACTTACAACTTCATGGTCACTATTGATGTAGATAATGTCCAACGGCACGATGGTGTTTTTCATCCAAAAGCTTTGTGGTCTATCTCCTCCGGGCATAAAAAATAACATGGCCATGTCTTGATCCATTGAGGATCTATACATCATTCCTCGGGTTATTTCCGTTTTTGATTTAGCAAACTCGGTTCTAAATAGGGCTGTTGTATCGTCATCATTTAATACCCATAAGGTGCCGTCGTGTCGAAAAGCCGGCTCAAGTGGTTCCGAACTTAATTTTACCTTACCATTGTTCGCACTGTCTTGCCGATCATTGTTCGCAGTTTTCTTGTCACAAGAAGTAGTGGCGGAGGCGATTATCCCCATTCCAAGGATCCAAACGGCAAATTTTTTAGATGTATTCATATCACAAGTTTATGTAGTTCTTCTTGCCCTCAAAATGAGAAATAAACCAAATGCTACCAATGGAACACTAAGCCATTGGCCCAAGTTTAAACGCATACCTTCTTCAAAGTGCTCTTGAATTTCTTTATAGTTCTCAATGAAGATTCTAAAGCCAAAAACCAAGACCAAAAACATACCAAACAAGAACCCTTGTTTTTGACCAGCATTCCTTTTCTCATAAAGGAACGCTAGAATAACAAAAATGATCCAGTAGGCGCCTGCTTCAAAAAGTTGGGTAGGGTAGCGTGGAATTCCATAGACTTTTATTGAAGCTTCCCAGCCAGATCCGCTCTTATCGACTTCAGCAACAGACTCTTCAATAAAATGTAGATTTTGGTCTTTCGGATCTTGATTATCTAGAATTGTAGGTAGAAGCTGAGCAACAGATTCAGGGCTTGATAGATCACTAGGTGAAAGAGAGAGGTGCAAGTCTAATTCTGGCATCTCTAATTTGTCAATAGTTTTGGTATTACCAGTGGGCAATAACTCAATATTCTCGACCTGAAGCCCTCTTTGATTCAACCCGCGAATAACACTCTGGGCGCCGTCCTCTACGAAAACCGTTTCAAAAACACTATTGGCAGGTGCTCCATAGATTTCGCTATTAAACCAATTACCCATACGAATGAAGCCCGCAGCTAAGGCTACCACTATGACAACTCTATCCAGGCTCCACAGCGGGTTTCTCTTGGCATACTTTCTTGACCAAAAAATCAATGCTACTATGATCGCAATTGCAGCGCCATGAGATGCGAGTCCACCTTCCCAAATCGCTAAGAAACTTGGGATTTCAAAAGAAGGAAAATTAATGTCCCATAATTTAAGTTCTATTTTCGACCATGTGAGTGGTCCGAAATATTTATCAAACTCCCAGAAAAGAATATGCCCTAATCTCGCCCCAACAATGGTCGCCCCAATCATCAAATAGACCAGGCTATCCATGAGTTTAGGGTTGATGTTTTCTTTCTTGAACATGTATTGCATTCCATACTGTCCCAGAATGAAGCTTATGATAAACATTAAGGAATAATACCTCAGTTCAAATCCAAATAGAGGTATGTGGTTGGGAAAGTCCCAAAAAATAGTAGCGAGCATATTATTATTATTCTTTCCAGTCTACAATGAATAGGTTCGTGGCGCGTGTTCCGCCATTATTTCTATTTGAGGCAAAAACAAGTTTACTTCCGTCTGGCGAAAACATCGGGAATGCATCAAATACACCGTCGTATGTGATTTGTTTCAAGCCCGAGCCATCTGTGTTGATCATGAACAGGTTAAATGGGTAGCCTTTTTCGCTGTGGTGGTTAGTAGAGAAGATTATTTTATCTCCACTGGGGTGGTAGAACGGGGCCCAGTTTGCATTGCCCAAAGAGGTCACTTGAGTCAATTCAGACCCATCGACATTACACGTGTATATCTCCATGTGCGTAGGTTCTACCATACCGCTGGCCAGTAAGTCTTTGTACTTATTAATCTCCTCTTCACTTTGTGGGCGAGAGCTGCGGAATACTAACTTCTTACTATCTGGGCTGAAGAATGCACCGCCGTCGTAGCCAAGGCCATTGGTAACCTGAGTTATGTTCGATCCGTCGATATCACATACGTATAATTCCAAATCGCCGCTTCGGTCAGAAGTGAACACTATCTTGGTCCCATCCGGACTTACGGTAGCCTCAGCATCATAGCCTGGTCCAGATATTAGAGTGTCAACAATGGTACCTGATAGATCACTCACGTAAATATCGAAATCTGAATAGATTGGCCAAACATAGGCGCCATTTTCGCCACGCTCCGGTACTGCAGGACATGCGGTATCTCCGGCGAAAGTACTTGCATAAAGGATGGTGGAATCTCCTGGCATAAAATACGCACAGGTTGTACGCCCTAAATCATTAGAAATAAGCTGAGGTTCTTTATCTAAGATAGTATCAGTGTCCCAATTAAAAGCGTAAATCTGATCACACTTGTTGCCCCACTTTTCTGCGTTGCTTTGGAAGGTCAACATGTCGCCGTCGAAACTGAAGTAAGCTTCAGCATTATCACCACCATTGGTAAGTTGACGTATGTTGTCCAAATGTACTTCTTGGTCATAGTGAATTTTGCTTTCCCAAGTAGCACCGCTCTCACCATCAGCAGTTTTTTCAGGAGATTGGCACGAAACCATGGCAAAAGTGGCCGCAAAAAACAGGGTGTGTTTCATAATCTTGAGTAGGGTTAGATGATGTTTTTTTCTTTTAATTCCTTTTCTAAATCACTGCCAGGTACAGGGTCCCAGCCGTGGCCGCCCCATGGGTGACAACTGCCAATACGTTTTATACTCAGCCAAAAGCCTTTAAACGGTCCATATAATTTCATAGCTTCCGCGGCGTAGGCGCTGCAAGTGGGTTGGTAGCGGCATGAAGGTCCCAGTAGTGGTGATAATACCTTGCGGTACAACCAAATCAAAAGTAGCAGGGGGGCGCCTAGCACTGTCGACAACAAATGGGACACGGTTTTCATACTTAGAGGCTATAGGTCGTGCCTTCCGGTCCATCTTTGAGTTGGATGCCGGCATCTTTTAATTGGTCCCGAATCAAATCTGCCGTTCCCCAATCCTTATTGGTTCGTGCTTGTGCTCTTAATTCTATGACCAAATCCATTGCCTTGTCCAACGCGTCCTTGTGTGCACTTTGATCTTCTACGCCCTGAAGCGCTAGAATATCGAAGACCATGGCCTTGAACGTCTGTTGCAGCTCCCTTAAATCATCAGCAGCAATGGCTAAACCGCCTTCGCTTGTATTGATGAATTTAACAGCCTCGAACAAATGCGCGATGAGGATGGGGCTGTTGAAATTATCGCTCATAGCACCGTAACATTTGTCTTTCCAAGCTTGTACATCAAACCCTTGGCCGCCTTTGGCGCTCGCTTGTTCAAGAACGCTCCATGCGGCAAGGAGTTTATCGTGTCCTTTTTCCGCGGCCAACAAAGCTTCGTTGCTGAAGTCCAGTACGCTGCTGTAGTGGGCTTGCATCATGAAGAATCTAACCACCGATGGATGAAAGGCCTTAACTAACAAATCATTGGTGCCGGTAAATAGTTCTCCCGGAAGGATAGTGTTGCCCGTGCTTTTACTCATGCGTTTGCCGTTGAGTGTTAGCATGTTGGCGTGCATCCAGTAGCGTGCGCCGTTGTGGTTGGTGCAGGCTTTGTTTTGTGCGATCTCACACTCGTGGTGAGGGAACTTCAAATCCATACCGCCGCCGTGAATATCAAATTCATCGCCGAGGTACTTGGTACTCATGGCAGAACACTCGAGGTGCCATCCCGGGAATCCATCGCCCCAAGGCGAAGGCCACCGCATAATATGTGCTGGGGAGGCTTTTTTCCATAATGCGAAATCTGCCGGATTGCGCTTTTCATCTTGCCCGTCTAAGGCGCGGCTTCCGGCTTGAAGCTCGTCCATTTTACGGCCTGATAGTACGCCGTAGTCCCCGCCGTCATTGTTGTAGGCGTTGACATCAAAGTATACTGAACCGTTGCTTTCGTAGGCCCATCCTTTGGCCAGGATGGCTTGTGTCATTGAAATTTGCTCGATAATATGGCCGGTTGCTGTAGGTTCGATGGAAGGGGGGAGCGCACCTAATTGGTCCATGACCTTATGGAAATCAACGGTATAACGCTGAACGATTTCCATGGGCTCCAAGGCTTCGAGACGGGCTTTTTTCGCAATTTTATCTTCGCCGCTGTCTGCATCGTTCTCCAAATGGCCTACATCTGTAATGTTGCGCACGTAACGCACCCTATAGCCCAGGTGTTTGAAATAACGGAAAATCAGGTCGAAAGAGGTAAAGGTTCTGGCATTCCCTAGGTGCACATCGCTGTACACAGTTGGCCCACATACATACATGCCCACTCGTCCATCGTGAACGGGGGAAAAGGGTTCCTTTTCGCCGGTTAGGCTGTTTTCAATGTAGATGGGATAAACTTCGTACAACGGTTTCACTAGGCGCCGAATTCAGTATTCAAATTAATGTAATTCAGAAACTCTTGTTTCTTTTCCTCGTTTTGGAAGGCTCCACCAAACTCTGCAGTTACCGTAGAACTTTCGATATCACGAATGCCGCGTGAATTCACGCAGAGGTGTTTCGCGTCTATAACACAAGCTACGTCCTTGGTGCCCAAGGTTTCTTGAAGGGCTTGCACTACCTGACGGGTAAGGCGCTCTTGTACCTGAGGGCGCTTCGCATAGTAATCCACGATGCGGTTCATCTTACTCAAGCCTACTACCTTTCCATTCGAAATGTAGGCTACGTGGGCGCGGCCAACGATAGGTAGGAGGTGGTGTTCACAGGTAGAGTAAACCACGATGTTCTTTTCTACCAACATTTCATTGTAGCGGTAGGAATTCTCAAAGGTGCTCATGGACGGTTTGCGATCTGGATGTAATCCGCCAAAGGCTTCATTGACGTACAATTTCGCCACACGCATGGGGGTACCTTGAAGACTATCGTCGCTAAGGTCCATCCCCAACGTATCGAGAATTCCGCGGACGTGATCTGCAATGATGGCAATTTTTTCTTCATTGCTTCTATCAAATGCATCGTCGCGTAATGGAGTCTCGGCAGAAAAACTTTCGTGAGCGTCTCCAATCTCTTCGGCCAATAAAGCATGTAGGTCTTTTGACATAGGGTCCAATACTCTTCTAATTTCGGGGCGGCAAAGGTACGAACTATTAATCCCAAAAAGGCACACCTTGTTCAACAGCCTTTGCTTCTAATTCATCCATCGCCTCGTCGATTTTGGCCAATGCTTTTTCTGCATCTGCCAACATAACTTCCGCATCTTCTTTCAGTTGCTTCATCGTTCCGGTAGGTTCACCGCGGTGATTGAACGCTCCCCAAGCCAATAGACCCACGGCATCTTGTGCTGATGGAGAAGATTCAAATTCACGCTTGCTTCTTGTAGCATCTCCCTTTAGGAGTACTCCAATCTCCTTGAGTTGCACCTCTAAAGAACGTGCAGCACTTAAATCTTCCATGGAAGCTCCAGGAGTATTGCGAAGTCCGGCACGGAGTTGCCCCAGTTCCTCGTTCAACTCATTAAACTCGGCCATCACTTTGTTCATTTGTCCGTCCAAAGCATCAACGCTCTGATTAAAGGCCATGTCGATGCCTTCGTAGTTGTAAAGGTGGTTGACTTTAAACTCATGCTGATTCACTAATTTTTCTAGAGAACCGTTTGTAGATCTATACATTGAGATATAGTAGGTGCCAGGCATAACAAACGACGTTCCGTAGGCTTCTGTAACGGGTTCGCCTTTGGTGCTAATTGATGCAGTGCTGCTCATACGCCCGTCCCAAGTATATCGTTGAATGCCTTGGCCGTCATCACGAGTAAAACGCGCTACCGGTGTGTCACTACTGTCCGAAATTTCGAAAATTAGGTAAGCTTTCTCTTCCCAGTCTTCCAAACGAAGTTGCTCCAAGCTAGGGTAATGGGGTAGGTTTTCATCGGCTTCCGGACGATTGTCCTTCACCTTGGCTGCACTTGAAGAATTGTTCCATTCAAAGGTCACCCCAACCTTTGGATTTTCAGCCGTATAAAACTGTGCTCCTTTATAATCGACTCCACCAATGTTGGCGCGGCGGAACAACAGTCCAGGCTTTGTGGTGAAGAAGGCATTCTCTTGATTTAACACATATTCTAGCTCGCGAAGCGGGCTGTAATTGTCTAAAACGTAAAAACCGCGGCCAAAGGTGGCCAATACCAAATCATTTTCACGCTCTTGGATCGCGATATCGCGCACTGCGATGGTCGGCAATCCACTGCCCAATTCCTTCCAATGTTCTCCCCCGTCCAGGGTGAACCAGATGCCGAACTCAGTACCGACAAACAATAGATTTGGGTTGATGTGATCTTCGGCAATACTGTATACTGAGCCCCGTTTTGGTAAGTCACTTGAGATGCTTTCCCATGAACGTCCGCCGTCGTCACTCTTAAACAAATAAGGTTTGAAATCCCCATTTTTATGGTTGTTAAAGGCAGCGTAGATTACCTGCTCGTCGTGCTGCGAAGGCACTATATCCTGGACATAAACTAGCGGCAGATTGAGTGATCCCACCTGGGTTTTAGGCAAAGAGTTGAAGTTCTTAACGCTGGCCCAATTTTCTCCATCATCCTCAGTTTTCCATATTAAACCATCGTCCGTTCCAACCCATAAGTGTCCTGGTTTATTGGGGTGCTCCTTCATGGTCACAATGTTTCCATAAATCGAAGTGCTCTTATGCAAAGCCACAGCCTCAGGTCCCCAGTAGCGGTCCATGATAGGCAGAGTATTGCGGTCCAATTGTCTGCTCAAGTCACCGCTTATAGCGGTCCAACTATCTCCACGATCCGAACTTTTGAAGACTTTGTTCGCTGCGAAATAAAGTGTTTTCTTTTGATGCTTACTCGCAATAAGCGGAGCGTCCCAATTCCATCGATATGCGGGTTCTTTGTATCTGCTTTGCGGCTGAATAGGCGTCTTCTCACCCGTCTCTTTGTTGAACCGCACCAACCAACCGTACTGTGCTTGAGCGTATACTATGTTCGGATCGTCTGGATCCGTAGCACTTTCAAAACCATCACCACCGTTGGTCACAAACCAATCGCTGTTTATGATTCCGCGAGAGTTAATGGTCTGAGAAGGTCCTCCTAGACTGTTATTGTCTTGAGTACCCCCGTAAATATTGTAAAAGGGCCAATCGTTGTCGACGGCCACACGGTAAAATTGGATCGTAGGAATATTGGCCTTCCAGTTCCAGCTATTCATTCCATCCCAAGTCTCGTACAAACCACCATCCGTTCCGATGTATATGTGGTCCGTATTCGCAGGATCAATCCACATACAGTGGTTGTCCACATGCTTGAATTGCTTTGGAATGCGGTTAAAGGTTTTTCCCCCATCGGTGCTGACTTGACCATAAGTATCCATGCTAAACACGGTGTTTTCATCCGTAGGGTGGCAAATGAATTCTACGTAGTAGTTCCCGGAAGTTTCATGGCCCGATTTCTTGCTCCAGCTCGCCCCACGATCTTCCGATGCGTAAGTGCCGTGCCCTTCAATGGTCGCGTACAACTTATCTGGATTCGCCGGTGCAATATCCATTCCGATACGACCTATATCGCCACCCGGCAATCCGCCGCCAAGCTTGTCCCAATTTGCTCCACCATCCGTGCTTTTATAAATAGCACTTTCAGGTCCACCGCTGAGGTAGGTGTATACGTGTCGACGACGCTGATGAGCCGTAGCGTATAGGGTTTTGGGATCTCTGGGATCCATATGTATTTCGTTGAATCCAGTATGTTCACTAACATTGAGAATACGGGTCCAATTCTTTCCGCCATCCTTGGTTTCATAAATACCGCGCTCACCACCGGCACTCCACAACGGACCGTATGCAGCCACATATACGTGGTTGCCGTCGGTTGGATCTATGGTAATCATACCGATGTGCTCACTGGTAGATAAACCAACATTATCCCACGATTTTCCTCCGTCGCGACTCACATAGACCCCATCACCGTAGGGTACGGAACGCTGGTTGTTGTTTTCACCTGATCCCACCCAAACGACATTCGAATTTGTCGGATCTATGGTAATACACCCGGTACTGTAGCTTCCTTCACCGTCGAAAATGGGTTCGAAGGTCGTGCCGTTATTGGTCGTCTTCCATACCCCGCCAGAGGCCAAGGCTAGGTACAACGTACCTGGGTTTTCTGTATCCACCGCAAGGTCTACAATTCGCCCCGATGTGGTTGCTGGACCAACATTTCTCCATTTAAAAGTATTTAAGCTAGCGTCTGTCCAAGTTGGGGTATCGTCTTTACTTTTTCTTTGAGCGACGCCTATCTGAGGGAGGCTAAGTGCAATAAGCAAGGAAAGGGCTGTTAAGCGTTTCAACCAAATGAAATTCATAGTATGTTCTAATGCAGTTCTTATCCCTGCAAAATACGGCAAAAGATGGAAAAGGCCTTAGATTTTCCAAGCTACGCCTACGACCAGAATGGCTTCTTGCATTTGGTAAACGAAGGGTGCGCTGTAGTCATTGCTGAAAGGGTAATATTGACTGCGCTGAATACGGCGTTGCCAGCCAAATTCTACGGTAGTTTGATCACTGCGAATGGCAAGCCCCAAACTATATCCGACGGCGCCCTGTTGTCCTTGGCGGTAGGAAGGCGAGAATTGTCCTCCGCCTCTTAAAATTACAGGGCCTAGACGCCATTCTGTGCCTAGAGCTAAAATGTGCTGATTTGAAATGGTACTGTCGATGATTTCAGTGAGGTAGCGCTCATTTCTACCTGTACTCATGGTCCACGAATGCGGAATGAGGGTGTGTCCGGCGGTGATCAGACCTGCGCGTCCAACCACTACTGTAGCTCCAGTTTGCAATTTGGGTGCGGTAATGATGCCCCAGCTATATTCGGTTCCGTATCCCTGGGCCGTCATGGCGCTGCTGCTTATCGAAGGCCGCGTTGCACTGAAAGTAGTTTCCCAATCTAAGTTAAAGCCGTGAATTTGCGGTAACTCCAGTACTGCGCCTATTCTCAGGAATTGGACAGGGCGATAGTACATTCCTAGGTTACCACTGATGCCCGCAGAAAAATTAGTCCACACTTCAGAAGAACTGAAGTAATTCAAATCTGAATAGGTATTGTAGGTCTCGCGATGTTCTACTTCGACATCTTCGTTGGAGGTAACTAATTGAATGCTTCCACCAAAATACCATTGGGGACTTTGCTGAAAAGCGGCGCCAAGGGTAATTCTATTTCGCATCCCTTTTCGGAAATAGTTGTGCGTGTAGTCCGTTGAGGTAAGGTCAGCAGTGCTCACATATTCCATTTTATCTGGATCCCAGTCCACGGCATAACATTGATACAGCATATCCTCATAAGGCCCTAGATTGTCCGCTAAAAACTGGGGAGGAGTGCCGTTAGCATAATCTATTATGGGCAGTTGCATACTATTGGCATCGCTGGCTTGTATCTTGAATTTACGAGCGTACGTATTGTCGGTATTGTAGACAAAAAACAGACGCATCGGACTTTGAGGATCTTTCGAGACCCACCCGAAGTTCGGCAGGATGGCTCGGTTCGTGGATCCCCTCAAGAATAAATTATTTTGATCGTACATAGTCCTGGTCAACCCTCCGACATTCACACTGAATCCTTGTTGTCGGTAAAGTCCGGCAAGGGCAGGGTTTAAGGCGATGGCCGTCATACTCCCGCTGAGGGCGACTGTAGCAGAAGACATGCTCGTGAAGCGAGCATCACCAATGGTCGTGGGTTGATTGAGTTCTAGGAAATAATCCAAATCTTGGGCATGCACATGCACACCTAAAATGGATAAGAGAAGTAGGAACTTTAATTTATTCATCGACGTCGCGATCCTCCTGCACCGCTGCTGCCTGAACTGCTGCGCCCGGAAGAATTACTCGGGGAGTAGCTTCTTGAGCTGTTGTTATTGCTGCGAGTGCTTTGTGAAGGTTGCGACCATGAGCGGTCGTTAGTAGAGCGGTCGTAAGTCTGTGTATTAGTGGGACGCTCGTAGGTACTTTGTGTAGGTCTTGAGCGGGTAGTGGGACGAGATGAATTTACCTTAGGGGTTGTAGGTTCGCTCAGTTGCTCGATGGCCCGGAGAGTGCGCGCTCCAATACTTTGGTCATTATCTACAGTAGTGCGTCCATTGATGGCGCTTCCACCTCCGCTTCTGCCGTATTTTGATGGGCGAGCCCCGCCATAGTTAATTCCAGGTCTTGTGGGCGTGTTGTTGTTAGCGTTTCCAGAACTCGCCCAGCCATTGTTCCAGCCATTGTTCCAGCCGTAGGGGTTATACCCGTAAGGATTGTACCCGTAAGGGTTATATCCGTATGGATAATAGCCGTAGGGATCGTATCCAAAACCACCCATTCCGATAGAGTTGAAGCCCATAGGCATCCAGAAATTATTCCAAGGAGAAAGTCCCATGCGGCTGTTCCAACCAAAGGTATTCCATGACCCCATAGAATTTATGGACCAATAAGGCGAGGTTATTCTACCAAATCCGGTAGTCCAATAGTTTTGAGTATAGGATGGGGTATTGGGAAAGCTGTATCCATTTGAAGTGGTCCCTTGCCAAATGGCATCTAAATCATCTTCACCCAATTCTTCTAGTGCCGGTCCGTTGTTTGGAAGGGCAAATAGCGGTAAGGGAAGGGTGGGGTTGTAATAGTTTTCGTCCTCAAAATAGTTGTCGGTCAAACTCACTGATGTACCACAAGATATGAGTAGTAGATAAGAAATGCTGCTAAGTAGGATAACCTTCTTCATAACTTCAGTAGTTTTGCCGTCTGCAATTAAAGGTACAAAAGTTATACCAAGACCTATTATTATGGGAAAACACTTGACAACAAGAGCGGAAGATTACTCTAAATGGTACAATGAACTCGTGGTGAAGGCTGATTTGGCCCAAAACTCTGGAGTTCGTGGTTCTATGGTGATTAAGCCTTACGGTTTCGCTATCTGGGAACGGATCCAAGCGGATTTGGATCGTCGATTCAAAGAAACAGGACACATGAATGCGTACTTCCCGTTGTTTATCCCAAAATCATATTTTTCTAAGGAAGCCTCTCACGTGGACGGTTTTGCGAAGGAATGTGCGGTGGTTACTCATTACCGTTTGAAGAATGATCCTGATGGAAACGGTGTAGTAGTAGATCCAAATGCCAAATTAGAGGAGGAGCTGATTGTACGTCCAACCTCTGAAACCATTATTTGGGATACGTACCGCGATTGGATTCAGAGCTACCGTGATCTGCCAATTTTGGTGAATCAATGGGCAAATGTGGTGCGTTGGGAAATGCGTACGCGTTTGTTCTTGCGTACGGCTGAATTTTTGTGGCAAGAGGGCCACACGGCCCACGCAACTAAAGAAGAGGCTGTTCAAGAGGCCGAAACTATGTTGGAGGTCTACGCTTCGTTTGTGGAAGAAATCATGGCCATCCCAGTATTGCGTGGTACAAAAACCGAGGGCGAGCGCTTTGCAGGAGCCTTGGAGACTTACTGTATCGAAGCGTTGATGCAAGATGGTAAAGCATTACAGGCTGGAACTTCCCACTTCTTGGGGCAAAACTTTGCAAAGGCCTTTGATGTGAAATATCAAACCAAAGAAGGAACACAGGAGCATGTATGGGCCACCTCTTGGGGGGTAAGTACTCGATTAATGGGCGCCCTAATCATGACACACAGTGATGATAATGGATTGGTATTGCCACCGAAATTGGCCCCGTATCAAGTGGTTATTGTACCTATTTACAAAGGTCAGGAGCAGTTGGATGCTATATCAAAAGTGGCTAATGGTTTGGTACAGCAATTACGTGCTCAAGGGATTACCGCGAAGTACGACGACCGCGATACTCAAAAACCCGGATGGAAGTTCAACCAATACGAGCTGCAAGGTGTGCCATTGCGTATAGCTATTGGTCCTAAGGATTTGGAAAAGGGTAGTGTGGAATTGGCCCGTAGAGATACCCTGACCAAACAGTTTGTGTCTCAATCGGAGGTTGCGACTGTTGTTCCAGCGTTGTTGGACGAGATCCAAAACAGCTTGTTTGAGAAGGCGTTGAAATTTCGCGAGGAGCGCACACATGTGGCCAATTCTTGGGAAGAGTTCGAAACGCTGATTAAAGAAAACGCAGGCTTTGTGTATGCGCACTGGGACGGCACGACCGAGACGGAAGATAAAATCAAAGATTTGACGAAAGCGACCATTCGTTGTATTCCTTTGGATAATGAGCAAGTGGAAGGAAAATGTATTCTTTCTGGAAAGCCAAGTAATCAGCGTGTGGTCTTTGCAAAAGCTTACTAGGCCTTTGTTTAAGGGACAAAATATTTTCGATTTTTTAATTGAAAGTGTTGTGGAACTCAAAAAGCTCATTACATTTGCACTCCCCAAACAAGAAAGGGGAATGTTCTGGAACATTTTGGCCCGTTCGTCTAGCGGTCCAGGACGCCGCCCTTTCACGGCGGAAACACGGGTTCGATTCCCGTACGGGTCACAAAAACATAATTTAAAAGACAATGGCAAACCATAAGTCTGCATTAAAAAGAATACGCCAAACAGCCAAGAAGGCTGCGCACAATCGTTACTATCACAAGACGACTCGTAACGCCGTGCGTCGTTTGCGCTCAACCACCGACGCGTCAGAAGCAGCTGAGTTGCTTCCACGTGTAGCTTCTATGTTGGATAAACTTGCAAAGCGCAATATCATTCACAAAAAGAAAGCTTCTAACTTGAAGTCTAGCTTAGCGAAGCACGTAGCTGCTCTATAAGCTTAACTTAAATGGTGTAAAGATAATAGTGGCCCGCCTCCATTGGAGGCGGGTTTTTTTGTGGATTCTTTTGCGATATGAGCAAAAAAATCCCCGCTAATGCGGGGATTTTCTATTACTCTTCAATAGACTTACTCCGCATAGAGTTCGTCAATTTGTTTCTCATACTTGGCTAGTATAGGCTTGCGCTTCACCTTGAAGGTTGGCGTTAAACATCCGTTATCTACCGAAAATTCTTCGGTATCGATAATGATTTTCTTCACCTTCTCCCATTGGCCAAAGCCAGAATTGGCCTTTTCCACATCTTGCCATACGCGATCGCGCACTTGTTTGTTCTGCGCCATTTCTTCAATGGTCGTGTATTTGATATCATGACGTGAACACCATTCCTTTACTCCAGGCTCGTTTAGAATACAGATGGCGGCAGGGAACTTACGGTTCGAACCAATGACCATACTCTGCTCAATGAGGTGTGAAGCTTTAAGTTCGTTTTCTATCAACTGCGGAGCGATGTACTTACCGCCAGAAGTCTTAAACATTTCCTTCTTTCGATCAGTGATGCGAATAAAGCCATCCTCAATAACGCCTATATCACCGGTGTGGAACCACTCCCCAGTCATGACTTCAGCAGTAAGTTCTGGTTGTTTGTAGTACCCCATCATGATATTTGGCCCTTTCGCTAAAATCTCACCGTCTTCTGCAATTTTGGCTTCTACACCATCGATGACTTTACCTACGGATCCAACGCGAATCATACCTGGTTCTGCGGTGGTGTTTACCGAAATAACCGGAGCGGTTTCCGTCAAACCGTATCCTTCAAGAATTGGTACACCCATTCCTGAGAAGAAGCGTGCCAATCTAGGTTGCAAGGCCGCTGAACCGGAAGCAACCGCCTTTATTTCAGTCATGCCCAAAGCAGCACGAACTTTACTAAAGACTAATTTATCGGCGATGCCTAATTTCCAGTGGTAGAACCCACCATTGGCTTTTTCCGGCTCCCATTTTAATGCCAAGCTAACTGCCCATTCGAAGATTTTTGTTTTCAATCCACCCGCAGCTGTACCGTTGGCAACAATACCGTCGAAGAATTTTTCCAATAAACGAGGAACAGCAGTAAAAATGGTCGGCTTTGCAAAATTTAAATCCGCCTTAATGGTTTCAATACTCTCGGCGAAATAGATGGCTGCGCCGTTGTACATATATAAATATTGAATGAACCGTTCGAAACTGTGACAAACGGGTAAAAAGCTAAGCGCGCGTGCTTGGCCGCGAACCAATCCCGGAATACGAGGTGTTGCGGAAATTACGTTAGACATCACATTACGGTGTGATAACATGACGCCTTTTGGTAGTCCAGTTGTACCCGAAGTATAAATTATAGTCGCTAAATCTTCTGGATCTACAGCTGCAGCCATTTTTTCCAATGCTTCTTGATTATCCATTGACGCGCCCATATCGTAAACCTCATGCCAGTGCGGAATTCCTTCGTACTTCTCAAAAGAGTAACACTGTTTCATGTTTTTACATTTCGGCATGGTGTTCTTCACCTTTTGATACAACTCGTCGTTCGAAACGAAGCAGTAAATACTTTCGCTGTGGTTAAAGATGTATTCGTAATCGTCTTCGGTCATGGTTGGATAGATAGGAACGTCCACGGCACCAATCTGCAATAGTGCGTGGTCCATGATGTTCCATTCACAACGATTGTTGTGGGAAATAAGCGCGACTTTATCTCCGTGTTTAATTCCAAGCGCTAAAAGTGCGCGGCTTGCTTGATCGACTGCATCCACAAATTCTTTGGTGCTGTACGACTTCCACTCCCCGCCAACTTTAGAAGTCATCATTAACTCCATTGGGATATGATCCAATTGGTACCTAGGAATGTCGAATAATCTTGTGGGTTGATTCATGTGTTTGTTGATTGTGTTAAGCGAAGCCTTAAGATACTAAAATTGTCAGTTAGCCCTTTATTGATCTTCCGTATATAATGACACACCATTAACTATCGTTCGAATCACCTTAGTATTCTGTCGTAGGGGCGTATCTGGTGCCCATAAATTTTGGTTGAGCACGGTGAAGTTTGCACTTTGCCCAACTGAAATTGAACCATAAATATCTTCACCAAAAGCACTGTAAGCAGCACCGTGGGTCATTGCAGAGATTGCCAATCCGGGACTCACACATTGCTCTGGCAAGAACCCGTTTTCAGGCCAGTGATTTGCATCTTGCCTAGTTGTTGCGGCAAAGAAAGTAGCTAATGGATCGATGTGTTCGATGGGAAAATCGGTCCCAAAAGCCACACGGTCTCCCGCAGCATTAAAGATTCTTAAATAACTGTAGGCATGGTGAATGCGTTCATGTCCCAAACGTTCCTCGGCCCAATACATATCACTGGTTGCATGGGTCGGCTGAACAGAGGCAATGATGTTGGGATGGGTGTAATAAGCACTGTCTTCAGGAGTCATGATCTGTGCATGCTCTACTCTAAAGCGTAGGTCTTGATCTTGAGGTAATGCTTGGAAGCTTTCCAAAAGTATATGATGGGCACTATCGCCAATGGCATGAACGCACAATTGCCATTCATTTTCAAGGCATCGATCCCGCAGTGTATTAAGCTCTTCAGGACTTAGCAATGGTAGGCCATAGTGGTCTGGCAAATCATGGTAGGGATCGCGGAGCAGCGCGCCTCGAGATCCTAAGGTACCATCGAGATACGCTTTGACGCTTTTTACTCGGAGTAGCGGTTTTTCAATTGGGCCGTATGCTTCAAAATATTGAAGGTCATCTTCATTGTTGCTGATCATTGCGTTTACGAACAACTTGAAACTGCCTTCTTCTTGCAGGGAGTCCAAGAGTAGGATTTGATCCTTCGACAATCCTGCATCAGTCATTGCAGTCAGGCCATATTTTACAAGGCTATCCTGTGCTTGTAGTAAGGCAGCACGCCAAAATTTATTGCTTAGGGCCGGCACTTGAACCAGGGTTTCTGCATTGTCGATTAATACGCCGCCCAGCACAGATCCGCCTTCAACGGTCGTTTCATTCGTAATGGAAAATTCATCCAAAACGGCTTGGTTTACCCAGGCTGCGTGCCCGTCAATACGGGTCATATAAATTTTCACTCCTTTGAAAACTGATAAGTCCTCGGCCGTAGGAAAAGATTTTTCTGGCCAGTCGTTTTGATCCCAGCCGCGTCCTATAATCCAAGTTTCGTTTGGATGGGCGTTGATGTAGGCTCGAATACGCTCCATACATTCTTCTTTCGACTTTGCGCCAACCAGATTCACCGTACTCAAAGTACGCGCATAGCCGAAGAGGTGTCCGTGTGCGTCGATGAAACCAGGATAGAGATGTTGTCCGTCCAATGAGATTTCTTCTTTTCCCTTAGGGAGCAGGGTGTGCTGTGTAATGTCGATGATTTCTGCAATGCTACCTTCATTGATTCCAATCCAATATTCAGTACTCTCTTGGCCTTTAATGGCAGAAGTAGGATTGTGCAACCTGAAGTCTTTTATGATCACATCGAATTCCGGTGCTGAAGCGCAACTGTAAAACCCTACCAAAGCGAGAAGGTTATAAACAAAGAATCGGCCAAAAGTGTGGGAAAGATTGCGCATAGAATTCAAACGTGTTGCTCTTAGAAACCCTAAATTTGCACAAATTCTTTTCAAAAATGAATAGCACATCAGTTGCCACTTTAGTACAAGCTCAAGAAATGGGGCTTCGTCCTGAGGAATTTGATTCGATCAAGGAAATACTAGGTCGTACACCAAACTACTTAGAATTAAGTGTTTATGGAGTCATGTGGAGCGAACACTGCTCCTATAAAAACTCTATTGTTTGGTTAAAAAAATTACCGAAAAAAGGTCCTCACATGCTGGTAGAAGCAGGCGAGGAAAATGCGGGGTTGGTAGATATTGGCGATGGATTGGCATGTGCCTTTAAAATAGAATCACACAATCATCCATCAGCTGTAGAACCTTATCAAGGCGCAGCGACAGGAGTGGGAGGAATTAATAGAGATATATTCACCATGGGCGCACGTCCCATTGCGCAACTCAACTCATTGCGCTTCGGAAAACCTTCTGAGGACAGAACAAAATGGCTGGTCAAAGGGGTGAGTAAAGGAATTGGTGATTACGGAAATAGTTTTGGCATCCCAATTGTTGGTGGTGAAGTATACTTCGATGAGTGTTATCATCAAAACCCGTTGGTCAATGCTTTCTCCGCAGGGATTGTGGAGGTTGGTAAACAGATATCTGCGACCTCAACCGGAGTAGGTAATCCAGTATTTATCGTGGGTTCTGCAACGGGTAAAGATGGTATTCACGGTGCTTCATTTGCCTCTAAGGATTTGGATGAAGATAGTGCTGACGACATCCCGTCTGTACAAGTAGGTGATCCATTCCAAGAAAAGTTGTTGCTTGAGGCTACCATGGAACTGGCCACGACTGATGCAGTGGTGGGTATGCAGGATATGGGTGCGGCTGGCATTACATGTTCTTCATGTGAAATGTCTGCTGCGGGAGAGCACGGTATGAACATTTGGTTGGACAAGGTGCCTTTACGTCAAGATATGGAAGCATGGGAAATCTTATTGTCCGAATCTCAAGAGCGGATGCTTGTTGTTGTGGAAAAAGGCAAGGAGCAGGTTGTGCTGGATATCTTTAAAAAATGGGATCTCGAATGTGAAGAGATTGGTGAAGTAACCGGAGACGGCATTGTGAATTACTACTGGGGTGAGGAACTTGTGGGTACTATTCCTGCCGAAAGTGCAGTACTAGGTGGCGGAGCTCCTGTGTACCACAGAGAATGGTCCGAACCAGCTTATTATCAAGAGTACAAGCAATTCAACATTGAAAGCATCGCTCAGCCTTCAGATTTGAAAGTAGTTGCCAAGCAGATGGTGGCTTTGCCGAACATTGCCTCAAAACGTTATATCTACGAGCAGTACGATAGTATGGTAGGTACGCGTAATATGAGTACGAATGCACCTTCTGATGCTGGAGTGGTAAACATTAAAGGCACGAACAAGGCCTTGGCCATGAGCGTGGATTGTAACAGCCGTTATGTACATGCAGATCCTGAAGTAGGGTGTGCTATTGCGGTAAGTGAAGCGGCACGAAATATTTCTTGTTCAGGAGGTATTCCTTCAGCCGTGACCAATTGTCTGAACTTCGGTAACCCATACAATCCTGAGGTGTACTGGCAGTTTGTCGGTTCGATCAAAGGGATGAGTGCTGC
>CAXPFQ010000008.1:0-36530 GCA_964216615.1 Schleiferiaceae bacterium
GCACCTAATGGCGTTAAAATAGCCGCAGGATGGCTCATCGATACGGCGGGATGGAAAGGTTACCGCAGCGGCGATGCCGGTATTCATGAAAAGCAGGCCCTTGTATTGGTTAATTACGGCGAAGCCAGTGGAGCGGAATTATTAGAATTGGCCCATAAAATTATCGACGATATTCAACAGCGATTTGGCATTACGTTGCACCCTGAAGTAAATCTCATTTAATGCCTAGCGTTGCGTTTCATACACTGGGTTGTAAGCTGAATTTTGCGGAAACCTCGACCATTGCCAAGGATATGGTTGAAGGCGGTTTTGAGCGCGTAGCATTCCAGGACCCCGCGGACGTATATATTATCAACACTTGTTCTGTCACAGAAAACGCAGACCGCGAGACCCGCAACATCATTAGCCGAGCCCTACGTGCAAACCCAGATGGTTTTATTGTAGTCGTTGGGTGTTATGCCCAATTAAAACCAGAGCAAATCATGGAACTCCCAGGCGTAGACCTGGTCCTCGGAGCCACTGAAAAATTCAACGTGCGTCAATTCTTAGGGGCCCTAGAAAAAACTAAAGGCGATGCAGAGGTACATAGCTGCGAAATTGAGGATGCCAATGCCTTCGTTTCGAGCTACAGTGCTGGCGATCGCACGCGTGCTTTTTTGAAAGTACAAGACGGTTGTGATTACAAATGCACCTATTGTACCATTCCCTTAGCGCGCGGCATTTCTCGAAGCGACACCTTGGAGAATGTGGTGGCCAAGGCACAGGAGATTGCCGAAGCCGGTATCCCGGAAATTGTGCTCACCGGAGTCAACGTTGGAGATTACGGAAAGGGCGAATTTGGAAACAAGAAGCACGAGAGCACCTTCTTGGAATTGGTCCAAGCCTTAGATGCCCAAGTACCTGTGGAACGCATGCGTATTTCGAGTATTGAACCGAACTTACTGCGCGATGAAATCATCACCTTTACCGCCCAAAGCCAAAAGTTCGTCCCTCACTTCCACCTTCCCCTTCAAAGCGGCTCAGATACGATTTTAAAGCTGATGAAGCGGCGTTACATGACTGCGCTATACCGCAAGCGTGTGGCAGCCGTTAAGGCAGCCAATCCCGACACTTGTATCGGTGTGGACGTTATCGTTGGATTCCCAGGAGAGACAAACGAACTGTTTGCAGAAACATACAATTTGCTGAATGAACTCGACATCAGCTACTTGCATGTGTTTACCTACAGTGAACGTGAAAACACCCTCGCGGTAAATATGGACGGGGTCGTACCCATTTCTGAACGCAAGCGTCGCAACAAAATGCTCCGCATTCTTAGCGAAAAGAAAAAACGCGCCTTTTATGAAAGCCAATTAGGCCAAGTTCGCCAAGTACTTTTCGAAGCCGAAAACAAAGAAGGTTTCATGTTGGGCTATACAGATAATTACATACGAGTAAAGACCTATTGGAATCCACAATGGGCAAATACCACTAAATCATTGAAATTAAATGACATAAGTCCGGATGGAATGGTTACCTTAGAGGTACCTAAACACGCTGAACATGTCACTGATTTTTCTAGAATTTAGACCGCTTTGCAGCGAAAAAGAGTTTTCCAGGCATTGGAAAGCGCTTCGTAGCCGTCATCAAAAAGAAGGCCTTATCAAGGAGAGCGATCTTTTTAAAGTAAGAGAAGGATTGTTCTTAGGGCAAATAGAATTTGATGATACACAGAGATCTAATGTGCTCTCTTACTATAATTCAAAAGAGTCGCAATCTGATACGCTGCAAGGCATGTGCAAAAGCATACGAATGATTTATACTGCAATGAGAGCACAATGATCGACCTTGCTAACCTACGCCCCCAGGTTGAAGATATTGCCCGAGCAACGGGTCACTTTTTAAGAACCCAACAACATACCTTTTCTCAAGAGCGCGTTTCCCTAAAGGGTTTGAATGCATTAGTTAGTGATGTAGATAAAAATGCTGAACAGCTTTTAGTCTCAGCACTTAGTAAACTTATACCAGATGCAGGCTTTCTCACCGAAGAAGAAACTGTGAGCCAAAACACTTCCAAAAATCTCTATTGGGTTATCGATCCCTTAGATGGTACGACAAACTTCGTTCACGGACTCCCTATTTACAGCGTAAGTATCGCACTAATGCAGCACGGCGAACCGGTTCTAGGGGTAGTTTATGAGGTTGGCTTGAACGAATGTTTTAGTGCAATTAAGCATGGCGGCACAACTTTGAACGGCCAACGAGTGTACACTTCAACCACTACTGAGCTTAAAGACTCGTTATTAGCTACAGGATTCCCCTATTACGATTTTTCGGGCGTCAAAGCCTTTCAAAAAACACTAGAATACTTCTACCCCAAAACACGAGGTATAAGGCGTATAGGTACAGCGGCAGTTGATCTTGCGTATACAGCTTGCGGTAGGTTTGAGGGCTATTTCGAATATGGATTAAGCCCCTGGGATGTTGCCGCGGGGATATTATTAGTGCGTGAAGCGGGAGGGCAAGTTTGTGATTACAAAGGAGGTAATGCACCTATTGAATCAAAAAGCATTATTGCCACGAACAAAGGAGTCTTTACCGATGTTTTAACAGTAATACAACACAACACTTGTAATGACTGAAGCTCGCGTATGGGTCCTTCCTGGAATGGGTGCCGATTCCCGTATTTACAGAAAGTTTTCATTTCCATGGAATGCAACCTACCTGGAGTGGATCATGCCCAAGGAAAATGAATCTATTGCCTCCTATGCAGATAGAATGTTGGATCCGCATCCCATTGGAGAAAATGACTTGTTGTTTGGTTTTAGTCTGGGTGGTATAGTTGCCCAAGAGTGGGCTTCACGAAACAAAGTACAAAGAGTAATCATATTAAATTCTGTGCATTATGAGACGCCGCTGCGTCCTTTGTACGGTAGACTTGCGAAAACCGGCATTCTGAAATGGGCTCCAAAAGGCAGTGTACGTGCCTTCATTTTTTTCATGGCTAGATTAAATTCTCGTCCAAAAGCAGAATTGAATCATGTTTTAGAGATGATGGAGCAATTTCCATGTAACTATTATCGCTGGGTATTATGGGCAGTGATGAATTGGGATCGTTCTACCCCATTATGTCCCGTGGATAGTATTCGAGGCGACCGAGATGTAGTATTTCCTTTTGAAAACCAAAAAGCAGCGCATGATTGGGTGCTAACTAATGCTACCCATCTTAGTTTTCAGACACATTCTTCACAAATTGCTAACTTGTTGAAAGAAGAAGTTGATCCTTTACTTTCCTAAACATATCCGTGTATTTTTGAATACATGAAATTTATCCCAACGGCCATTCCAGACTTATTCGAAATTGAACCTCGAGTTTTCGGTGATCACCGAGGATATTTTTTTGAAAGCTATAGTGAAAATGCCTTCGAAAAAAAAGGTATACAAGTAAGTTTCAGGCAAGACAACGAAAGTTATTCGAATGCAGGAGTACTCCGTGGTTTACATTTTCAACATCCACCCAAAGCCCAAGGCAAACTAGTTCGTGTCCAACGTGGGAGCGTTTTAGATGTGGCGGTAGATTTGAGAAAAGGCTCGCCCACTTTTGGACAGCATCATAAGGTTCTGTTGAGCGGAGAAAACAAAAAGATGCTTTGGATTCCTATAGGATTTGCACACGGCTTTGCAACGCTTGAAGACCATACCGTATTTCTATATAAATGCACTAATACATATAGCCCGGAAGATGAAGGCAGTTTGTATTGGGACGATGAAGATCTGGCTATTGATTGGGGAATGAACGCGCCCAAAACCAGCACGAAGGACGAAAATGCGCAATTATTTAAAGATTTTAATTCCCCTTTTACTTATGAAAAATAGATGGCCATATGCTGTTGTGCTTCTGGGTATTTTTGCCTTTATTTTATTTCCTAGTGCCGTAAAAAACGAACTTCCGACTGCTACCGACTCTCCGAGCACAGTCAAGCCCTTCTCCATTCCAAAACAGCTAACCTTTGCGAATGAGCCTCTACCGCTAAATAGATTAGACGTGCAGGAAAAACTTGATCGTGAATTACTGGTTAACAGTTATTGGCAAAGCAACAACCTATTGATGCTGAAAAGATCTGTCAAATTTTTTCCAATTATAGAACCCATTCTCCAGGCGAACGGTATACCAGACGACTTCAAGTATTTGGCATTAATCGAAAGCGGATTACAAAACGTAGTGAGCCCAGCTGGGGCATCGGGTTATTGGCAGATTATGAAAAATACAGGACGTGAAAGTGGGTTAACGATCGATGAAAATATAGATGAACGGTACCATATCTTAAAATCTACTCAGGTCGCCTGTGATTATTTGAACGAAGCTTATGACAGATTCGGAAATTGGACACTAGCGGCAGCCTCATACAATATGGGCATGTCTGGAACTGAGAGGCGGTTAACGGAGCAAAAGGTTAAAAGCTACTACGATCTACACCTAAATACTGAAACGGCTCGCTATGTTTATCGAATAGCAGCCGTAAAACACATTCATGAGCATCTTAGTGACTATGGCTATATGTTCAACGACGACCAGGGGTATCATCTACCTCCCTTTGACACACTCACCGTAGAAGGACCTGTACAAAACTGGGCAGATTGGGCCTTAGAACATGGCAGTACGTACCAAATATTAAGGGAATACAACCCTTGGATACGAGACGATCATTGGACCGCAAATGCCTCGGGACGAACCATCACCCTTTGGTTACCGAAAAAATAATGACGAATAATATTGAGGTTTTCGGCGCGCGGTCTCACAACTTGCGCAATATAGACGTGGAAATTCCACGCAATGCCTTGGTGGTCATAACGGGTCTTAGTGGCTCTGGAAAAAGCTCACTCGCTTTCAATACTATTTATGCCGAAGGACAGCGTCGCTATATGGAGACGTTTAGTGCCTATGCACGTCAGTTTCTTGGAAATATGGAACGTCCGGACGTCGATAAAATTGAAGGGCTTTCCCCGGTCATTGCCATTGAGCAAAAAACCACTTCAAGAAACCCACGTTCCACTGTTGGTACGGTCACCGAACTCAGTGATTTCTTACGCCTGTTGTACGCACGCACCTCCACCGCTTATTCCTACAAGACTGGCGAAGCCATGATCAGCTATACCGACGCACAAATTGTCGAGTTGATCTCTGAGCGTTTTGTAGGCAAACGCGTGGCCGTTCTAGCGCCAGTGGTGCGCGCCAGAAAAGGACATTACCGCGAATTATTCGAACAGATCGTTCGCATGGGTTTCATCAGGGCCCGAGTAGATGGTGAAGTAGTAGAGGTGAGCATTGGTTACAGACTGGATCGCTATAAAACACATGATATTGAAATTGTCGTAGACCGAATTCGTGTGGCAGCTACGGCCGAGTCCCGCATAGCACAGAGTGTGGAAACCGCAATGGCACACGGGAAGGGAACCATCGCGGTATTGGATTTAGACAGCAATGAATTATCCTATTTCTCTAGGCAATTGATGTGTCCTACGACCGGCATCGCCTATCAAGAGCCCGAGCCTAATACCTTCTCTTTCAATAGTCCAAAAGGTGCTTGTCCACGTTGCGACGGATTAGGCACCACGAAGGAGGTCAATCTGAGTAAGATCGTCCCAGATCCGGACGTTTCCATCCGCAAAGGAGGCATTACCCCTATCGGTGAGTACAAGAAGAATTGGATGTTTAACCAGTTAGAGATCATCGCATTGAAACATGGGTTTTCCTTGGACGATGCCATTTCAAAAATCCCTGAGGCCGCGATGGAGATCATCATGAACGGCTCAAATGAGGTCATCACGGTGGAGCACAAGGCCATTGGGGTCACCAAAGAATACAAGCTGAATTTCGAAGGCATTACCAACTTCATCGAGAACCAAAGCCGCGAAAGCAAGAGTCGCTCCATACAGCGTTGGGCAGAGGATTACATGGACGATGTAACCTGTAGCAGTTGTGGTGGAGCAAGATTGCGTAAGGAGAGCTTGCACTTCAAAGTAGGCGGTAAAAGTATTGCCGATATAAGTACTCAAAGCTTAACTGCCTTTGGACAGTGGGTGGATGGACTTGAAAGCACCTATAGTGCTAAGGAATGGATCATTGCCGAGGAGATTGTCAAAGAACTTAAGGCACGCGGCCAATTCCTTTTGGACGTAGGCCTAGGCTACCTCAACCTCAACCGCAGCGCTAGAAGCCTCAGTGGTGGTGAAGCGCAGCGCATTCGTCTGGCGACACAAATAGGTTCACAACTCGTCAATGTATTATATATACTTGATGAGCCCTCTATTGGTCTGCATCAGCGTGACAATGCACGATTGATACGATCCTTACAGCAACTGCGAGATATAGGAAACAGTGTTCTCGTAGTAGAGCACGACAAGGATATGATTGAAACGGCGGATCATATTTTGGATATTGGTCCAAAAGCAGGATTGCATGGTGGTGCCATCGTAGCACAAGGAAAACTTCAAGATATTCAGGCCTCGAATAGCCTCACTGCCCAATACCTCAATGGAAAGAAATCCATTCCGGTGCCTACCGAAAGACGTAAGTCTACGGGGAGCATTCGATTATTTGGGGCCAACGGAAACAACCTACAGAAGGTAAATCTTGAAATTCCATTAGGCGTATTGACTTGTGTAACAGGAGTGAGCGGGAGCGGTAAGTCTACCTTGATTAACGGTACGCTCTACCCCATTTTAAACGCAGCCATTTTCCGTGCGCTGAATAAACCTCAACCATACGAGCGTATTGAGGGCATTGATCAGATTGATAAGATCATTGATATAGATCAAAGTCCTATTGGCCGTACACCACGTTCTAACCCCGCTACTTATACAGGTGTTTGGTCTGAGATTAGACAACTGTTTGCAGGGTTGCCAGAGAGTAAGGTCCGCGGTTACAAGCCGGGACGATTCTCCTTTAATGTAAAGGGCGGTCGCTGTGAGACTTGCGAAGGCGCCGGTTTACGGACCATCGAAATGAATTTCCTACCAGACGTATATGTGCACTGTGAAACTTGTCAAGGCAAGCGGTTTAATCGTGAGACCTTGGAGGTACGCTATAAGGGTAAGAGTATTTCGGATGTCTTGGACATGAGTATTGAGGATGCCTTAATATTCTTCGAACATGTGCCAAAAATTCATCAGAAACTCCGCACACTCGTAGATGTAGGCCTGGGGTATATCAGATTAGGTCAGCCGAGTACAACGCTCAGTGGCGGAGAAGCGCAGCGCGTAAAATTAGCTACAGAACTCAGTAAGAAAGATACTGGAAATACGTTATACATCTTGGATGAGCCCACCACTGGGCTGCACTTCGAGGATGTGCGCGTGCTAATGGATGTCATACAGCGTTTGGTAAGCCAAGGCAACAGCATCATTATTATTGAGCACAATATGGACGTGATTAAGCAAGCCGATTATATTGTGGACCTAGGTCCAGAGGGCGGCTCCGGAGGAGGTCGAATTGTCGCAACGGGCACACCCGAAGAAGTGGCACAACATCCTGAAAGTATTACAGGTCAATTTCTTAAATTGGAATTGAAACTATAACCTAAATCAGATCTTATGAACCACCAACCACGCAAGTCCTGGACAGAAATCCAGAGCCACAATAGCTGGGGATTGTTCAAAGTCATGGCAGAGTTTGTTCACGGCTATGAAAACCTCAGCCGTATCGGACCCAGTGTCAGTATCTTTGGTAGCGCACGCACCGATAAAACAGAACCCCAATACCTTCAAGCAGCAGAGGAAATCGCCTTCCAATTAGCCCAGCGCGGCTTTGGCGTGATAACTGGAGGCGGTCCTGGAATTATGGAGGCCGCGAACCGTGGCGCTCAAAAGGGCAAAGGACCTTCGGTCGGCTTGAACATCGATCTGCCCTTCGAGCAGAGCTCCAACCCCCACATTGACCACGACAAGAACCTCAACTTTGATTACTTCTTCGCGCGTAAGGTCATGTTCGTCAAATACAGCCAAGCCTTTGTGGTCATGCCAGGCGGATTTGGCACCTTGGATGAATTATTCGAAGCCGTTACGTTGATCCAAACTGGAAAAATCGACCGATTCCCCATGATCCTCGTCGGCAAAGACTTCTGGGCCGGACTTAAGGATTGGGTTGAAAACACCCTAAAGGCAACGGGCAAGATTTCACCCAACGACACGGACCTACTCCACCTGGTAGACACACCTGAGGAGGTCCTCACTATTATTGAAGACTTCTACCGAGAAAAGGGATATACGACGAATTTCTAAGGCAACAAGAGCAACGGGAATCGGCGGAAACCGTAATTCCCGTCCAACGCCAGAACGTAATGACCGTGCGGCAGTTGTGGCAACTCCACATTGCTGCCCATGGTTTTACCTTCATAGACTTGCACACCAGCGGAGTTGTATAAGGCAAACGTTGCATCCTCCACCCCATTTAAGGTGAATTGTCCTTGGCTAGGATTCGGCTGAATCACAATAGGTGCTTCGGCTTCTTCTCCAATGCCGACATTATTGACATTGAGCAAAGCTACTCTTACCGTATCAAAAATCCCTCCTTGCCACTGGTATTGCTGTCGATGCGTCACAAACCCGGGCATACTCACTATCAAGCTGTCTTGCACCTGCAACGGCGTACCAATATCTGCCAGACCGTCAATGTTGCTCTCTACAACTTTACCAAGTTTATCAAAGGAAATGTTGACGTTGCTCATCGGTGCTTTGGTGATGCTATCGTACACCACAACGTGCAATCTTGAAGCCTCCACATAGGTAGGCTCTAAGACCCACAAGCCTTCTTCAATGTCGGAACAAATGATGAGATCAGATTCGAAATAAGGATAGGCACCCCAATTCCCATAAAAACCACCACCCGAGAAATTTGGAGAGGTATCAAAGTACCCCACTTCCACAAGCAACTCTGGATATTTTGCATCTACAATCTGAACGCCTGAAGTATAATAAGAGGTCACCACCCATTGACCACGTACATGGGCATTGTGCGGAATGACTCCCGTATCCAATGAGGATTGAATGCGGTCAAGCTCGGTGATGTTATTCAAATCACTTACATCGTAGGCACTCAAAAAAGCACCACCCACCTCATCCGTACAGAACAGGGTGTGATTATCGTCTGAAATCCAAGTATTGTGTGTGAAGGAGTTCGGCGTACCGTGCGTCGCCAAGGTCAATGAAGAATCCTTTTGGCTTACGTCTACCACCACAAATTTCCCGGTGTAGACGGCGGAACCCCAAAGTGTATCTCCACGTACCATTCCGTCGTGGAAATAGTAATCATCATAAATGCCCACCACCGTTGGGTTCCAAGGATCACTATTCAAATCCAAAATCAATGCACCACCGTTGCCAATGTTCGCACCAAATAAATAGCAATAGCCGTTCTCATCAATATACAGGTTGTGCGCTGTTTTGAGCGTATCCCACACCCCAGCAGGATATTCTACGGCATAGTTGATGTTTTTGTAGGTAGGCACAGGGTTATCCACGCTGTCCATGTCGATAATGAGCAAACCATGCTCCGGAATTTGGTTCCAAGCATAAGGGCTATCATGGGTTACGTAAGCATAATGGCCCCACGTTTTCAAATCACGCCAAATGCTATATGGGCCTTGAACAAACTGCTTTTTCAGGGGCGCCGTCGCCATACTGATGTCCACAATACTTACCCCGGCTGTGGTTCCCACCAAGGCATACTCCGTACCGCTGGCCGAATCTGTATATCCCCAGATATCATTATTGTCGTTCAAGTAGGTCAAATGACTCTTTTGAACCATATTGAAACTCTGTTGGGCACTAGCGCCAATACAGGTTAGGAAACTTAGGCTTAGGAGTAGGTGTTTCATGTTAAAAATCTAAAGTGATCTGGGGCGCTTCATCGTCTGCACTATAAGAACCCTTATTTTGCTTTGGTGGTTCAGGTTTAGGGACCGATTCTTTTATTTCCTCTTTCTTCTCCACCTCAGCAGTGGGCTCCTTCGGCTCGGCCGAAGGTTCGGCTTTTTGATCTTCTGCCTCTGGTTCCTCCACACTAGGTCCCGCAGGGGCGATATCCGGTAACTCCTCTACAGCCACTTCTGGCTCATCAAGGGGTTCCAAGCCTACAATCTTGTTCAAGGTATCCGTAGTCAACTGGTTTCCTTTCGCCTTGATGCCTTTGACCGAAATGAATTCGCTCAACAGTACTTCTTCAGGCTCTTTCTCGGCACCTTTTTGTTTGCGGTACACCATCTCAATCCTCGGCAAGGACGCATTGCTCAGATACACCAACTCACTTTTCGGATGAGCAGTGATTATGTTTTCTTCTTTATCTCCACCTTCCCAAAGGAATCGTTTGACAAAATAGCGGGCCTTCTCACCGTCAAAATACACGGCACTCAACGGGCGATCCACTTCTAATTTTTCCAAATAGATCATATCGGGATCGAAGTGCAAGGTCAGCTCCGGCACCACCACCTTCAATGCACCATTTTTCTCTGCAATCAGGATGCGGTCCTCTCCTTTAAAGGAGCCTATTAACCTGCCTCGCTCATCACTGTTCAATCGTTGAACAGTCTCATCAAACCAAACTTTACGTGCTTCCAGTGTACTTTCTCCGCGCTCTTTTAGCTCTACACGCTTAACTGAGAATTTTGTGGCAATATTTCCTTTGGAGCCACGGCCTTTAACTGCAATGTCGGAAAAGTCTAGGTCAAATTTGAGCTTTTTAAGCTTGGCTAATTGTCTCAACAATACCGTCACAACTTCAGCTTCACCGTTCGGGTTCGCCGTGAAGTACAACAACTTGGAGCCCTTATTTCCTTGCGTAATGTCGTATTCGCGGTCTCGGGTAATACTGGTCACGCTAAAGCGCTTTACATAGCTCACTTTCGAAGCTCCATCTAAGTATATGGCGTTGTACACTGTGCGGTCGTCCCCCTTCTTCCATACCGCTACGTATTCAATATCTTTTCCAAAAAAGGCTTTATCCTTCACTTTGCTCACGCTGAACTTACCGTCTTTTCGGAACACAATAATGTCGTCGATGTCCGAACAATCACCAATGTATTCGTCGCGCTTCATGCCGTAGCCTACAAAACCCTCTTCCCGGTTCACATAGAGTTTCTGGTTGCGGATGACCACTTTAGCAGCCTCAACGCTATCAAAGGTGGCGATCTCCGTTTTCCGCTCACGGCCTTTGCCAAATTTCTCCTTAAGGTCTTTGAAATAGTTGATGGCAAACTCGGTCAAGTGTGCCAAATCATGCTTCACTGCATCAATCTTGCCTTCAAGCTCCAAAATCTTATCATTGGCCTTGTCGCTGTCGAACTTAGAGATGCGCTTGATCTTGATTTCAGTCAATCGCACGATATCCTCGTCCGTAACCTCACGCATCAGGTGCTTGATGTGAGGAGTTAGACCTTTGCGGATGAACTCGATCACTTGTTCCCAAGTCTCGGCCTCTTCAATATCGCGGTAGATCTTATGCTCAATGAAAATTCGTTCGAGCGAAGCGAAATGCCATTGCTCTTGTAATTCCGACAATTTAATTTCTAGTTCCGCCTTGAGCACTTCTCGAGTGGCCATGGTGCTGCGCTTCAACACCTCACGAACTCCAATGAATAGTGGGGTATCCTGGTGGATACTGCATGCCAAAGGTGCAATACTTACCTCACAGTTTGTGAAGGCATACAAAGCATCTATGGTCTTATCCGGACTGATTCCTGCCGGTAGGTGCACTAAAATTTCGACTTTTTCTGCCGTATTATCTTCGATTTTTTTGATTTTGATCTTGCCCTTATCATTGGCCTTCAAAATGCTGTCGATCAAACTTTGTGTGGTCGTGCTGTACGGAATCTCAGTGATGACCAGGGTATTTTTGTCGAGTTGTGAAATACGCGCACGCACTCGAACCCTAGAACCGCGTTCCCCATCATTGTAGTTGGAGAAATCTGCAATTCCTCCGGTAGGAAAATCTGGAAGGAGCTTAAAACTCTTTTCCTGCAATACCTTGATGGATGCATCGATAAGCTCCAGGAAATTGTGCGGCAAGATTTTCGTGCTTAAACCCACGGCAATCCCTTCCACCCCCATCGCTAGGAGCATAGGGAACTTCATGGGCAAATGCAACGGCTCGTTCGCACGACCGTCATAGGATAGTTGCCATTCCGTCACTTTCGGACTGTAGGCAACGTGAAGGGCAAACTTTGTTAATCGCGCCTCGATATAACGAGGTGCCGCTGCACCATCTCCTGTCAATATGTTTCCCCAGTTCCCTTGACAGTCGATTAACAGATCTTTCTGACCCATCTGAACCAAGGCATCACCAATGGAAGCATCACCGTGCGGGTGAAATCGCATGGTCTGACCAATAATGTTGGCTACCTTGTGGAAGCGACCATCATCCATCTCCTTCATCGCATGAAGCAAACGACGCTGCACAGGCTTCAATCCGTCATTCAAAGCAGGTACAGCACGCTCCAAAATCACATAGGATGCATAATCCAAGAAATAATCTTCATACATCCCGTTGACCCTGGTAATACGGGTTCCCTCCTCTTCTTGAACGGTATCCGGGGTCAATTCAGGGTCGAAATCTTCAGGGTTTTGAATGTCGTCACTCATCAGTTCAGCAATTCCTCTTCAAGGTTTTTCTCTACGCGCAGGTTATCAATGATAAATTCTTGTCGTTTCGGGGTATTTTTCCCCATGTAGAATTCCAACAAATCGTCGGACGTATAATCTTTACTTATCATCACAGGCTCTAGACGGATGTCCTCACCAATGAAGTATTTGAACTCATCGGGTGAAATTTCACCCAATCCCTTAAAGCGTGTGATCTCAGGGCGCGGCCCTAAATCTGTAATGGCAGAATTCTTTTCTTCTGGCGTGTAACAATAGCGCGTTTCCTTCTTGTTCCTCACACGGAATAGCGGCGTTTGCAGAATATAAAGATGGCCCTCTCTGACCAATTCTGGGAAGAACTGCAAGAAGAACGTAATAAGCAGCAGACGAATGTGCATTCCATCTACATCTGCATCCGTGGCGATCACCACATTATTGTATCTCAAATCATCCAACCCGTCTTCAATATTCAAGGCCGCCTGCAGCAAGTTGAATTCTTCGTTTTCATACACCACTTTCTTGCTCAAACCGTAGCTGTTCAAGGGCTTCCCTTTCAATGAGAATACAGCCTGCGTATTCACATCACGGCTCTTCGTGATGGAACCCGATGCACTATCGCCCTCTGTAATGAACAGTGTGGTCTCTAGGCGACGGTCTTCCTTTCCTGGCTTCGCATCATTCAAATGAGCACGGCAGTCTCGTAATTTCTTATTGTGAAGCGAAGCTTTTTTAGCACGTTCGCGGGCCAATTTTCTGATCCCTTGTAAATCCTTACGCTCGCGTTCCGCTCGCTGAATTTTCTTTAAGATGATTTCGGCCACCTGTGGATTTCTATGCAAATAATTATCCAAGTGCTCTTTAAGGAAATTACCCACAAAGGTTCGCACATGAACTTCACCCGGCGCCATTTCCAAAGAGCCGAGTTTTGTTTTAGTCTGCGATTCAAAAACCGGTTCAATAACCTTGATCGAAATAGCAGCAATAACACATGCACGAATATCGGCCGCGTCAAAGTTTTTATTGTAAAAGTCACGCATGACGTTCACTATACCCTCCCGGAGTGCATTCTGATGGGTACCTCCTTGGGTCGTGTGCTGCCCATTTACAAAGCTATAGTATTGTTCGCCTTGCATGCGCTCATTGTGCGTCAAAGCAATCTCAATATCCTCTCCTTTTAGATGTATTATGTCGTGTAACGTGTTCCCGTCCAGATTGTCTTTCAACAAATCCTTTAACCCATTTTCGGAATAAAATTTCTCACCGTTCAAATACAAGGTTAGCCCTGGGTTGAGGTAAGCGTAGTTCCACATCATCTTCTCCACATATTCAATCATGAAGCGGTAGTTGTGGAAAATTTCCGGATCTGGACGGAAGGTTATTTTGGTTCCTTTACGTTGGCTGCTGGCCTCTATGGCATCATCCTCTGTGAGCTTTCCGTATTCAAACTTGGCACGTTTGGTTTTACCGTCACGATAGGCTTGAACAGTGAATTCTGTACTCAAAGCATTCACTGCCTTGGCACCTACCCCATTTAAACCGACAGATTTTTTGAAGGCCTTACTGTCGTATTTGGCACCGGTGTTGATTTTAGATACCACATCGACCACCTTACCGAGAGGAATCCCACGACCGTAATCGCGTACAATAACCTGGCCGTCTTGGATTTTCACTTCGATGGTCTTTCCAGCCCCCATAACGAATTCGTCGATGGAGTTGTCCAAAACCTCTTTGAGCAGAATGTATATCCCGTCATCAGGGCTCTTTCCATCGCCCAATTTTCCAATGTACATCCCCGGGCGGAGGCGGATGTGCTCATCCCACTCTAAAGACCGGATATTATCCTCGGTATATTGTGCCTCTTGTGCCATAAAGTTTTTTGGAATTCAAGGAAACCAATTTAACAAGAGAAGCCCTATTTTACGCCGTCTACGAGCCTATTCTATGCACAGGTTTTACACATTAAATCTGAAGTGCATGACATCACCGTCTTGGACAATATAGTCTTTCCCTTCTACACGCATCTTACCTGCCTCTTTTACAGCACTTTCACTACCCAATTGATCGTAATCTGAATAGCTAATAACTTCTGCGCGTATGAAACCTTTTTCAAAATCTGTGTGAATAACTCCTGCGGCCTGTGGTGCCGTCATTCCGTTCTTGATCGTCCAGGCTCGAACTTCCTTCACACCAGCCGTAAAATAGGTTTGAAGATTGAGCAATTCGTAGGCGGCTCGAATAACTCGATTCACACCGGCATCTTCAAGTCCTAATTCTTCGAGAAACATTTGCTTCTCTTCATAAGTCTCCAACTCTGCAATATCTGATTCAGTGCTTACCGCAATATGAATACAACCTGCCCCTTCTTCAGCCGCCATAGTCTGTACCGCTTCGACATGCGCATTTCCCGCCTTCGCAGAGCTCTCGTCAACATTACATAGATACAAGACCGGCTTATCAGTCAAGAGCTGCATTTCTTTCAACAACAATGTTTCACGGTCGTTTCTTTCGAAGCCGCGAACGTTGCGTCCCTCCTCCACATATTTTATCAAACGCTCCAAAGATTCCACATTCAATTTTGCCTCTTTTTCACCACTTTTGGACATTTTTTTGGCTTTTTCGAGTCGTTTTTCGATCGTTTCGAGGTCTTTTAGCTGTAATTCTGTATCTATAGTTTCCTTATCGCGAATGGGATTTACACTTCCATCTACATGGGTTACATTATCGTTTTCGAAACATCTCAGCACATGAATGATGGCATTTGTTTCACGGATATTACCCAAAAATTGGTTACCTAGTCCTTCACCCTTCGAAGCACCGCGAACCAAACCTGCGATATCCACGATTTCCACGTTAGCAGGTTGCACTCGTTCTGGACTTACTAACGCTGACAAACGCTCTAGACGCACATCCGGTACCGTTACCTGACCTACATTGGGTTCAATGGTACAAAACGGGTAGTTTGCCGCCTGTGCCTTGGCGCTAGACAGACAGTTGAATAAAGTACTCTTACCCACATTAGGTAAACCGACAATGCCACATTTCATAATTAGAGGATTAAGGGCGCAAAGATAATTCTATTCTTTGTTAGCAACGTGTGTATATAAGGTCAATCAAAAAAATTAAGCCAGATATAACATACCTTATTTTTGAACGTAATAGTATTAACTTCACTAAAGATGTCAAGAACAGACCTACAATCCGTCGTATCACAAGTCCGCAGAGATATCGTTCGAATGGTTCACGCCGTAAATTCCGGGCACCCCGGAGGCTCTCTTGGTTGTACCGAATTCCTCGTTGCCCTGTACTTTGAACAGATGAACCACAATGCCAAATCCTTTTCAATGGACGGCGTGGGTGAGGATCTATTCTTTCTATCAAACGGACACATTTCACCGGTGATTTACAGTGTATTGGCACGCGCCGGATACTTCCCCGTTGAAGAACTGGCTACCTTTAGAAAAATCAATACTCGCCTTCAAGGACACCCGACTACGCATGATAACCTGCCTGGCATTCGCATTGCTTCAGGTTCCCTAGGACAAGGCATGAGTGTGGCTATCGGTGCTGCCGAGGCGAAAAAACTCAATAAAGACAACAGCGTCGTGTACACGCTCCATGGCGACGGTGAGTTACAAGAAGGACAGATTTGGGAAGCGGCCATGTATGCGGCTGCCAAGAAAGTAGATAACCTGATCTGCACTGTAGATGTAAACGAAAAGCAGATCGACGGTTCTACCGACGAAGTATTGGCCATGGGTTCCATACGTGCAAAATTCGAAGCGTTTGGATGGCATGTACTCTCTATCGCTGAAGGCAATAACATGGAGGCTATTCTAGCCACTTTGACGGAAGCTAAATCCGCTACAGGCAAGGGCAAACCTGTTTGTATTCTCATGCATACTGAAATGGGCAATGGAGTAGACTTTATGATGGGCACGCATAAATGGCATGGTGTAGCACCTAATGACGAGCAATTAGCCATTGCCCTATCACAAAATGCAGAAACTTTAGGCGATTTTTAAATGCTCAAACGCTTTACAGCCATAGCATTGTTCCTATGTTGCATGTCCCCACTTTGGTCACAAACTAAAGCTGAGGTCGAGCCAAAACCATTGACGAGGATCTTATTTGTATTCGATGGATCTCAGAGTATGTATGGCCGCTGGGAAAGTGGGACGAAAATACAAGTTGCCCAGAAGCTCATGGGCCAAATGCTCGATTCGTTAAAAGGTATTCAAGCGGAAGCGAATTTCCAATTAGCATTGCGCATATATGGGCATCAGAAGCCGGTACCGCCCCAAGATTGTTCGGATACCAAACTAGAAGTTCCATTCGGAAAAGGAAACATTTATAGAATCAAAAATGTATTACGCGCCTTAAATCCTATGGGAACAACTCCCATTGCGGGTTCGTTAATGAAAGCGGCCGATGATTTTCCTCCCTGTGCTAACTGTAGAAATATTATCATTCTCATCACAGACGGTGTAGAAGCATGCGATGGAGATCCTTGTGTGGTTAGCCTAAGGTTACAGAAGCAAGGAATCATATTGAAGCCATTCGTCATTGGGATAGGGATGGACGAAAATTTTAAAGAAAGTTTCGAATGTGTAGGTACTTATTTTGACGCCGCGGATGAAAATACCTTTAAAAACGTTTTAGGGGTTGTGATCTCACAAGCGCTAGACAACACAACCGCTCAAATTAACTTACTTGATATCAACGGGAAACCAACGGAAACAGACGTTCCCATTATTCTGTATGACCACACCTCTCAAAAGCTTAAAAAGAGCTTCGTACATACGTTGAATTATAAAGGTCGACCAGATACGATAATTCTAGATCCTTTATTAGTCTATGATATGGAGGTTCACACTGTTCCTCCGGTACGAGTAGATAGTGTAGTCATTCATCCAGGAACCCATACTCACATCGGAGCGTCTACACCACAAGGACAGTTGGAACTTCGCTCAACTACCCGCCAAAACACCACCGTTTCCTGTATTATCAAACCCCATGGCGAAAATGAAATTTTACATGTTCAGGAATTTGGTACCACACAACGATATATAAGCGGGATATACGACTTAGAGATTTTAACCTTGCCCAGGATTTTCCAAGATGGGGTTGAAATTGACGCAAGTTCAACTACTACAATTGCCATTCCACCTCCCGGAATGGTCACATTACAAACCGGCGCGAGCGGATATGGCTCCATCTTCGTTCAAAGGGAAAATAGCTATGAATGGGTAACTGACCTCAGCGAGAGTAGTGAACGCCAAGTATTCCAACTTCAACCGGGTCAATACCTTGTTGTTTTCCGTAGCAAGTTTGCACAAGAAACCGGATACAGTAAGTCTAAAGAGTTCAGGATTAGTTCTGGCTCTTCAACCATCGTGAAAATCAACTAAGCATGAAAAAGTACACCAACACAGGTAACAAGGATACGCGTTCGGGATTCGGCGCTGGATTGCAAGAATTGGGCAATGAGAACGAAAACGTGGTGGCATTGTGTGCCGACCTCACCGGTTCCTTGAAAATGAATGCCTTCGCAGATGAGCACCCAGAAAGATTCTTCCAGGTAGGTATTGCCGAAGCCAATATGATGGGAATTGCTGCAGGGATGACCATAGGCGGGAAGATTCCGTTTACCGGAACATTCGCAAACTTCTCTACAGGCCGTGTGTACGACCAAATCCGTCAAAGCATTGCATATTCTGGTAAGAATGTAAAAATCTGTGCTTCGCACGCAGGACTTACTCTTGGGGAAGACGGTGCGACGCACCAAATCTTGGAGGATATTGGCTTGATGAAAATGTTGCCTCACATGGTCGTGATTAATCCTTGTGATTACAACCAAACTAAGGCTGCTACCAAAGCCATTGCGGCGTACGAGGGACCTGTGTATTTGCGTTTTGGGCGCCCTTCTGTGGCAAACTTCACCCCTGCCGATGGGACGGGGTTTACCATTGGAAAAGCGGATGTATTGACCGAAGGATCTGATGTAACGATCGTTGCGACGGGTCATTTGGTTTGGGAAGCTATTCAAGCGGCTGAAGCACTCGAAGCTCAAGGCATCAGCGCTGAAATTATCAATATGCACACCATTAAACCACTAGATGAGGCCGCTGTTCTCGCTTCAGTGGTCAAGACCGGTTGTGTCGTTACGGCAGAGGAGCATAACCGCTATGGCGGCTTGGGCGAAAGTGTTGCTCAAGTGTTGACGACAAACCATCCTGCTCCACAAGAGTTTGTGGCGGTCAACGATAGCTTTGGAGAAAGCGGCACCCCTGCTCAACTCATGGAGAAATATGGACTGAACGCCGCAGCTATTGAGGCGGCGGCCAAAAAAGTGATGGGCCGTAAAAAATAGATTAAACCTTTTGTACCTTCTTATCATCTAAAGAATGATGGAGGCACAAAAAGACATTCAAAGCCTCCTGTTGCGCCAGCAATGGGAGGCTTCTTTTTATCAAATTGTAGAGCAGTTCAGCGAGCGGCTCTATCAATGCGCTTTTGGTATTCTGGGAAATCACGACGATGCCAACGACGCGGTGCAAGAAGCCTTCATCAGTATCTGGAAAAACCTCCACAAGTTCGAGGGCAAGAGTGCCATTTTCTCTTGGTGTTATGCTATTGTGCGCAATCAAAGCTTGTCGGAACTGCGCAAACGCGGACATAGGTACATGGAAGATGTAGAGGCGCAAGTGGATTTGAAAGATGGGACGGCGCTGCGTTGGACGGCGGAAGAGATAGAGAACCAATTGGCCCATGCACTCTCACTACTTCCTGACAAACAGCGCATGGTCTTTGAACTGCGCTATTATCAGGATATGCCGTACAATGCGATGGCCGAACTTACCCAAACATCCGTAGGTGCTTTGAAAGCGAGTTACCATCATGCCAAGGAAAAAATTGGCCGCCAATTAACCCAAGCATTAAACCTTCCGTAATCGTTTACATCTAACTACTAATGAAAGCAATGCCAAAACATTCGATGCCTCCCGGCTACCATGATGCGCTCAAAGCCGCGCTCCATGGCATTCCTGAGGCCCATCCGGTGGACCGGAACACGGAAAAGCCTCGTATCCGTCCTGTGGTATCCTTGTGGCGCTATGCTGCCGTTGGCGTTGCTGCAAGTTTGGCCTTGATCTTCTTTTTCAACACGGCGCCCTCTGACCCAGCGCTACCAGAGATCACCGCCCTAGAATTGTACGAGCTCGGCTACGTGGCCGTGGAGGATATTTTGGACTATACTGAGCCCGATTCCCTCCACTTCCTCGACGCATCAATTGATGAAGACTTTTTAATGAATTATACCAACCCGAACGATTATTTATACCAGTTATGAAAAACAGAATCTTAACCCTATTGATGCTAGCCTCGATGGTGGCTGCGGCCCAGCCACAAGGAAAAAATCGCGATTTTGACGCGAAACGCGAAAAGATTGAGGCCATTAAAGTGGCCTATATCACCGAGCAAATCGACCTTACCGTCGAAGAAAGCCAACGCTTTTGGCCTGTCTATAACGAAATGTCCGATAAAGAACACGCATTGCGCAAGGCTCAACGAGATGCTTTTTTTGGATTACAAGATTTCGAAAATGTCAGCGAAGATGAAGTTGAAAAGGCAATATTAGCACTTGCTGATTTAGCGATTGAAATAGAGGAAATTCATAAAAGCTATCTTCCTAAATTCATAGATGTTCTTGGTGCGAAAAAGACTGCGAGACTGATGCGTGCGGAAAAAGAATTTGGAAAGCGTCTTATGGAGCGTATGAAAGAAGGCGAACGTCCGGACAGAGGCGGACCCGGAGGACGCAAACCGATGCGATAATTTGACCTAAACTTCCCATACCTGATATTCTACGGGCGGCGCTTTGCGCCGCCCGTTTGATTTAGCCAAAAATTGGCGCACCCTTCCCTATCTTCGCAACATGGCGAGCATCCGTGAACTCTTCTTATCCAACGTTGCCCAAGTGGTAGACCAGCCCTCCGGTCTCGAAATTGAGCGTGCCGAAGGCGTGTACCTATATGGGCCCGATGGGAAAGCCTATTTGGATCTTATTTCGGGCATTAGTGTGAGCAATGTGGGGCACAGCCACCCTCATATCATTCAAGCGGTTCAAGGGCAAGCTGCTAAACACATGCACCTGCAGGTGTACGGAGAATTTGCAGTGACCTTGCAAGCGAAATTGGCCCAAAAAGTTCTGTCAAAATTACCACCCTCTTTTGGCAGTGTATATTTCGGAAATAGCGGTGCAGAAGCCATCGAAGGGGCACTAAAGGTAGCCAAGAAGTTTACGGGTCGCACTGGGCTGATTAGTTGTGAGCACAGTTACCACGGTTCAACGCATGGAGCATTGAGCATACAAGGTTCGGAAGACTTCAAGCAAGGGTATTACCCATTGTTGCCGGATACATATTTGATACGCTACAACAACTTTGACGATCTAGAGAAAATAGGTCTAAAAACCGCTGCGGTCGTGGTGGAAGTTGTTCAGGCAGAATCCGGATATTTTCCCGCGAACCCTATTTGGTTGCAAACCCTAAGGACACGTTGTACCAAAATGGGGGCCTTGCTCATTCTCGATGAAATTCAAACGGGTATGGGGCGCACGGGCACATGGTTTGCCTTTGAGCAGTACGATATTGTTCCGGACATCCTTTGCTTGGCCAAAGGTTTTGGCGGCGGCATGCCTTTAGGGGCATTTATCGCTCCTAAGCACATCATGGACGTGATTAAAGCAAATCCCATGTTAGGGCACATCACCACCTTTGGCGGTCATCCTGTGAGTTGCGCCGCGAGCTTGGCGGCCTTTGAAGTTATTGAATCTAACCCCCAATGGATGGAAGAGATGGCGGAGAAGTCTGAGTTGATCGGAAGAAAATTGGACCATCCAAAAATCAAAGCACTTACCGGAAAAGGGCTCATGTATTGCGTGCATTTGGACGACAGTGCCAATGCTGGAAAAGTCATTGCTTATCTGGAAGAGCATGGGGTGATTTCCGATTATTTTCTATTCGCTGGAAACGCCGTACGTATCGCCCCCCCTCTTCCCATTAGCTTGGAAGAATTGGACCAAGGACTTCAAACCATCATAGAAGCTTTAGATACGGTCTAAAGGCTTCTATGGGTACATCTAGAATAACCCTTGTACAACGACCCAAGGCAGGCCATCACCTTTGCGGGCGTGTTATTAATCTTGGCTGCGCTGTTTACCCTCAGGATTAAGCCCGCCGCGAAATAAGCATTCAAAAAAGTCGCCCCTCGGGGCGACTTTTTTATTCTTTCATCCATTTGATCGTTCGACCGTCCTCTAGTCGCAGCAGGTACATCCCCGCCGCGTAGTTTCGTACATCGAGCAGTGTGGAATTGGACCTTAAAAACCCTGTTGCTAAAACTTTTCCGGAAACACTTAGCAACTGGTAGCCAATAGGGCTTGTAAAATCATCTATGGTAATCTCCAGATCCTTTTGCGTAGGAATGGGACGCAATGAAATACCATAGTCGAACTCCGGAACATCCATGTAGAAGTAGAAACAAGCAGAGGTATCTGAACAATAGCCTGGCTTCACGATAATTGCAGCATAAAATCCTGTATCAGGAGCCTGCAAAAACTCATTGCCTGGGTTCAGGGTATCCGCACCCATCGTGGTATCTACAAAAGCGCCCGTGTTACAGTTGAACCAGTAATAGGTGGCGCCTGTATCCAATCCCAATACAGCCAACACATCAGTATAAGGTGCTAACCAAATAGACCCCGTATCCACCTTGGGCAAGTACTCTACCCTTCCCGTTACAATAGAATCACATCCTGCCGCTGTCAAACCGCTGTACACAACTGTACCGGTATCGGTTCGCCACGCGTCTAAATAGAATACGCTATCGCCGGCACACAAGCCTGTGGAGGCAATGGTATTATTTATGGTGTTATTCACGAGAACCTCTTGAGCAACTATAGAATCACAACCGGCTAGGGTCGATAACGAATCATACAACGTGGTTGCCGTCGTTACCCAAGTTCCGAAGATTTGAACACTATCACCTTGGCATATACTCAAAGAAGGTAAAGTATTGAGAACGGGTGCCGTATACTGAACACTTTGCTGCACTATTGAATCGCATCCAATAGGTGTTGATAATGAATCGTAATAGGTACCCGATTGACTCACCCACTGCCCAAAAACTTGTACGCTATCTCCTGGACAAATATTCTGTGTCGCAAGAGTTGTGACGGGTAAATTACATTGATCTACAAGATTTATTGAGGCAAATCCTCTATTCGAATTTCCATGATTACCAAAACTAGTACCTCCCTTTGCCCATATAAGGTTGATTGACCCTCCGTTTGAAGAGAACGAATAGTGGTTACCTGTGGCACCTGCTCGAGCACGATCTATATAAGCAGTTCTTGTACCACTTGCCGTTACTGCACTGTAGGAAATAGATGAGCTCAGGGTACTCCCACCTTGATGGTTCCCTAGTTTACGTTCCACCACAGTTCCATTGGCATTAACAACTATGGTATAGGTATTAGTCATACTCATTGCACCGAAACCAACGGCATAATAACCGCTCGAAGGCCCACTAAACTCCATACTAATGCTATCAGTATTCGTATTCAAAGTAATGTCTAAACTCATTGCAGCGCCTCCGAGCTGAGTAGATCCACTATAAATTTGGCCATTTGAGGGCAATGCCATCAATAAAGCACCAAAAAGAAAATATCTCATCTTAATCATATCGTAAAATAAAAAAACCCTCGGCAAATGCCGAGGGTTCATTATTCTAAAAAAAACTTAAGCTTGACCTGTAGGTCCACCAAAATTCAAAGGAACTTGTGGAGGCTCATGGGTCTGCACATTCCCAAAGTTCTGCTCGTATCTCGCCACATTCTCACCCAGTGCCTGAAGTAGACGCTTCGCATGCTCTGGAGTTAGAATCACTCGTGACTGAACCTTCGCTTTAGGAACGCCTGGCATCATTTGAATAAAGTCCAACACAAACTCCGTAGGGCTGTGATTGATGGCGACTAAGTTGCTGTACACACCTTGTGCCATGTCTTCGCTCAACTCAATGTTGATTTGTTGTTGTTCGTTATTCTGTTCTGCCATAACTCAATTATTCTACGTCAGCAGCCATTGTTTCCTGCATCTTCTCGTACTCTTCTTGAGAACCTACCACTGTAGCGCGGTATTTCTTCAAACCTGTACCTGCAGGGATCAAGTGACCCACAATAACGTTTTCTTTCAAACCTTCTAGGGTATCCTCTTTCGCATTTACAGCCGCTTCATTCAATACCTTGGTCGTTTCCTGGAAGGATGCCGCAGAGATGAATGATTTCGTTTGTAATGAAGCACGAGTAATACCTTGAAGCACTGGTGAAGCCGTCGCTGGACGCGCATCACGCGCTTCTACCAACGCCTTATCTTCACGGGTCAAGAGGCTGTTTTCATCGCGTAACTCACGAGCCGTGATGATTTGCCCCTCTTTCAAGTTGCTGCTCTCACCAGCATTCTCTACCACTTTCATTCCAAAGATTCTATCGTTCTCTTCCATGAAGTCTACTGCATGGATAAGGTTTCCTTCTAAGAACAATGTATCGCCATTATCTTGAATCTCAACCTTACGCATCATCTGACGAACGATCACTTCGAAGTGCTTATCATTGATTTTCACACCTTGCAGGCGATACACTTCTTGAATTTCATTCACCAAGTATGCTTGAACCGCAGTTGGGCCTTTGATGTTCAGGATATCCGCAGGAGTAATAGAACCGTCAGAAAGTGGAGTACCCGCTTTCACGAAGTCATTTTCCTGTACTAGGATCTGCTTGCTCAAGTTGATCAGGTACTTCTTCACCTCACCTGTACGGCTTTCAATGATGATTTCACGATTACCACGCTTAATCTTACCGTAGCTCACAATACCGTCGATCGCAGCAACAACCGCTGGGTTCGATGGGTTGCGCGCCTCGAATAATTCCGTAACACGTGGAAGACCACCGGTAATATCCCCTGCCTTAGCACTCTTACGAGCGATCTTAACAAGAATCTTACCCGCTGTAATCTCTTCACCTTCTTCTACCATCAAGTGAGCACCAACTGGCAGTGTGTAGTTTTTCAACTCGTTGCCGTCAGTGTCCATTACTTGGATAGTAGGAATCAACTTACGGTTACGGTTTTCAGAAATTACTTTATCCTGGAATCCAGTTTGCTCATCAATCTCTACCTTATAGGTGGTTCCTTGAATAATGTCCTTGTAGGCAATTTTACCTGCAGTCTCCGCGATGATTACGGCATTATATGGATCCCATTGAACGATTTCGTCGCCTTTCTTCAGCTTCGCACCGTTTTTCACTTTCAATGAACCACCATAAGGGATGTTATTGGTCATTACTGTACGACCAGTCTTCACGTCGATCAAACGCATCTCACCAGTACGGCCAATCACGATATTTTCACCGTTTTCGCCTTCTACTGTTCGAACATCTTCTAATTCAACTTTACCGTCAAATTTCGCAAGGATCTTGTTCTCTTCTGATACGTTACCCGCGGTACCCCCTACGTGGAAGGTACGGAGCGTCAACTGTGTTCCAGGCTCACCAATTGATTGTGCAGCAATAACACCAGCACTATCCCCCATCTGTGCCATCTTGTTCGTTGCCAAGTTGGTACCATAGCATTTTGCACAAATACCGCGCTTGCTGCCACAAGTAAGTGGTGAACGAACTTCTACAATCTCTATTGGAGAAGCATCAATACGGTTTGCAATGTCTTCAGTGATCAATTCACCGGCAGCAAGGTATACTTCATCCGTCAACGGATCCACAACATCTTCCAAAGAAACTCGACCAATGATGCGCTCAGATAGCGACTCAACGATCTCTTCACTCTTCTTCAATGCACTAACCTCGAGGCCACGAAGTGTACCACAATCGTCTTCATTTACGACAACATCTTGTGCAACATCATGCAGACGACGAGTCAAGTAACCCGCGTCGGCCGTTTTCAATGCCGTATCTGCAAGACCTTTACGTGCACCGTGCGTAGAGATGAAGTACTCAAGGATGGATAGACCTTCCTTAAAGTTCGAGATAATAGGGTTCTCGATAATCTCACCACCTGAAGAACCTGATTTCTGCGGCTTGGCCATCAAACCACGCATACCAGAAAGCTGACGAATCTGCTCTTTAGAACCACGTGCTCCAGAATCAAGCATCATGTAAATAGGGTTAAAACCTTGACGGTCGTTGATCAACGTACTCATTGCAGCTTGTGTCAAGCGAGCGTTGGTGTTGGTCCAAACGTCAATTACTTGGTTATAACGTTCGTTGTTGGTGATAAGACCCATGTTGTACGAAGCAAAAATGCCATCCACTTCTTCTGAAGCTTCTGCAATCAACGTTGCCTTGGCATCTGGAATACGGATATCATTCAAAGAGAACGATAGACCACCCCGGAATGCACGGCCGTATCCCATAGACTTGATATCATCCAAGAACTTCGCAGTGGTAGGAACATCTGTCTTCTTCAAGACATTTGCTATGATTCCACGCAATGCTTTCTTCGTCAATACCTCGTTGATGAATGGTACTTGAGCTGGAACTGCTTGGTTGAACAGAACACGACCTACTGTCGTCTCAATGAATTCCATCTTCATAGATCCATCTTCTTGCTCTACGCGACCTTTGATTTTGATCAAGGCGTGAAGATCCACTGCACCTTCATTCAATGCGATTTCAACCTCTTCAGGAGAATAGAATACCATGCCTTCACCACGAACTGGCATTTCAGATGTATTCTTCATTGGCTTGGTCATGTAGTACAGACCCAAAACCATATCCTGTGAAGGAACCTGAATAGGAGAACCGTTTGCTGGGTTCAAAATGTTATGCGACGCCAACATGAGGATCTGAGCTTCCAAAATAGCTGCTGGCCCTAAAGGCAAGTGAACCGCCATCTGGTCACCATCGAAATCCGCGTTAAATGCCGTACATGCTAGAGGGTGCAATTGGATTGCTTTACCCTCGATAAGTTTAGGCTGGAATGCTTGGATACCCAAACGGTGGAGGGTCGGTGCACGGTTTAACAATACCGGATGACCTTTCATCACGTTTTCTAGGATGTCCCAAACTACTGGGTCGCGACGATCAATGATCTTTTTACCTGACTTCACAGTCTTTACAATACCACGCTCGATCAACTTACGTACAATGAACGGTTTGTAAAGTTCTGCAGCCATGTTCTTAGGAAGACCACATTCGTGTAGTTTTAATTCTGGACCAACGACGATTACCGAACGAGCCGAGTAATCCACACGCTTACCCAATAGGTTTTGACGGAAACGACCTTGCTTACCTTTCAAAGAATCTGAAAGTGATTTCAATGGACGGTTGCTTTCAGTCTTCACTGCAGACGACTTGCGCGTGTTATCGAACAAGCTATCTACTGATTCTTGTAGCATACGCTTCTCATTTCTCAAGATCACCTCTGGTGCTTTGATTTCAAGAAGACGCTTCAAGCGGTTGTTACGGATAATTACTCGACGGTACAGATCGTTCAAATCTGAAGTCGCAAAACGGCCTCCGTCTAGCGGTACCAATGGACGCAATTCTGGCGGGATCACCGGGATCACACTCATCACCATCCACTCTGGGTTATTCTCAATACGTGAGTTTGCATCGCGCAAGCTTTCTACTACTGACAAACGCTTCAACGCCTCTTGCTTACGCTGCTGGGAAGTCTCTGTATTGGCCTTGTGACGCAATTCGTAGGATAGAGAATCCAGATCCAATTGGCCCAAAAGCGCTTGTACTGCGTCTGCACCCATTTTTGCGATGAACTTGTTAGGATCGCTGTCCTCCAAGTACTGATTTTCAAGCGGCAAACGCTCCAAAGCATCCAAATACTCGTCCTCAGTTAGGAACTGCATGTGTGTTAGCGGATTACCATCATTATCCACCGCATTACCTGCTTGAATAACCACGTAACGTTCGTAGTAGATAATCATATCTAGCTTCTTAGAAGGAAGCCCTAGTAAGTAACCAATTTTGTTTGGCAATGAACGGAAGTACCAAATGTGAACCACAGGTACTACCAAAGAGATGTGTCCTACGCGATCACGACGTACTTTCTTTTCAGTAACCTCAACACCACAACGGTCACAAACAATTCCCTTATAACGGATACGCTTGTACTTACCACAAGCACATTCGTAATCCTTTACAGGACCGAAAATTCGCTCACAGAAGAGTCCATCACGCTCTGGTTTGTGCGTACGGTAGTTGATTGTTTCTGGTTTTAAAACCTCTCCGTGACTATTCTCAAGGATGGTTTCTGGTGCGCTTAACGAGATAGTGATCTTGTTGAATGCGCTGTTTGTGTTTTTATCGCTTTTTCTAAGAGCCATAATGCGATTGTATTAAAACCCAAGGCCCGAAGACCTTGGGGATTATTCATGTATTAGTCCAACGTTACTTTTAGTCCCAATCCTTTCAATTCGTGCAACAATACGTTGAACGATTCAGGAATACCTGGTTGAGGCATACGCTCACCTTTAACGATGCTCTCATAAGTCTTCGCACGACCTACGACATCATCAGACTTCACAGTCAAGATTTCACGTAGGATATTGGCAGCACCAAAGGCCTCCAATGCCCAAACCTCCATCTCACCGAAACGCTGACCACCAAACTGAGCTTTACCACCCAACGGTTGTTGCGTAATCAATGAGTAAGGACCAATAGAACGAGCGTGCATCTTATCGTCCACCATGTGGCCCAGCTTCAGCATATAGATAATACCTACTGTCGCTTTCTGATCGAATGGTTCACCTGTTCCACCGTCGTACAATTGTGTATGACCAAATTCTGGCAAGCCAGCCTCTGATACATAGCTTGAAATATCATCCAATGAAGCACCATCGAAAATTGGCGTAGCAAACTTCTTATCGAGCTTTCTACCTGCCCATCCCAATACTGTTTCATAGATCTGTCCAATGTTCATACGAGAAGGTACACCAAGCGGGTTCAATACGATGTCCACTGGAGTGCCATCTTCCAAGAACGGCATATCCTCATCACGTACAATACGAGCTACAATACCCTTGTTACCATGACGACCTGCCATCTTATCACCAACTTTCAGCTTACGCTTCTTAGCGATATAAACCTTGGCTAGTTTCATGATGCCCGCTGGAAGCTCGTCACCTACTGTAATGGCGAAGCGCTTACGACGGTATGCACCTTGAATGTCATTTACCTTGATCTTGTAGTTGTGAATCAACGTATCGATTTTATCGTTACGGTCATCATCTGTGGTCCATTTACCACCCACAATACGGCTGTAATCTTCAATAGCGTTCAACGCCTTCAACGTAAACTTAGTCCCCTTAGGAATTACATCTTCATTTAGGTCGTTGATCACTCCTTGGCTTGTTTTACCACTTACCAAGTTTGACAATTTAGAAACGAAAACACCTTTCAATTCCGCCAATTCCGCTTCCATTTCTAGGTCCAGTTGTACAATTTCTTCCTTGTCTTCAGCGCGCTGACGCTTGTCTTTTACCAAACGAGTAAACAACTTCTTATCGATAACTACTCCGCTCAATGATGGCGAGGCCTTTAATGATGCATCTTTCACATCACCTGCCTTATCACCAAAAATGGCACGCAAGAGTTTCTCTTCAGGTGAAGGATCACTCTCTCCTTTAGGCGTAATCTTACCAATGAGGATATCTCCTGGTTTGATTTCAGCTCCTACACGAATGATACCGTTTTCATCGAGGTCTTTGGTTGCTTCCTCGCTAACATTTGGTATATCAGCGGTCAATTCCTCTGTCCCTAATTTAGTATCGCGTACTTCCAATGAGTATTCATCTATGTGGATAGAGGTGAAAATATCTTCACGCACCACTCGCTCAGAAATAACTATGGCATCCTCAAAGTTATATCCCTTCCACGGCATGAACGATACCAACATGTTACGTCCCAAGGCCAATTCACCTTGTTGAGTCGCATAACCTTCACAAAGTACCTGACCGGTGCTTACGCGATCGCCTTTCTTAACAATTGGCTTAAGGTTAATCGTTGTTCCTTGGTTTGTCTTCTGGAATTTGACTAAATCATAGGTCTTCACATCCTCTTCGAAACTCACCTCGCGCTCTTCTTCTGAACGGTCGTAGCGAATCTTGATTGACTTAGAATCAACGTATTCTACTGATCCTTCTCCTTCTGCATTGATCAAAACACGAGAATCAGAGGCCACTTGGCGCTCCAAACCAGTACCCACAATAGGTGCTTCTGGGCGCAATAGTGGCACGGCCTGACGCATCATGTTCGACCCCATCAATGCACGGTTTGCATCATCGTGCTCTAAGAACGGAATAAGGGATGCAGATATGGATGCGATTTGGTTAGGCGCAACGTCCATCAAGTCAATGGTCGCAGGCTCCACAACAGGGAAATCACCTTCTTCACGCACTTTAACTCGGTCATTGATAAACGTACCGTCTGGACTAATTGGTGCGTTTGCTTGCGCAATAACCTTTGCTTCTTCTTCCTCCGCACTTAGATAAATAGGTTCTTTCTCAACACTAACTTTACCTTCCTCGACTGGACGGTAAGGAGTCTCGATGAATCCCATGGAGTTCACTTTGGCATACACACAAAGTGAAGAAATCAACCCGATGTTCGGACCTTCCGGTGTCTCAATAGGACAAAGACGGCCGTAGTGTGTGTAGTGAACATCACGAACCTCAAAACCTGCACGTTCACGAGATAAACCACCAGGTCCCAAAGCAGAAAGTCGACGCTTGTGCGTGATCTCTGATAATGGGTTGGTCTGATCCATAAACTGGCTCAGCTGGTTCGTACCAAAGAAAGAGTTGATCACCGAAGACAAAGTCTTAGCATTGATCAAATCAATAGGAGTAAATACTTCATTATCACGAACGTTCATGCGCTCGCGGATGGTACGTGCCATACGAGCCAGACCTACACCAAACTGGTTGGCCATCTGCTCGCCTACAGTACGTACACGACGGTTGCTCAAGTGATCGATATCATCAATCTCTGCTTTTGAGTTGATCAATTCAATCAAACGCTTGATGATTTCAATAATATCACCCTTCGTCAATACCTGCGAATCCTCTTCACTACCGTTGTACAACTTCTTGTTCAAACGGTAACGACCTACTTCACCTAATGAGTAACGTTGCTCAGAAAAGAACAGCTTGTCGATGATACCACGAGCCGTTTCCTCATCTGGTGGTTCAGCATTACGCAACTGACGGTAGATATGCTCAACCGCTTCTTTCTCCGTGTTTGTAGGGTCCTTCTGAAGGGTGTTGTGGATGATTGCGAAGTCTGAAGACTCGATATCTTCCTTGTGAAGAAGAATCATGCTTACTTCCGCATCTAAGATTTCTTCGGTGTGCTCTTTGTCGAGAATGGTGTCGCGGTCCAAAATAACCTCGTTACGCTCGATAGATACAACTTCACCAGTATCCTCGTCTACGAAATCTTCAATCCAAGTTTTTAATACTCTTGCTGCCAACTTGCGACCGATAGAGCGCTTCAATGAAGCCTTGCTCACCTTGACTTCTTCCGCTAGGTCAAAGATCTCTAAGATATCCTTGTCGCGCTCGTAACCGATGGCACGTAGCAACGTAGTTACGGGAAGCTTTTTCTTACGATCAATGTAGGCGTACATCACTTGGTTGATATCGGTAGCGAATTCAATCCAAGATCCTTTAAACGGAATTATACGGGCTGAATAAAGTTTTGTTCCGTTCGCATGATACGATTGACCAAAGAATACACCTGGGGAACGGTGCAACTGGCTTACAATAATTCTTTCTGCTCCATTTACGATAAAAGTACCGCGTGGAGTCATATATGGAATGGTACCGAGGTACACGTCCTGCACAATAGTTTCAAAATCCTCGTGCTCAGGATCGGTACAGTACAGTTTTAGTCTTGCTTTGAGAGGGACACAGAACGTCAAACCACGTTCAATACACTCACGCTCGGAATAGCGCGGTGGGTCCACAAAGTAGTCTAGGAATTCTAGAACAAAGTTGTTCCTTGAATCCGAAATAGGGAAGTTTTCAGCGAATACTCGGTGAAGACCTTCCGCAGATCTTTCTGATGGCTTCGTCTCAATCTGGAAGAAGTCCATAAAGCTCTTCAACTGGATGTCCAAGAAATCTGGGAAATCCGTCTTAATAGCGGTTGAAGAGAAGTTGATACGCTCCTTAGGAGCAGTAACTTGGTTTACCATTTCAGCCCAAAATGTTAATTAAACACAAAAAGGTTTAGGTCTAAGGGGACCTCCCCAAAGACCTAAACCGGATAACCTAGCAGACGATCAATTACTTGATCTCAACTTCAGCACCAGCTTCTTCAAGCTGCGCTTTCAAAGCTTCTGCTTCGTCTTTTGATACGCCCTCCTTCAATGTAGCAGGAGCACCATCTACTTTTTCTTTAGCTTCTTTCAAGCCAAGTCCAGTCATTTCCTTAACAAGTTTAACAACAGCAAGTTTAGAACCACCCGCTGCAGTCAATACAACATCGAACTCAGTTTTCTCGTCGCCGCCACCAGCTTCTCCGCCAGCTGCAGGACCAGCAACAGCTACTGCAGCAGCAGCCGGCTCGATGCCATATTCTTCTTTCAAGTAATCTGCCAATTCAGATACTTCTTTAACTGTCAAGTTTACTAGAGCATCGCCCAATTCTTTGATATCAGCCATTTTAGTAAAATTTAAAAGTTTATTACTTAATTAATTGTAAATAAAGGAATTACGCGTTGCGCTCTTCCAAAGTTTTGAGGAGACCAGCCAATGTGCCACCAGAGCTCTGAAGTGCAGAAACAACGTTCTTCGCAGGGCTTTGTAACAAAGTGATAACATCACCAATCAATTCTTCTTTAGACTTGATCGCGGTGAGCATCTCTAGGTTTTCATCACCTAAATAAACGCTTTCTTCAATCCACGCACCTTTTAAAACAGGCTTATCGCTCTTCTTGCGGAACTCTTTAATAAGTTTCGCTGGAGCATTTCCTGCTTCTGCAAGCATGATGCTAGTATTCCCTTTCAATACACCATACAGTCCTTCAAAGTCTTTCTCTGAAGCCTCCATGGCTTTACGTAGCAACGTATTCTTAACCACATTCAACTTGATACCCTTACCAAAGCTCGCTCTACGCAAGCTCGAAGTTGTATCAGCATCCAAGGCAGCAATATCTGCCAAGTAAATAGTTGGTGCTTGGTTAAGTACCGCTGTTAGCTCTTCAATCTGGATAAGTTTCTCTTCTCTTGTCATGATGCTTACTCTTTACTTATGAAACTGATTTAGCATCAACTGCAATACCTGGAGACATTGTGGAAGACATATATACAGACTTCATGTAGGTACCCTTTGCCGCACTTGGCTTGAGTTTGTTTAAAGTCTTAATTAACTCTTCTGCATTCTCTTGGATTTTAGCAGCATCAAAAGAAACCTTACCAATTGCAGCGTGAACGATTCCGTAACGATCTACTTTAAAGTCAATCTTTCCGGCTTTCACTTCGCCAACGGCTTTGGCTACGTCCATTGTAACGGTACCAGACTTAGGGTTAGGCATCAAGCCACGAGGACCTAATACACGACCCAATGGCCCAATTTTACCCATTACAGAAGGCATGGTCACGATGACATCAATGTCAGTCCAACCGCCTTTAATTTTCTCGATGTATTCATCAAGGCCCGCGTAATCTGCACCAGCTGCTTTAGCTTCTTCTTCCTTATCAGGAGTAACCAAAGCCAAAACTCTAACGCTTTTACCTGTACCGTGAGGAAGGCTCACCACACCACGAACCATTTGGTTCGCTTTACGTGGATCAACACCCAAACGCACAGCTAAATTGATAGAAGCGTCAAACTTCGTGCAGTTCACCTCTTTTACAAGGGCTGCCGCTTCGCTAACTGAGTATACTTTACCCTTTTCGAGTTTAGCGAGCGCGTTTTTCATGTTTTTCGTCACTTTTGCCATTGCTTAAAACTTTTAATTAAAACGGCTTCTCGCCAATTACAGTAATACCCATACTTCTTGCAGTACCGGCAATGATTGACATTGCTGATTCAACGGTAAAACAGTTCAAATCAACCATTTTATCCTCTGCAATCTTGCGAATAGCGTCCCAAGTAACTTTAGCAACTTTATTACGGTTAGGCTCTGACGATCCCTTCTTAATCTTAGCAGCTTCCATCAATTGTACTGCTGCAGGAGGAGTCTTTACGATGAAGTCAAATGATTTATCAGCATATACCGTAATCACTACCGGCAGAATCTGCCCCATCTTCTCTTGAGAACGGGCATTAAACTGCTTACAGAACTCCATAATATTGACACCTGCGGCACCCAAAGCTGGACCTACCGGAGGAGAAGGGTTAGCTTGGCCACCACGGACCTGAAGCTTCATTACTTTACTAACCTCTTTTGCCATTTCTTGTTTCTACTATTTAGCGTTGTTGTTGCGGCCGTTTCTCTAGTGGAAGCATGAAAAACCAACCTATATAAAGTCTCACATCTATATCATTAAAGTTTCTCGACTTCTGTGAAGCCAAGTTCAACAGGAGTTTTTCGACCGAAGATTTTCACAGTGACCTCCAGTTTTTGTTTCTCCTCGTTAATTTTTTCAATGGTAGCATCAAAAGTGCTAAAAGGTCCATTGATCACCTTGACTGTTTCACCCACGGTGAATGGGATCATCAGCATTGCCGCATTTTCAGCCTCCTCATTTACTTGGCCAAGTAATCGGGCCACTTCAGCTGCGCGCATCGGAGACGGATCTCCTCCTTTAATGTTTGCTAAAAAACCTATGACATTCGGAAGGTTTTTTATCATGTGGCCCACTTCACCAGTAAGTGTGGCTTCCACATACATATATCCAGGGGTTTTGGTCTTCTCTTTTATTACCTTTTTCCCGTTGCGCACTTGGACTACCTTCTCCATTGGAATGACAACACGACCCACGAGGTCACTCATGCCCGCATGAGCCATTTCCTTCTCAATGTAGGTTTTCGTTTTATGTTCTTGTCCGCTGACGGTACGAAGCACGTACCACTTCATTCCTGAATCTGACATGCTTACTTAAATAAATCGTATACAATCTCGAGAATTGACGAGATTACATAATCCATTCCCGAAACCACAAGAGAAAAGATGATCGTACCTATCAAAACGAGCGAAGCGCTCTTCTGAAGTTCAGTCATTGTAGGCCAAGAAGCCTTCACCGCAAACTCTTGCCAAGACTCTTGTATACTGGTAATAATTTTATTCATTTTTCACTTCTTTGCACGGGCACAAGGATTCGAACCCTGATCAACGGTTTTGGAGACCGCTATTCTACCATTGAACTATGCCCGTATGTAGGCAGAAAGGCACCCCCTAAAAAGGAGGCACCTTAACTACCAATTATCTTATCGAGTATTACTCGATGATCTCCGTTACCTGACCTGCACCTACAGTACGTCCACCTTCACGAATCGCGAAACGCAAACCGTTATTGATGGCTACAGGAGCAATCAAATCTACAGTGATGCTCAAGTTATCACCTGGCATTACCATTTCAACACCGTCTGGTAGGTGAATCTCACCTGTTACGTCAGTTGTACGCAAGTAGAACTGTGGACGGTATTTATTGTGGAATGGTGTGTGACGACCACCTTCTTCTTTTTTCAAGATGTAGACCTCAGCCTTAAACTTCTTATGAGGAGTGATCGAACCTGGCTTACAGATAACCATACCACGACGGATATCAGACTTATCGATACCACGCAGCAAGATACCTACGTTATCACCAGCTTCACCCGTATCCAAAATCTTACGGAACATCTCAACACCAGTAATAGTAGAAGTCAATTTTTCGTCACCGAAACCGATGATTTCAACTCCTTCACCAGTGTTTGCAACACCAGTCTCAATACGACCCGTTGCTACAGTACCACGACCAGTGATCGAGAATACGTCCTCGATAGGCATCAAGAATGGCTTATCGCGATCGCGCTCTGGCTCTTCGATCCATTCGTCAACTGCTGCCATCAATTCCATGATAGTATCAACCCACTTTTGCTCTCCGTTCAAACCACCTAGGGCAGAACCTTGGATTACTGGAGTATTATCACCATCGTATTCATAGAAAGAAAGTAGATCACGAACTTCCATGTCTACTAGTTCCATCAATTCTTCATCATCAACCATATCAGCCTTGTTCAAGAACACGACGATACGTGGAATACCTACCTGACGACCCAAAAGGATATGCTCACGAGTTTGAGGCATAGGACCATCAGTAGCCGCAACTACTAGGATAGCACCGTCCATCTGCGCAGCACCAGTTACCATGTTCTTCACGTAATCTGCGTGACCTGGACAGTCAACGTGTGCGTAGTGACGATTTGCAGTTTCGTACTCTACGTGTGAAGTGTTAATAGTAATACCACGCTCTTTTTCTTCAGGAGCGTTATCAATTGAATCGAATGATCTCAATTCAGACAAACCAGCATTAGCCAACACGGTAGTGATGGCTGCAGTCAAAGTTGTCTTTCCGTGGTCAACGTGACCAATTGTACCAATGTTCAAGTGAGGCTTGGTACGTACAAAATTCTCTTTTGCCATGATTAGCGATTATTAAATATATAAACAGTGTAAAGATTCACATTTCATTTAGAGCCAATGACGGGAATTGAACCCGTGACCTCTTCCTTACCAAGGAAACGCTCTACCCCTGAGCTACATCGGCTTAGCCTAGAGCGGAAGACGGGATTCGAACCCGCGACCCTCAGCTTGGAAGGCTGATGCTCTACCAACTGAGCTACTTCCGCGGTTGTGGGGGGAGCAGGATTCGAACCTGCGAAGGTTTCCCAACGGATTTAC
>CAXPFQ010000009.1:0-15425 GCA_964216615.1 Schleiferiaceae bacterium
GGTGATGCTGCTCAGACAACTATGTACTTGGGTGCAGATTACAAAATCGCTAAGAATTTAAGTGCGGATCTAGGATTCCGTTATGTTGATGGCTTGTATGCTGATTACTCTATCAATAATTCAGATTTTGAAAGCCCTGATAACCTTGGTGCCTTGCAATTACCATCATATAACTTGATTGACTTGGGTCTTACTTCAAGATTTGAGTTAGGTGGAAATATGGCATCTTTGCGTTTGAACGTGAACAACGTAGCGAACACCATGTACATCGCAGAGTCTAACTCAAACATTCACGCAGGAGCAGGCGATGATACTTGGAACGGTATCAGCACTGCGAACTACGTTTGGATGGGATTCGGTCGTACTTGGAATGCAACATTCCGTTACAACTTCTAATCTGGTCTAGATTTAGATATAGGAGCCCCGCCGCTTGGCGGGGCTCTTTTTTTACCTCATTTTTGACCTATGAGAAAATTCCTTCTTTTAATTCCAGTATTGTTCGTGCATAGTTGCCAAAGTAATTTTGATCAAGCAAGCTCTTCTGGGCATCGCGTCAATGATGCCGTTGAAGTTCAAGAGGCCACGGTTGGGGCACCGGTGAGGCAAAACACTGCCTTGGACAGCTTGAATGATATTATTCGTTACGCTCCAAATGATATGGACGCCCTAGAGGCGCGCGCTAAAATGTATTTACGTCAACAGAATTTGAAATACGCTGCGGCAGATATCTCCGCTGTATTGCAGTTAGACAGTTCTCGTGTAAAAGCTTTGGAATTGTGGGGTGATCTTGGTTTTGCCAAGAACCAAACTCGTCAGAGCAGGGATGCTTGGCAAAGATGTATGGCAGAAGCCCCAGAGAATGTACCATGTCGTTTAAAGATGGCACAGTTGTATCACATGGTGACGGAATTCGAGAAAAGTGCAGAATTAGTAGATGAAGTCATTGCTTTGGACCCTAAAAATGCAGAAGCCCACTTTTTAAAGGGTTACCTGATGCGTGATGCCCTTGGTGATACTATTAGAGCGATAGAGTGGTTCCAGAAAGCGATTGATTTGGATCCTGAATATGTCGAAGCTTTGGATATGTGTGGGGTATTGTACAGTGCCATGGGTAATCCATTAGCCTTGGCCTACTTTAATCGCCTGGTGGAATTGCAGCCAGAAAACAGAATTGCCCTTTACAACAGGGGAATGTACCATTTAGAAGTGAAGGATTGGAACCGAGCTTTGGAGGATTTTACCACCTGCACAAAATTGGACCCAGATGATATAGAAAGCTGGTTTAATCTCGGTTACATTCACTTACAGTTGCAATTGTATCCTGAGGCTCGTGGCTATTTCAACACGGCCCTGCGCATTCAACCTATAAATCATCGTGCCTTATATGCCCGAGGCTATTGCCATGAACTGTTGGGTGATATCAGTAATGCTGAGGCGGATTACCGTGAGGCGTTGAGTTATAACCCAGATCACGAAGGCTCAAAACAGGGGATGCAACGTATGCAACAAGCACGTTTTCAGGCAGGTCAATAGACCACTTCAGCAAATAAATTTGGATAATCTGAAATGATTCCGTCGACTCCCATGTCGATCAAAGATTGCATTTGTTCAAGGTCATTGACGGTCCACGGAATCACCGAAATTCGACGGAAGTGGCACCACGATATGATCTCCGGTGTAACTTGTTCATAATTAGGGCTGTAAATATCTACTGGAAAACCCAATTTGTCCATTTGTTCCGCATGCGTGGCGTCCTTTTCATTTAATAAAGCCAATTTCACCATCAATTGGGTCTTGCGCATTTCTCGTAATGCACGAAGATCAAAACTTTGAATGGTCACATGATTTAGTAAGTCGGCAGCAGGATATCGCTTGTGTGCGGCTTGAAGTTCTTCAGCGACCAGCGCAGCGAACTTTCGTGGTCCTGGGTGGTAAATGTTATCTCCAGTTGGATGACTTTTAATCTCAATGTTGAAATGTGGCCACCGTAATCCTTGCGCATCAATCATTGCAAATAGTTCTCGCAGTAATGGCTTATGTCCTGAAATTGCTCGTTGTTTAGGGAAATCTGGATGGCCTTTAGAGCCGCAATCGAACTGTGCGATGCTGTCATACGTCATCTTATATAAGCTGTAAGCGAATCCTTCGTGGGCGGAATCTTCAACTTCGCAGATGGATTCATTGAACCACGGATCATGAGAGATGATAAGTTCATTGTCGGATGTAACACATAGGTCCAACTCTAAAGTCCTGACTTCTTGGATGGCTAAGGCTGCTTTGAATCCTTCGAGGGTATTCTCGGGATAGAGACCACGGGCTCCACGATGCCCCTGAAAATCTATAATTCGCTCTGGGCGAATACAATTGGATAATAAAACTGTGCAGCAAAGAACTAGGATAGAGTGCTTCATATTATGTACTTTAACAGACCTATTCCGATCACACCTCTAAAATACTTCCCTAATGCGACAAAAGGCAATCTTAGGTCTTAGTTTTGTGACTCTTCTTACCCAATGCACTATGACTGATACAGTATCCTCGGGCGAACCAAGAGCAAAAGAAATCCCGTATGAAATGACGGAGCACGGGGACACTCGTATAGACGAATTTTATTGGTTGCGTGAGCGTGAGCATCCAGATGTCATTGAGTATTTAAATGCTGAAAATGCCTATCGCGAGAAAATCATGGCAGGCACTGAGGATCTCCAGAGCCGATTATACGATGAAATGGTGGGGCGAATCAAAAAAGACGACAGCTCTGTACCGTACGAATTGGACGGATATTTCTATTATACCCGCTACGAAGGAGCGCTTGAATACCCGCTGTACTGTCGAAAAAAGGGATCCCTAGCAGCGGAAGAAGAGATTATGCTCAATGTTAATGAACTGGCTGAGGGTCACGAATATTACCAAGTAAGCGGGTTGAGTATGCATCCATCAAATCAGAAAATCTCATTTGGGGTGGATACGGTAAGCCGTAGAATTTATACTATCTATACCAAGGATTTACTAACTGGTGCCATAGAGGAGGTGACGGAAAATGAGTGCACCGGAGGTTCGGCTTGGAGTGCAGATGGGAATTTTTTGTTTTACACTGTGAAAGATTTGGAAACCCTGCGTAGTGATAAGATCAAACGCTGGGATGCCCAAACTAGGACGCACGAACTCATCTTTGAGGAGAGAGACGAGACGTTTTCAACCTTTGTTTACAAAACGAAAAGCAAGCAATACATCATTATCGGCAGTGGCTCGACCATGAGTGATGAGTACAGGTTCATTCCCGCTGATGATCCGCTTGCGGAGTTTCAAGTTATTCAGCCTCGCGAGCGCGGTTTGGAATATGGGGTGAGTCATTTTGGTGAATACTTCTATATCCGAACAAATGCGGATGGGGCAACGAATTTTAAACTAGTCAAAGCTCCGGTGTCCAGCCCTTCTAAATCCAAATGGGAAGATGTTATTGCTCATCGCGACGAAGTGTATTTCGAATCTATGGAGCTCTTCTCGAATTTCTTAGTGCTCGAAGAACGCTCCAATGGCCTCTCGCATTTACGTATTCAGCCATGGGGCGGTGAGGCATATTACCTTCCGTTTGAGGAGGAGGTGTATACGGCCTACCTAGGTAACAACCCTAGTTTTGATCAGGGTCATTTACGCTACGGATATACTTCGCTAACTACCCCGGGGAGCGTTGTCGATTACGACTTTACTTCGGGAGAAAAAACCATACAGAAGCAGCAAGAAGTGGTAGGTGGCTACGATGCGAGCGCCTATGAAACAAAGCGTTTATGGGCAACGGCAGACGACGGCACAAAAGTACCTATATCCATAGTATACAAGAAGAGCTTGCTTCGTGAAAACGCCCCTAATCCCACTTTGCTTTACGGCTATGGAAGTTATGGAATCACTATCGACCCTTCATTTTCGAGTGTAAGGTTGAGCTTGCTGGATCGAGGATTTGTCTACGCTATAGCACATATTCGTGGCTCTCAGTACCTAGGGCGTCCGTGGTATGAGGATGGAAAGATGTTTGAAAAGAAAAATACATTCTCGGATTTCATTAATTGTGCTGAGGCACTTATTAGCGAAGGATATGCGACTCCAAAGACGCTCATGGCTATGGGGGGTAGTGCCGGGGGACTCTTAATGGGAGCAGTGGTCAATGAACGTCCAGAGTTATTTCGTGGTGTGATTGCCGCCGTACCTTTTGTTGACGTGGTGACCACTATGTTGGACGAGACCATACCGTTGACAACGGGGGAATTTGACGAGTGGGGGAATCCGAAAAATGAGGATAGTTATTATTACATGAAATCGTATAGCCCGTATGATAATGTAAAGGCCCAGGATTATCCGGCCATGCTCATTACGACAGGACTTCACGACAGCCAGGTTCAATACTGGGAGCCTGCTAAATGGATGGCACGTCTGAGAAAGACAAGGACGAATCCTGAAGAGCCTTTACTGATGTATTGCAACATGGATACGGGTCATGGAGGCGCTTCAGGAAGATTTGCTGCTCTAAAAGAAACGGCCATGGAGTATGCTTTTTTCTTAGATTTGATGGGTATTAGATCATGAGTATTCTTGTAAAAAACATCACTAAATCATATGGGTCGCAAAAGGCCTTAAATGATATTTCTCTCGAGATTAAGCCGGGTCAAATAACAGGATTACTGGGGCCTAATGGCGCGGGTAAAAGTACCTTGATGAAAATTATAACCGGTTCAGTTATTCCAGACCAGGGTATAGTTACGGTAAATGGAACGGATGTAGTAAAGGAACCTATTAAAATTCAGAGAAGCTTAGGGTATTTACCGGAGCATAATCCACTGTATTTAGAACTTTACGTAAAAGAATACTTGGCGTACGTAGCCTCTATTTATAAGGTTCCTAAGGCACGCGTAGCAGAGGTTATAGAGCAAACAATTTTAGGCCCTGAGCAACACAAAAAAATTCAAGCCCTATCCAAAGGATACCGACAACGTGTTGGTCTAGCCGCTGCCTTAATACCTGATCCGGCGGTATTAATTCTAGATGAACCTACTACCGGTTTAGATCCTGCCCAATTGAATGAAATTCGTTCGCTATTAAAGCACATATCCCAGGACAAAACGGTTTTGTTTTCCACGCACATTATGCAGGAAGTGGTAGAGTTATGTACCAGCTGTATCTTCTTAAACGAGGGTGAACTTAAGCAGGTATTGACAGAAGCGGAAATTCAAAAGGGATCCAAATATCTAGAGGATATTTTTTCGGCAAAACCATAGATGTCTCATCTATGAAACCAAGATTGATCATTAGCCTTGCTCTAAATGCGTTAATGACGCTTTTTTCCCATTTATGATTGCCTAGAATCTTTTGGCAATGAAGGATTTTCCTACCTTCATGATAAACCACTGTTTTCGTGCTGTATTACGCGCAATCTTGGGAAGATACTTACTTGCTTCGAAGCATCGTCGATGCGCACGAGGTAGAGCACTACCACATGGTTGCGAGTGGTGGAGATCACGCTTTTAGTTTATTGCATCACGGCGTGCCTCATATTCACTTGGTAGATACTGAAGAATCCCAGCTTCAGCATGTACAAAAAAAACTTGCGGCCTTGGAAGCTTCGAATCGTGATGAGCTGTTTGGCGCTGGTTCGCGACGAGGTTTATTGCACGGCGGGAAATTGGAACGTTTCCTTCAAAAGTTTACTAAAGTATTCCCCTTTTTGTTGTCCCCAGGTGCTCGGAAGCAAATGGTACAGGCGGAATCCTCCACCCAAAGAGCCGAGGTATACGATCGCATGTGGGATACACGAAGACTCCAGTTTTTATCGAGCCGATTTTTCTCTCGGGATAATGTAGATAGCAATGCGCGTCATCCGGGCTTGACCCAAGACAAGAGTAAACGACCTACCCAGGTGAATTACTTGGACCAATTCAAGGAAAAGCTCCTCGCATACCCACTTTCGGAAAACCCATACGTTGATTACATCATTCACGGCTATCATAAGCACGGCAGGTTGGATTATTTAAAAGGGAATTGGACCCCAAGTCCAGCATCTCTTACCTTTCACCACATGGACATGAAATCCTACGTAGAGGGGCTGCCACAAGGTCATCATATGATCCACGCTTCGGACATTATGGAGGCGACGGACGGGGCGTTCAACGACGATTTTTTTAAAGCGATTAATGCAGCCTGTACCCCTGGATCGATATTTCTGTACTGGGAACACCGCTATACCATATTAGTGCCCCAATTCTTTCAACATCAATGGGCCTTAGTGCCGGTGCTGGAAAAAGATAGGGTGCCTTTCTACAACAATTTTTACCTATGGAAGAAGCAAAGCTAGGATTAGGGCGTCGTCTCTACCAATACCAACTCGAGCGGTTCCCGTTGGTGTTCCTATTGCCAACAACCTTGGCGATCATTGTATCGACCATGGCCGTTTTGGAAATGGACGGATACCAGGCGGAGTGGTGGAAATATGCATTATTGGCTGTGGCTGGATTATCCTTCTTGCTCCACACACGGGTAATTGATGAATTGCGAGACAAAGAGGTTGATGACGTGCATCACCCTAATCGTCCTTTGCAACGTGGACTGATTACTGAACTGGAGATCCTTCGCGTTGGATATTGGAATGGGGGCATATTCATTAGCATTCATATTGTTTTGGATCCGCTATCAGGCTTGTTGTCGGCAGGTCTATTGCTCTATTCCATTTTGGCACGATACGAGGTAGGTCCCTTGGCAAAGCTCAAGCCTCATTTTTGGCTGTACAATGTGATCATGCTGATGCAGATGTTGTTGCTCCAATTAGTGGCCTATGCAGCCATCTCCAAGACGCTCCAGTGGTCCGAAAATATCTGGTGGCACGCTTTCGGTGTGTTCGCCTTAAGTGCCCTTATTGAGGCCGCTCGAAAATGCCTGCCTCCAGAAGAGGAAACCGCCTACAGAGATAGCTATTCCTCACGCCTGGGCATATGGGGGAGCGCAATGGTTACCGTACTCATAGGTTTGCTCTCTATGTGGTGCTACGCCCAGATTCCAGAAGTATCCCAGATGTATTTATGGTTATCCACCCTTCCACTGTTCCTTGGGGCCCTGCGCTACGCAAACAAACCGGATAAAAATGGGAAGAACAGTATTCAAGCGGGTGCCGTCCTATCTTATTTATTCCTCAATGTAGTAGTATGGCTTTAACCTTCGGAGTTTTCGGGAATAAGGCCAAGGGGCTTGCGAGTTTACAAGGGCACGGATTCAGAACCTTGCCGTTTACTTCCGTATGCGTTGACGGAGACCTGGTAAAGATGGATTCTGAACAGGTATCTCAAGCTATTATTTCTCAAGTAGGGGTGTCCAATTTTTACGCCGTGCGCAGTTCGAGCATCACCGAGGATACAGATGAAAGCGCTGCCGCAGGCCAATTCAAAACGCTACTAGGCATCACCAAAGAATCACTAGCTGAGGCGATCCAAGAGGTGGCCGAGAGCTTACCGAAATTAGCTCTGGACGAGGAGCCTCACGGCGTGGTCATTCAGCCGCTGCTCCACAGCAGTGAAAGCATTTCGGGTGTGATGTTTACCCACGAAGAACGCTGGATGGTCAACTATGCCCCAGGACTCTGTAACTACGTGGTTCAAGGATTTGAAGTAGCCCAGCGAGGGTTTCATCCCAGCGGAAAATCTTGGATGATCAAAGGGGCAGACCTGCGCCAAGGCCAGCTTTTCGATGCAGGGGCTGGCCACATTGTGACGAAGGAGTTTGAAACCAATAATTGGCCCCAACATCTAGAGCGCGCCTTACTTCAGCTATACCGAAAGGTGCAACAGCACTATGGCAAACCCATGGACGTGGAATGGACCTTTGTGGACGGGCAATTGTACGTCTTGCAAATTCGTCCGGTAACGGTGGACTGGCTTCCGGAACTGTGGTTATTCGACAACTCAAACCTAGCGGAATCATATACCGGTACGGTTAGCCCCATGACTGCAAGCGTGGCACGCCGACTTTACAAGTACGTTTACGAAGATTTGCTCACTCATAGCGGGGTACCAAAGCATACCGTCCGTCGTCACCAATACGTTTTTGATAACCTCGTTAAAGACTTCAACGGCCGGATGTACTACGTCATGAATCATTGGTATTCCATGATGTTCTTCTTGCCCGGATATGAAAGGAACAAGGAGAATCTTGAACGTATGATCACCGCGGAGATTAGACAGGAAATCTTCCTCCCCGAGAGTATGCGTCCGGCCACTTGGTTGAAGATTGCCTACTACCCGTTAATGTTGTGGAAGGTGCTGTGTTTTCCTTGGACGAAGTACAGATTTAATCACATCGTTCAAAAGGATTTTAATGCCTTAGGCAGGACCAATTTCTCCACACTCACGACCCCCGAACTCCAGAGTTTATGGAACAAATGCGAGCGTCGTTGGCTCCGCCGATGGTACGTTACTGTGGAGAGCGACACCGTACTGATGACTTTCTTGGGTTGGGCGGAGAAAAAGTTCAGTCCGGAAGAACTACAAAACTTCCTATCGGTGGAAACCCCAAGTGTGAAACAATTGCGAGACTTCAAAGCCTTGGCGCACGAGGTAATGCAAGCGGCTCCATTAAAGGAAGCATTACTAGCTGCGGACGAATCCACATTCCTCACTCGACTAGAACAAAACAAGGGCCTGCAAGAGCGCTGGACCACCTATTTCTCCGTTTTCGGGGGCCGATTCCCCAACGAGCTCAAGCTTGAATCACCCAGTCCTATGGATGATTTCAGTGCTTTGTCTAATGCCATTCAGGAGATTGCCTCCAGCCCACTTTTGTCAAAAGGCCCACAAGCCCACCAACAACTCCCGTGGGGCATTAAGCAGCTTCAACGCTATATCAAACAACGTGAAGCCTTTAGGTTGCTGAGGTCCACCGCCTTCGGCTGGCTGCGTCGCATACTAATCCAAGCCGGTGTTAATGCAGCAAAAGCGGACCATATTCAAGAGCCCGATGATATCTTCTACCTGAAGATAGACGAGTGGTTTGCCGGCGATACGGATTCATGGAAAAACTTAATTACGGCACGCAAGGCCAAATACGCCGAACACTCCGCTGACCGCTACCCTCGAAGTTTCGCGACAACCCCTTCAGGCGAAGCGCCGCCTTACATACCCGCTGCCGCTACTGGTGAATCCGTGGAAGGTCAATGTGTGTTCCCAGGTGTTGTCCATGGCCGGTTATTGGTGATGGACGAATACCGCCCAGGACCTTGGCCAGAGTTTGACATTCTGGTGGCCAAACATACCGACCCGGGTTGGAGCATGCTCATTAGTAAAGCCAAAGGCCTCGTGGTTGAACAAGGTGGATTGCTTTCTCATGCTTCTATTGTCACAAGAGAATTGGGCATACCCTGTATCATCGGCGCTCCAAATGCCACCGCATTACTGGAAGATGGGGGAGAAGCCGTTCTTGACGCCGCCAGCGGCACCTTAAAACCAATACTATGATACCTACGCTAGACCATTTTGAAAACTTCGTTCGCTACCGCAGTGCCAACCTAGGTTACGAGTCTCGGGATTACGAACGCTCTTGTTGGGATTTCTATTCGTCCAAAGAAAACGCGAAGTGGATGGATAACGACTATTTCTGCATGGGTACCTATCCATTTATGGACGGTCATGCCTTTGGCTTTTTTGAATTAAAAGGAGGAACCGAGGAGGAGCAGCATCAGGCTTGGGCTGAGACTAGAGCCCAATTCAAAGGTCCCCTGTACGGCCCCATCAACGGTTCGACCTTCTTGCCGTATAAATTCATTTCAACGACCGACGGCAGCACCATCTTCCCAGGGGAATGGGACAATACCCCTTCAGTAGCCCAATTCTTCAACGCATGCCAACCCAAAAAAGTAGTGAAATACCGCAGCGCCTACCGCACCTATTACGACGGCGTTATAGAAGTTTCCGAGTCCTTCCTCCAAGGCTGGTATGAACAAGGGTTCTCCCTGGAGCCTGTGGATTTATATTCTACCGGCACACCCGAAGCCCTCTTAAACATGATCGAAGCCATTTTCAAAAGCAACTGGGGGTATGAATCTATGACTAGGGACCAATTCCATTCTTGGCTCCAATCCATGACTTCTGGCTCTGCAAACATCCCACTACTATATTGGGTCCAAATCAAAGACCAAAAAGTCGGCTTTGCCTACTTATCGGAACTTCCTGATGCCACCATCATCTTCAAAACCATAGGCATCTTCCCAGAATTCCAAGCCAAAGGCATAGGCAATGCCATCGCCGGCCAACTCCACAAAGTGGCCAAATCCCGCAACGCTCAAAAATGCATTTATGCCTTAGTACAGGTCGATAACCGAGTCAACCGCATGCCCGACCCAGATATCACCATCATGCGTGAATACGAAACCTATATTTTCTAAACCATGCCGTCACTAACCTTCTTCCTCTACCAGCTTCTCTTCGTCGCCATGATGGGCGCCGTTGAGGTTGTCAAAAGAACTACTAGTATTAATGTCGAGTGGTCCCGAAAAGCCACCCACCTTCTGTGCTCCTTAGGTTCCGTCGGCTTTGTCTTCTACTTGACGCCCTACGAAGTACTGCTCACGGTCATAGTTTTCACTGTAGCGTTGATTGTGTCGAAATCTACCGGCATCCTCACCAGTGTTCATAACGTTCCTCGCACCACATACGGCGAAATCATTTTCCCCATCGCAGTGGGCCTAGGCGCTTTGTTTTATCACCCAGATTCGCCCTATGCTCAAACCGATAGCGTGTTGCCGTACATCTATGGAATTTTAATCATGGGATTAGCAGATTTAGCGGCCAATTTAGTGGGCCACGGCATCTCCAGTCCCATACTACCACTTTCCAAACGCAAGACCCTAGCCGGAACCTCCGCATTTTTCCTAGTCGCAGCCATCGTTGGAATCGCTATGGGCATTCCCATCCCTGAGGCCATTCTCTACGCAGGCATACTGGCCTTTATAGAATTAGTAGTTCCCTATGGGTTTGATAATCTGTTCATTCCGGCCCTTGGGGCGTATTTAATGGTTTTCTCCATGCATTAGTTTGGTAGAATACCCATAACCGCCCTATATTTGCCGTCCTATTAGCGCGGAGTGGAGCAGTTGGTAGCTCGTCGGGCTCATAACCCGAAGGTCGTAGGTTTTAAGACACTCATTTTCAAATACTTATTGGAAGCTTTAAAAACTGACAGCTTAAAACTGTCAAAAATGAGCGACAAATGGAAGCTGACTATCGGCTCTTCTGAAGGAAAAGAGTTTGTAAATCTCTACATCAATAACACAAGATTTAGGTACTGGAATGGTAAAACCATTGGAGTCAAATTAAGCAGTACTGAGAATCCACATTTACTGAAAAGTGCTTTTGAGTTAAAGCTGTTGGAAGGATGGCGACCAGAGAAAAAGAAGGTTGTTAAGAAACCAACTCAGAAAACTCCTCGTACAGTCATTTCAGAATTGGAGATTGGAGTAAACAAAGTACTTGATGGAAACTACTCGTACCATCATAAGAGAGACGTACAATGGGTATTTCGTGAGTTTAAATCCTATCTATCATATAAGTCTCTAGACAATATTCAAACAACAGATTTACACTCAGAAGTCTTAAAAGAATTTATACTTCAAAGCAAGTGGTCGGAACGTACTCAGAAGAATGTGTTAACCACATTGAAGTGTATATCAAGTGGAACGCTTAATGAAAAGCTTAGCAGTATAAAAACAAGGAAGGTCAAATCTACTTTACATAAACCCGTAAGGGATATACAATCCTTACTTGAGGCAGTAAGAACATACAATGACCCTCTATACATATGCTGCCTACTGACATATGGCTGTCTCCTTAGACCGCATCAGGAAATAAGGCTGTTAAAGTGGGGAGATATAGACTTTGAAAGAGGTATAATCTCACTCTCTGGGGCAAGAAACAAATCTGGACGAAACAGAATTGTGCCTATTCCACTTTACATCAAGTCTGAGTTAGAAAAGAGATTCACTTCAAATGATAAATACGTGCTTAGGGACAGTGAACAGCCATATAGCAAAGACTACATAAAAGTACTTTGGAGAAGATTTAAAAATCAAACTGACTGCTTAGAAGATGGCGTCACCCTATACTCTCTGCGACATTCGTCGGCCCTTAAAATCTTCGAGAAAACAGGCTCTCTCCAAAAGCTACAGCAAGTCATGGGTCATTCAGACCTAAAAGTGTCCCTTACTTATCTAAGAGGACTTGAAATAAAGCAGATAGATGTTGAGGATTTGCCAGAGGTATAATACACGTCGAACATGTTATAAAGAGATTCACTTTCGGTGTTTACATCCGAAAGGTTTAACTTAGAGACAATCAATCCAAGCCAATGGTATTTTCAACATTTGTCCAATTCATGCCCATTAGGATATGGTGATATTAATCATATTATCGGTGATAGTGATATTTTTCACTATTCTCAGCGCTCGACGAAAGAAACAGGCAAGAAAAGAAAGAATAGAAGAAAGAATAAAGCAAAACAAAATCAGGGCCGCAGAGGAAGAATTTTTGAATCTTGAAAAGAATGTTCTTTGCGAAGATGGCATAACAAGAGTTTACCGCAATTATATGTACGGACTTTTAAAAGAGGAGATAATAAACATAAAAGGTTGTCCTGAGCCGAGTTATGCCTTACGTTATATTGACCAGGAACGATATAACACAAAATTGATGAATGTTAATCAAGTGCTTGAGTTTAAAAATGGCTTCTGTGAGGTTAAGGGAAAAATTCTACATGAATTAACTCGCCATTTTAATATGCGTTCAATCAGCATCGCAATCGATGAATCTTCGAGTAACCGAATATTTGAAGTAAATTTTATAAAATCAAATTGGTTTTCTGAAGAAGGTAAAATCCTTTCTCAAACAGAAATTATTGACGGAGCTGACTTTTATGACCAACAAATAAAATCTGGAGTAAGGACAAACCCTGCGCTAGCAGGTCCTATTATATTCCATGAAATCAATGGACACTACTTTTTATCTCATATATTGTTAACTCGGAGTAGATTGAGACCTTTTAGTGGACTGATTAACAACGTCAAATACATTAATGGTGAACCAATAGGTGATGTTCATTCGGATAGTTCGCAAAGAATCAAAAAGGATTTAGGCGCAAAACAATACGGTTCCAATGACGGCCTCTCTCAAGTACTGGACTCCCAGAATTCTGATATGACGTCACTTAAAGGAGATGTCAGTGGCCTTCAACAATATTTTGAGGAGATGCCTACTTTAGAAAAAATATACAATGAATTAACCCATGCAATTAGAAATGGTTACTCTGTTGAAGAATATATAAAAGAGTCAAATTTGATGGATTCATCAGTCGGAATAATTGTAGGTAAAGGATTTTCAACAATAGCTGGTTTTCTTAGTGACATGTTAAATATCCAAGAGAATGAAGAATTAAGAAAAGATTTGGAAGCCTGTAAAGAAGCCCAAAAGATATTACTAAATCTGAAGGAAGATTAGTGGGTGTTGTTCGAATCTCACGACAACTTTCCAGTTCGATGAATTGGTCAGTTGCTAGATAGAAGATGGTAAGACATGTTTAGATTCAGGATTTACAACCACACTCTATCATAACTTTAGTCTAATAGAGCCTTATAAGCTGCATGGTTTTCGCGGCGGAACCAATCCAAACCTTTACGCATAACATCATAGTTTCCAACTACTTGCGCGCCCATAATGAGGTCGTACATACTTAATTCTTCAGCCGTTAGTTCAGCTGTTTCGCCTGTGAACGGGTTTTTTACAACATCACCACTGTCGTAAACGGTGCCGTCAAACCACTCAGGCATTACTTGTTTTTCCATTTTCCTATTTTAAATGAGTTCTATATAAAGATAAACATTTTATTTTTCACCAAATTAGGGGAATTAGGATATCGCAGTTAGATGTTAAGGATTTGCCTAACTATTAGCTAACTAAAGTCCTAAAAGTTGCTTCTTCTTGGCTTGAAATAATCCATCCCATTCACCATCCTTAAATGTTCCCTGTTCTTCTAATTGACCATTCTCGTGTCAGCGACTGTATAATCCATCGAACTCACCATCTTTATAATATGCTTTCTTTTCCAATTGATTTAGTTTAATCACCTGAAATCCATCTTTCACACTCATTAGCAGAATCTGAAGTGAAAACCGTTTTATTCGATGACATATCTTTTACAACCCATTGTAAATATTTTGTATCAAAATTTCCATATAGTATTAAGTTACCTGAATCTAAAAGGTGTCTTTCTACATAAGTAACACTATCATTATTTTTTAGAAGATTTCCTTTATCATCAAATTTTTCTACAGATAATTCAACACCATTTTCCCATAACTGTTTGCTTTTTATTAGGAGGTTAAAACTAAAATATATAGCAACCCCATCTAGAAGACCATTTTTATAGGTCGCTAAAGATGATAGAGAACCATTTTTTTCAGTATCACGATAATTGTCACGAAGTGAAAAAACCACTCCACTAAATGGTGATTCATCTTTTTTGTTAACTCTTATTGACTTACCAGATGAATCATGACTATAGGATAAATCAGTATTTTGTACAATTACAACATTATTATTTTTTACATAGTTTTTTCTTATTAATTCAGTTATATTTTTTAAAAATATCAGTTCATCTTTTTTAAAATATCCATAAATATTTTTGAATCTATTTTTTAAAATGTTTTGTTTTATTTTATCTTCACTTGCTGTGAGATTTGAACTTAAATCTGAGGGTAAATAATCATACCAATTTGATTCTTCACAATCGGAATCTGGGTAAATCTGAAAAGAAGCCCAAGATGGCATAGAGATAACTCCTATTTTATCCAACTCCTCAAGTAACGATTTGGTTTTTTCTTTTGTGAAAATATGGGAAAGATGTATCGATACATCATCTAAAAATACAGCTACTTCTTCTTCAATATCAATAATTTCAATTATTCCAAGAAATACTCTTTCTTGATTTTGATTAAGTGTTTCTAAGAGATTAGAATATTCTGAATTTTTGAATTCTTTTTGAATGAAACTTATTATTTCATTAATTTTTAAATAACTTTTTATTTCTAAATTTTCTTCCATGAGTATATTTTATTTTTCTTGTAAAATCTTAACAAGATAATAAAAAATCAAACAATAACATATAAGTCATTATTTTTTAGAGAATATAGTATCGAAGGTGTCTGATTTAATGGTAAGTTATGGAGATAGGATAAGTTTAGGAAGCCGTTTTCAATTGAATTAACTGTCAAGGACCATTTAACTTTATTGTTCTGGAAAATGACGAATCATTCCATGACCATCCATTAATCTAAATCCTATTTTGCCTTTGTATAAAGATTTCGAGCAACTATAACATGAATAGTTATCAATAATCTTATAAAATGT
>CAXPFQ010000010.1:0-10029 GCA_964216615.1 Schleiferiaceae bacterium
AGGATATTGAACCTATTGATGCCGTTCTCTCCTTTATATCCGGTGGTCGAACGAACGCGTTGGTCACCGCCAGAGCAGAATGCCCAGCCGCCGTCTTTAGGAGAAGGTCCCTCACCTGTAATGAGCACCACGCCAATTTCTTGGCTTTCGTGGCACAAGATGAGTGCCTCCCAAAGCTCGTCTACGGTCTTTGGAGTAAATGCGTTGCGCACCTCAGGACGGTTGAACGCAATGCGTGCGACGCCGTTAAGCTGCTTAAATGTGATTTCCTCGTATTCCTTGACGGTTTGCCATTCTAGTTGGGCCATGGTCCAATTCTTTTAGGTGTGTATGAACATTAACAAAGGTACTATGTAATAGTTGATAGCAGAGTATTTGAAATGAAACGCACCCAGATTCAGGATTTTGAAAAAATCGATCAAGCCAAAGACCTTGATGATATCGTAAAGGACAAGCGCACAGGCAAAAGGGCTAACAAGAAAAAAGCGAAGCGTCGCAACCGTCATTACGGAAGGACGCTTCTCAAGCATTTCAAAGAAAATTACGAGGGTTTAACCTCGGAAGATCAGGACCAGGCAGTTTAGTCGACGAACATGCCCATCCCAGCGCCTACACCGGCAAAGATGAAGAACAGTAGATACAGGCTGATAAATACAATCGCTGAAACACCATAAAATTTGAAGGTCGATTTTAGGTTGCCCATGGCCGCTTCAAGTTCGTCGGAATCTTTTTTATAGAGAGCTCTATTTGACTTTTCGCTAAACCTAAACAGGTACAGTGAAGGGAAGAAATACAAGAGCGCCATTAGTAGATATAGCACAGTAATTGCGATCCCTCCGGCGCCTATCATCCCAGAGAACATAGAACCGGCGAAAATGGCCATGATGGCAATTAATCCGGCTCCAATAAAGCCGAGGATGGCTAGGAACTGGGCCCATTTTCGGGTTTCGTTGATATAGCCTGCCGCCATATCTGTAATGGTTAATTCTTGTTTTGGCTTTTCGTTCGGAGTGTTTTCAGTTTCCATATTGAGTGTTTATTGAGTTCGTAGAATTTTTTCCATTTTCTTGCCTTTGGCTAACTCGTCCACGAGCTTGTCCATATAACGGCATTCGCGCGTCAGCTTGGTTTCAATTTCTTGGATTTTGTACCCACAGATGCTCCCGGTGATTAAAGAGGCATTGGGATGTACAGTGGCCTCCTCAAAGAATTCTTTGAAGGTGACTTTGCGATCGATCATCTCCCTGAGTTGGTCTTCGTCAAAACCTGTAAGCCAGTGAAGCACTTGGTGCAATTCGTCTAGATTGCGTCCTTTCTTTTGGATCTTAGTCACGTAGTGAGGATATATACCTGCAAAGGTCAGTGCAGCGACGCGGGCATCGTGCTCAGGAGTGGTGGCCATGGCGTTTCAGTGTTTTACCGCAAAAAGATACGGATTTAACCAAACGCAAAAAGTTTATCCTAAAAGATTCTGCCAAGGAAAAATAAAAGGCAGTGAAGCAATCCAGAAAAGGAACGATACGGCCATAGCTTTCGGGAACGGTTTCTTCTCTCGAAGAGCGGGTAGGGCCACAGCGAAAAGCCACGAGCCTTTGTACAGGAGCTGAAAAGCTAAAAGAACGATGAGCTGGGTTGGAAAGAACAAGCCCAGGGCCGATAAGCTCAATACGGCGAACCATATACCTCCCACTGTCTTTATAGCTTCTATTCGCACAAGTGAATTTGAGAAAACAGAGATGGCAGCTCGTTTAGGTGTCGCGAGACAGCTGATGCTTATCCATCCTGCGAGCAGGATATTGGTGATGTAAATGAAATATAATCCGTTCATAGCGGTGGGTTTAAATGAGTATTCCTGTTTTCTTTTCGAGCAATCCTTCCGCGGCTAATCGGCCGCTTTCCATCGCAGCATTCAATGAGCCGTTGTACAGCACATCTCCGGCAAGAAATACATTTTCCATGAGCAGACTTTCACTGGGTTCTGCGGTCATTTTTAGATTGCTCAAATCTGGAAGTGCCTGTTCAATATGGAAGTTGCCGATGTGGGTCAAAGCGCCAACACTACAGTATTCGCGGATCTCATCTTCAACCTTCGCAGTAATTTCTTTTTCGCTCTTGCCGTTAAACTTTAAGACGGTCGCTGACAGTATATGTCGACCTGTAGCATCGGTATAGCCGTAGAGATTATTGACAAGTTTTTCAGGGTCGGCCACCAATCCAATCGTTTCTTTAGGTAGGTTGGAGCTGCCTATTTCGAAGTACAGACACATGCACGATTTCCAATCCGTTCCCTGTCCCTGCATATTAGAGATTAGTGAAGAAGCGTCCGCAGTAATAATCACCCCGCTGTGGTCCATTTCTTCCCCCGATTTCAGAACGATTTTCTCGCTAGTAACACTACTTACCTCCGCTCCAAAACGGAATTCTGTGGTCTTCAGTTTGTTTTGAAGTTGTTCGCTTATCGCACCTATTCCCGCCGAGGGGATGGTGGCATAGCCTTCACCGAACATCTTGTAGACAAATTCAAACATGCGGCTTGATGTGCGCAGCTCTGGTTCCAAGAAGATGCCTGCAAAAAAGGGTTTGAAGAATCGGTCAATGATTACCTCAGAAAATCCGAATTTCCGGAGATATTCTAAGGTGGTCATCTCTTCGCCAGCAAAGATTTCATCAATGGATTTGCGCTTCATCTTCGCATTGAGACGCAGCACTTTTATTTTGTCCCCGACGCTGCCAATCTTCGCTGTGACAGTTGGGATGAGCATTTTAAAATCCCGTAGGGGATCGCCAATCACAAAACGTCTTCCGTCCACATAAATCTGTGCCCCTGAAGCCAAGCGTCGAAGATTAAGCGCATCATAGTCCAGGTATTTTTTTGCCATCGGATAGCCGTCGAGCAATACCTGAAAACCGATATCCAGGTGGTGATCGCCCATAGATACGGTGCGTACACGTCCACCTACACCATTAGATTTTTCTAAAACAATAGGAGCATAGCCCGCCTTTTCTAGTTCAAAGGCAGCAATGAGACCGCTAATACCGGCGCCAACAATGTATATGGTTTCTTTCGATTCCATGGCAGTTTCTCTTAAGGGTGTAAAGAGTAAACCGCTGGAATTCGAATAAGTTTATACCAGCAAGCGTGTCTAGTTTATTTTTTCAGGGCATCGATGCGTTCGACGAGATCATCGAAGGACATTCGGTCGCCATTGTGTTCGCCAACGTATCGCAATACTTCATTACCCTCCTTGTCCAAGAGTATCAGGGCCGGATAATGAACGACTTGGCCGTGGAATTTGTACCCGTACGGGATACCCATATCTCGGGCCAATTTTGCATTCTCATCTTGGTAAATATCCAGACCTACATCGTCCACTTTGGCCGCCCATTCCTGAATTTCTTCTTGGGTATCGGGCTTGATAAATACCTGACGTACTCCTGGAAGTTCTTCGCTGCGAGTTGCGTAAGTCATGGTATGACGCATGCAATAAGGACATTCTGTTTTAAGCAGAAAGTGAAGGGCTACATAGTCGCTTTCGGCGGCACTTAGAGTGAAAGCGGCTCCACCGGTTGCTGAGGGCAGTGTAAAATCTTGAACTTGTGCTTGTGCAGCAAAACCGAGGCCTAATGCCAGGGCGAGTATGTATTTTTTCATAATGTGAGTTGGTTTTACCCGTTGTGGATATCGTAGAATTGGACCACGCCTTTTAAGTCATTTGGTGAGCCGACCAGTACAGAAACAATCTTCTTTTCTCTAAACAGCATATTCATCTCATGCAGCCCAGTGCTTTCGTCGATAAAGATCGGATTCTTGGTAGCCATGTCTTTTGCGGTGAGTTCATCCGTATTTCCTGCTTTACCCATCGCACGACGAATATCTCCATCAGTGATAATCCCTTCGACGGCATCTTTAGACCCTATACAAGCAAGCCCTAAACGACCTTCAGAAATTTTCAAGAGCACCTCGTTGAGCGAATCTTCTGCTTGGACCAATGGAACTTCAGTGGTCATTAAATCTTTGGCCTTGGTCAGTAAACTCTTGCCTAAGGTTCCCCCAGGATGCAGCGCAGCGAACTCTTCTTCGGAGAAACCTGACAGCTCCATAACGGTAGCACAGATGGCATCGCCAATTACTAGTGCAGCGGTGGTGCTTGTTGTAGGTGCCAAATTCAGTGGACAAATCTCCTTATCCACCTTACACTCAAGGTGTACCTTAGAATAACTAGCCAGGGTGCTGTTGCGGTCGTTGGACATCCCAATGACCCTCTTTGATCTGCTGTATTTTAACAGGTTGATGAGCTCTGCCGTTTCCCCTGAATTTGAAAATGCGAACAGTACATCATCCGCCTCTATCATCCCAAGGTCGCCGTGATAGGCCTCACCTGGATGGACAAAGAAAGAAGGCACACCCGTTGAGGAGAAGGTGGCAGCAAGCTTGCGTGCAATGATGCCGCTTTTCCCCATTCCAGTAAAGATGAGCTTGCCATTACATTCCATGATCATTTTTACCACCGACTCGTAGTCGTTCGTATCGTGCTGTGCTAAATCCAGGATAGATTTTGCCTGTGCTTCTATGGACGCTATAGTTCTGGTGTTGATGCTCATCGCTCTAAATCAATTCCTTAACTAATGCTTCTAGATCGCTTAACGCCAGCATGTTTGGGCCGTCTGAAAGACCTTCATCAGGGCGTGGATGCGTTTCCAGAAAGAAGGTATTGGCGCCCCAGAGTTTGGCGGTCTTTGCAAAATAAGGCACATAGGCGCGGTTTCCTCCAGTGGTACCATCGTTACTGCTGGTTTCCTGCGCACTGTGGGTGCAGTCCATGACAACATGATCAGTGAGTGCCGCTAACTTTTGGAGGTTGCGGAAGTCCACCACGAGCTCACTTGGTCCGAAAAGCGTACCGCGTTCAGTGAGCCAAACCTGCTGATTGCCAGTAGATTTCACCTTATCAACGGCGAACTTCATTTTCTCTGCATTGAGAAATTGTGCTTTTTTGATATTGACAATCTTGCCTGTCTTTCCGGCTTCAAGAAGCATGTCGGTTTGACGGCAGAGGAACGCGGGAATCTGAATGATATCGACGCGGTGTCCGTGACTGGCAATCTGCTGCGGAGTGTGAAAGTCGGTGGTGATGGGCAGTCCAAATTCATCTCGAATGGTTTCGAGCATAGCAATGCCGTCTTCTATACCCGGTCCACGAAAACTGTTTAAAGACGTACGATTGGCTTTATCAAAGCTGGCTTTAAAGTAGATCTCTACATCCAGCTCTTTTTTTATACGGGCCAATTCCGCTGCGACTTCGCGCAGCAAATCTATACTTTCAATAACACAGGGTCCAGCAATGATTTTCATGATGTGCTCTCGTGGGTTTCGCATAGAATACAACGTCCGTATTCTTTAATGCGTATCAAAAGTAGGGAATCGGCAGGGAAGTCAGGCTAGCCTCTAGGCCACTGCACTTCCTTTTCGAAGAATCCGACGGAAATCACCAGGTACAGGGTATCGTTTTCTTGATGGATGGACACATCGAACCAGCTTCTTCTTTTGAAGACGAAGAGTTCACCTTCCCAATGGTCGCCCTTGTTCTGTAAGTTTCTCAGGTTGATTTTCCCGACAACTTCTGGCTGATCGGAGGAGATGATTTTGCCAAACAGCTCGCCACTGTCCTCGTAGATTTCTACGATAGAGTTCTCCTTGCCTGTATTCCAAGTGCCTGTAATGGATGTTTGAGCATTCGTCCAGGTGGAGTAAAAGAGAATGCAAAAGAGTACAAAGAGCCTTTTACTGCCAATCATAGCTCGGTTGTAAACCACGAAGACCCATATCTACAACATCTTCATCGGCCCCTTGATCTACGTCCCATTTGCCATTTCCGTTTTTGTCGACCCACTCAAAGCTTTTGTTGGTTGATAGAGACATGGTAATGGTTAAATCCTCAGTTTCATCGCCGTTGATTACTAATGGTGTATTGAAATTACCGGTGACTACACAGGATCCTGCCGGAATAGGAGAGGTCGTAGCAAGGGGGTTTGGAACCGTTGTACCGCCTTCTGGTGTTTGGCCGGTTTGCAGTCCTCCGATGCTCTTGAAGGCCCAGAATCCTTGTTTTTTATTTTCGTTTACTTCTACGGTTTCACCGTCTATTTCGAAATCTTTTATGTATTGGTTGAAGCCCACAAAACTTGCCAAGGATGCTGTGTAAGGCTCATTATTGTAATGAAAAACAACATCGTAATTCTGGTACGACAAGGAGAGTCTAACCCATTCATAGGTGCCTGCGTTTAGCTGCGAAAGCGGAATTTCAAGCCATAACTCACCGGGTGCAGCAATCTCTGCACGACGAAAGTCAATGGCGTTATCCCCGCCCTTGGTGGTTTCAGGAGCATGGTATAGAATTTCACCTTCACCCAGTTGAGTATAAGGCGTCGGTGCCAACTCGAGGTAATGTGCGCTGATGCTGTTAAACATCGGGTTTTGACCAGCATTACCAAAGGGAAGAGCGGCAGGTAAACCGTTGTTGCCCAGTCTATCTTGAGTGTCGTCGACCACAAGTTTTACCATGAGCTTAGGGTTTCTATTGCTTCTACAAGATGATAGCCCAGCTGTAATGGCAATGAGCATTAATAGGGTGTTCCAATTCAGTTTCATAACAAGGGTCTTTAGGTTTTAAACGTAAAGATTTTCTCTACCGTACCGTCGTCGTAGATAAAGATGAGGGGAATATCCGTTCTAAAGTTGGTTTCACGGCCTAAGAAATCCACAATCTTGATGAGGTTACGCTCGGGTTCCACAGGCAATTCATCGCAGGGTGGCTCTAGATTTCCGATCCACTGCACCTGTCCTTGACCGCTAGTAATCCGCTCGTCAAGGTACTCGAGTAATCCGGTTTTCACATGTGCGCCGTAGTTATCGTCAAGGGCCGCAAGAAAATCGGCATACTGAAAGCCATAATCCTTGCGGTAGTAAGTATCGGAGAGCACGGCACCTTTGATCAGGTCTTGCTTGTTTTCTAAAACAGTCCCTAGTGAAGAGGTGTCGAGGTCTGTTAACAGGGTGTCGAGATAGGCATTAAAGACGTCCTTGTAATAAGGAACATCGAGCAAGCGCTCAACGAGTGGGCGGTTACTTTCGTGCCAATTGTTGAGGTTTCTATCCGTCCAATCGACCCCAAACCAGTCAATACCAAAGGTGTTGTCAAGATCATACTCTATGAATACAAATTTGCCGTTGGAAGGCTGTCGGTACAGGTAGAAGTTGTTCTTGTTGTAGGCATGACCGTCCCAATGCCCAATGAGTATTTCTGTGGCTAGTGTTTTCAGGTAGTGATTGACTTCGAAGTTGCGTTCCATGTAACACGGAAAGTCGCTGTCGCTGATGTTATTTAAAGAGTCTAGAAAGAGAATAAACGCGCTGTAGTTGTTTGAATCCTTGTTGGTCTTAAGCTCGTAAACACTGCGGTACGAATTCGGGTTGCTGCCCCAATAATTCAGGTCCGCACCCCAGCTTGCTTTATAGAGGTTGCCACCGTCATCATCAATGAATCTTTTTTGGAGAAACTCATCGTCAATATGTTCAACATTGAGGTAAAGACCGCGGTAGTTTCCATTGAGGTAAAGTTTCACAAAGCTTGTTCTCGAAGCAATTAGCCCGTACCGCTGGAGAAGATGTAGGCTTGTCCAATAGCGCAATAAGGAAGGGTCATTGTGCTGGCCAATCAAGTTCATTTTTTCAATGCCCTTGAATTTTTGTCCAACGACGTATTCGTTGAACGACACCTTAAAGCCTTTCTTTTTGGCATTTCTGGAGGTGTTTCCGCGGACCCTAAATCCTACGCTCTGAAGGGTATCCGAAAAATTGGCGCTTTGGTAGCGAAAAACAGCTGGAAAGTGATGGTCGGTAAAGAGGCTGTCGCCCAAAAGTGTGCTTAGATCAGCAGCCGACACGGTGATGTGAATTTCTGCGACCTCGTCCTGTAGAAATGCCTCGTTATTTTCCGGGTGCACGAAGGCCTGTCCCAGCAACAGGGTGGGTAGTAGGATTAGGCAGATAAGCGTTCTCATTCCTAGCAAAGATAGGCGGATACCGGCCATAGATTAGACCCTAGACAGACTCTTATTCATAGACAGCAGAAATAAAATAATTACTACAGGAGGAAAAATGAAGTTTATGACTGCTCCGGGAGCTGTCCCGGCGGTTTCGATCGGCTTTAGTACGCCTAAAATCAAACGCATCACATATTCAAAAAAGATAAATAGATACATTAACGGTATTAGTGATTTGTATCTGAGGCAAACAATCACATAAAATATCCCCATAATAAGCTGAGATAATCCCCAAAGGGCAAAAATGAGAATAACCGCACTTGCACCTTCTCTTGAAAAAGAATCCAAGGGTATTGTTGCTATCGTCTGAGCACCTCCGTCAGGGGTAAATACATGAATTAGACTTCGCGCCACGGTCATTATGGTGAAAAGGTAGAATAGATATAAAGCTATTTTCCTGCCTTGGTAAGTGTTGTTTATTTCCTTTGGTAAGACTGTCATTACGTTTTTTTATTGTAGTTCGATGTGGCCTGTGTCTTAGCTTAAATACATACGAGGTGCCTTTATTGCTTGTGATGGTTTATTCAATCCACAAGTTTCCAATTGAATATGTTTTTGCAGTACCGCCAATTATTACTCGATCGTTTTTGTCCTCACATTTTAATATACCACCTCTATCAGAAACCTGAATTGCATCCAGTTTACTTATTCCAAGTCTTTGCGACCAATACGGTATTAGCGAGCAATGTGCAGAGCCAGTCACCGGATCTTCCAAAATGGATGCCTGAGGAGTAAAGAATCTGGAAACAAAGTGGCTTTTATCGCCTTTAGCTGTTATAATTACACCACCTGGTTCAAGATTGATTTGATCAAATATTTGCCTATTAATTTTGATGCGTCTGATATCTTCTTCGGTTTCATAAACCAGTAAATAGTCTCGAGACTTATAAATCTCCTTGGGTTGAATGTTTAATGATTTTTTGATTATGTCTGGTAGGCTAGCAGTTATCGGCATGCGCGAAGGAAAATCCAAAAAGTAATATCCTTCCTTCGCAGTAACTCTTAAATCGCCACTTAAAGTTTCAAATACAATTTGGTCTTTTGAATAGTTTAGAATTGACTTAAGGCAATGTGCCGTTGCAAGCGTTGCATGTCCACACAAATCCATTTCTATTTCGGGTGTAAACCAACGCAAGTGTATTTTATCGCCCTTATCAATAAAAAAAGCAGTTTCTGCGACAGCATTTTCTCTAGCGATATTTAAAAGTAGATCATCGGATAACCAATGGTCCAGCGGAACTACACAGGCGGGGTTTCCACTAAAGATTTTATCTGAAAATGCATCTATTTGGTATAAGTCGAGTTTCATAGCAATAAATCTTTCCTGCGTTTTCAATAAGACATACTTTTTGGTCTGTCAACACACATTCCATTCAAGATACGTCTAACAATATTATACTCATGGACTGTTAGTTTTATGTAGTTATCACCAGAACTTGACTTTCTGAAGGGATTAGGTGTAACTTTTTATGGGTTATATACGAGGTTGTGCAGCGTAATAGGTATACCAATAGTTTGCCAGAAAATCGAGTTCTGAGTTTTAATCTTTTCGTTTGAGTGGGGCAAGAAGCAGATAAAAAATCCAAGCAAACCAAGAGACGAACAAAACGGCTAATATCCAAGCAAGTTTTTCGCTTCCTGATGTCTTAGTTGATGATAAGATCGAGAGAATGGGCAATAACCAAATGAAAATTATCATTCCCAAGACTAGAAGTATTGCTAAAGATTCAGCACCCATAGTTTATGCTGTACAATCTCGTATATAACCTCGTATCAGCAGAGGTCGTTTTGGTTTCCTTTAAGATAACCAAAAGGACGATGCGCCCGGATATGAGTTATATACGTTGTTGGCACCCGTTAAAATTTGAACCACTGGAAGGCAGCACACCGATAATACCCATTGCCTTTAAAATCAAAAGATATATT
>CAXPFQ010000011.1:0-49629 GCA_964216615.1 Schleiferiaceae bacterium
CGCTCATTGTGGGAGCCGTTTTCAAACAGATTGAAAGGCATTTACCGAATCTCCCGCAACCTGTACAAGAACTCTTACGGCAATAAGCTCATCTTCGAAGAAATCAATCACGATTTGGGTATGTGCTTCTCGTACGAGTGGAATTCTAGCGATCAGTTTGGCTTCGTGAGAAAGTCAGCGCTGAAGAACTTGAATAATTGTGAGGTCGATGTTTCCCTGTTGGACGGTATTCAAAATATTCTGCCCTACGGGGTTGAGGATGCTTTGCAAAATGCGTCGAGCAATTTGGTGGATGCTTACAAGAAATGTGAGCTAGAAAGAGATACAGGATTGGGTATTTTCTCGTTGAGCGCCATTATAGTGGACCGTGCAGAGCCGTCGGAGGCTTTAAAAGCAAATACCGTTTGGTCGTATGGTTTGCCTGAGACTACGGTGCTTCTTTCATCTCGTCAGTTGGATCTTTTTCGAAATGGACAGCCAGTGATAGAAGAGGTAGATGTGAAAGCAGAGAAGGGAGCCTTCTTAGTCCAATCAGCGTTGACCGTTGCTGCCGAAAGTGAAGCCACTTGGGCATTGGTAGCCGATGTGCACCAGGGACCGTCCGACGTGGCTGCCACGAAGGGGCGTTTACAAGACCGTGAAGCTTTTTTTACAGCTATTCATGAAGATGTAGAGGCGGGGACGAAGCACTTGATAGAATTGGTTGCGGCATCTGATGGCCTACAACTCACTGCAGATAGCATACTGAACAAACGTCACTTCGCAAATACGATGTTCAACATCATGCGTGGGGGGATTTTTGATTTTAATTATACCGTTGAAAAACTGGATTTCGTGCCTTATATGATGAAGGCAAATGGAGCGGTGGCGAAGAAATTTGAGAAGGAGTTGAATGCCCTTCCTGAGGTCTTTGATGTATTCGAAATCCGTGCGTTGTCTGCCAAAGCAGGCCATGCTGATTTTATCCGATTGTGTACAGAATACCTACCGTTGAAATTTAGCCGTCGTCACGGGGACCCATCGCGTCCTTGGAATAAGTTCTCGATCAATACCCGTAACGAAGAAGACGGTTCCAAGATTTTGGATTATCAAGGGAACTGGAGAGATATTTTCCAGAATTGGGAAGCATTGGCGCATTCTTATCCAGAGTTCATGGAGGGAATGATCCACAAGTTTTTGAACGCATCGACTTTTGACGGATATAACCCTTACAGAGTAACAAAGGATGGCTTTGATTGGGAAACCATTGAGCCGGATAATCCTTGGTCGTACATCGGGTATTGGGGCGATCACCAAATCATTTACTTGCTGAAATTCTTGGAGTTCAGCGAGAAGTACTATCCAAATAAATTAGCTTCTTACTTGGGTCAGGGGTGCTTTGTGTATGCGAATGTGCCGTACAAGATTAAGAAGTATGAGGACCTCTTGGCGAACCCAAAGGATACCATTGAATTTGATTTGGCGGCGCATGATGCCATTGAGGAAATGCGTGCGAAGATGGGTGTAGACGGTGCGTTGTTGCAAAACCAGCAGCAGGTTATCCACCACGTAAACTTCATTGAGAAGATCTTAGCGACAGTATTGGCGAAGCTCTCTAATTACATTCCAGAAGCGGGGATTTGGTTGAACACACAACGTCCGGAATGGAACGATGCGAACAATGCATTGGTAGGAAACGGCGTATCGATGGTGACCTTATATTACCTGCGTAGATTCTTGGCGTTCTTCGAGCAATTGGTCGAAGGGAACGAAGATGAGGTGAGCGTTTCAAAGGAATTGGCCACCTTCTATGCTGAGGTTAAAACCGCCCTAGAATCTTCTCGTCATTTGTTGAGCGGATCTATTTCAAATCAAGATCGCAAAGGCGTCTTGGATGCCTTGGGTGGGGCGGCGGCAAAATATAGAGTGAGCATTTATGGTGCTGGATTTAGTGGCGAATTTGTAGCACTCTCCATCGCCGATGTCAAGTCCTTCTCTCAAACGGCGCGTGCGCATTTGGAGCATTCTATCCGCGCAAACAAGCGTGCTGATGGATTGTACCATGCCTATAACTTGATGACGGTAGAAGAAGATGGTATTTCAGTGTCTTATCTGGCAGAAATGTTGGAAGGGCAGGTGGCTGTCTTGAGTGCAGGCTACTTGAATACAGCTGAGAGTTTGGCGGTGTTGGATGCGTTGAAGGCCAGTGCATTGTTCCGTGAGGATCAGTACAGCTACATTCTCTACCCGAATAAAGAGTTGCCCCGTTTTGTGGCGAAAAATGTTATTCCTACCCATCGTGCGGAGCAGAGTGACTTGCTCAAGGAATTGGTCGCAGCGGGCAACCGTCAGGTGGTGACCAAAGATTGTAACGACAGCTATCATTTTAACGGAACCTTTAACAATGTTGATAGCTTGAAAGCCGCGTTGAAGGAATTGCCGGAGCAGTACCAGGCATTGGCACAGCGCGAAACGGAGTTGTTGAGCACCATGTTCGAAGAGGTATTTAATCATAAATCATTCACGGGTCGTTCAGGGACTTTCTTCGGCTATGAAGGACTGGGGTCTATCTACTGGCACATGGTGTCGAAGCTGCTGTTGGCGGCTTACGAGAACACCCAGCGCGCCTTGGATGAGGATGCCGAAGGTGCTTTGGTAGGTCGATTGTTCGACCACTACTTTGAGATTCTAGCGGGTATTGGAGCGCATAAATCACCAAAGCTGTATGGTGCCTTCCCAACGGATCCGTATTCGCACACCCCAGGAGGGAAAGGTGCGCAGCAGCCAGGGATGACCGGACAGGTGAAAGAAGATATTTTGAGCAGGTTTGGAGAGCTGGGCGTTTGCGTTTCAGGCGGAGTATTGCACTTCACGCCTCAGATTTTGAAAACATCGGAGTTCCTTTCAGAAGGACGAGTATTCCACTACCGCGATGTGGCTGGCACGGAGCAGGAATTAGTATTGGAGGCGGGGTCATTGGCCTTTACCGTTTGCCAAGTTCCTGTGGTGTACAAGCGTGCTTCGCAAAGTAGCATCAAAGTCGTTCGCCAGGATAGCGTGCAGGATTTCGACGGGCAAGCCTTGGATGTGGCGACCTCGACGGAGATTTTCCAGCGCCGTCAGACGGTGGTACGCATTGAGGTGGAGGTTATGAAATAATTGGACACTTCAAAAAAATGAAAAAGAGCACATGGAACATGGTCGGGATTGTTTGCGCCTTTGTCGCACTCCTCGGCTGTGCCCATGAACCCACAAATACGACGCCCATGAAAACCGCGGCAGAAATTTTAGGGAACCCGGAGTATCAGGCCATCTCCTATGGTGGCTATCGTGCAAAAACGCGTGAGGTACAGCCGACGATCCAGCAGTTGAAGAACGATTTGAAGATCATGTATGCCATGGGTATTCGCGTGTTGCGTACGTACAACCTACAATTGGACCATGCCCCTAATGTTCTTCGTGCCATTCGTGAGCTGAAGCAGGAAGATCCGACCTTCGAGATGTATGTCATGCTGGGTGCCTGGATCGATTGTCAGGATGCGTGGACGGACCACCCAAATCATGATTTTGAGGACCCGACCAACAATGAAAGTGAGATCAGCAAGGCGGTACACTATGCCAATGAGTACCCGGAGATAGTTAAGGTCATCGCCGTGGGTAATGAGGCCATGGTGCACTGGGCATGGAGCTACTTTGTTAAGCCGGGGGTCATCCTGAAATATGTGAATTACCTACAGGAGCTAAAAACCATGGGTAAATTGAGCCCAGACCTTTGGATCACAAGCTCGGATAATTTTGCCTCTTGGGGCGGTGGTAGTCCAGATTACCACAATGAAGATCTTGAAGCTTTGGCCAATGCGGTGGATTATGTTTCCATGCACACCTATCCCTTCCATGATACCCACTATAATAGTGCGTTCTGGGAGGTTCACGAGAGTGCGGTGGCAGAGGCTGGTGATGATGAGCGAGTGGAAATGGCTGTAGATCGCGCCGTATTCTATGCGAAGAACCAGTACAACAGTGTGAAAGCCTACCTCGATAGTATTGGGGTGGAAAAACCGGTGCACATCGGGGAGACCGGTTGGGCCAGCGTGAGTCGTGGTCTCTATGGCCCTAACGGTTCGTTTGCCGCGGATGAAGTGAAGCAGGCGCTCTACTATAAGAAGATGCGTGCTTGGACGGATTCGGCGGGGATTTCATGCTTCTATTTTGAGGCCTTTGACGAGCCTTGGAAGGATCCCAATCACGAAGAAGGAAGTGAAAACAACTTTGGTCTGATCACCCTGAACGGGGAGGCGAAGTATGCTATATGGTCTTTGGTAGACCAAGGATTTTTTGAAGGACTAATACGCAACGGAAACGCCATCACCAAAACATTCGGTGGGGATAGTGCGGCTGTTAAAACAACCGTATTGGTGCCTAAAACAGTGAACGAATAATGATGAAGGGATTGTATTTACGTTTAGGATTTTCTGTGCTTGCGGCTATTTTCTTTGCCGCTTGTACGGAGGAGCCCGTGGAAGAAACGACGCTAGAAAACAATGCGCCGATGTACATGAAAGGAGTGTGCTACCATCCGGTTGCGAAGGGCGATACCTTACGCAGTTTTGACCGCATTGATGAAGATCTTGCCTTGATGGTGGACGCTGGAATGAACACCATTCGCACTTATGCCCCTATAGAAGAAGAAGAAGTATTGGACAAGATTGCCGAGAAGGGCATGAAGGTCGTTGTGGGCTTTGGTTACAACCAAAACGGATTTTATGATTTACTCTCAGGTTCTTACCTCGAGTATGTCGAGCGTTATAAAGACCATGAAGCGATTTTGATGTGGGAATTGGGCAATGAGTACAACTATCACCCGGAGTGGTTTGAGGGTGATATCATGAATTGGTACACCACATTAAAGGAGGCAGTAGATGCCATCCATGCCCTGGATTCTATGCATCCCGTGGCCACGGCTCATGGCGAGTTGCCGGATTCTGTGGCCTTTCACATGGGCGCGGAAGTAGATATATGGGGCTTAAACGTGTACCGTTGGGACCAGCCGGCCACCATCATCGACGAATGGAAAACCGTGAGCGATAAGCCGTTCTACTTTTCGGAAGTGGGCGCAGATAGTTATATGCGCATTGCCGATGCAGGATTTGCACAAGGGCCAAACGAGGACGCCCAAGCCGTGGCCTTAGATACGATTATAGATCAAATTTTGGCAAGACAATCTGAGAACCAAGGATTGCTGTTGTTCTCGTTCACCGACGGATGGTGGAAAGCGGGTAATCCTAATAAACAAGATATTGGCGGTTGGGCGCCAAAAAGTAGTGGGGTGCCGTACGACGGTGCGCCGAATGAAGAATACTGGGGTATTGTCGATATCGACCGCCAGCCGAAAAAAGGTTGGGGTGTGGTCGTGGAGCATTTTACCAAGGAATGATGAATAGAATGGGGTCACAAACGAGAACTATGTTACGGGGTCAAGCAATATTTGCCCTGGCGTTGTTATTTACCCAGTGTGGCACTAAGGAAAAGACTTCGATGAAAATATATGAGACCTCGCGAGGAGGAAATTCATTGACAGAAGTATCGCCGGCGGATGGGGAGCAGCCGACCGCAAGTTTGAAGGTGTTGATGGATCAAAAGCGACAGACTATCACAGGTTTTGGTGGTGCATTTACCGAAGCTTCAGCGTATTTGTTGAATGAATTAAGTCCCGAGAACCGAGAGGAGATATTGCAAGCTTATTTTTCGGATGAAGGGGCCAAGTATTCGCTAACAAGAACCCACATGAATTCATGTGATTTCTCCTTGTCGAATTACAGCTACACGCCTGTGGAGGAGGATGTGGAATTGGCCCATTTTAGCATTGATGAAGATCGTGCAGACCTCATTCCTATGATCAAGGATGCACAGCGAATCTCTAGCGAAGGATTTAAGCTCTTTGCCTCTCCTTGGACAGCAGCGCCATGGATGAAGGACAATAACAGCTGGGTGGGCGGAAAATTATTGCCGAAATACTACCCCACTTGGGCGAATTTCTTTGCGAAATATGCAGATGCTTATGCAGCTGAAGGCATCCCATTATGGGGCTTCACGGTAGAAAATGAGCCGCACGGCAATGGAAATAACTGGGAGAGCATGTTGTATTCTCCGGAGGAAATGGTGGACTTCGTGATGAATCATTTGGGTCCAACTCTTGAAGGGGATGGGAAAGGCGACCTCGTCATTCTGGGCTATGACCAAAACCGTGAAGGCATCAAGGAATGGGCGGATGTGATGTATGCCAATGAGGCACATGCAAAATACTTTGACGGGATGGCGGTGCATTGGTACGAGAGCACAGTGAGCTATTTCCCGGAGATGTTGGAATATGCCCATGCCAAGGCGCCCGAGAAATACCTCATCGAAACCGAAGGCTGTATCGATGCTGAGGTGCCGGTATGGCAAGACGACGAGTGGTACTGGAAGAAAGAAGCTACGGACTGGGGGTATACTTGGCGTGAGGAGAGCAAAAAATACTTGCATCCGAAATACGCACCGGCCCACCGTTATGCCCGTGACATTATTGGTTGTTTGAATCACTGGGTCGACGGATGGGTAGATTGGAACATGGTCTTGGATCGTCAAGGCGGACCCAACTGGAAAGAAAATTGGTGCATCGCGCCGGTTATTGTAGATCCCGAAGCGGATGAAGTATACTACACGCCATTGTATTACATCATGGCTCATTTTTCAAAATTCATGCGTCCTGGTGCTAGTGTATTGGTACATGAGTTAAGTGATCCTGAATTAATGGCCGCTGCCGTGCAAAATCCAGACGGTAGTATTGCCGTGGCGGTATTCAACGAAACTGAAAAAGAAAAGGTCTTTGATTTATCCGTTGGAAATGAATCGCAGATTGTACGCATACCTGCACAATCCTTGCAAACCATGGTCATTGAATCGAAATCTTAATGCATATGAGTACCGCGACAAATAAAGTCCCGATGGGACAAAAAATTGCCTTCGGGATTGGGATGTTGGCGAACCAAATGTTCCCGGCAGCAATGGGGATATTCATGGTTGTTCTAATAGAGGATGTATTCCGCGACAAACCTCTGTGGATTTCGTTGATATTCTTTCTTCCAAGGGTTTTTGATGCAATTCTCGACCCTATAATGGGGTTTATTTCGGATAATACTCGATCTAAATGGGGTCGACGTCGCCCATATGTGATTATTGGAGCGCTTATTATGGGAGGGGCTTTCGCCATGCTTTGGCAACTGTATCCGGAAAATAGTGATGCCTATAACTTCACCTACATTATGATTTGGTCTTTCATCTTCTATTTGGGACTCACCATTTTTGGCGTGCCCTATGTGAGCATGGGATACGAAATGAGTAACGATTACCATGAGCGAACGAATGTTATGGCCATTAGCCAATGGGTTGGTCAATGGGCATGGGTCATTGCGCCTTGGTTCTGGGTTATAATGTACGATCCGGATTGGTTTTGTACCACGGATCAAGCCACAAGAACCTTAGCCATTTGGGTAGCCGGAGTATTTACTATTTGTGCAATGATTCCAGGATTGTTCTTAAAAAGTGAAAGCACTTTAGATCGTGATGATTATGAACGGTTGGATTGGGGAGGTGTTTTTACAAGTTTGAAGAAAATAGGGAAGAACTTTGCAGAAGCTTTTTCCTCGTTACCGTTCCGCAGGTTATGCATTGCCACTTTCCTCATATTCAATGGATTCAATACAGTAGCCACTTTCACTTTCCCCTTAATCAAGAGTCACCTGTTCGATAACGATGCTTCTGCCGTAGGCGTTTGGCCAACGTTGTTTGGTAGTGTGGGTGCATTAATTACGACATTCTTGGTCATTCCTGTTGTCGCTTGGATGTCTAAGAAATTAGGTAAGAAACGTGCTTTCATACTAAGTCAAGGAATTTCTATAGGAGGATACATTTTATTATGGTTCTTGATGATACCTGGGCAACCCTATATGTTCTTATTCGCCCTGCCCTTTCATTCCTTCGGAATAGGCGGCTTGTTTACCATCATGATGTCGATGACTTCTGATGTACTCGATATAGATGAGTTAAAAACTGGAAAGCGACGAGAGGGAGTATTCGGGGCTATTTACTGGTGGATGGTAAAACTTGGTTTTGCCTTTGCAGGGGCATTGAGCGGAGTAATTTTAACCTTGGTAAATTATAAGGGCGGCGATGATGTGGTCACTCAACCTGAGGGTGCGGTGGATGGCTTACGCATGGTGTTCTCTGGGTTGCCTATTATTTGTACACTCATTGCCATTGCGGTGATGTGGAATTACAAGGTGGATGAAGATTACGCAAACGAAGTGCGGGAAGAATTAGACAAACGAAAAAAAGCAACTACATAACTTAACATGTCTTACAGAAAGGAGAAATTCATGTCGCTGGCAGGGCCAGTGGTGAATAACCTAAGCCTAGAAGAATTAAAGAAAAAGAGCCGTGAATTTTTAAATGCCGGGATCCACGGTATTTGCTTCAGCGCCTATGATGAAGGGCAGCAGCCTGGGGACCAATTATCTGAGGCCCAGGTCCGCCGAAAATTGGAAATTCTTAAACCACATATCTCTTGGGTGCGCACGTTCTCTTGTACTGAAGGGAATGAAATTATTGCTCGCGTAGCCCATGAGATGGGAATTAAGACCCTAGTAGGCGCTTGGTTGGGCGATGACCTCGAAAAGAACGAAAGCGAGATTGAAGGCTTGCTTGGGCTTTGCACTGAAGGTGCAGTGGACGTAGCTGCAGTAGGGAACGAAGTACTATACAGAGGGGATTTTAGTGCTGAAGTATTGGTAACTTATATAGAGCGTGTGAAAGGGGCGGTAGGTAAGGTGCCTGTAGGTTACGTCGATGCCTATTACGAGTTCACTGATCATCCAGAAGTAGCGGACGCTTGTGATATTATCTTGGCCAATTGTTACCCCTACTGGGAAGGCTGTTCGTTGGATTACTCTCTGATGTACATGAAACAGATGTACTTCGAGGCTCAAGCGGCCGGAAAGGGCAAGCCTGTGTTGATTACAGAAACCGGTTGGCCCAGTGCGGGTCAAAGCATTGGTGGTGCCCACGCGTCGTTTGAAAACAGCTTGAAATACTTCATCAACGCCCAGCGCTGGTCAAAAGCGGAAGATATCCCGATGTTCTATTTCTCCTCTTTCGACGAGAGTTGGAAGATTGAAAAAGAGGGCGATGTCGGTGCCTCTTGGGGAATATGGGATAAGGACGAAAAGCTGAAGTTCTAACGCTTCACGACCTTTTCGCGGTAGCCTTTAAATCCAGGTTGTAAGATTTCCAAAACGTAGAGTCCCGGAGCGTAGGCCTCGGTATCTAAGTGTCCACTGTCGTCGTGCAGCCGGGAGTAGATTTGCTTGCCTGTGATATCATAGAGGTTGATGGTGCTTGGCCCGGTGAGGCGAACAAATAATTGGTCCTCAAAAGGATTTCCTACGGCACCTATTCCGCTTCGCGCCTGCTCCTCTACACTCAAATTTGATTGCTGGTACACTCGGACATAATCCACCTCCATGGCGCTGCTGGTAAAGCTTGAGTCGATAGAAGATTGGATGGCGATGTTCAAAAGTAAGTATTGCGGATCGTTGAACGGCCAAGTGCTGGCTGAGTAGGTAGAAGGCTCATAGGTGTAATGCACGACGCTGTCCACGCTGAAGACCATTTTGGTTTCGCTCCATTCAAGGGCATATACATGGTAGCTGGTGCTGGCTCCACTGACGTACTGCCCACCGACATTCACAGTTCCACCGAAACTTGAAGGGGTGTGCAAGGCGCTTGAGACGTAGTTTTGATTGTGCCCCCAATGTTCCATGATGTCAATCTCCCCACAGGCCGGCCAACCGGTGGTACCGTAGCCTTGTACTTGCCAATACGCACCTATTTCGGTGATGTTCTGTCCGAGCATCCAGATGGCAGGCCAAGTACCTACTCCAGCAGGAAGTTTGGCGCGTACTTCTACGCGTCCGTAGGTAAAGGCGAATTTTGAATTTAATCTAGCTGAGGTAAAATCCTTGGTAACATTTTGATCGGTATAGGTCTCACGCAGAGCGGTTAGGTGAAGGCTTCCGCCGCTCACATAAGCATTCGTATCGCGGTCAGTGTAGTGTTGGATTTCTCCGTTCCACCAGCTCTGTCCGTTATTGGGTAGAATGGTTTGCTGCCACCATTTTGATGTATCCAAAGAGCCGTCGACGTTAAATTCATCCGCCCATACGAGGGTATCAAAAACTTGGGCTTGTATCGAAGTCGTGCTGATAAGCAACGCAAGGGCAAAAATGGAACGCATAGGGAATGTTTAATTGCTATAAAAATCGGCACTAGAGGGGACTTGGCCCAATTTCTTTCAAGACAAATTCCCGACAATAAAAAACCCGGCCACAATTGTCGCATCTTTGCCCCATGGAACACAAAAGTGGCTTTGTCAATATCATCGGGAATCCCAACGTAGGGAAAAGCACCTTGATGAATGCTTTAGTAGGGGAGCGCTTGAGCATTATTACGCCCAAAGCGCAGACCACCCGTCACCGAATTTTCGGCATTCTGAACGAACCGGAATACCAAATCGTGTTCTCCGATACCCCTGGGGTCATCCAACCAGCATATAAGATGCAGGAGCACATGATGAAATTCGTATCAGATGCCTTTGAAGATGCGGATGTGTTCTTGTACTTGGTAGAGCCTGGCGATCGTGCGCTCAAAGACGAGGGTTTTTTCCAGAAGCTGCTCAATACCAATGTTCCAGTGCTGTTGATCATCAATAAAATCGATACAACGAATCAGGAGAAGTTGGAGGAAGAAGTGGCCTATTGGGCCGAGCATTTGCCCAACGCCGAAATCATTCCTATCTCTGCCCTAGAGCAGGCAAATACGACGTATTTATTGGACCGATTAATTGCGCTCATCCCACCTTCACCCCCGTATTATGATAAGGATGCCCTTACGGACAAAACCGAACGCTTCTTTGTGAGTGAAATCGTGCGTGAGCAGATCCTACTCAACTACAAGAAAGAGGTGCCATATAGCGTCGAGGTAGACGTGGAGGAATTCAAAGAGGCCGATGATATCATCCGCATTCGTACCGTCATTTATGTGGCTCGTAATACGCAGAAGGGAATCATCATCGGACACAAAGGATCGAAACTCAAACAAGTGGGCATTGGCGCCCGAAAGCAATTAGAATCCTTCTTTGCCAAGCAAGTACATTTAGAGACCTTTGTCAAAGTCAAAAAGAATTGGCGAGACAGCGACCTGCACCTGAAAAGGTTCGGTTATAAGAATTGATTACCTTTAAGGAAACAATATTCCTCTTGCCAATGCCGCGTTTCCTGCTAGCGTTCACGCTACTTTTTTCACTTTCTACCATCGCTCAAACACAAGATTCTTTGGTGCTTCAACCGGGTCCTATGGACGGTAAAGATGCCATTGTTTGGAGCATTACCCCGGATTCTACTTGGGGTTGGAACCAAGAAGCTACACTAACGGCTTGGACTTACGGAGGCGACCCGTCGTATAAGCGCTTTTACATAGAGTTCGATTACTCAAGTATTCCTGCAGGTGCCATTATAGATAGCGCCTTCTTGTTTTACCACAACAACCCTTCAGCACCATCGCACGGTGGATTGCACAGCGGTTCGAATACATTTTGGGTGCGTCGTGTTACATCCTCTTGGGATGAAGATTCCATTACTTGGAACAACGCGCCATCTGCCACCACAACTAACCAAGTGCAGGTGGGAGCTTCAAGTTCCAATACGATGGACTACAAGATAGATGTAAAGAATTTGGTCGAAGACCAGCTGCAATACGGGAATCATGGCTTCTTCATGCGTTTGGTCACTGAAGCAACATGGCGTGCCGTGGTTTGTGCTTCGAGCAATGCTGCAGATTCGACCAATCATCCCGCAATTAAGATTTACTACACCGAATGTAACCCTCCCGTTGCAGCCTATACCTACAACGCTACGGGGAATACGGTAGATTTTATTCCACTGTTCAACGCCCCAACTGGGGTGAGCCATCTATGGGATTTTGGCAACGGTAATTTCTCCATAGCGGATACCCCGACCTACACCTTTCCCACAGGGGGTGTGCATACCGTATGCCATACCGTAACCACCTCTTGTAGCGCCGATACTGCTTGTCAACAGGTCGTGCTTTGTTCTCCGCCCACCGCATCCTATACACACTCCGTAGATTCGAACCAGGTATGGACTTTTGTGCCTCAGGATACTACCGCTAGTTCCTATTGGTGGGACTTCGGCGATGGTACGTTCTCAAACAACATGATTGGAGTCCATTCGTACTCTGTCGCCGGACTATACCCGGTGTGTTTGTCCATCACCAATGCTTGTGGTGTGGATACGACCTGCTTGACTTTTGAGGTAACCTTGGTGGGTATGGAGGAACATTGGAATCCAGATTTGAACATTTACCCTAATCCGGTGACTGATGTGTTGCACATTGAAAATACCGGTGCAGAAGCGGTTTTGCGTTATGAGGTATACGATATGAGAGGGGTGATGATCCAATTTGATTCGCGTCCCGCTTCCCAAATCAAGCTCGAAAAGCTATCCTCAGGGACCTACCTTTTGAAAATAATTCAGGGGAATAGTACTTCTATGGTGCGTATTGTCAAGAGTTAACGACCTTTGCGCCAAGATTGAAATCGACTTATGAGTAACATCGTTGCCATCGTGGGCCGCCCAAATGTGGGTAAAAGCACACTATTTAATCGTCTGATCCAGCGTCGCGATGCTATTGTAGATAGCGTTGCGGGGGTGACACGCGACCGTCATTATGGAAAGAGTGATTGGAATGGAAAGGAGTTTTCAGTCATCGATACCGGTGGGTATATCGAAGGTTCGGAAGATGTTTTTGAAGCGGAGATCCGTCGCCAAGTAGAATTGGCCCTTGAAGAAGCCACTGTAATCCTATTCGTGCTCGACCTTCAGGCGGGGTTGACGGAATTTGATAAGATCATTGCCGGCATGTTGCGCAAAACCGAGAAGCCTGTGGTATACGCAGTAAATAAGGTGGACAACAGCATGCAGGAATTAGAGGCCGCTGAATTCTATGGTTTGGGCATCGAAAAATACCACACCATTTCTGCCGTAAACGGCGGGGGTACTGGAGACTTGTTGGACGAGCTCGTAGAGAACATGGATGAAAATCCTGTGGACGACTATGAAGACCTTCCGAAGATGGCCATTGTAGGTCGTCCTAATGCTGGAAAGAGTTCTATTGTCAATGCCTTGTTTGACGAGGAGCGCAACATTGTCACTGAGGTGGCAGGTACGACTAGAGATACTGTAAACACGCGCTTCAACAAGTTTGGTTTTGATTTCATGTTGCTGGATACGGCGGGACTTCGCAAGAAGGGCAAGACCATGGAAAACCTAGAATTCTATTCTAACATGCGCTCTATTCGCGCCATCGAGCATGCGGATGTATGTATGATGGTGGTAGATGCAACGCGTGGGTTTGAAGCGCAGGATTTAGCCATCGTCTCTTTGGTGGAGAAGAACAAAAAGGGCTTGGTGGTTGTGGTAAACAAATGGGATTTGGTGGAGAAAGAAACCAATACCGTTCGCGATGCTGAAGCGTACATCAGAAAGAAATTGGAACCGTTTACAGATTTCCCTATCATCTTTACCAGTGCGTTGACGAAGCAACGTGTATTGAAGGCTTTTGAGGAAGGTGTAAAGGTTTACGAGCGTCGCAAGCAGCGCATTTCGACGAGCAAGCTCAACGATACGATGCTGGACATCATCAAGGGATATCCGCCGCCGGCAGTGAAAGGAAAGTACGTGAAGATTAAGTTCTGTACTCAGTTGCCTACGCGTACCCCGCAGTTTGCCTTCTTTGCAAACATGCCACAGTATATCAAAGAACCTTATAAGCGCTTCCTAGAAAACAAGATGCGCAAGGCGTTCGACTTCCACGGTGCCCCGATCGAAATTTTCTTCCGTAAGAAGTAATTACAATTGGTAACAGATGACCGCGTTGCCCTGCACGAGTACTAGAACCGGTGCTCCAGCTGGGGTCAATCGCCCTGCCTCTGCCTCGGATCCTTCAAATACGGTGATCGGCGCAGTGGCCTCCTTCAACTGAGTCACGTGAACGGTGCCTTCTGTATCGTAAATGAGCCCCGTACCTCCAGGATAGGCTTGTACTCGGTCAATGCTTGCCGGGAAAGAAATACTATGGGTGGAGGTTTCTCCGCGTACGCTGAGCTCGTCTTCTGACCAATACAATGTGCCGTAGCTCATGACCTCCATCCCTTGAAGGTTGTTTACGTCGTGCTCTAAAATATCCGTAGTGCCGTCGAAGCGCTGTTCTTGAATCTCACCTTCTTCACCGACCCGCATGATGGTCGGTGGATTTCCGCCGGTAACCACCCAAGGGTGGTTGGTCGCAGTGAGGGCTGAGGTTTTAATGCGCTCCTCTCCACGTCTGTTGAGTACATGGGCACGCTCGAGGGTAGATATTATCACATAATCCTTGCCGCCTCTTTGGTACAACAATGGGCTTTGGGTAATGGTGCCGCTAGCCGCGTCGGTCTTCCAGCCGTCAATACGCTGTCCTTCTACGCTGAAATTATACAGTTTCGATCCGGCGGGTACCAGTATGCGGTAGTTGCGGTTTTTGTCGTAATCTAAGACGGTAGCCCCTAAGGTGGTCGCCTCTGGTAAGCTCACAGGGAACCCTTCTACTTCACGTCCCAAGATGTCCAAGCAATACAAGCGGTCATTGGTGGTAAAGACCATCTGGAATTTGGCATTCTTGAACATGTCTATCTGCTGAACATTTCCTTGGATGGGGCCGTCTAAGGAGATGCTCCACAATTCCTCTCCATTCTCATCGAGCAAGTAACATTGGTTGCTTTCGTCTTGTACGAGTATGTTGGTCATGCCGCTGCGGTGGTTCTTGATCAAAAACGGTCCGCTGATGGCTTGCTGCGGCAGGGCATGGGACCATAGGTAGGAGCTAAGGGTAACTTCTTCCCCGCGTTGCTGAACCATAGCATTCCCATAGGCAATACCATTCTTAATATCGAGGTGGCCGCTAAAAAATGCCCTTTCTAAAGAGGGTGGGAGGGCAGTAAAGAAAGGTCCTTCCTCAAAACTATCGAAGTTGAAAGCCATTGTAAAATGCTCATTTCGGTCCATGGCATCACCTAATACCTGCAGTGATTCTATGGCATCCCAGTTTTTATTGATGTCCAATTCACTGCTGTATACCTCTAAAAGTTTGGCACTTGATCCAACCAATAACCATTGATCCCAAATCATCCAAGAAGCATTGCCCATATCTGAGTAAATCCATCCAAAGGCTGCGCTCAGTAAGAATCGATTTTCCGGATTCAAGGTTCCCCTAGCGTGACCTTGAAAGAATGTGTTTTGGGAGCTTAAGGCCATAAGGGCATCTTGAATGTCCTTAATGTTATCGTCTAATTTTGCAGCTACTATAATTCCATCCCCATATCCTGTGCGGACAAAACTTCCCTCAAATCCGTTGGCAAAAGTCATGGGAGATAACCCAGCATCTTTAAAAGTCTTTTGGGCTTGCTTTAATCTTTGCTTCTTACCGCGATAAGGATTGAAGGAGCGAAGCCATTCTACTGGGTCTCCAGTGTTTATTCCGATAGCATATTTTGAGGATGCGGCAATTACAGGGCTCAGATCAGTACCGGTAGGAGGTTGGCTAAATGTACTTAAATAGGTATGGGTAGAATCTGCGCATAAAGCGACGGTAGTGGCTACTGTTTTATTCTTTTTCCAGTCTAGATCCACTGCCGACCATTGTGCGAAATGCTCAAGCCAGCCCCAATCTTGTTCGAAAAAATGAGTGCCTAGCTTGGCGATCTCTTTGTGTTGGATAAACATATTGACCCCGTTAGATTTAGAGGAGTTGTTCCACAATGTTTTGAAGCCATCGTCATTCATTAATGAATAGCCCGCATTTCGTTGATTGACGACATCTTGAAGCAGTCCCTTATTAAAACTGATCACCCAGCTAGGGCCGTCGTTGTATGCAAAGATTGAATCTAAAGTGAAGAGCTCGAGATCTCCTATAGATGTCGTTTGACCCACCAGAGGTGTAAGGTCATGCTCTGTGGTCCATACCCAGTCCATTGTACTGGCCCCAGAGGGTAAGAGTGCCCCGGTCCAACGGCCAGGGTTCCATTTCTGAAGTATAGAAGAATTGATGGAGTTTAAATATGATATTTCTAGTGTATCGCTGGTCTCGTTGAACTGCTGCATATCATTAATACGCACATACAATGGCGCATCCATGGGCAGAAAGGAAGTAGCCTTCGAAGGAGGTTCTGGTTGGCCACATTGCACCATTAGGGCAGATGCCAAAATAAGGGCGCTAAGGGAGGCGAGACGCATAGCTGAATTTTTGATTAAAGCTACATTTTTACGGCACTAAGAAGTGGGAGAATAAAGTTCAGTTTTTCACAAATCGAAGAGGTTTAATTGGCCCGGAAGCAACTGAAAACTTTTTCGATGGTGGGGCGATGCTCCATGCGTCCGAATGCCCTCTCGATGGGCTTTTGTAGGATAGCCTGCATTCCGCTCCCACTGATAATGGGGGTGTTCCGTGGCCAATTTCCTCATCAACTCATCCCTGTAGGTTTTTGCCAAGACCGATGCGGCAGCTATATTTTGATACGTTGCATCCCCTTTAACCTGACAGTGATAAGGAATATCCCCATAAGGTTTGAACTTATTTCCGTCTACAGCAATAAAATGAGGCACCACATTTAATTGCTCAATGGCCTTGTGCATGCCCAAGATGCTGGCGTTTAGAATATTGATTTCGTCAATCTCCTCCGGCCCTACATGTACCACGGCCCAAGCCACGGCTTCCTTCTCAATCAATGGTCGTAAAAGATTGCGCTGCTTCTCAGTGAGCTGCTTGGAATCATTCAACAAATCATTCTTAAAATCCGACGGTAAGATCACCGCTGCTGCTGTCACAGGCCCGGCCAAACAACCGCGTCCCGCCTCGTCAGTACCGGCCTCCACGACCCCTATGGGACTGTGTTGAAGCTTCATTCGCCCGCAGACTTTAGGACTTTGAGCCAAGGGGTGGCGCTTGCGGACCAAGTGAATTGCCCGCCGCGGATCAATCCTTTTTCAGACCAATTTTCCCCGCCCTCAACCATCGCCTCAAGCCCATCGGCCCAAGCTTCTACATCGAAAGTGGGCAGTAACATCCCGGCCTCTCCAACCACTTCCGTTAAGGCGCTGTTATTCGAGGCCATCACAGGCGTACCACATTGCATGGCTTCCACCATAGGTATGCCAAACCCCTCCATTGCGCTTGGCATACAAAAGGCCACCGCACCACGGTATAGCTGTTCTAAATCATCATCTTCCAAACGCCCTAACCACTGTATCGTATCTACGTAGTGCAACTCGCTCAACGCTTTTTCAAAACGGGCATCCTTGAAGTGTGCATTACCTGCAATTTTTAATTGGAAACCTCGGCGCTCCGAATGCTTGTCCATCCAGAGGTCCCAGGCCTTCAACAGGGTAATCAAATTCTTTCTAGGAGTGAGGGCGCCTACGGCACAAAAATAATTTTCTTTGAAGCGAGACTTTCCAGGTGACATGGGTCGCTGAGGAGCATTCGGCGTTACCACAATCTTCCCGGCAGCGACCCCATAGGTCTCCACCAAATCCCTCGCGCTCCACTCACTCACCGTAAAGAGCTGCTCCGCCATGCGGGCGCCGCGTCGGATGTGTGTGCGGTAATAGCGCCCCACATGCGGTGGAATCCATTCCGGGTGGTGCTCAAAATTAAGGTCGTGGATGGTCAGCCATTGCTTGATTTTGGTGCTGGCGGGTAAGCCGTCCGGAGACCAATAGCACGCGGCGCCCCAACGCTTCAAAGCGGCGGGCACACCTATGCTGTTCCAATACCACCACAACCATGGGTGGCGGGCTGGAGGGAGGACGAGCTTATGGGTGATGTTGGGGGCGTTTAGAAAAGGGAATTGGTCCCTCATTCCCTTCATTGCAGAAGGGCGGTCCCACAACAGCAGAAACTCATGTTCCCTTGCGGCAGGAAGGATCTGCTCGAGCATGCGCAAGGTGTAAATCCCCGTGCCTTCGAGCTTGTTTGGCAATAGCCACCGTACGTTCACCGCTATTTTCATGGTTTAAATGTACAAAAGTGCGCCGCTGTAGCGTTAGATAAGCGGTATATTCGCACCCAACTCGCTACACAACCATGATTCAGCGCATCCTTCAATTCTTAAAGGATCCCACGGCGGCCCAGTTAGCCAAGGGAAGCAGTGTCGTACTCATGTTTAAAATCATAGGTGCCCTCGGAGGGTATGTGCTACTTTGGTCCTTGGGAAAAGCCGGTGGTGAGAAGGCTGTGGGCGTGTATGAGGTGGCCTTCACTCTGATCCTGATTGCTTCGACGGTGGGGCGCTGGGGATTGGATACGGTGTTGGTGAAGGAATTGGGCAAAACCGAGCTTGGGGATGCCCCATCGCGCGGATTATATGGACAGATTTTCCTGCGTGTATTTGCCATTTCTGCCGTCCTATCAGCCATTATCTTTTTTTCGGCCGAAGGTCTAACGGGACTTTTTTTTAATCAAACTGAAGTAGGTGTTTTGCGTACGGCATCACTAACGGTTTTGCCCTTTACGCTCATGTTACTCAATGCTGAGGCGTACAGAGGATTACATAAACCAGTCCTATTCAGTATCAATCAACACGGTACCATTTACCTTATCCTGGCCGCACTACTTTGGTGGATTCCATCGAGCACTACTGGATTAATGACACGTGATAGCGCCCAGTTTGCCTTACTTCTGCTGTTGGGGATAAGTTCACTATTTGCAATATGCTCAACAATTCATGTAATTTCTTTGTGTGCACGCAAGCCCTGGCGAAGCCAAAAACTCACCGGCAACCTTATGAAAGTGGCCACACCAATGTTAGTTTCTTCTGCCTTGTTCCTTGTGATGAGCTGGTCAGATACGTTGATGCTCAGTTATTTCCTGGAGGAAGATGAAGTAGGGGTATATCGTATTGTCTTTAAAATAGCCACTTTAATAACCTTTGCTCAATTTGCGCTAAATACAGTGGTGGCCCCTATGATTTCTGGACTGCACAGTGGGGGATCGAATATGACGGTTCTAGCCCAGCGCATTGCGACTTTAAATTTGGTAACGGCAGGCCCTATTTTTGTCGGTATTGTTGTCCTAGGCCCATACCTCATTGGTTTTTTTGAAGTCAATGATCCATGGGGGAGCTATTCATGGTTAGTGATTTTGGCTTTGGGTCAATTAGCCAACGCATTTGCAGGTCCGGTGCTTAATATTTTGAATATGACTGGATACGAGAAGAGCGCTCAAAACACGATGCTGGTAGTCGTGACGCTCAACATTATCCTTAACGCCATACTCATACCAAGTTTTGGTCCTGGAGGTGCTGCCGTAGCTACAGCCTTGACCATGGTAGGTTGGAATGTATGGGCGGGGGTACTAGTCTATCGCTTTCATGGAATTATCACCGTGCCATTTTTGGCGAAAAGAAGTAGATCATGAATGCTCTAGCCAATGTATTTATTATAGGCGCGGCAAAGGCTGGAACTACGGCACTCGCCAATATGCTATCACAGCACCCACAGATCGCGGGCATGCCCATCAAGGAGCCAGGACACTTTTGTACGGATCTACGTCCGGAGGTTTTTTCCAAATCATATAGGCGTTTGATCCAGTGGGACGAGAGGGAATACTTTAGTCAGCACACACTAACTCATCGTCACATAGGTTTTGTAGAAGAGCGCAGCCATTATCACAGATTATGTCAACAGGCTCAAGCCCAAAAGCCCGGGGCTACGCACATTTTAGATGCCTCGACTGCATATTTGTATAGCACACCCGCTCCAAAAGAATTGGTCCATTACAACAGCAAAGCAAAGATCATTGTCTTATTGCGCAATCCGGTAGACCGAGCATGGAGCCACTACACGATGGCTTTGAAATATGGTATGGAAAGTGAGGCTCCATTAAAAGCATTTATGCGTGAAGCGGCCCTTAGTCCTGCTCAATGGGGAAGGGACGAATGCTATTTGGAGTTAGGAAATTATGCACAGCAACTTAGGCGTTGGAAGGAGAAATTTGGTGATAAGCACCTGCTGGTCATTTTTCATGAAGATTTGAAAAACAAACCTCAAAAGGTTTTGGACCTCATCACGGTATTCCTGGACTTGCCTACTTTTGTGCCGACCAAAGTGAATGCTTTGAATGTGGGATCCGTTCCCAAGTATCCAAAGTTAAATTCGTTCGGAATGCGCTTAGTCGCGCCTATTCGAGAGAAATTACCGAAAGAACTGGTCAGAGGAATGAAAAAAATGATGCAAACTAAGGCACCAGATTTAGATGATGACGTTGCTCTCTGGTTGGAACAATATTATAACGAAGAGCTGGCCCAGTTAGCCGCCCTTATAAATTTAAACTTAACGCATTGGAAATAAGCTATGGAATACAGTAGTGCTAATTTGATTACGTTTTTCTACACGCATTGGAAGAAATTTTTGGTGGTGCCTACACTAGCTATGATTGTAGCAGTAATATTCAGCGGCCCTCAATTCATCAAGCCCCTCTTTGAATCGCAGGTGGTTTTATTCCCATCTACGACCAATTCAGTATCCAAGGCCCTTTTGCCTCAAACCAACGGGTATGGCGATGAGGATATTTTTGAATATGGTGATGAGCAGCAGGCGGAGCAATTATTACAAATTCTTAGCTCCGGGGAAATCCGTGATAGTGTCATTCAAAAATTCGATTTGATGAATCATTACGAGATAGACCCGGATTCAGACTATCCTCGCACTAAACTATTCAAGGAGTACGAGAGTAAAATCGAATTTCAACGCACTCAGTTTATGTCTGTCGAAATTAATGTGCTAGATACAGATCCTCAAACGGCTGCTGATATAGCCAATTATATTGCTAAGCTCATCGACAAAGTCAAGCGTCGTGTTGCACGCGGTCGTGCAGAAATGGGGTTGGAGATCGTTAAAAACGAATACCGAAGTCTCCAGGGAGAGATTCAAACCATGGAAGATAAAATCACTGAACTACGGTATAAAGGCGTTCATGACTACGAAAGCCAAAGTGCGGTCTTCAATGAACAATACGCCATAGCTCTAGCGGCAGGTGCTCCATCGAGTCGTGTTAAAGAATTAGAGCGCCGTCTGGATACCCTTGCAAAGTATGGAGGGAAGTACGTGGCCATTCGTGACGAACTCCAATTGCTCAAGGAAGAAGAAGTAAAATTGAAAACCAAATTTGACCAAGCAAAGGTTGACGTGAATCAAAATTTACCGGCCACCTTTAAAGTGGATTCGGCTAAACCAGCAGAGCGTAAGACCTATCCAAAACGAAGCATCCTAATCTTGGCAGTGGGCTTTGCAACCTTCATCTTGATGTCGTTCTTTTTAATGGTTCAAGGCACTATCAAAGAACTCCGTCAGAAGGCCTAGACTTGCTCGCTACGGCTCAAATATCAAATCGATGGCTCATTTTTGTGAGTCTAACGGTACTGCCATTAGTCGCGCTGGCCATTGCCTATGAGTTTTGGTATGCATTCTTGCTTCCGCCGGTGTTCTTGGTGGTATGGCTGACATTATACCGATTGGATTGGGCCATGTGGATCATCGTTTTTGCCACTCCGATTTCCGTTAATCTAACAGACTTAACCGGTGGCGCTGGACTATCAGTTCCAACAGAGCCTATGTTGGTTTTGGTCACCTTGATAGCACTTATCAAAATGATCCTCCAAGGGGAATTTGACCGAAAGATCATTCGGCATCCCATTTCCATTGCCATATACCTCTATTTGATTTGGATGCTCTTTACGGCCATAACGTCCCAATTACCCTTGGTATCGCTCAAACAATTGGCCACCCGCATTTGGTTCATTGTTCCCTATTACTTTGTTTTAGCCCATCTTTTTGTGAAGAACGACCGCAACAAGCTGACGTTCTTGTGGCTTTTCTTGATTACGCTCACCGTCGCGGCTACATACACCCTAGTCATTCACAGCCAATACGGCTTCACTAAGAAGACCTCTACTTGGGTGATGTTTCCGCTGTTCAAAGAACATACCTCCTATGGTGCAGTTTTGGCTTTAATGTATCCTGCTGCATTATACCTAACATTTAGAAAAAGCAGTTGGGGTTTCAAAGCAATAGCCGGTGCCATGCTCGCCATCCTTACCCTTGCCACAGTATTGAGTTATACCAGAGCAGCATGGCTGTCTTTGGTTGGAGCTGGTGCGGTATATCTAATATACTTATTCCGTTGGTCCAAAACTACCGTTTGGTCCTTAGCTGTACTCGCCGTCTTAATTGCGGTGTTCAATTTTTCTTGGATCTCTTCGAAGTTTGAAAGAAACACGACCGATTCTTCGGATGACCTCAACGAACATATTGCATCCGTAACCAACGTAAGCACCGACGCCTCCAATCTTGAGCGCATTAATAGGTGGAACTCTGCCATCCGCATGTTCCAGGACCGACCCATCCTTGGCCACGGTCCAGGAACTTATATGTTCCTATATGCCCCATATCAAAAGCCCTCCGAGAAAACGATCATTTCTACAAACGCCGGTGATAGGGGTAATGCGCACAGTGAATACCTCGGACCCCTAGCCGAATCTGGTGTTTTGGGCTTATTGACTTTCCTAGGTCTCATCATCTCTGTCATTGCTGTGGCTGTGAACGCCTATGCAAGAACCCAAAATTCAACGCTAAAATCACTTGTACGGGTGGCACTGTTGGGGTTGATTACGTATTTCTTGCATGGATTTCTCAATAACTTTCTGGACATGGACAAGGCAAGTGCTCCATTTTGGGGATTTTTCGCCCTTCTTGCGTCAATTTCGGTTAAATCTAAGGCTGTTGAGGATAATTAGTGCTTAAAGTTGGAATTGGTTCTAATTGACGGCAATAACCCGAAAAAAGTCTCATACGAGACACTTATTGTTCCTCGATTCAATAAAAAAATACAGAAAAGCTCCATTTTATGCGCTTAACATTTGCATAATATTAGGAATAGTCTCACTTTTAGGGTTGCTTAACATACGTTTAACAGAAAAACAGGTACAATGAAGAACAAATTGTCACTGTGGTCAGTGTTGGCTTTCATGCTCACTGTAAACTTTGCGATCGCGCAATCAGTTTCAGGGGTAGTGAGTGACGCTGATTCAGGAGAGCCACTACCAGGGGTAGCGGTTTCGGAGAAGGGTTCTAACAATGCTACTTTAACCGATTTTGATGGTAAGTTTACCATCAATGTTGGTGATGGTGCAACGTTGGTATTCTCTTCTATGGGAATGGAAACTAAAGAAGTTGCTGCAACTTCTGATTTCCTACAAGTTTCACTAAACGGTACTAGCCAAAACCTCGACGAGGTGGTTGTAACTGCATTGGGTATTTCTCGTGAGAAAAAATCCCTCGGTTATGCTACTCAAGAAGTGGATGGTGCGGAAGTAACGAAAGTGAAGGATGCAAACTTCGTAAATAGCTTGAGCGGTAAGGTCGCTGGGGTTCAGATCAAGAGTTCAGGTACTCTTGGTGGTTCTGCCAACGTCGTAATCCGTGGTTACAAGTCATTGACTGGTAACAACCAGGCTCTTTTCGTTGTTGATGGTGTGCCAATCTCGAACGCAACAGGTAACAGCTCAAATGTTGCTAGCGGTCGTGGTGGTTACGATTATGGAAATGCTGCCATGGATATCAACCCAGAAGATATTGAGAACATCTCTGTATTGAAGGGTGCGGCTGCAACTGCGATCTACGGATCACGTGCTGCGAACGGGGTAGTTATGATTACTACCAAGAGCGGTAAAGCTGCAGGTGCTAAGAAAACTTTGGGGGTTACTGTTAACACGGGAGTAACTGTAGGGTCGGTTAACCCAGATACTTGGGTTCGTCACCAACAGTCTTACGGTCCAGGTTACGGTCCTTTCTATGGTCCTAATTACCACTACCTAGCGAATGGCGATAGTGTATTTATCGATGCACGTGCTACTCCTTATGATGTAGATGGTGATGGTACTTACGAATTGACAGTACCAATGGGTGAGGATGCTTCATGGGGTCTAGCTGTAGATCCAAGTCTACAGATTTACGACTGGGAATCTATCCACCCGCTTTCAACTCAATACGGTCAGTCAAGAGCACATACTGCTCCAGGTGCTGGAAATGATGGTATGTCTTTCTGGCAACAAAGTGTAACTCGTAACAACAACATTGCGATTGATGGTGGAGGTGAAAATTCATCTTTCCGTTTATCAGCAACAGATTTCACTCAATCAGGTATTGTTCCTGGTTCTGAAATCAACCGTAGTAACGTGAGCTTTAGCGGTCGCTTTAACGCTTCAGATAAATTGACTGTAAGTGCTAAGGCTAACTACGTAAAGCAAGACGGTAAAGGACGTTATGGTACAGGTTATGATTCACGTAACCCAAACCAAAGTTTCCGTCAGTGGTACAACGTGTTGACTAACATGACTGCACAACGCGAAGAATACGAGAATTCTGGTGCAAACATCACTTGGAACCCTTATGGTTATGGTGCTGCTGCTCCTTACAAGCCTCACTACTTCGATAACTTCTACTTCTCTGCTCTTGAGAACTACTCAACTGATACGCGTAACCGTATCATTGGTAACATCATGGCAGAATACCAAATTAACGACTGGTTGAAATTGACAGGCCGTATGTCTGCCGATACTTATTCAGAATTGCGTGAAGAGCGCATCGCAGTATCATCTGTAGATGTTAGCGGTTACTCTCGCAATAACCGTAACTTCACTGAGCGTAACAATGATTTGTTCTTGAACTGGAACAAGTACTTCGGAACAGACGGTGAAATTTCTTTTGCGGGTATGTTGGGTTACAACTCACGTCGTACTTCATTCAGCTCTATTGGTGCTGCAACTAACGGTGGTTTGGTTGTTCCTGGCGTTTACGCTTTGAGCAATTCTGTAGCTGCTCCAGCTGCTCCAGGTGAAACTGAATACCAAATCGGTGTTGACGGTATCTTCGGTCAGGCTTCTTTCGGCTACAAGAACTTCTTGTACGTTGATTTGACTGCTCGTCAAGATCAATCATCTACACTTCCGGTTGAAAACAATACTTACCTATACCCATCTGCGACGTTGTCGTTGATCTTCTCTGAGCTTGTTGATATCGACGGTTTGGACTTTGGTAAGGTTCGCTTGAACTACGCTTCTGTAGGTTCTGATGCGCCTGCCCAAGCATTGATTGATGCTTACGGTATCGGAACACCATTTAACGGTGTAACCTTGGCTTCTGCTCCATCGACTCAGCGCAACGCTGGTCTTCTTCCAGAAAACACAGTAAGTACTGAGGCTGGTTTGGAATTGAAGTTCTTGAAAAATCGTGCTGGTTTAGATTTGAGTTTCTACAACTCTTCTACGTACAACCAAATTCTTCCTGCTCAAGTATCATCAGCAACAGGTACTTACTACAAGTATGTGAACGCTGGTCAAATTGATAACTCAGGGGTTGAATTAAGCGCTTACTTTACTCCGGTTAAGACTAGCGACTTCCAGTGGGATGTAAATGTGAACTGGTCACGCAACCGCAACAATGTTGTTGAGTTGTTCGGTGATTCAGAAACATTGCTTCTTGCTTCTGTACAGGGTGGTATCAACATCACTGCTCGCGTAGGACAGCCTTACGGTACTTTGGAAGGAACTACATTCCAGAGAGACGCTGCTACTGGTGCGCCAATCGTTTACGAATGGTCTAACTGGAGAGGTGGTCACCGCTACTTGCGTGGTGCTGTAGGTCCTGTAGGAAATATCCAGGCAGATTGGAGAGGCGGTATTAACAACAGCTTCTCTTACAAGAACATCACGTTCTCTGCTTTGATCGATGCACAAATGGGTGGTAACTTCTTCTCATTGGATACTTGGTACGGTTACGGAACAGGTGTGTACGACTTCCAAGCAGGAACTAACTCTAACGGTCACACAATCCGTGACTACACTGAAAACGGTGGTGGTATGTCTTGGGCTGATGTTCAAGCGTCTAACCCACATGTAGAGACTCCTATTCTATGGGACGGTGCCACTGTTGATGGCGACGGAAATCCTGTAGGTTCAGGTTCTCCTGATGCTAACTTGATGATGTACATGAACGGATACGGTAATACTTTAGGTTGGGCCTTGGCTCCAAACGAGTTGCACGTGTACGACGCATCTTTCGTGAAGTTACGTGAGGTTGCATTGACTTACCAAGTACCAACTAGCCAGTTGGGTGATCTCCCAGTTGCTGGTGTAGACGTAAGCTTGATCGGTCGCAACTTGGCTATCCTTTACAAGAACACTCCTTACTCTGATCCAGAAGCTGGGTTGAGTGCAGGTAATGTACAGGGATACCAGAGTGGTGCATACCCAACGTTGCGTGAAGTAGGTTTGAACTTGAGAGTTAAATTCTAAGAAGTAATTGAGATATGAAAAAGTTATTATTCGCTGCAGCTGCAGCACTCGCGATCACTTCTTGTACTAACGATCTAAGTGACCTAAACGTAAACGGTAAAGCTCCTGAGAGCGTACCTGCAGGTGCATTGTTTGCCAATGCAGTAATGGGTTACTACGATTTTGATGCAGTACAAAATGTGAACTTGAACAACTTGCGTCTATGGTCTCAGCACTGGACGCAGACTACTTACGTTGATGAGTCAAACTTTAATTTGAACGAGCGTGATGTGAACGGAAGTACTTTCGTACGTATGTACGTTACAGTAATACGTGACTGTGAAGAAGCACGTACTGCTGTAATGAACGGACCAGAAAGTGCAGATGCCAAAGCTGCTTCTATTGCTGCTATTGAAGTAATGGAAGTAATGGCTTACCAGTACTTGGTAGACTTGTTTGGTGATGTGCCTTATTCTGAGGCATTGAGCGAAACGAATGTACCTAAGTATGATGCTGGTTCTGCCATTTACGCTGATTTGTTGAATCGTTTGGATGCGGCAATTGCAGATCTAAGCGGTTCAAACACATTCGGTTCATCTGATATCATCTACGGTGGTGATGCTGCTTCTTGGAAGAAAGCTGCGAACTCTTTGATGTTGCGTATGGCTGTTCGTATGATTGGATACGATGCGGCTGCTGCAAAAACTTGGGGTGAGAAAGCGATCGCTGGTGGCGTATTCATGTCATCTGCTGATGATATGCGTTTGTTCTACTCTTCAGCTCCTCCTCACACACACCCAATGTGGGAAACTTTGGTTCAAAGTGGTCGTACAGACTACGTTGCCTCAGCCACTTTAGGTGATGTGTTGAATGGCTTGTCTGATCCTCGTCGTTCAGGTTTCTTTAAGAACTTGGCGGGATCAGATTCAGTAACTGGTGCTCCTCACGGATTCCAAGTGAACTACTACGACTACTCACAGCCAGGAACTGCGTTGGAAGATCCAACATGGTCTCACGCTGCGATAAGCTACGTAGAAGTTGAATTCTTGATGGCTCATGCTGCTGTTGCAGGATGGACAGGTGCTGGTGATGCTGCAACTCACTACGAAGCAGGTATTCGTGCCTCTATCGAAGAGTGGGGTGGATCAACAGCGGACGCTGATGCATACATGATGCACCCTATGGTTGCATTTAGCTCAACTACTGCTGCAACACAAATTGGTGTTCAGAAGTGGATAGCTATGTACAGCAACGCATTCGAAGCATATGCAGCCGTACGTATGTACGACCTTCCTATGCAAACAGCTGCTTTAGCTGGTACCGTAACACCTAATCGTTACAGCTACCCATTGGACGAGTATTCTTTGAATACGACTAACGTCAACAATGCGGCTGCTAACTACGGTGGTGACGATACATTCGCTAAAGTATTCTGGGACATGTAATTCGTACCTGAATTCTATACATAAGGAACCCGCGCCTCCGGCGCGGGTTTTTTTATTTCTCAATTTTTGGAGTCCAAAATTTTTTACCTTCTCGGGGAGATACACCTATGGCTATGAAAAGATCAGTTCTACTTCTACTAACCATTTGCTTGGGGCCTGTGGGCTTAGCGCAAGACTATAAGGCCCAATTCCTTTCTGCATTCGAAAGCGGCAATGATTCTATCCAACGTGTGGTATTGGATCAATGGAAATTGGCCACTCCGGAAGAGGCGGAATACTATGTGGCAGAGTTCAATTACCAAGTGAATTTGGCCTTCAATGCAGTCTTGGGTATACTGCCTGATCCGCCACAAGGTGAATCGTTCGGCATCACTGATAGTGCGGGCGAGCTTGTGGGATATATGGGCAGCTACATGAGTTGGGATTCCGTGCATACGGAATTGGCCCTACAAACCATTCGTGAAGGGATTGCTGCGCATCCCAATAGGTTGGATATGCATTTTGGCTACATTCACTTCCTTGGCCAAGCAAAATATTGGGAGGATTTTGCGGCAGGTATTGAGGCCGTGTTGGCGCAAGATGCGACTAATGATCACCTTTGGTTGTGGACCGATAATGAGTCTTTTGATGAGCCCAATTTTCCTAGCTTCTTTCAAGATTACCAAGTGACCCTCTTTGACGAGCAGGATCCGGCGCTCTTTCCGTATAACATCCGAATTTCTAACGCGGTCTTGAAGTATTACCCAGAGGACATCCCGAGCATCTCAAATTTGGGGGTCATTTCCTATTACCAAGAGGATTTGGAAGGTGCGACAGTGCATTTTCAGCGCGCGGTAGACCTTGACCCGTCGGACATGATTGTAGTCTTTAATCTGGCTTATATGTACGAAACCTTGGGTGATGTGGCGAAAGCGATTGCGACCTATGAATTGGCCCTAGAATCGGAAGATCCAGAGGCTCGTGAACAAGCAAAGGCTATTATTGCGGAGTTGAGCAAATAGAAGCGTACGATTTCAGGAGGTTATTCGTTCTAATTGGAACGAAAACCACTTCATGAGACCAATTTCTTTCTTACTCGCTCTCCTATTTCTTTGGTCGTGTGAACGGCCGGATGATTTCAGATCAAATGATCCGCGCGATATTGTGGGCTCTAATGCTACGACGCCTAGATTACAGATAGCACCTTTTCCAAACTTGGATAGCTATTGGATTTATGTTGGTAGCTATTGGTGGGGAAAGCATGAACATCATCGGATCACAGATTCTATTTGGTACCAAAAGGATACGGTAATTTCCATTCAAGAGGATATTACTGGTGTAGCAGCAACACATACCTATAAGCTGTTAAGAGTCTCAAGACGTGATGTTGTGGATTGGGTTGGCCAACGTGACCCGAAGGGAGCCCTACATTCTCCAGAATCTCAAGTGTTCCTATATCCAAGAAATCAGTTTGTTAGAATTGATGATTTAGGCAGGTGGATTTCACTAATGATTTGGATTTCACCTACTGGCCTGCAGAAGTGGGAGCAAGTTTTAATGGATGTAGGTTTACCCATTGGAACGCCATGGGTGGAGGACTACCGTGTGACTGAAACAGATACCGTCATTATAGATGATCGATGGGCCGTTCGAGTTTCTCTTCGAGAACCTTATAGGACATCTGGGGTAGATTGGATAGAAGGAATAGGTCCCACCCAAAACAGCCTATTGCCGGGCTATGATGGTTGGCAAACCACCTACTTTCTAAAAAAGCATTTCATCTATTGAGTGCTTTAATTTAGGGGCTTATTTTTACCCCATGAACAAAAGCATCATTCCAACCCTACAAAAGACCTTCGGCGATCGTGCCATTTCCTCGGAGGATAAGCAGGCTTTCGAGCAGGAGCACGGTTGCGAATGGCAAGAGGATTGGTCGGAATATGATGAAGGCGAGGATTGTGATTACCTCACTCCGGAAATCTTAGATTACCAAAACCCGTCTAAAGAGAAGTATGAAGCCCTCGGTTTGGGAGAACTGGAGGAACGTATTGTCGACGTGTTAGAAGAGGGTAAAAACATCAAATGGGGCAAACTGGCCTTAGGGATGTGGCTGTTCTTCCTATTCATTGTGGTCTATACCATTGTAGAAACTCTTTTTTAGGTCCAATTCTCTCAGCACGACACCTATAAAAAAACCACCGCAAGCGGTGATTTTCTGTTTCAGAGTGTTGTGAATGTAGGCTGGCTCTCGCAGCTGTTTTCGCGAGCGTGAGCTTGAGATTTATTTCGCGCGCTCCTTGTAAGATCCGTCCTCCGTGTTGATCACGATTTCTTCGTCGGTCTTGATGAACAAAGGAACTTGTACCTGTGCGCCGCCTTCTACCGTTACGGTTTTCATAGCGTTGGTAGAGGTGTTTCCTTTTACGGCTGGCTCAGCATAGGTTACTTTTAAGTTTACCGTGCGTGGCAGTTCAACGGCCATAGCTCTGTTTTCAGTGGCGTGGAAGAGTACAAAGCACATCATACCGTCTACGAGAAAATCTGGGGCGTTGATTAGGTCCTTCGCAAAGGTGAGCTGCTCGTAGTTTTCTGTATTCATGAAGTGGAAGTCCGTACCGTCGTTGTAAAGGAACTGGTATTGACGAGTTTCTACGTCGATGGTTTCGATTTTCGCTCCTGCAGGGAAGGTGTTGTCTAGGACGCGACCGGTTTCCAAGTTTTTGATCTTGGTGCGCACGAAGGCAGCTCCTTTCCCTGGTTTTACGTGAAGGAATTCGATGATCTGAAAAGGTTGACCATTGAAGTTGATGCACATTCCGTTCTTGATATCTGATGTACTTGCCATGGTGTTTTTTTGTTTTGCCCAAAGATAGGTCTTGCAGGCGTTAGTAGTGTTTTTCTAAAATGAGTTGATCGGTGCAGAAGGCATATTCGACCTCAACGTAGTTACTGGCCACAACGACGGTTTTCTCTGAGGTGAATTGTTGCATGAGGTCTTGGTAGAATTCAACCCCTTCCTTATCCAAATTATTGGTAGGCTCGTCCAGTAGGAGGAGCGGTCTATCCGAACCTATAGCGAGCATGAGGCGGACGCGCTGCTGCATACCGGAGCTGAAGGTGGACAGTCGTTTGTGTAGGTGGGGCGTGAGTCCTGCTTTTTCCACCCAAAGATTGACGTCGAAAGTAGAGAGGAAAGGGCAGAAATCTTGATGGAATTTCAGGGTCTCGTCTAGAGAGAACATGGGGTTGAGGGCGACATAGGGAGCGGCAATGGTACAATGTTGGCCTAGTTCAACCGCAGGTATTTCACTCCCATTGAAGTTGCCTTTGGGAGCTCCATGTGTCGCTTCAAGGGCACCGCTTAGGATTTTGATGAGAGTAGATTTTCCTGAGCCATTAGATCCGAGGACCACGGTTTTCGAGCCCGTATTGAAGGTATGGGTGATGTGCTGCAGGATGTGCTGCTTCCCAAATTTCTTTTGAAGGTCTTTCAGGACAAGCATGGCGGGGATTATTTGCGGATTAATCCTCGGTCGCTAAGCTCGATAAAGGTCAAAAGGGCTTGTACGCGATCGTTCAGGGTAAAGCCTGAGCGGATACGGTCGACAGCTTGGGAGATGTTGCGTCCGCTTTGGTAGATGATACGGTAGAGATCTTGGATCTCCAGGATTTCTTCTGTGGTGAAACCACGGCGTTTTAGGCCCACGGAGTTCACACCGGCATAGGCTAGCGGTTCCCCAGCTGCGGTGATGAACGGCGGTACATCTTTGCGTACCATGGCACCTCCACCTATCATGGCATGGGCGCCTATTTTCACGAATTGGTGAACAGCGGATAGACCGGAGATAATGGCCCAATTTCCTACTTCAACGTGACCGGCCAAGGCTACGGAGTTGACTAGGATGACATTATCACCGATGATACAATCGTGGGCGATATGAACATAGGCCATAATGAGACAATCCGTCCCGATGGTGGTTTTGCCGTAGGCCTTGGTGCCACGGTTAATAGTGACACATTCACGAATTGTGGTACGGTCCCCTATCTCCACTGTAGTTGATTCACCTTCAAACTTAAGGTCTTGTGGGATGGCTGAAATAACAGCGCCTGGGAAAATGCGGCAATTGGCCCCAATTCTTGCACCAGGTAAAATTGTCACGTTTGGACCTATCCAAGTGTTTTCACCAACAACGACATCCTCTGAAATGGTCGTGAATGGACCTATTTCAACACCGACGGCCAACTGGGCGTCGGCGTGAACAGAGGAGAGTTGGTGAATCATTATTTAGTAATCTGCGCCATAAGTTCCGCTTCGCTGACTAAAGTGTCTCCTACGAAGGCTCTTCCTTGCATGTGTACGATGCCTCGACGAATTGGCGTGATGAGATTGAGCTCGAAGATCAACGTATCTCCTGGCACCACTTTCTTCTTGAATTTTACATTATCAATCTTCATGAAGAAAGTAAGGTAGTTCTCGGGATCTGGGACAGTGCTCAATGCAAGTATACCGCCACATTGTGCCATGGCTTCAACTTGAAGTACGCCCGGCATTACCGGAGATCCTGGGAAATGTCCTACGAAGAACGGCTCGTTCATCGTCACAGATTTAATTCCCACCACGTGCGTGTCGCTGAGTTCGATGATCTTATCGACCAGTAAGAATGGCGAGCGGTGTGGGATAAGGTCCATGATCTGCTCCACGGTTTTCACCGGGGTGGCGTTTGGATCGTATTTCGGTGGGCGTGGCTTACTTTCTTCCTTACGGATTTTAGCAGCTAAAGCTTTGGTAAATTCAGCGTTGATGCCGTGTCCAGGCTTTGTAGCTATGATGCGTGCCTTAAGTGGACGGCCAATTAAAGCAAGGTCACCAACCACATCAAGGAGCTTATGGCGTGCCGCCTCGTTGGAGAAACGTAACTGAATGTTGTTAAGGGTGCCGTTTTGAGTCACTTGGACATCTTCACGATCAAATGCTTTTTTTAGTTTTTCCAAGGTCGCAGGAGCGATTTCTTGGTCTACATAAACGATGGCATTGTTGAGGTCTCCGCCTTTGATCAAGCCTTGGTCGAGTAGAGGCTCGAGCTCTCTTAAGAAACTGAAGGTACGTGCGCTGGCTATCTCTTCACCAAAGTTGACCATCTTATCGAGGTGGGCATGTTGTGGCCCCAGTACGGAGCTTCCATAATCAATAAGTGCAGTGACTTCGAATTCTTCGCTAGGGATGGCCATGATTTCACCGCCGTCTTCGCTTTTATAGGTGAAGGATTCCTCAAGTACATAGTAGTTTTTATCCTCTGCTTGCTCGGTGAGGCCTGCTTTTTCAATTAAAGCCACTAAAGGTGCGGCACTGCCGTCGAGAATGGGGATTTCTCTCCCGTCCAAATCAATGCGACAGTTGTCGATGCCTAAGGCGTACAAACTGGCCATCAAATGCTCTACCGTGCCTACGGAGGCATCGCCTTTTTGTAATATGGTTTGACGTTCGGTGCGGTTTACGAATTTCACATCCGCAGGAATCTCAACGTTGTCAAGGTCCGTACGAACGAACACAATACCAGTGTTGGTGTCGCTAGGGTGTAAGGTTACGTGAACGGTTTCTCCTGTGTGAAGGGCAGTTCCTTCGAATGAAATGGAAGAAGAAAGTGTGAGTTGCTTCATAAAGTTTATTCGCCTTGTTTCTTGAACGCTGCAAAGGATTTCAAGAAGTGTCTGTGTTCTAAAGCCGGCGAGCCAAAGATAGTCCTATTCGACGGAACATCGTGCATCACTCCGGTCTGCGCATATATTTTGACATGGTCCCCAATGGTGAGGTGTCCTATGATGCCTACTTGGCCCCCAATCATACAGTGTTTACCTACGGTCGTAGAGCCCGCAATGCCCGTCTGTGCTGCCATGACGGTGTGTGCGCCGATGCGAACATTGTGAGCGATCATACAGAGGTTATCAATTTTTGCGCCTTCTTCAATAATAGTTTCGCCGAGGGCAGCGCGGTCCACAGTGGTATTGGCACCTATGCTCACGTTATTTTCAATGCGTACAATGCCCAATTGTGGGATACGATGATAATGCCCTTGCTGGTCTGGCGCAAAGCCAAAACCTTCAGAACCAATAACAGCGCCCGCCTTGATGGTAGTATGTTCGCCAATGATGCAGCCGTGTAAAATCTTTGCACCTATGCCGATGCGGCTGTGGGCACCTACTACAGCACCTTCTTCGATGATTGCCCCAGCTTCTACAACGGCTGTAGGATGCACTTGGGCTTTGGGGTCGATGATGGCAGAAGGATGCTGGCCCTTAGCTTCGGAGAACTTGCCTTCGATGAAACGCAGGTGAAGGGCAAAGCTTAGATAAGGGTCTTTGGCACGAACGATGGTGGCAGTGGTGTTGTTGAGCTCCACCTTCTCGCCGACGAAAATGGCTCCGGCCTTGGAGGCGTTGGCTTGGTCGACGTATTTCGGGTTGCTCAAGAAGCTCAAATCTGCAGGCCCCGCCTCTTGCAAGGTGGCGACACCGGTGATGGCCCTATCTTCCTGGCCTTCAGGGCAGGTCAGTTGGAGGTTGGCGCAAATGGCGCCTAATGTCAATGCCTCGTGTGTCATATTAGGTGTTTGAGTTCTCTTGGGAAGCAAATAAAGTGCCGTTCTACGGGTTCGCTCAAGGCTTTTATGGTCATTTGATCAGCAGCTTGGCCGATGTCGCTGGTGTGGCCGTCCTTGTAGAGGAGGTTGATGTGTCCCTTTTGATTGTTGTAGGCGTGGTTTTTCACCTTGGCTTCGATGAAAAGGTAGGCTTCCTCGCCTTCGGTGAACTGGTATTGCTCGCGAATGGCAGATTGTAGTCGTTCCACGGTTTCTGGCGGGAACGGATCGGCCTGGATGCGGATTTTAAGGAGGTTGCGTTCGGTGATGCGTCGGCTGAGCTGGCTCAGAATGATGTCGCCGTGCGTAGTCCAATCCTTGATGCCGCTCATGAGATCGAAATCATCGAGTTCAAGGAATTTGTCTAAGATGGCTGGGTTTTCTTCAAAATCGTTCCAAGTATAATCTGCATGCAAGAAGTGGCGTAGGGCCGCGGTGCCGAGAAGTTGGTCCCCTTTTTCGGCGATGTATTTGGCGCGTTTGAGGATGTTCACGAGCATAAACTCGGCGCTGAGCACTGTTTTGTGCATGTAGACTTGCCAATACATGAGTCGGCGGGCGACCAGGAATTTTTCGACGCTGTAGATGCCTTTCGAATCCACTACGAGCTGGTCGTCCTTCACGTTGAGCATGGTCAGCAGGCGCTCAGAATTGACACTTCCTTCGGTCACGCCGGAATAGAAAGAGTCGCGGCGTAGGTAGTCCAAGCGGTCCATATCGAGCTGCGAGGAGATGAGTTGGTGGAGGAAGGCTTTGGGGTGGTTGTTGGTGAAGATGTCGATGGCAGTGGTTAATTGGCCCCCGAACGTTTCATTGAGGCGCTCCATGATCTTCAAGCTCAAGGCTTCGTGGCTCACCCCTGGGATAAGCGTGTGCTCGAGAGCGTGAGAAAAGGGTCCATGTCCTATGTCGTGAAGCAGGATGGCGACCTTCACTCCACGTTCCTCTTCCTCGGTGATCTCATGTCCCTTTTGACGAAGAGTGTAGATGGCACGGCCCATGAGGTGCATGGCGCCTATGGCGTGGTGGAAGCGGGTGTGGTAGGCCCCTGGGTAGACCAGGTAGGTCAGACCAAGCTGGCTTATGCGGCGCAATCTTTGGAAGTAGGGGTGGTCGATCAGCTGGTAAATTAGCGGATCTTGAATGGTAATAAACCCGTAGATTGGGTCGTTAATGATTTTGTTCTTGCTGCTCAAAATGCTGCGTTTTGGCTAAAAGGTAAAAATAGCAAAGGCTAGGGGGCGAATGCGGGGCCAATCCTCATTACTTTTAACATAGTTAAAAACGAAAGTTTATGCCGAATATTTTATGGGTCGACGACGAAATTGATATGCTCAAAGGGCACCTGCTTTTTTTGGAAGGTAAAGGCTATGCGGTATCGACCTGTAATAACGGCAGCGATGCCTTAGATATGGTGCAAGAGACTGGCTTTGACGCGGTGTTTTTGGACGAGAATATGCCGGGGTTAAGCGGGTTAGAAACCTTGGAAAAAATCAAGGCGATGCAACCGGAATTGCCCGTGGTCATGGTGACGAAAAGCGAAGAGGAGCGCATTATGGAAATGGCCATAGGCTCGAAAATCGCGGATTACCTGATCAAGCCGGTGAATCCTATGCAGATTTTGTTGGCACTAAAGAAGATTTTGGACGGCAAAGAATTGGTCACACAAGCCAACGTACGAGGGTACCAACAGGAGTTTGGCAAGATGACCATGGAGATGCAGCAGCTCGACAGCTGGGCGGAGTGGTCGGAGTTTTACAAGAAATTATTGAGCTGGGAGATGAAGCTCGACGAAAGTCCGGAAGAGGGGCTCAAGAGCGTGTTGGCGACCCAGAAGAAGGAGGCCAATGAGCTTTTTGGAAGGTTCATTTCGGCGGAATACGAACATTGGTTTGCAAGTGAAGAGGACCGTCCCATGCTGTCCCATGAGCTCGTGAACAGAGTGGTGGCGCCGCAATTGCGCGACGGCCATAAGGTGTTCTTTGTGGTGATGGACAACTTGAGGTTGGACCAGTGGTTGGCGATCAAGCCTGCCTTGGCGCCGTATTTCCAGACCAAGAAGGAAGGCATTTACAACAGTATTTTGCCCTCGGCCACCCAGTATGCGCGAAATGCGTTGTTCGCTGGGAAGATGCCCGTGCAGATTAAGAAGCAAACACCTCAATATTGGGTGGAAGAGCAGGACGAAGGTTCGAAAAACCAGTTTGAAGGGGAGTTGTTGAGGGACCAATTAAGCCAATTGGGCCTAGGTGCAAAAAAAATGGAATACCACAAGGTGGTCAACCTGCGTGGGGCCAATAAATTGCTCGACAACATCCACCAGCAAAAGCACAACGACCTCGTGGCATTGGTGTATAATTTTGTGGATACGCTTTCGCATGCGAAGACGGATACGGAGGTCATTAGGGAATTGGCCAGTGATGATGCCGCATATAGACGGATTACCAAGACCTGGTTTGAAGGTTCGCCGCTGCTGAAAATGTTGCAGTGGGCCGGGGAGCAGGGCTATACGGTAATCATCACCACCGACCATGGTACTATTAATGTTCAGCGTCCCGCCAAGGTGGTGGGGACCAAGGAGCTCACCACCAACCTGCGATACAAGAATGGCAATGGGATGAGTTACCCGTCCAAACACAGCTTGGTCATCAAGAACCCCGAATCTGTCGGCTTGCCGAAGCAGCACATTGCGGACGAATACATCTTCGCCCTGTCGGACTATTTCTATGTGTATCCCAACAGGTTCAACCATTTTGCCCAGTACTACCGCAACACATATCAGCACGGTGGGGTATCTTTGGAGGAATTGATAATTCCTTATGCGATTCACGTTCCAAAATGATCATTGGTGCTATGAGGCCGTGACCTTGGCAGATCTGCCAACGCTCGCCGCGCACATTCTCGATCATACCGAACACCACGTTAATCTTCTTGAAGCGCCCATGGGCATTGGAAAGACGACCTTGTGCAATGCCTTGCTTGAGGCCTGGGGCAGCGAAGACCGCGGGTCCTCGCCGACCTTTGCACTCATCGAAGAGCACTATGGTCCAAAGGGAAGGTTCTACCACCTTGACGCGTACCGCTTGACCTCGGAAGAGGAGGCCTATGATGTCGGCTTGGAAGAATATCTCGAAGATGGCTGCCCGATGTGGATCGAATGGGGAGAAAAAGTACGATCTTTATTACCCTACACTGTTGGGGTGGTGTACCTCACGGCTACACCGTCCGGACAGCGTACTGTGCGTTTTTACCCCAGCCTCAGCACACAAAAAATAGCGTGGAATTATGAGTGATTACATCAGCTGGTCTGAAACGGCCTGGGCAACACAAGAAGAGCGATTGGCGGTAGATACCAAGAGCATGAACTTGCATATTGGGCTTCCTAAGGAGCGCGAAATGAATGAGCACCGAATCTTGCTTACTCCTGAAACTGTACAAATCCTCACCCGCACCGGCCATTCCATTATGGTGGAAGAAGGCGCGGGGGAATTAGCGGGGTTCACGGATCGCATGTACGCGGATGCCGGGGCGGATATTATTTCCGACACTGGCACCATCTTCCAGTGTGCCATCGTCGCGAAGGTAGCGCCACCCACGCCCGCTGAAATAGCGCTCATGAAGGGCAACCAAACCCTCATTAGTGCCCTTCAACTGCGCACTCGCGACCGCGCCTACTTCAAAGCGCTCGCCGATAAAAAAATCACCGCACTTGCCCTGGAGGAAGTGCGCAATTCCGAAGACCAAAGTGCCTTGAGAATGGCCATGAGTGAGATTGCGGGGCAGATGGCCGCGCGTGTAGGCGCGAGCCTACTCGCGGACGGCGCCCACGGCTCGCGAAAAGGAAAACTCATGGGGCCCATTCCCGGCGTGTTGCCTGCCCGTGTGGTGGTGCTGGGCGCCGGCGTCGCCGGCCTCTCGGCCGTGCGCGCGGCCCAAGGCATGGGCGCTCAGGTGATCCTGATGGACAGCAATATCAACAGGTTGCGCGATGCCCAAGAAATGTTTGGCAGCAGTGTAGGGACGGAGGTCATCCAGGATTTGGTGGTGTCGAAGCGATTGATGAAGGCCGATATTGTCATTGGTGCGCTTAGGCCGGTAGAAGGTCGTACGCCAATGGTAGTGACTGAGGATATGATTGCGGCGATGGAGCCGAACAGCGTGATTATTGATATAAGTATTGATAGCGGCGGGTGTTTTGAGACCTCTGAGTTGACTACGCACGATGCGCCGACCTTCGAGAAATTTGGAATCATTCACTACATGGTGCCAAACATGGCCAGTGCGGTAGGGCATACAGCGACTATTGCCATGAGTAATATTGTAGGGCCGTTGTTGCAGCAGGTGGCTGATAGTGGTGGTGTGGAAGATTGTTTACACTATGACTTGAATGTTCGAGCGGGACTGTACATGTACAAGGGGCTGCTCACTAAAAGACATTTGGGCGAGCATTTCGATCTCCCCTTCTCAAATGATAGCTTATTGTTCGGTGCCTTGTAAGGGGAAGATTCTATCTTTGTGCCCCCATATCATTCCTAATACCCTCCTAAATAAAGCGTATATCCATGGCATTTTTACGACGACTCTTATTCTACCTCATCGGCGTAGGCCTTGGCATAGCTGTATATTATATGATTTGGGGTGATCGAGATTTTGACTTCGCATACTTTCCTTCGGCTCGGGTTAAAAAAGTATTTCGAACCAAAACACTAGATAGTAACTCATTAGTACATGATGCTTTAGACCTTAGCAAGGACAGTCTATACTACAAGGCAATAGTCGATGGAACCTTAGATTTTACTGATCCCCGCAAGAAACCTTGTGGTGAATATGAAATAGCATTTGAACATCAACGTCATGCCTATGAGATTCTACTTCAGAATTGTAAGGATACAGTTAGAGTACTAGACGTACAAATTACCGATTAAGCTTGTTTTCTGCGCTTAACTTCTTCTTGAATAAGAGATAATTCCCGCCCAGTCTGACCCTCAACGGATGTATTCTCTTCGGCACGTCTGAATAAATAGGGCAGAACATCTTTAACCGGTCCAAAGGGCAGGTATTTGGCCACATTCATACCATAGGCTGCTGCGTTAAAGCTAATATGATCGCTCATACCAAAAAGTTGCGCGACAAGCACCCGTGGATCGCTGGGAGGAATACCCAGCGCAGCCATTTTTTCCGCAGCTAATTGAATGCTTTGCTCATTATGGGTTCCGAACACCACGGCCATATGATCCAGATTGTTTAAAATCAAATCCACGGCGGCATTATAATCGCTATCAGTAGCTGCTTTGTTTGGTTGAATGGGATCGGCATAGCTCTTTTTTGCAGCGCGTTCACGTTCTTTCTCCATGTATGCGCCGCGTACGATCTTTACCCCATAGATAAACCCTTCTTTCTGGGCCAAAGCTAGGGCGTCTTTCAACTGTTGTAGCCGGTCATGACGATAAAGCTGGGCTGTATTGTAGACCAATGCATGTTCGCCATTGTATTTTTTCATGTAGTGGATGACCAGCTCATCAACGGCCGGCTGAATCCAACTTTCTTCCGCATCGACCATAACAGGCACTCCAAGTTCGTTTGCTTTGGCGAAGATCTGTGAATAACGAGTCTTCGTATTCTCCCAAGCAACCTTTTCTGTTTCATTCAATGGATCACCTAGACTTACTTTTTCATAGATTCCAATGTTTCCTAAGCCAGTAGGTTTGAAAACACTGAGAGGGACATCATCATTGGCTACCGCAAACTCCATGGTTTCAATAGTAGTTTGCATCGTTCGGTCAAAATCTGATTCTTCAGCTTTACCCTCAACACTGTAATCTAAGATGGCTCCAACCTTGCCTTTAGCTAGGCGATCGATCTGTCGTTGACATTCCTCTATGGTCTCGCCGCCACAAAATTGGCGGAACACCGTCGCCTTAACAATTCCTTTGATAGGTAATCGTATCGCTAAGGCGGCGAGGGTTATATTCTTCAGCATGCCCACCACTCTTGCTGATTTAAGAGAAGTGAAAAGAAGTCGACTTTGTTTTAAGTCTGCATTGGTTTTCATACCGAATGCCACCTTTGTATTGGTGAAGTCAATCATCTGCCTGTGAATTGGACTCCAAATATAGGTTTCAAATCGTACTTTTGGTATGTGAAACAGCAAGGAACAGCACCGGTTTATTCAGCTTCGGGATATGCAGCATTAGATGCCTATCTCAAGGCCCAGCGCCCGTCAAAAACGTTCCTGTTGGTGGACTCAAATACCAGTGCTTGTTTGCCCGGTTTTGTGGGCCAATTACCTCATATCGACGGCAATTTCGAAATCCTTGAAGTTGAACCCGGTGAGGGCAGCAAATCCATAGAAGTAGCTGCGGGACTGTGGTCTGTGTTGTTGGAATACGGCGCCGACCGCAATAGTCTGATCATTAATGTAGGGGGCGGAGTCGTCCTCGACCTTGGCGGTTTTGTGGCGAGCACCTTCAAGCGCGGCATCCCCTTCATCAACGTTCCTACCTCGCTCCTCGCCATGGTCGATGCTAGCGTGGGAGGGAAGACGGGAATCAACCACGACGGTATTAAAAACCAAGTAGGCACCTTCACCGATGCCGAGCTCGTTTTGATTGACCCCTCCTTCTTGAGCACCTTGCCGGAAGTGGAATGGCGCAGTGGGCACGGCGAGATGATCAAGCACAGCTTGTTATCAGGGCAAAATTGGCCCCAAGTGCTGCAATGGACGCCCCAAACCCTGAACGACGCGTACCTCAAACAAAGCGTGGAGACCAAGCTGGCCATCGTGCAATCTGATTTTAAAGAGAACGGCCTGCGCAAGGTCCTCAATCTTGGCCACACCTTTGGCCATGCCTGGGAATCTTGGTGCGCCGAACACAGCCCCATCAGCCATGGTGCGGCGGTCATTCAAGGCCTTCATGTGGCGCTATACCTGAGCGAGCAACACGATGCACTCAACGCTTTAAGCCAAAGCTATCCGTGGACCAAGGTGGGCGAAAATGACCTCGATGCCCTGTGGGCGCTAATTCAAGCCGATAAGAAAAATGCCGAAGGGCAAGTGCGCTTTGTGCTGCTGGAAAATATCGGCACTCCTACCTTTGATTGTCCTATTTCTAGGGACCAATTCCGCGCTGCCGTTCAACACCTGAATTCCCTCTAATGGACGCGTTGCTCCATCTCCCCAAGCATTCCGGTATCCTAGAAGGCACCGTGGATTTGCCCCTCAACAAAAGCTTGGCGAACCGAGCCCAGATCCTTGCTGCCCTATACCCGCACCTCACCCTAAGGGCCACTCCCAAGGCCGAAGATTCGCGCTTCCTCGCCCAAGCTTTATCCTCTGATGAGCGCGACGTCCACGTTGGCGCCGGCGGCACCACCTTGCGCTTCGCGACGGCTTACTGGGCCACCCAAGCCGGTGCCCTTAAGGTCCTCAGCGGCACCGATGCCCTGAACAGCCGACCCATCGCGGAACTGGTCGACGCCCTCAATGCCCTTGGGGCAGATATTACCTATGAAGGGAAGGACCAGCATCCGCCGCTGCGCATTTGCGGGGCCTCACTCACCCGTTCCTCCCTCGCTCTCGGAGCCTTGAAAAGTTCCCAATTCCTCACCGCCCTCATGCTCATCGGCCCCGCACTCCCCAAAGGCCTAAAACTGAGCTGGGAATCCTTGCCGTCGCGCAGTTATGTAGAAATGACCGTGGCGATGATGAAGGAATTGGGCTTCGATATCACCCTAGACGGAAACAGTGCGGCCATGGCGCCCTACACCGCCACGACCCCGCATACCATCGCGCTCGAACGCGACTGGTCCGCGCTGGCTTTCTGGTGCGAGGCGGTCGCCTTATCCACCTCTGCCTCACTTTTCTTCCCCGGCCTTCAACCCCACAGTCTCCAAGGCGACCGCAAGGTCCTCGACTACTTTGAACCGCTTGGCGTCGGCCATACGTTCACCTCAAATGGCCTCCAACTCACCAAAAAGAGTACCCTTGCCTACAGCAAACTCGTCTACAACCTCGAGCAATGCCCAGACCTTGCCCAAGCGTTGATCACCACCTGCTTCGCCCTACGCCAGCCCATGGAGATCTTCGGACTCTCGACCTTACCCCACAAGGAATGCGATAGATTGCAAGCCTTGGTGGACCTCGCAACGGAATGGGGCATCACGGTCCAAGCCACCGACCATAGCCTCGCCTGTACTTCCTACCCACATACGTTCGCAGCCCTGGGCCCGCAACCTTCCCGCGAAGACCACCGCGTCGCCATGTCACTCGCCCCGCTCTCCATGCTCATGCCCCTGTCCATCGAGCATCCGGAAGTAGTGGCCAAAAGTTATCCGGATTTTTGGCAGCACTGGGGCCAATGCTCTTAAATCCCACCGAAGCGAGCCAACCACCTCAGGCGCTTCTCCCACATTCCAGCTGCCCAGCAGCGCCATTCCCTTGTACCGCCAGCCCACCGCGCCACCGAAAAAATTATCGTACAGTGCCATGCTAGGAATGCTGCCCGGCATATAAGGCATAGTCATCCAGATAGGGCCCTGGTGCACCTCCGCTGCCGCCCACATCCATTGCCACTTGTGCTCGCCCCTCACCAACTCCTTTCTCACGCTCACCCCTCGGCTATCTCCGTGACCGTAACCTTGCACTTTGAACCCGTCATTCTCGTAACTTACCACCGTTCGCATCCATTCCTTCTTGGCCACAAACACCTGCCAACGCCCTTTTTGCCACCGCGCACTGACCTGTCCCGCCCGCCAATTCCATTGCCAATCCCCCCAAACCTGCCGCCCGCTCATCACCATATTCGGCACCCACTGTGCTCCCTCGCGCTCTACATTGCCTTCGACCAACACATCGTCCATCCATCCGTTCACCCCAATCCACTGTTTCTCCCGGCTCCATTCCCCATAATACCGCCAATTCCCACCGTACCATTTACCGTACACACTAGCCTCATCCCCGCGCCAAGCCGCCCCCACATATCCCTTCTGGCCTTCCCACTGCGCCCGTCCCAAACCGCCGTCCTCGCCACGTCCCAAAGCGGCGGTCCACGAGCCGCTCACGGCCTCCACCGCCCAACCCCTCTCACTGCCATAGGCACTGGCCGTCCCGCGCAACCCCCTCCCAAAAAACTCGCGGCTCTGCGGCACCCCGAAGGTGGGCGCGGACAGCACCAATCCTTGGCCGGCACTGAGAAAGAATTGGCCCGTAAGCACCTTCAGTTCCACCGCGCCCGCCTGCTGGCGGCTTTGCAGAAACCCGCCATAGTGCATTCCCTTGTCGCGGTGCCAGCTCGCACGCCATTGCCCGCTGGTGTGGTGGATAGTGGTTTGGAGGGGCGTGGCGCTCGAGGGGAGGAGACGACAGGAGGCGGAGGTTCCGCCACGCCGTTCGGTAGAGCGGTCTAGGGGCAGTTGCTCGATGAGGGTGTGGAGCATGTTGCTGTCTAAGGAGGTGATGGGGATCAGCTCGTCGTAGGTGAGGATTTTCCCAACGGCATCACGGTAGGTACAGACCTCAAATACAGCGGCCTTGCTCAGTCCGTACTCCTGCCAGAGCAGGGTGGGCGGGCAGTTGTTTAGGGTGAGCGTATCTCGTAGGGTTTCGTGCCACTGCTGTGTTTGGGCGCAAGTGGGCAGGTAGAGGGTCGAGAAGATGATCAGGGCAGAGGGGCGTACCATCGGGGCGGGATGAGAAGGTGGTGGTTACGAAGTCCTAGGCTGAGGTAGAATTCTTTATAAGGAAGATGGAGGTGTAGTGACCAATGGGATCCGGATTGTAGGTACTGAAGGTGCCAGGGGTTTTGATTGAATTGGACTGAATAGACTAACTGGCCGCGTTCTTGCCAATCCCAGCCGGCGCTTATGGACCAATGCTTGTCTAGAACTATGCCTTGCCGAAGCCTCAGGACCCAATGTTCATCCCGCTCCACCGCCCCGTACAACCACATCTCGTCACTGTGGTAGAGGGTTTGCACGCCCCACGGCGGTTGCCAGTAGCTTTGGGAAGCTAGGGCCGTTAGGGCGGGGGCGAGTTTGGCTTGTATCCAGCAGTTCTCATTGATCCAGAGGCCGTATTGCCCTTGGATTTGCGTGGAGGAATAGGGGACGAGTTGTTCGTGGTGGAGCTGTAGGCCGATGTTGCCGTTGCGGTAGCCGACCCGTGCGGAAAAGGCACCGTCAAAGCCGTAGCCTTCCAGGAACAGCGATTGCGTGCTCGAGGGAGGAAGGTCAAAGGGATTGATGTGGGCTAGGTACAGCCACAACGCAAGAGGTAGGGACATGGGAAGGGATTTCCAAATAAATTGGACCCTAATCCTCTAAATCCCAAGAAATGTGGAAATCTAAAAGTTATCCTAATAGTAACTGACGAGTTCTACCTGGAACGCGATGGGGCTGTAGCTAGGTACCGTGCTCGCACCTTTTTTGCCATATCCTAGTTCCGACGGAAATACGATGACCCCGCGTCCGCCTTCACCTAAGGCTTGAAGGCCTTGCTGGAAACCTTGAACTAAGAACGGCATAGCTACGTGATCAGAGGCATACCAGCCCGAAGAAAAGATGGTACTGTCGAGGAGGTAGCCAATGTGCTTGAAACTTACCTCATTCGTGCTGTCTGGAACTCGGTTGAGGTTGCCCTCCTTTGTAACGTGGTAATACAAACCGGTACCTGTAGGAGTAAAATCAAGACCCGTAGAGGCTATATAATCTTCTATTTCAGCAATTTCGCGGTTGAAACGCTGTTCATCGGTAGTACACGAAGTAAAAAATAAAACCCCAAGGGCAATGGCTGTAATTCCTTTCATAGGACAAAAGTAATTAAGAATTGATTCCCTAACATTGTGTTATGAAATGGTTTCCGAGGATTTTATTGCTTTTTCTTGTGCCTGCATTGCAGGCGCAGAATGTAGGACGTGCACAGGGTTTTCCTGCGGATCCGGTTATAAGTGCCGTGTACCATGGTGACCGCTTGTATTTGGGAACCCAGGGTTCAGGCGTATACGAATTGCTCGATGGATTCATTAAGCCCAGTAAGCAATTCAAGAAATTTAGCCGCAGCTCGATTTTTAGTTTTTCCGTTGGCGATAGCGGATTAGTGCCTGAGATTCAGGGTGATCTGCAAGCGTATCCCTTTGAAGTTACCAACGATTATGGCACAAAATATATCATCACTGCCGATGGCGTTCAAATTGTCTATAGTGATGCCGCCATACAGATTAGTAATAAAGCATCAGGAATTTGGCGCATGACCTTAGGTACTGAGCGACTGAATTTTTTGAGAATAGGATCAGAATTAGTGACTCTAGACGAATCCGGTTTTGAGCTCAACCGTCAGAATTTTAAAGGCCTAATCTTTGATCTAGGACCTACAGAATTTGGGTTGCTGCTGAGTGTAGAAAGTGGATACTACCAGTGGGATAACGCAGCGTTCAAATGGAATAAAGTGGGTTCAGGCCTACCTATTTTTGCATTTGACGGGGCAAACGCCCGTACACCACTGGGGCATATTGAACTGAATAAACTTCTCAATGGAGAGTGGACCATGGACGATTTTGAGCCCATGCCCGAGCGTCAGTCGCATCCTACTTACTACGACGTAGATACCGCGGATGAGCTGTACTATGGCGCTTATGCCGACGGTATTGATGTGTTCAACGAAGATGGCATACGGTACACACTCGGCATGGCTCGTGGCTTACCCGCTTTTCGACCTGGAAATTACGATATAGCCGTGATCGGCAATGATTTGTGGGTAGCGACCCCTATGGGATTGTGGACATTTGATAATAAAGGGGCGCCCAATTCCCTTTCCCAACCTCATATCGACCTTACTGCCAACGGTCTTGCCATTTCCTCTTTCGACGACCTTGAGGTGGAACCGGCCTCTATAGGCTTCACCACGACGCATAAAAAATACTCCTCTGCCCCAATACACGGACGCTACCGCATTAATAGCGATCCTTGGAATACCTTCACGCCCGGCGAACCCGTCCTTTTCGTGCGCCCCGCACCTGGCAACTATACCCTCGAAATACAGACCAGCCACCGATTAGATTTCGAAGGGAGCACAAACGATCGCTTTGAATACCGTATCTCCGCATGGTGGTACAAACGTCCGCTGTTTTGGTCCATCGCCATCATCCTTATTGCTACAGGAATATGGTACAGGCAGCGCATAGCTAAGATTAAGATTCAAGAAAAACTTGAGCTACAGGAGCGATTGGCCGATGCAGAATTAGCGAGCAAGCGCTTGCAGATGAATCCACATTTCCTCTTTAATGCCCTCGACGCTATATCCAACTTCATCTTTAAAAACCAACCCAAGGATGCGGTGCAGTACATGGGAAAATTGGCTAAGATGATGCGCCTTACTCTCGACAGCTCACGTAGTACCTCCATGGTTATAGCGGATGAAAAGGAACTCATCGAGAAATACCTCGACCTCTGTATCCTGCGTTACGGCACTTTCAAAACTTCCGTCGAAGTAGACGATGAGTTAGATCCATACGAGTACCACGTGCCGCCAATGCTCGTTCAGCCCTTGGTGGAAAATGCCGTGCAGCATGCCATTCGACCTTTGTTGGCGGAGGGCAAGGAGGGCAGTATTAGGGTCCAATTCTCACTTCAAGGCCCATCCGTCCAAATCACCATCACCGACAACGGCCCGGGTTTTGACCCCGCGCAGAAAGCCTCAAAAAGTCACGGTTTGGCCATCATTGAAGAACGCCTTCACCTGCTCTCCAAAAAGTATGGCGGCGAGTTCTCGTTGCACTGCAAACGATTGGGCGAAGAACATTCACCCGATGGAATGCAGGTTTCACTCATTCTAACTATGGAAAATGACGGCTAACACGTACATTAGAATTAAATCTTAACTGCCCATGCGTGCACTCTTGTTAGACGATGAACGTCCCGTTTTGGAGGCCCTTCAAGGGAAGCTCAACCTCTTCTGTCCCGAGGTAGAGGTCGTTGCATTGTGTCAAACTGTGAAAGAGGCACTAGAAGCACTGGACGAGGAAGATGTCGATGTCATTTTCTTGGATGTCAATTTAAATGGCGAATCCGGTTTTGACCTTATTAATCAGTGGACAGGCAGCGATCTCCCAGGTTTGATTTTCACGACCGCCCACGATGAGTTTGCCATTCAAGCGATCAAACATGCGGCGTTGGATTACCTGTTAAAGCCTATCGATGCGGAAGATTTGGTCAAGGCCGTACGAAAGGCAGGGGCTTCAAGAATTCCCGCCCAGCAGGCAAATATTGCAGCTGCGGCATCGAAGGAGGCGCCGAAAAAATTGGTCATCCCTACGACAGAGGGAATGTACATTCTCAATGTCAATGAGATCGTCCGTTGCGAAAGCAGTTCAAACTACACCCAGTTCTTCTTGAACAACAAAACCTCCGTACTCGCGTCTAAGACGATGAAGGAGTATGAGACCTTGTTGCGTCCCGCGGGGTTTGAACGAGTGCACAAGAGTCACCTTGTTAACTTAGAAATGGTGAGCCGGTACGTCAGCGCCGATGGTGGATATCTGTTATTGCATGATGGGTCTACAGTCCCAGTGAGCAATAGGAAGAAGGAGCTTTTGATTTCTCACTTGAAACGATTGTAGATGCCTACTAAATATGCTCTTGCTTACTATCTAGGTAGCGCTATTTTGGGCAGCTTGCTCTTGTCGGTATTAGTTAATCTGTTGATCAACATACCTAATGGCACGTTTTACCTTGACGGAGCTGGATTCGTATTCTTAATTAGTTGCGGAATCGCGATGGTTGGTTCATTGCCCTTTCATGCGTGGATGAATTGGGTGTGGTATAAAAAGGTGGGTAGTAAGCCGTACGAAGATTTTTTTCAATCATTCCTTCGCAAGTATTGGGTGGGGAGTACGCTTTGTCTTGTATTCCTTTATGTTGCGTATGTCATTTATTTTATTCTTGAGATTCAAGAAAACGGAGGGGATCCAATGGGCTTTATGAAGGCCGTGAACATCATACCATTACTTTTACTCTGGATCTCCTATGTCCCTTTGGGATGGTGGATCGTCAAACGATTGAAAGGGGCGATATCGCCTAGTGAAACGGACGTATAATACGCCACCACAGCCTTTTGTACCAAGGTGCTTTTCTAACGACAACTATGCCTAAAGTTGCCTCTACCAGACCCAAATCCATCGAAGTTTTCATTGAAACCACGTTCTCAAATTCGGTCAACGAATGAAGAGGTGAGTCAAAATGCCATATTTGATCTTCATATCCAATCATTGTAATGCACAACTGATCCACAGAAGTGCTGTCAAATAAAGAGTGAGGTATAGCATAGTGCCCGTCAAAATCTACAAGAGTGCTGTATACTATATCACCCTTTGAGTATAATAGGACTGTTGTAAAAGGAATGGGTTCATTCGTTTCTAAACTATATACATAACCTTTGAAATGCGGTTTTGTAGTATCTACTGATGAAATGCTGATGGGTGCCTCAGTCTTATTTTCCTTAGGGGTACAAACTGTAGTTTGAGAATTAGATTCTTGTGCTGCTGAAGGTGTGCTAGTAGTTAAAGCTAATGCCACGGCAATACCCATAGGCACGCGTTTTTCTTTTGGCGTTGAAATGAGTCGATTGAGTTGGTCAGCACGAAATTGGCCACAGATTTTTCCCTCTTTCTGATATGCTTTATAAATCTCACGATCGCTTTTTTCCGTGAAGTCCACAATGCATTTATCACATACATCGCAGTGACGACCTCCTTGAACTGGGGTCATATTCTGCCAGCTTTCTCCGCATGGCTCAGGGATGGAAATATTGATGGGGCTTCGCATACCTAAAAGGTAGCGAAAATTGTGCCTTATTTAGTGTACTTCGCCTTTACTTCCTCAGCACCTTTTAAGACTTTGGCTTTGAGGCCTTCTTTGTAGTCGACCACACGTTGCAATACCGCTGCATCCGAAGAACCCACAATCTGTGCAGCAAGGATACCAGCGTTCTTTGCACCATCTAATGCTACCGTTGCTACAGGAACGCCGCCCGGCATTTGAAGAATAGAAAGTACGCTGTCCCAAC